>JBGFRW010000038.1:0-219961 GCA_041694935.1 Pseudomonadota bacterium | reverse complement strand
CACCTGCACCCTTCGCTCATGCCGCGCATCATGCGAGAGCGATCTCATGTCTGTCGTTTTCATCAGCATAATATGCGGACGACATTCAGAACTTCAAGTACGCACAGACCGGAACAATAATCGCCATCGGCACCGAAAAAACCAATGTCAGTGGCAAACTCGTGTTTGATGTGTCAGATCGGGATGTAGTCGATCTCAATGCCTCCTATCTTGAGGACATTTCCACCGGTTTTTATGACATTCCGGGTTACTTGCCCCAGAAGCGCGAACAATGGCTCACCTCTGCCCGTTATCGACATTTCGGCGATAGCTCAGAAACATCGGTAGTGCTCTATGGTCGATTTGGCAAGCAGCATGCGGATAGCGCGACAGCGCCTAGTTACACGTCCATTGCCTACAAGGGCACCTATGATGACCAAACGGTCGGTATTAATGTTCAATCGGCACACCGCATAAGTGCATCCCAGCAATTAACCTTTGGCATGGACTATCTCGACGGTAGCGTCAATGTCGTCGAGGATCAATTCTTGACTACACCGGGCCGGGTTGCCAACCGGAAAGGGTATGTGACGCGCACGGGGGCTTTCGTTCAGGACGAAATCAAGCCGAATGACAGGTGGATAGTCAACGTGGTCGGGCGCCTCGACTACTGGAAAACACATGGGAGCCAGACCGACACCCTGGCAGGCCAACCCACAGGCGACTATCCGGAGCGAAGTGGATCGGTATTTTCCCCAAAACTGTCTGCGCTTTACAAACTGATGCCGCAAACCAATCTCCGTGGCTCGGTAGGCAAGGCATTCAAGATGCCCGAGTTGTCGGAGATGTATAGCTCGAGCAAACGTGGCTCGATTACCTATTGGGGCAACCCGAATCTCGTTCCGGAAACCGTGTTCGCTTACGAACTCGGCCTCGACCACTATTTCGGTAAGCGCGGGCACGTCAAGTTCACTCTCTACCGCAACGATGCCGCGAATTTCGTCTATAGCGTAGTGCGCGACGCCACCAACAACGACAAGGTCAATGTGGAGGGTGTTGTAACGAAAGGGCTTGAAGTCGAAGCGGCCTACCGTCCTACGGATCAGTTCCGGCTTTCGGGTTCCTACACTTACAACGACTCGACCGTCACTGAAAGCGCGCGTGATCCTGCGTTGGTTGGCAAGCAGCTGATCTATGTTCCGAAGCACCAAGGCTATGCGCGGGCCGAATTTGATCTCCCTGAGGCAATGCTGCTGTTCGTATCGGCAAATTATGTCGGTAACCGATTTGCCACCGATAAGAACACTTCCAATTACCGGAAGTACACAACATACGACCTTGGAATCTCCAAGCGCTTCTCCGCCACGCTCGATGCCCGACTGGCCATCGTGAATATTACCGACAACATCTATGACGGCATCGGCTATATGGCGCCCGGACGATTGGTTTCGGCAACGGTAAATGCAAAATTCTGATCTTCAGGAGAATGCTGTGGCAAGTGCATTCATTGCGGGTCTAGTTTCCCTATCGCTATCGCTCGCGGCAACAGCCAGCCACGGCGCCGACAAATCGGGCCACGAGCACGGCGGGGCGCATGCCGAGCATGGCTTGCCACCTCCCGTTGCGACGGGTCGCCCAACTCAGGAGGCGGGTCGGTCGAAGCGGAGTGATCAAAAGGATTGGACCAGCACTCCGCTGCTCCTGCCTTTTGGCCGTGGCGATCGCGTCTCTGCAGATTTTTCTGCAGCCAACCTTGCGGCCAACCACCTGGTCATTCGCGACCCATCAACACCCGGGCATTCCCGAAAAGTTGTGGCAGAAAACGGCGTCTGGCACGTGGAACCAATCCAGCCTGGGCAAGGAGGCTTCCACTGGTTAAAAGTTGAAGCGAGAACCGATAGCGAAGTGCAAACGGCCAGCACATTCTGGTATTCACCGAACCATGGCTCCTCGCCTGAAACAATGCTCGACACCCCAGGAGAAGGGCTGGAAATCGTCCCACAGCCCATTCCTGATCACGACGCATACTACGAAGGGAAGACTTGGCAATTTTTGGTCAGATACGGAAACAAACCGGTGGAGAGGGCCGAGCTTCTTCTCGAGACAGAATTTGGGTCAAAGATCCGGGCCTTGGCTGACGCACAAGGGATTGTCAATATCGTATTCCCGCGTGACTTTGATCCGAAGCTTTGGGAGGGCAAGCCCATCGGCAGAACACGTGCGGGCTTCGTTGTATCGACGACGTATGAGATTGATGGCATCAAACATCGGGCAGCATTCAACTACAGCTATGCGCCCGATCCATTACGACAACGCAGTTTGCTGACAGGGGCAGGACTCACCTTCGTTGGCATGTTGCTCGCTATGCCACTGCTCTTTAGAAAGAAGGCTGCAGGATCATCAGAGGGGCGTACATGACCTCGTTCACCCTATCGCGAGTAAGGCTCTTCGTTCAAATTGCCATGCTGTTTCTGACAGTATGGGGAAGCAACGTCGTCGGTTACTATGCTGCCGACAAAATCTCCACAGCCCTGCCGGCTTTGAGTTGCGCCTACGATCGGCAAAATGGTGGCTATTGCGTCCTGATCCCCTTGCAACATCAGTTCCATCACCGAATCGGCACGGCATTGACGCAAGCCGGCAATGTGGCGATGCAAGTTGTACTGCCTACGATGATTGCCTTGGGGACTTTTTTTGCGGCGTTCCTGGTCCTTGGCAAGGCGTTTTGTGGTTGGGTCTGCCCGCTGGGAACGATCCAGGAGTGGATAAATAAAATCGGGCGGCGCTTCAACCTGCCTCTGCATGAGTTTGGTCCCGGCAATGTCGGTCGCGTTCGCCCTGTGAAGTGGTTGATTCTTCTGGGTTTTGTTTTCGGCTTGCCGCTGCTCGCCGGAATGGGTATCGCCCCGCACTCTCTCGGCAATCCGTACTGCGATGTCTGTCCTTCGCGCATTGCAACAACGCTGCTGACTGGCAACATCAATGAATTCGCCACTGGCTACGGAGACGGCTGGCGCCTTGCGCTAAATGCGCTCGGCAACATGCTGTTCGGGTTTATCGTCATTGCGGCATTGGCGGTGCGCCAGCCGTTCTGTCGCATTTGCCCCATGTTGGCCATGAATGCGATGTTTCGTCGTGCATCTCCGGCTCGGCTCGTCAAAAACGCGCACGAAAGCTGCGAGAAATGCGGTGTCTGTGCAAAAGCTTGCCCAATGGATATCCATGAGATTCACATCCATCATGGCCGCAAGGCCTACCACGAGGACTGTACGCTGTGCGGCCGCTGCGCCGAGTACTGCCCGCAGGATGGTGTCATCAAGCTCAAGTGGGGCCCATGGGCACTGTTCTCATCGAGTCGGGACTATTACAAGAAGAAGGTGCAGGGCGAATTGCCCGACGGCACGGTAAAACCGCTCAGGTTCGTGAAGAACGCGGCGAAGCCCGCAGCGGGAAACGCTGCAGACTGACGCCGGCAGTCGTTGCCTGAATTAATTTTTATTGCCATGGAAACAGGATCATGATGAAAGGAAGATGGCTACTGCCTCTCAGTCTGCTCGGAGTCGTGCCTACGACAGGACTTGTCCAGGCGCAGGACGCGAGGCTACAGGAAATATTCGTCACCGCCGCCCGTAGCGAGCAGGCGCTCGAAACCGTGAATGCCTCGGTTGAGGTGATTGGCGCAGAAAAGATTCGGACTTTTGCCGGCCGATCACTTTCGGAAGTGCTACAGCATGCGACCGGGGTACAGATCAAGGATACTGGCAGCAGCAGTACATTCTCGATGCGCGGGCAGGATTCGGATAAGACCCTAATCCTTGTTGACGGACTACGGCGAACCGAGAAATACGCCGGTGCCAACCTGAACAACATCCAACTAGAGGACGTGGAGCGCATCGAGATCGTGCGTGGTCCGATGTCAGCGCTGTATGGCTCAGATGCTTTGGGAGGCGTGATCAATATCATCACCCGCGGCCCCCGCAAAGGCAGCGAGGCAGGTATGCGCTTCATGGCAGGCCGAACAGGGGATAGCCAGCGCGAAACTGCGATCCTCGGTGGCTACGGCAACTGGGGCGACGGCCAGGTCGGTCACCGCATTTCCTTCGAAACGAAGCGACGCGATCCCTACCGCCTGCCGAGCACCGATCCGCGCCTCACTGACCTGAACCGCGAACGCCGCGACTTCCTCTCGTATCGCGGTGATGCGAAAACTGCAGCGGGACGCTTCGACTGGGGTGTCGAGCTCGCCCGTCAGGATGACGATGGGATCGGACTGAGCCGTACCGGAACGACGTACACGAAAATCGAGAACGAAGCCCGTGATTTCGTGACGGGCGGCTATCGAGGGCGGATAGGAGATGGTGAGCTTTCCGTGCGCCTCGGTTATGGCCAGTCCGACGCCCGCGTGAATCGCGGCACCGCGCAGGACGAGCTGACCCTGCTCAAGCAAACTCAACTCGAAGGTCAGTATGCATTCGAGCCGGCGCGCAACCACTTCACCATCGTCGGCTATGCCTATCGCCAGGACGATGCGGACATCAGCACGAATTCCCGCCGTGTGACCCGCGACGTCAATGCCCTGTTCGCCCAGGACATCTGGACCCTCCGGTCGGATATCGACATCACCGTCGGAGTTCGTTACGACGACTACAGCGATTTCGGCAACAAAACCACGCCACGCGTCGCTATCGCCTGGCGTCCTGATCGCTGGACGCTACGCGCAGGCTTGGGCAAGGGCTTCAAGGCGCCTTCGCTGCTGAACCTTTACATGACATCGATCATCCGGGGGCGCTACGATCTGCGCGGCAACCCGAACCTGCTTCCCGAGGAATCGACAAGCGGCGAACTCGCCGCCGCCTACCGCCTTGATCGTGGCCGAGTCGAAGTGGTTGCTCATCGCTCCAATGTAACCAACCTCATCGCCAGCGTTCCGACAGGTGTCACCTATGTAGGTTGTGGGAGCACCTGCCAAATTCAGGAGTACCGTAACATCGGGAAAGCGGTTATCAAGGGCGTCGAAACCTTGGGCAACTACCGTCTGAACGATACCTGGCATCTCGGTGGCTCACTCGAATATCTGGATCCCATCGACGATATCACCGGAACGCGACTTACCGACCGGCCAACTTGGTCGGCCAAGCTAAGCCTGCAGTGGCGGCAGGGAGCATGGCAAACCGATTTGCGGCTGCGCCATGTACGTGACTGGTATGCAGCCGACCCAAACGTCGTCAATGGCCGGCCGTTCAACTCGGACTATACCGTGGCATCCATGCGTGTTTCTTACGCGCTTGATCGCAAAACCGAGCTGTTCGGCGGGATTGACAACCTGGGAAATCGCTTGATGCCGGTCAACCAGTCCTTCCGCGGTACGCCGGACGATCCCGGCGCACGTTTTTTCTACGCGGGCGCCAACGCCCGTTTTTGAGCTTGCCCACACTAGCGTGACCCACACAAGGATTACCGATGCTTGAGGACCTCGCCGCCGGCGAGGTAACGCTGGCGACCGTCTGGCTGCTGGGTGTGTCGATGGGGCTGACGGCCTGCACCGTCACCTGTCTGCCCTTCATGGGCACCTGGGCGCTCGGTCGCGCCAGCGGGCAGCGCGAGGCCTTCCTGCACACCACGGTGTTTCTCGCCGGCAGGGTAACGACCTACACCGTACTGGCCATGCTGGCCGGTGCCGCCGGGCTCGGCCTTGCCAAGGCGCTGGGCGGCACCTGGGGCAACGTCGTCATCGGCGGCGCGAGCATCTTCGCCGGTATCTGGTTGCTGGCGAAACCAACGGGCAAGGCTTGTGGCGCCGTCCCGCCAGCACCGACTTTTGCGCCAATCAATTTTCAGCGCAAGAAGCGCGACAGTCTCCCGCCGCTGTTCCTCGGGGCGGCGTTATCCCTGACGCCCTGCACGCCGCTCGCCTCGCTGCTGGCGCTCGCCGCCCACGCAGGCAGCGCAACACAGGGAGCAGCCTACGGGCTCGCTTTCGGTCTCGGCGCGGCGATGACGCCGATCCTCGTGCTGGTGCCGCTCGCGGGCCACCTTGGCCGCGAGCTACGTAGCGGGCGGGCCTGGCTTTCGCGCTGGCTGCTCTGGGGGGCAGCCGCCGTACTGATCGCTCTCGGCTTGCGACGTCTTTTGCTGATCGCCTGAGGGCTTCGGCGGTCTATTGATCTGCCGCCATTCGCTGGTATCCTCACGTCCGTGGCAAGGAGGTAGTTCAATAAATAACAAGATCAATGACCCCACCAGCACCGAGTCCGAAAACCCTCATCAAGCGTTCCCCCCTCTTCAACGATCTTTCGCCGCGCGGCCAGGTGCTGCTGGCCGAAGCCGCATTCGAGCGGCGTCATACGGGCGGCGAGATGATCGTGCAGAAAGGCGAGCGCCCGACCGGGCTTTTCTTCATCGTGTCGGGAAAGGTCAAGGAGGCACTGCAGTCTGCTGATGGCCGGGAGAAGATCCTCGAGTTGCTGGGCCCCGGCCAGACTTGCGGCGAAGCCGCGATGCTGATCGACAGCCCCTACCCCTATTTCCTGGTCGCCCTGACGAACTGCCTGCTGCTGCATATCGATGCTCGCACGATCCATACTCTGATCGACACTGAGCGCGGCTTCGCCGCGCGCTTGGCGCGGGCACTCTCGAACAGGATGTATGGGCTGCGCTGCGACCTCGAAACCTATTCCCTGTATAGCCCGCTGCAACGGGTCACCTATTTCCTGCTCGACCTGGCGCACGAGAGCCGTGCAGAGATGCCGGTCGTCACACTGCCGGCCACCAAGGCGGTGATCGCTTCGCGGCTGGGCATGACCCCCGAGGCCATGTCGCGTAATCTGCGCGACATGGCAGATGCCGGACTGATCGAAGTACGCGCTAACCGCATCGCACTAATCGACAAACCGCGCCTGCAGGCCTTGCTGCCCTGACATCGACGGACGCCGTCCCGCCGGCGCCGACTTTTCCGGTGTCCCGATTCAGCGCCTCATCTCAGCGTAAGTGCTGACGCATCGACAGCGCGGCACCCAACCAACCGAGCAGCAGGGCGGCCCCGAGCAACAGGGCGCTGCTGAACAACGAGGGGATCGCCAGCGCGATATCCAGGCCATAAAGGCCGGCCAGCTCTGCAACGGGGACACGCAGCCAGAGTGCCGCGCCGGCCACGATCAGCCAGGCCGCAGCGCCGCCGAGCAACCCGAGCAGCGCACCGTACCAGAGAAACGGTCGGCGGATGAAGGCATCGGTCGCGCCCAATAGACGGCTGACCTCGACCTCGGCCTGGCGCGTTAGCACCTGCAGGCGGATGGTGTTGAAGGTGATGCTCACCAGCCCGATGCCGAGCAGCGTCGCCAGCAGCAGCACGGCGGTCTTCCCCACCCTGACGAAGGCGGCGAGCCGGCGCGCCCAGTCGCTGTCGATCTGCACGTGCTCGATCTGGCGCCAGCCGCGCGCCTCCTGCGCCAGTTTCTCGAGCGCAGCCGGCTCGTCGCTGGCAGGCGTGACGACGATGGCATCGGGGAACGGATTCTGCGGCAGGGCGGCGATCGCATCGGACAGCCCGTCTGCCTTCTTCATGCGCGTCAGCGTGTCTTCGCGCGCGAGCAACTGCGTCCTGGCGACATCGCCGCGGTCCTTGAGTCGCGCTTCCACCGACTGAGCGGTCTTGCGCTCGGCATCGACGGCCATGAACACCGTAAGCTGCGGCGTGGCGGAAGCACCACGGCCGAGCGCGGCGACATGATCGAGCAACAGCAAGCCGCCCGCCGGCAACGCCAGCGCGATGCCAATGCCGACGATCGACAGCAGGGTATTCAGCGGCGAGGCCAGCAAACGCCGCAGCGCGATCCGGAAGGCCTTGCCGTGCGCACGCAACCAATGGCTCATTGCAAACGTCCGTGGTCGAGCCGCAACCGGCGCGCACCGGGGAACAGGCTGTCGTCGTAGGTCGCCACCACGACCGTAACACCGACGCGATGGAACTCGAGGAAAATCTCGGCCACGTCGCGCGCCGTGTCGGCGTCGAGATAGGCAGTCGGCTCGTCGGCCAGCAGCAGCGAAGGACGATGCACGACGGCGCGGGCGATGGCGAGGCGCTGCTGCTCGCCGCCGGACAGGGCGATCGGAAGCGCGCGCGCGCGCTTCCCAAGGCCAACCTTGTCGAGCGCCGCCTCGGCGCGACGCAGGGCGTCCTTGGGAGGGAAGCCCGCGATCTCGAGCGGCAGCAGCACATTGTCGAGCGCGCTGCGATCGAACAGCAGCTTCTGGTCCTGGAACACCAGCCCGATATTCCTGCGCAGGAAGGGTAGCGCGCCGCGGCCGAGCGCGCCGACGTTCTGGCCATTCACCAGCACGGCACCACCGGTCGGGCGCTCGATCGCCGGGATCAGCCGCAGTAGCGTGGATTTGCCGGCACCGGAATGGCCGACCACGGTTGCCAGCTCGCCGGTGGCAATCTCCGCACTGATGTCGACAAGCGCCGTGATGTCGGGCGGATAACGCTTGCTGGTTCTGTCAAATCGAATCATGGGACGCCATTTTGCCAGCACCGCGAAAAAAATCGGCGCCGTCGAGACGGCGCCGCGATGCATCGATGAAACGATCAGGCGTGGAACTGCGCGGCCAGCCGCTTGAGCTTCTCGGCCAGTTCGCCGACTTGGCGCGCCTCGGCGGCGGAGTTCTGCGCCGTCATGGTACCGTTTTCGGCGGCATCCGAGATGCGCTCCATATTGGACGCAATATTGCGCGTCGCGGCGCTGCTTTCGGCCAGAGCATCGCTGATCAGCTGCACGGCATGGTGGGTACGGACCACGAGGGACTCGACGGAGGCGGCCTTGTCGCCCGCCGCCGCAGTGCTGCCGGCGCCCTCGCTGACCTTCTTGCTGCTGGCGGCGACTTCTTCGGCCACAGCCTTGCTCACCGCCTGGATGCGCTGGATCATCGCAGCGATTTCCTGCGTCGAGTTGCCAGTGCGTTCCGCCAGCTTCCTTACCTCGTCGGCAACTACGGCAAAACCCCTACCCTGCTCGCCTGCGCGCGCCGCTTCGATCGCCGCGTTGAGTGCCAGCAGGTTGGTCTGGTCGGCGATCTCCTTGATGACCAGCACGACCCGGCTGATCTCTTCGGACATGGTGGCCAGCTCGGCGATGCGCTGCTCAGTGTCTGCCACGACGCTCGCGGCGGAAGCGATCTGCTCTGCTGCGGCACGGCTGATGGTGGCGCTCTCCCGCGTCGCATGCTCCGAATCGTCCGTCGCTTGCATCGCATCACGCGCATTGTTGCTCATCTCGTCGGTCGAGACCGACAGCTGCTCGACCGCCGCAGCGATGCCGCCGATAGCGGAGGACTGAGACTCGGAAGCCTCGACCACCGCGGCGCTGGCCCGCTCGAGTTGCCGGCTCGAACCGTCGAGCGAACGCGCCGTCTGATGGATCAGGCTGATCGCCTCGTGCAACCGGTTGCGCAGCATGGCAACGCGCGTCAGGATCGCGCCGAACTCGTCGCGCGCACCGGCGTGAATGACTTGGGCAAGGTTACCACCGGCGACCGCGGCGACCAATGTCTCCGCATTGCGTGCCTCGCGCGCGATGCGGCTCAGCAGGAAACTGGCCAGCACGATGCCGATCAGCACGGCAAGCCCGCCGAGGATAAAGCTGCGCTGGCGCGCCTGTTCCGATTCCTCGTGCACCGCGGCGAGCAGCTTGGGGGTGATCTCGTCAAGCCGCTTGATTTCGTCGAGCAGCATGCCACGCATCTCGCGCCACTTGGGCGTTTCCTGCTTGTTGAGGGTCGCCTTCGCCTCGCCGCCCGCTCCCGATTTCACCTGATCGAAGATCATGTCATGGAAAGCCTTCTGCTCGGTACGCAGCGCGCCGACGCGATCCGGCAGGCCGGACTTGAAAAAGCGTGCGTCGTGCTCGCGCATCGACGCCACTGCCTCGTCGAAGTTTTCGGCCGCCTTCTTGTAGTTCTCGTAGGCCTTCGGGTTCTCCGGGTCGAGCATGACGTTGCGCAGCGCCTGCCCCATCTGCAAACCTTGCGCGTACATGCCGTAGACGCCGACGCGCCGGGCGCTGTTCTGCTCGATGTAGTCGCGATATTCAGCCTCGATGCGAGCTGCGGAATACTGGCTGTCGGCCAGTGCCCCGACCAGCAGCGCCATGACGATGATCATCGCTGCCATCAGCTTGCGGCCGATGCGCATGTTGTCGATCAGCGACAATCCACGCTGCACCAGTCCGACCAAGCCGGTCTTCCTCACCTCGCCCTCCTGCAGGCGGATCGAAGCATCCTCGCGCATGCGCTTGTAGAGCGCCTCGGCCGCGGCGACCTCATCGCGGCTCGGCTTGACACGCACCGACATGTAGCCGCCATCGGCCTTGGGCGTCACCGAAGCACGCACCCAGTAGTGGTCGCCGTTCTTGCAGCGGTTCTTGACCATGCCAGCCCATGGGCGGCCATTCTTCACCGTCTCCCAGAGGTCGCGGAAGGCCTCGGACGGCATTTCGGGATGCCTCAGGATATTGTGCGGCTGGCCGAGCAGCTCATCGAGCTCGAAACCGCTGATCTCGACGAAGTCGTCATTGACGAAGGTGATGCGGCCCTTCGCGTCGGTATGCGAAATGATGGCGATGTCGCCGGAATAATCAACTTCCCTGCCTGTAACTGGCTGATTGTTGCGCATGGCCCACCCCTCTGTTGTATTTGTTACTTATTTATTACTTTGGTGATTCTCCATCAACCATGCCGATTATGCAACTAGGAATGCCACCGCTTCGGCGACCTCGATGCCGTCAACCCCGGCAGACAGGATGCCACCCGCGTATCCAGCACCCTCTCCAGCTGGGTAAAGCCCCTTGACGTTGAGGCTCTGGTAGTCGGCGCCGCGCGTGATGCGCAGCGGCGACGAGGTACGCGTCTCGACGCCGGTGAGCACAGCGTCGCCCATCGCAAAGCCGCGAATCTGCCTGTCGAAGGCAGGAATCGCTTCTCGCATGGCAGCGATCACGTAGTCGGGCAATGCGGTCGATAGGTCGGCCGGCTTCACCGCAGGCTGATACGAGGGCACCACCGAGCCCAGTTGCTCGCTCGGCCGACCGGCGAGGAAGTCGCCGACACGCTGGCCCGGCGCATCGTAGTTTCCGCCACCGAGTTCGAACGCACGCCGCTCCCAGCGGCGCTGGAACTCGATGCCCGCCAGGACGTCCGTCCCGCCGAAATCTTCGGGCGAGACATTCACCACCAGGCCGCTGTTGGCATTGCGCTCGGCGCGCGAATACTGGCTCATGCCGTTGGTGACCACGCAGCCGGGTTCGGAAGTCGCGGCGACGACCTGACCGCCGGGGCACATGCAGAAGCTGTACACCGCTCTGCCGTTGGTGGCGTGATGTACCAGCTTGTAATCCGCTGCGCCGAGCAGCGGATGGCCGGCGAATTTTCCGTAGCGTGCGCGGTCGATCAGCGTCTGCGGATGTTCGATGCGGAAACCCACAGCGAAAGGCTTCGCTTCCATGAACACGCCGCGCCGGTGCAGCATCGCGAAAGTGTCTCGCGCGCTATGGCCGAGCGCGAGGATCACCTGGTCGGCGCGCACAGTCTCCATGGTCCCGCCATCCTGTAGCACCACGGCGCGCACATGCCCCTCCTCGATGACGAGGTCCTCGACACGGGCATTGAAGCGGATTTCGCCGCCGAGGCTTTCGATCTCGGCGCGCATCTTCTCGACCATGCTGACGAGCCGGAAGGTGCCGATGTGCGGCCGATTGACGTAAAGGATTTCCTCCGGCGCGCCCGCCTTGACGAACTCGGTGAGCACCTTGCGCGCGAGGTGGCGCGGATCGCGGGTCTGGCTGTAGAGCTTGCCGTCGGAGAAGGTGCCGGCACCGCCCTCGCCGAACTGCACGTTCGATTCGGCATGCAGCTCGTGCCGCCGCCACAGGTCCCAGGTGTCCTTGGTGCGCTCGCGCACCTTTTTGCCGCGCTCGAGCACCAGCGGCTTGAAGCCCATCTGCGCAAGGATCAGCGCGGCGAAGATACCTGCCGGGCCGAAGCCGACGACGATCGGGCGCAGAAAATCCCGCTTAGGCGCCTGGGCGACGAACCGGTACGCCATGTCCGGTGTCGGCTTGATGTGCGGATCGTTCGAGAATCTGGCGTGTACCGCCGCCTCGTCGGCCAGCGCAAGATCGAGGCTGTAGACGAACTGCAGCGCGCTTTTCTTACGCGCATCCGGGCTGCGCTTGTGGATGCGCAGCTCGAGCAGCTCGGCGGGCTTGAGCCCCAGCCGCGCCAGCACGGCATCGGTCAGCGCTTCCGGCGCATGATCGAGCGGCAGGCGCAGCTCGGTAAGACGGATCATCGAAACTTACTGGCCGAACAATGCCTCGACGAACTCGCGTGCCTTGAAGGGCTGCAGATCGTCGATGCCCTCGCCGACGCCGATGTAGCGCACCGGCTTCGGGCACTGCCGCGCGATGGCAGCCAGCACGCCGCCCTTCGCAGTTCCATCCAGCTTGGTGACGATCAGACCGGTCACATTGATCGCCTTATCGAAAGACTTCACCTGCTGGATCGCGTTTTGTCCAATATTCGCGTCGAGCACCAACAGGACTTCGTGAGGCCCGGTCGGCTCGGCCTTCTGGATCACGCGGCGCACCTTGGCGATCTCCTCCATCAGGTGAAGCTGCGTCGGTAGGCGGCCGGCCGTGTCGGCGAGCATCACGTCGATACCGCGGGCGCGCGCCGCAGAGATCGCATCGAACACCACGGCCGCCGGATCGCCCGATTCCTGTGCGACCACCGTCACGTCGTTGCGACGGCCCCACTCGGCAAGCTGCTCCCGAGCGGCGGCGCGGAAGGTGTCGCCGGCGGCGAGCAGCACACCGTGACCTTCCTTCTGGAACTGCTTGGCAAGCTTGCCGATCGACGTCGTCTTGCCGGCGCCATTGACGCCCGCGATCATGATGATGAAGGGGCGCTGGCTCTGCGTCGGATGGGAGAGGTCGAGCGGCTCTTCCAGCGGGGCCAGCAATTGCGACATGAGCTCGATCAACGCCACGCGCAACGCGTCGGGCGTCTCGATCTTCTCCTTCTTCACCTTGGCACGCAACTCGTCGAGCAGCCAGGTCGTCGCCTCCACGCCGCAGTCGGCCATCAATAGAGTGGATTCAAGCTCCTCGAGCAGTTCGTCGTCGATCTTGCCGCGGGCGAACAAGTCGCCGAGCGGCGTCGTGAGCGTGGCGCGCGTGCGCGCGAGGCCCGCCTTGAGCCGGTCCTTCCAGGATGGCTTGGCCGCGGCGGCAAGCTCGGGAGTATCTTGTTTTTTGAGGAAACCAAACATGGGGAAATCTGTCGTAGGCGGAAGCGCATGTGCCATGGCACGTTATGATGCGCGACCCGATTTTAAATCCAAAGCCATTTCAACGCCTCCAGTCCCATGAAAAATATACCGTTTTTCTCAAGCTGCACATTGGCGTTCTGCGCCGTACTGTCAACGCCGACTTTCGCCGGTCCCGCCGCCCATCCCGAAACCACCTTCGAAAAGACCCTGGACAATGGCCTGCGCGTCATCGTCCGGGAAGACCGCCGCTCGCCGACCGCCGTGCATATGGTCTGGTACCGCGCCGGTGCGATGGACGAAAAAGATGGCACTTCGGGCGTCGCCCACGTGCTCGAGCACATGATGTTCAAGGGCACCAAGACACTGAAACCCGGCGAATTCAATCAGCGCGTCGCAGAAGCCGGCGGGCGCGACAATGCCTTCACCAGCCTCGACTACACGGCCTATTTCCAGATCGTTCCAAAGGCGGCACTCCCGGAGATGATGCGCCTGGAGGCCGACCGCATGGCGAACCTGCAGCTCAACCCGGAAGAATTCGCCAGCGAGATCCAGGTGGTGATGGAGGAGCGTCGCCTGCGCACCGACGACAAGCCCGAGTCGCGCGTCTATGAAGCCCTCAACGCCGCAGCCTTCACCGCGCACCCCTATCGCCGGCCGATCATCGGCTGGATGGACGACCTGCAGAACATGACTTGGCATGATGCGCAGGACTGGTATCGCGCCTGGTACGCGCCCAACAACGCCTATGTCGTCGTCGTGGGCGACGTCGATCACAAGGAAGTGTTCAAGCTTGCCGAGCAGACCTACGGCAAGCATAAGGCGCAGACGCTGCCGGCGCGCAAGCCGCAGAACGAGCCGACGCAGGACGGCATCCGCCGCGTCACCGTCAAAGCGCCTGCGCAGATGCCCTACCTGCTGATGGCCTGGAAGACCCCGAAGCTCAAGGACATCGACAAGGACCGCGAAGTCTTCGCGCTTGAGGTGCTCTCGGCACTGCTCGACGGCAACGACGCGGCGCGCCTGCCAAAGAGCCTGGTGCGCGGCGAAAAGATCGCCCAATCGGCCGGTGCCGGCTATGACGCCACGGTACGCGGCGAGACGATGTTCCTGCTTGCGGGTCAGCCTGCTGCCGGCAAGACCATCGGCGAACTCGAAGCTGCCCTGCGCGCCCAGATCAAGCGCATCCAGGACGAGGGCGTGACGCCCGAGGAACTCAAGCGCATCAAGACGCAGACGATCGCCGGCCAGGTCTACAAGCGCGATTCGCTGATGGCCCAGGCGATGGAGATCGGCCATTCCGAGGCCTCCGGCGTGCACTGGCGCGACATCGACAAGCTGCTGGAGAAGATCCGCAGCGTCACCGCTGAAGAAGTGCAAGCCGTAGCGAAGAAATACTTCGGCGACGACACGCTGACCGTCGCCACGCTCGACCCGCAACCGCTCGATCCCGCGGCGAAGCGCAAGCCCACCGCTGCCGTCAGACACTGAGGTCACTGAGGATTCCGCCATGCATCAACTGTTCGCACTCTTCATCGCCCTCTGCGCTGGCTTCGCTCAGGCCGGCCCGCAGATCCAGCACTGGGTCGCGCCGACCGGCGCCAAGGTGTTCTTCGTCGAAAGCCGCAACCTGCCGATCCTCGACGTGCAGATCGACTTCCCTGCCGGCAGCGCACGCGACCCCGAAGGCAAGTCAGGCGTGGCCGGCTTCGTCTCGGGACTGCTCCGGGCCGGCGCCGGCAAGCTCGACGAAGAACAGCTTTCCGCGCAACTCGTCGACCTCGGCGCGCGTCTCTCTTCGTCCTCCGATCAGGACAAGGCGAGCGTGACTCTGCGCACCCTCTCCTCGGCGGAGGAAAAGCACGGCGCGCTGGCGCTGATGCGCGCCGTCCTGTCGGCGCCGACTTTCCCGCAGAACGCGTTCGCGCGCGAACAGACGCGCACCATCGAGGCGCTGAAGGATGCGGAAACCCGCCCCGACAGCATCGCGGCGAAGCGCTTCGCCGCGGCGATCTATCCCGGCCATCCTTACGGCCATGTCGCCACGCCGGAGTCCGTGGCGCGCGTCGCGCGCGAGGATCTCGAAGCCTTCCACCGGGCCTACTACGTCGCGCGCGGCGCGACCGTGTCGATCATCGGCGACGTCTCCCGCGAGGAAGCCGCCGCCATCGCCCAGCAGTTGACCGAGGCCTTGCCAACCACGGCCGCCGGCGGAGGCGTCACCCCACTGCCAGCGGTGACGCTGCCGCAACGCGACACCCTCAAGGTGGCGCATCCCGCCAGCCAGTCGCACATCCATGTCGGCATGCCGGCGTTGAAGCGCAGCGCGGAACCGGACTACTTTGCCCTGCTGGTCGGCAACTACACGCTCGGCGGCGGCGGCTTCGTCTCACGGCTGGTCAAGGAAGTGCGCGAAAAGCGCGGCTACGCCTACAGCGTCTATTCCTATTTCGCGCCCAATGTGGAGCAAGGCCCCTTCCAGATCGGCCTGCAGACCAAACGCGAGCAGGCTAGCGACGCGCTCAAGGTGGTCGACGACGTGCTGACGAAGTTCCTCGCCGAGGGCCCGACCGAACAGGAACTTGCTGCGGCGAAGAAGAACCTCATCGATGGTCAGTCGCTGCGCATCGACAGCAACGCCAAACTGCTCGGCTACCTGTCGCTGATCGGCTTCCACAACCTGCCGCTCGACTACCTCGACCAGTTCCCGCGTCTCGTCGGCGCCGTCACGCGCGAGGATGTCAAAGCGGCGTTCCGGCGCTATGTGAAGCCCGACAACCTCGTCACCGTGATCGTGGCAGCCGATTGAGCAGCACTTGAGCCGTATTCGCATCACCGGCGGCGAGTGGCGCAGCCGCCTCATCCAAGTAATAGACGCGCAGGGTTTAAGGCCCACTCCCGACCGCGTGCGCGAGACGCTGTTCAACTGGCTGGGGCAGGACTTGGACGGCTGGGACTGCCTCGACCTGTTCGCCGGTAGCGGCATCCTCGGCTTCGAATGCGCCTCGCGCGGCGCGGCGAACGTCGAACTGGTCGAGCGCGACGCCGGTGCCTTCGCACGCCTCAAACAGAGCGCCGCCGCCTTCGGCAGCAACCGCCTGAAGCTGCATCGCGCGGATGCGCTAGAATTTGCCGCTGCGGCAGCGCAGCAAGGGCGCAGCTTCGACCTGATCTTGCTCGATCCCCCGTATCGGCACGGTTGGCTGGAGCGGGTGGCGCCCCTCTTGCCCGCCCTCGCAAAGCCGGGCATGCTGGTATATGCGGAAGCCGAACATCGCATCGAGACACTCGGTGATTGGCAGACGCTCAAGCAGGGCCAGGCCGGTCAGGTTTTCTATCACTTGCTGGAAAATTCGCTGGAACGCGCATGAACAACGGCATCGCCGTCTATCCGGGTACCTTCGACCCCTTCACGCGGGGGCATGAGGATTTGGTGCGCCGCGCCGCGCGCGTGTTCTCGCAGGTCATCGTCGGCATCGCGGCCAGCCACAAGAAGCGTCCTCTGTTTACGCTTGAGGAACGCGTCGAGATGGCGCAGCAGCTGACTGCCGACATGCCCAACGTCGAAGTGACCGGCTTCAGCGGCCTGCTGATGGACTTCCTGCGCAAACGCAATGCCCGCGTGATCCTGCGGGGATTGCGCGCCGTGTCCGACTTCGAGTACGAATTCCAGATGGCCGGGATGAATCGCAGCCTGCATCCCGACATCGAAACCCTGTTTCTGACGCCGGGGGAACAATACATGTTCATCTCGGCGACGATGGTGAGGGAGATCGCTAGCCTGGGGGGCGATGTTTCTCAATTCGTGCATCCGCTGGTGGCCGCAAGGCTGGCGGCGCGCATGCAGCAACAACCTTCATGACCCGAGAGGAAAAGCAATGGCCCTGATGATCACCGACGAATGCATCAACTGCGACGTGTGCGAGCCCGAGTGCCCGAACAACGCGATTTCGCAAGGTGACGAGATCTACATCATCGACCCCGACAAATGCACCGAATGCGTCGGCCACTACGACACCCCCCAGTGCCGCGAGGTCTGCCCCGTCGACTGCATCCCGGAGGACCCCAACCATGTTGAGACACAAGATCAACTGATGGCGAAGTTCAAGAAGCTGACCGGCGCTTGACCGCTCCCCGCGCGGTACTTGATCCGCTCCCCGCGCCCCGCGGCGCCGGGAGCTTTTCTTTTATGCGGACATGACCGACCCGACCACCCTCGTCTTCTGGATCGCCGTCCTCCAGATCATCGCCATCGACATCCTGCTCGGCGGCGACAACGCCGTCGTCATCGCGCTCGCCTGCCGCAAGCTGCCCGAGCACCAGCGCAAGCAGGGCATCTTCTGGGGCGTGGCCGGGGCGATCGGCCTGCGCATCGTGCTGATCTTCTTCGCCCTGCAGTTGCTCGACATTCCCTGGCTGAAGATCATGGGCGCGCTGCTGTTGATCTGGATCGGCATCAAGCTGATGCAGCCTGAGGAGGAGGGCCACGGCGACGTCGCCGCCGCAGTCACTCTCGCGGGCGCGATCAAGACCATCATCATCGCCGATGCCGTGATGAGCCTCGACAACGTGATCGCCGTCGCCGCGGCTGCCCACGGCAGCATGCTGCTGGTGGTGTTCGGCATCCTCGTCTCGATTCCGATCGTCGTATGGGGCAGCCAGCTGGTACTCAAACTGATGGACCGCTACCCTGCCGTGATCACCGGCGGCGGCGCGCTGCTCGGCTGGATCGGCGGCGGCATGATTCTTAGCGACCCTGCGCTGCCGAAGGATGCCTTCGCCGCCATCCCCTACGCGAAGCAGGTGATGGCGCTCGCAGGCGCCCTGCTGGTGGTCGGCATCGGCAAGTGGCTGGCGGCGCGCACGCTCGCGATGCGGCCAGCCGTCGAACCCATCGATCTGCTCGCCGAAAAGAAAGGGGACTAAAGATGACCTACCACTGGCTCGTTCCCGTCGATGGCAGCGAAGTCTCGCTCAAGCCGATCGATTGGCTCCTCACCCACCGAGACGACTGGAAGGAAATGCCGGCGATTCACCTGCTCAGCGTACAGCCGGCACTGCCCGGCGACGTGAGCGCCTTCATCGATGCCGAGCAGGTGCAAGACTTCCATCGCGAGGAAGGGCTCAAGGCGCTAGCCGAAGCCCAGCGCCGTCTCGAAGCGGCCGGCATTGTGCCGCAGCTGCACGTCTCCATCGGTGAAAGTGCCGAAACCATCGTCGCCTTCGCCAAGAGCCGCAGCTGTGACCAGATCCTGCTCGGCACGCGCGGCCACACCGGCCTCGGCGGCACCCTGCTCGGCTCGGTTGCCTCGAAGGTCGTGCACCTTAGCCTCCTGCCGGTACTGCTGGTACGGTAAGACGCCGTCCCGCCGGCGCCGACTTTTATCGTTGGCACTTGGGGCAAAAATAGGTCGAGCGCTGGCCCTGCCGGATCTGCCGGATTGGTGCGCCACACTTCAAGCACGGTTCGCCCGCACGATCGTAGACCTTGTGCTGCACCTGAAAACCGCCCATCCCCTCCGGGCCGCAGAAATCGCGCAATGTGCTGCCGCCGGCACGAATTGCAGCGCGCAGGGTCTGCTTGATCGCCGGCACCAGTAAACCGAGACGCGCAGCACTCACTGAGCCGGCGGGTTTTCGTGGATCAATACCCGCATCGAACAGGCTCTCAGCTGCGTAGATGTTGCCGACGCCGACAACAAGACCGGAATCCATGATCGCCTGCTTGATCGCAACGCGCTTGCCTTTCAGCGCCGCATGCAGCCACACCGGCGTGAAAGCGCGCTTCAGCGGCTCGATGCCGAGCCTAGCAAGCAACGAGTGCGCGAACGGGTCGCCCTCCAGCCACAGCAGCGCACCGAATCGGCGCGGGTCGGTCAAGCGGAGCACATGCTCGCCGAAGACGAAGTCCGCGTGGTCGTGCTTTTGCGCAGGCGTGCCCGGTTCGATGTAGCGCAGGCTGCCTGACATTCCCAGATGGACGAGCAAATGCCCGTTTTCGAAATTGAGCAGCAGGTACTTGCCGCGCCGCTTCACCGCAACCAGCGTGCGGCCGGCGAGCTTGCGGGCGAGCCCCTTGGGGATCGGGTAGCGCAAAGTTGGTACCCGCAGGACGGCACGCTCGAGGCGCGCACCCTCGAGCCGGCGTGCGATGCCGCGGCGCGTTACCTCGACTTCAGGCAGTTCAGGCATGGCAAGCGGCGGGGTCGGCCAGATTGGAAACTGCTAACATGGAGCCATTGTATGTGCCATCGGCCACTCGCCATCTCCGCCCCATGAAATCTGCGCTGCCTTCCCTGCTGCTGGTCGCCCTGCTCTCCGGCTGCGCCTCACTGGCCACAGGCCCGGCGCCTGCGCCGGCCGCCCCTCAAGCAACACCGACTGCCCCCTCGGAGCAAGCGCAGGCCACCGAAAAGGATGACGACGAGGAAGAGCGCGAACCGAAGCAGGCATTGCCGAATGTCGAACTCACGCCGCAGGTGCTCCATCGCCTGCTGCTTGCCGAAATCGCCGGGCAGCGTGGGCTGCTCACCGACTCGGCCGAACTCTATTTCGGGCTGGCGAAGGAGACGCGCGACCCGCGCATCGCGCGCCGCGCCGCCGAGATCGCCCTGCACGGCCGACGCACTCCGCTCGCCCTCGAGGCCGTACGACTCTGGCTCAGCCTCGAGCCGAACGCAGCCCAGGCACGCCAGACGCTGATCCGGCTGCTGGCCCTGCAAGGCAACCGCGAGGAGCTCAAGACCGAATTGGCGTCGCTACTGGCAGCCGACCCCCAAAACCTTGCCACGAATCTCATGCATCTGGGCCGCCTGTTCGCGCGCGGCGGAGACCGCAATGTGGTGCGCGACGTCGTCGACGCCGTAACGGAACCCTATCTCCGTCTCCCCGAGGCGCACTACGCACGTGCGCACGCCGCCTTCGAAGCCCAGGACATGCCTGCCGCGCGCGGCAACATCCGCCGTGCGCTCGAACTCAAACCCGACTGGGAAGCGGCCGCGCTGTTCCATGTCCAACTCATCGAGAACCGTGCCGAGGCCATAGCCGCGCTCGCCGACTTCGTCGCCGCGAACCCGCGGGCGCGCGAAGCGCGACTCGCCTATGCGCGTACGCTGGTCGGCGAGAAGCGCCTCGAGGAAGCGCGCCGCGAATTTGCCGCCGTCCTAGAGCAAAGTGCCGGCAGTCCGAGGAACACCGGCGACATCGTCTTCGCGCTGGCCGTACTCTCGCTGCAGCTCAACGACCCTGCCGCGGCAGAGCCTCATCTGCGCAAGCTGGTGGAGATCGGCCACGCCGAAGCCGACAAGGCGCGCTACTACCTCGGCCTGATCGCCGAAGAGCGCAAGCAGTGGAACGAGGCTCTGCGCTGGTTCGCCCAGGTCGGAAGCGGAGAACAGTACCTGCCCGCCCGCCTCCATTCGGCCAACGTGCTGGCGAAGCAAGGCAAGCTCGCCGAGGCACGCCGCCTGCTGTCAGAAACCGAGACGGCCACACCGCGCGAGCGCGCACAACTCTCCGTCGGCGAGGCACAACTCCTGCGCGAGGCGGGTCAGCTGGCCGAGGCCTACGCTGCGCTGTCGGAGGCTCTCGCGCTGCAC
The DNA here is from genome assembly GCA_041694935.1 of Pseudomonadota bacterium. GTDB lineage: Bacteria > Pseudomonadota > Gammaproteobacteria > Burkholderiales > Rhodocyclaceae > Sulfuricystis. The sequence continues at coordinate 199,063 of JBGFRW010000038.1, read as the reverse complement.
CCCGACCAACCGGAGCTGCTCTACGAAACCGCCCTGATCGCCGAGCGGCTGGGGCGCCCCGATGAACTCGAAACCCGGCTGCGCCGCCTGATCGAGATCAAGCCCGACCACGCCCATGCCTACAATGCCCTCGGCTATTCGCTCGCCGACCGCAAGGTGCGTCTGCCCGAGGCTCTCTCTCTGATCGAACGCGCCCTTGAGCTGTCCCCGAACGATCCCTTCATCCTCGACAGCAAGGGCTGGGTACTGTTCCGCCTCGGCGAGACGCAATCCGCACTCGATACACTCAAGCAGGCCTTCGGCATCCGCCCCGATCCCGAGATCGCCGCCCATGTCGGCGAGGTGCTTTGGTCGCTCGGCCGCAAGGACGAAGCGCGCGAGGTCTGGGAGAAGGCGCGACGCGCGCATCCCGCCAACGAGGCTTTGGCCGAAACCATCAAGCGCCTGCAGCGTTGAGCCGCACGCTTCTCGTTCTGCTGCTGTTCCTGGCCGGCTGCGCCGCCGTCCCGCAGCATCCGCCTCGCCCCCCGGTCGACGAGATCACCGCCTTCGCCTTCAGCGGCCGCATCGCGGTGCGCCAGGGCGAGACGCGCCACTACGCTCAGATCGACTGGCGCCACACCCCGGCACGCGACGAAGTCCTGCTCGCCACGCCGCTCGGCCAGGGCTTGGCGGAGATCGAACGCGACGCGTCCGGCGCACGCCTGACTCTTGCCGACCGGCGCCGCTACGAGGCGGCTGACTGGAGCGAACTCTCGGACAAGATCTTCGGCTTCCGCCTGCCGCTCGGCATCTCGGTGCGCTGGCTGCTTGGGCAGAACGTGGGCCTCGAGGGTTGGCGCACGACCATTGTGGAACGCGAGAGCAGCGCGCCCGACGCGCTGCCGAGCGTGATCGAGCTGGAGCGCGACGACGTCGCCGTGCGGCTCAAGATCGACGAATGGACCGAGGTGAGATGAACTGGAACTGGGATAGTGCCTGGCCGGCACCCGCCAAGCTGAATCTGTTTCTGCACGTCGTCGGCCGCCGCGCCGATGGCTACCACCTGCTACAGACGGTATTCCGCTTCATCGATCTGGCCGACACGCTGCGTTTCGAACCGCGTGACGATGGCCAAATCGTACTTGCCACGCCGACGCCCGGCGTACCCGACGAGCAGAATCTCGTCGTGCGCGCCGCAGAGGCTCTGAAAAAAGTCGGCGCTGGCGGCACGGCACCTTCTCAGCTTGGCGCAACCATCCACGTCGAGAAACGCATCCCCATGGGCGGCGGGCTGGGCGGCGGCAGTTCGAACGCCGCCACGACGCTGATCGCGCTCAACCATCTCTGGGGCTGCGGGCGGTCACGCGAGGAGCTTCAGGAAATCGGCCTCGCGCTGGGCGCCGATGTGCCGATCTTCATCCACGGCCGCAACTGTTTTGCCGAGGGGGTCGGCGAGCGCTTCACCGACGTCGCCGTACCGGACGACTGGTATCTGCTCACGATGCCGGATTCACACGTGCCGACGCCGGAGATCTTTCGCTCCCCGGCCCTTCGGCGCGACACGCCCGCCATCGCGCCCGCTGACTGGTGCCCGGGCTGGGGGCACAACGATCTCGAACCCGTCGCCTGCGCCCTCTACCCCGAAGTGGCGCGTCACCTCGGACATCTGCGCAAACACGGCGACGCACGCATGACCGGCTCGGGCGCCTGCTGCTTCGTCGCGTTCGAAAATGCCGCTGCGGCCAAGGCCGCACTGGACTCCCTGCCGGCCAGCATGCGGGGCGTGGTGGTCGCGGGCCTGCCGGCCCATCCCCTCGTAACACTTTCGGATTGACACGCGGGCGCAAAACCCGGAAAATCCCGCTCCTTTCGCACCGCTGCACTTACGCTAACGGGACGAATTGGGGAGTCGCCAAGTTGGTTAAGGCACCGGATTTTGATTCCGGCATACGAGGGTTCGAATCCTTCCTCCCCAGCCAGAACACCGCCGGGCAGACCCAGACCTCACGTAACCGGAGCTGCGTCTGCCCGATTCGCTTTCAGGTACGCACGCTCACCAGATCATGGCCTACGACAGTCTGATGGTCTTTACCGGCAACGCCAACCCCAGGTTGGCTGCCGACGTCGCCAAGCGGCTCAACATCTCGCTCGGCCGTTGCTCCGTGGGCCGCTTCTCAGACGGCGAGAGCAACGTCGAACTACTCGAGAACGTGCGCGGCAAGGATGTCTTCATCCTGCAACCGACCTGCGCGCCGACCAACGACAACCTGATGGAGCTGATCATCCTCGCCGACGCGTTGAAGCGCGCCTCGGCCGGACGCATCACCGCCGCGGTCCCCTACTATGGCTACGCGCGTCAGGACCGCCGCTCGCGCTCGGCGCGCGTGCCGATCGCTGCCAAGGTCGTCGCCAACATGCTGCAGGCCGTCGGCGTGCAGCGGGTGCTGACGGTCGACCTGCACGCCGACCAGATCCAGGGCTTCTTCGATATCCCGGTCGACAACATCTACGCGACGCCGATCCTGCTGGGCGACATCTGGAAGCAGCGCCACGACGACCTGCTGGTCGTCTCGCCGGACGTCGGCGGCGTGCTGCGCGCCCGCGCCGCGGCGAAACGTCTCGAAACCGACCTCGCCATCATCGACAAGCGTCGCCCGCGCGCCAACGTCTCAGAGGTGATGCACATCATCGGCGACGTCGACGGCCGCAGCTGCGTGATCATGGACGACATAGTCGATACCGCCGGTACGCTGGTCAAGGCCGCGCGCGCTCTCAAGGAGCACGGTGCCAAGAAGGTCATGGCCTACTGCACCCATCCGGTGCTGTCGGGCAGCGCCGTCGCGCGCATCGCCGAATCCGACCTCGACGAACTGGTCGTCACCGACACCATCCCGCTGCGCGAGGACGCCCAGGCCTGCGAGCGCATCCGCGTCGTCTCGATCGCCGGGTTACTGGCCGAGACCATCATCCGCATCAGCAACGAGGAGTCGGTCTCCTCGCTGTTCATGGAGTAAGTTTTTACCACCCCCCCCTGCCTGGTCGCGGGCAGGTTTTTTTGGAGCAAACCATGCAATTTGAAATCAACGCCAACAAGCGCGAAGTGCAGGGATCGAGTGCGAGCCGCCGCCTGCTTCGCTCTGGCCGAGTCCCCGGCATCCTTTACGGCGGCGCCGCCGCCCCGCAGATGATCGACTTCGATCACAACGAGCTCTACCAAGCGCTGCGCAAGGAAGCCTTCCACTCCTCCGTCATTACCATGAGCATCGCCGGCGCCAAGGAAATGTGCCTGCTGCGCGACGTGCAGATGCACGCCTACAAGCTGCAGATCAAGCACGTCGACTTCCAGCGCATCGACGCCACCCACAAGATTCACACCAAGGTGCCGCTGCACTTCATCAACGCCGACATCGCCCCGGGTGTCAAGCTTGACGGCGGCATGGTCCAGCACGTCATGACCGAACTCGACGTCAAGTGCCTGCCGAAGGATCTGCCCGAGTTCATCGAGATCGATCTCAAGGACATGAAGGGCGGTCAGTCGCTTCACGTTTCGCAGGTCAATCTGCCCGCCGGTGTCGAAGTCGTGCATCACGGCGAAGGCGACCCGGTCGTGGCCGGTATCGTCGTTCGCGGCGGCGGTGCCGCCTCCGACGAAGAAGCTGCCGCTCCGGTCGAGACCCAGGTCATCACCGAGAAGAAGCCCGCCGAGAAGAAGTAATTGCAGCCTGCCCTTCGGCTCATCATCGGCCTCGGCAACCCCGGGGCCGAATATTCCGAAACCCGGCACAACGCCGGGTTTTGGTTTTGTGAGCGCCTGGCGCGCGAGCTGGGCGCCTCGTTCTCGCGCGAGTCGCGCTACCATGGCCTCGTCGCCAAGGCGCGCATCGATGGCCGGGACCTCTGGCTGCTGATGCCGCAAACCTTCATGAATCGCTCCGGGCAGTCGGTGCAGGCCCTCGCCCACTTCTACCGTATCGCGCCCGCCGAGATGCTCGTCGTGCATGACGAGCTCGACATCCCGCCCGGCCAGTTGCGCCTCAAGTTCGGTGGCGGGCTGGGCGGCCACAACGGCCTGAAAGACATCACCAGCCATCTCGGCACGCAGGACTACTGGCGGCTGAGGATCGGCATCGGCCATCCCGGCGACAAGAACGATGTCGCCAATTACGTACTGAAGCCACCGCGCAAGGAAGAGGCGGGCGAGATCGATGCTGCCATCGACCGCGCGCTGCTCGCCTGGCCGCTACTCGCCAAGAGCGACTTCAACGCCGCTACCCAGAAGATCAATGCGCGCCCCGCGGCGCCGAAGAAAGAAGAACCGAAGGAAAACCCATGAGCCTCAAATGCGGCATCGTCGGCCTGCCCAACGTCGGCAAATCCACCCTGTTCAACGCCCTGACCAAGTCGGGCATCGCGGCGGAGAACTATCCCTTCTGCACCATCGAGCCGAACGTCGGCATCGTCGAGGTGCCCGACCCACGACTGGCCGCATTGTCCGCCATCGTCAAGCCGCAGAAGATCCAGCCGGCCATCGTCGAGTTCGTCGACATCGCCGGCCTGGTCGCCGGCGCCAGCAAGGGCGAGGGCCTCGGCAACCAGTTCCTCGCCAACATCCGCGAGACCGACGCGATCGTCCATGTGGTGCGCTGCTTCGCCGACGAAAACGTCGTGCACGTATCGGGCAGCGTCGATCCGCTGCGCGATATCGAGGTAATCGACACCGAGCTCGCACTCGCCGACCTCGCTACCGTCGAGAAGGCGCTGACGCGCTACTCGAAGCAGGCCAAGGCCGGCGGCGACAAGGAAGCCAAGCTGCTCGTCGACGTGCTTGAGAAATGCCGCACCCAGCTCGACCAGGCCAAGCCGGTGCGCGCCCTCGACCTCTCGAAGGAGGAGTGGGGCAACCTGCGCCAGTTCTTCCTGCTCACCGCCAAGCCTGTCCTCTACGCCGCCAACGTCAAGGAAGGCGGCTTCGAGAACAACCCGCACCTCGAGGTCGTGAAGGCGCACGCCGCCAAGGAGAAGGCCGACGTGGTGCCGATCTGCGCCGCCATCGAGGCGGAGATCGCCGATCTGTCCGACGAGGACAAGCAGATCTTCCTCGCCGACATGGGCATGGACGAGCCGGGCCTCAACCGCCTGATCCGCGCCGCCTACCACCTGCTCGGCCTGCAGACCTACTTCACCGCTGGCGTCAAGGAAGTGCGCGCCTGGACCATCCACCAGGGCGATACCGCACCCCAGGCGGCCGGCGTGATCCATACCGACTTCGAGCGCGGTTTCATCCGCGCCCAGACCATCGCCTACGAGGACTTCATTGCCTGCGGCGGCGAGCAGGGTGCCAAGGAGGCGGGCAAGATGCGCGCCGAAGGCAAGGAATACATCGTCAAGGACGGCGACGTCATGAACTTCCTGTTCAACGTCTGAAACCTTTCCGTAACCACGCCTCAACACAGCGGTAACGCCGGACTCCTACAGTGCCGTTGCACATCAACGGCACTGAAAAGGAGACCCGGCCATGGAAAACCGGAACACGCTGCACCCGCAAACCGCGGAACAAACCCGGCGCACCCCGCGCGCCAAGCTGCACGTCGCAATCGCCACGACGGAATCGGAAATCATCGAGGCCCAAAAGCTGCGCTGGCGCGTCTTCGCCGACGAGCTCGGCGCGCGGCTGCCCTCGCGTACGCCCGGCGTCGACCGCGACATCTACGATCCCTACTGCGAACACCTGATCGTGCGCGACGAAGCTAACGGCCGCATCGTCGGTACCTACCGCATTCTCCCGCCGGACGCAGCACGCAAGGTCGGCGGCTACTACTCCGAGAGCGAGTTCGACCTGACGCGCTTCGCTCACCTGCGCTCGCGCATCGTCGAGGTCGGCCGCTCCTGCATCGATCCCGACTATCGCACCGGCGCGACCATCGCGCTACTGTGGGCCGGCCTGGCGCGCTACATGCAGCAAAACGGCCACGAATACCTGATCGGCTGCGCCAGCATCGGCATGGCCGACGGCGGCCACAACGCCGCCGGCATCTATCAAGCACTCGTCGACCACATGGCGCCGCCCGAGTATCGCGTCTTCCCGCGCTTCGCGCTGCCGCTCGATCGCATCGCGGCCGCCGAGAAGCCCGAAATCCCCCCGCTGCTCAAGGGCTACATGCGCGCCGGCGCCTGGGTCTGCGGCGAGCCGGCGTGGGATCCCGACTTCAATACCGCCGACCTGTTGCTCCTCTTGCCGATGACTCGCATAGACTCTCGCTATTCGCGCCATTTCGTCGAGAGGCAAAGCTGAGTAATCCATTCATCGAACTGCGCGCCGGCTTCCGGCTGGTGCGCCTCGCCTTGCACCTGCTCTGGGGCGCCGCCACGGTCGCCGCGGTCTATCCATGGGCCGGCCAGCGCCTGCGGCGCGCACTCAAGCGCCGCTGGTCGCGGCAACTGCTCGATGCACTCGGCGTCAAGCTGAAGATCATCGCAGCTGGAAAAGTCGGCGCCGGTGACACGGCGCACAAAGTCTCCCCTCCTGGGAAGGAGGGGCTGGGGGAGGTCGGGGCAAAAGTCGGCGCTGGTGATACGGCGTCCGTCCCCCGCATTCCTTCAGGTATGGTGGTGGCTAACCATGTTTCCTGGCTCGATATCTTCGCCATCAACGCCGTGGCGCCGATGGCCTTCGTATCCAAGGACGACGTCAGGCACTGGCCGCTGATCGGCTGGCTGTGCGCGCGCACCGAAACGATCTTCCTCGAACGCGGTTCGCGCGCGGCGGCGCAACGCACGCGAGAGACGATGCTCGCCGAACTCAAGGGCGGCGCCCACGTGGCCGTATTTCCCGAAGGCACGACGACGGCCGGCGACCGGGTGCTGCCCTTCCATGCAGCCTTGTTCCAGGGCGCCGTGGATGCGCAAGTCTCGGTCGTGCCGCTCGCGTTGCGCTACACGGACGCGGTTGGGAATCCCAGCCGCGCGCCCGCCTACGACGGCGACGTTTCGTTGGGGCAAAGCCTGCTGGCGATCGTACGCGCGGGCGGCCTATGCGCGGAGCTGCGCATTCTGACGCCGCTCGACAGCGCAGAGGCCGACCGGCGTCACCTCGCGTCGCGCTGCCACCACGTGATTGCCTGGCACCTCGGCCATGTACCCATGGCCGCGCCGGCTACTGCCAACCCGTCGGCAGCGCCGTCTGACCGCAAGGAATCTGAAACACTCGGCGGTCCTCAAGTCGCACCGCAGTGAGGCTGCCACCCCATAGACAGCCCGTATCGAGCGCCAGCAGCGTCTCCGTCTGACGAAGACCAAGCGCCGACCAGTGGCCGCAGACGATCGCGTGGTCTGCGCTCTTGCGGCCGGGTGCTTCGAACCACGGCATGCAGCCTGCAGGGCCGCGCTCCGGCGGTCCCTTCGCTCCGGGCGCACGGAACTCCATGCGCCCATCGGCCGTGACGAAGCGCATGCGCGTCATCGCATTCACCACCACGCGCAGTCGATCCCAGCCGGCATGATCGTCGCGCCAGGCATCGGGCTCGGAGCCCCACATATTGGCGAGGAAATCGACGTAGTTCGGCGCGGTCAGGGCGGCCGACACCTCGTCGGACAGCGCCTGCGCCTGCGCGACGTCCCAGCATGGCAGCAGACCGGCGTGAACCATCGCCCAATCGTCCTCGACATGGAACAGCGGCTGCGCGCGCAGCCACGCGAGCAGTTCGTCGCGGTCCGGCGCGGCGAGCACGGCCTCGAGCGTGTCTTCCTTGTTGGCCTTGCCGAAACCTGCCGCCTGCATCACGAGGTGTAGGTCATGGTTGCCGAGCACCGTCGTCGCCGCATTGCCGAGCCCCTTGACGAAGCGCAGCACCTCGAGCGACTGCGGGCCGCGGTTAACCAGGTCGCCGACGAACCAGAGGCGGTCCCGCTGCGGCGAAAAGTCAAGATAGTCGAGCAGACGCCTCAGCGGATCGAGGCAACCCTGCAGGTCGCCGATTGCATAGATTGCCATCAGTCCAATAGTCCTTCCAACACTTGCTGCGGCGTCGCATCGCGGATGCGCACCCGCTTGGCGCGCGAAGTCTGCCCGCCAACCAGTTCGACCGCCGTCCCGCCAGCGCCGACTTTTTCGGCGATGAAACCCAGCAGCGCAGCGTTCGCCTTGCCCTCGACCGGCGGTGCGGCAAGACGGATTTTCAGCGCATCGCCGTGCGGGCCGACCACCTCGGTCCGCTTCGCGCCCGGCTGTACATGCAGATTCAGCAAAACGTCCGTGCCCGTCACGCGCAACCAGTTAGGTTCCGCCATCAGAAACGATAGGGCGAGAGACCCGCCAGCACGATGAGTACGACCTGCAGCAACAGCAGCACCGCCAACGGCGTGAGATCGATGCCGCCGATCGGAGGAATCAGCCGGCGCAGCGGCGCAAGCAGGGGCCGGGCCAACCCATCGACGATCGAGGCAAAGGGAGAGTGCGGGTTGATCCACGACAGCAGCGCGGCGACGATCACCACACCCATCAGCAGATAGACGAACAGGCGCAGCGTCGTCAGGGCGGCTATCCAGACGACGCCGAGCATCGCACCGCCGCTGACGGCCATCGCTGCGCCGGTCAGGCCGGCCATCACGCCAAGAAACGCGATCTGGACCAGCCAGGCAGCCAGCAGGCTGGCAAAGTCGATGCCGAACAGCCCCGGCACGATGCGCCGCAAGGGCTTCACGGCCCAGTCGGTGGCGACGATGACGAAATGGCCGAGTGAATTGCGGAACGGCGCCCGTGCCCATTGCATCCAGACGCGCGCCAGGAATGCGATGGCGAGCAGGTCGGCCGCGGTGCCCAACAGTAGGGAAACGATCTGGAGCAGCATGGTCTAGTCCTGTCCGAGGATCTCACACAGCTCGCGACCGCGCGCTGCGGCAGCATTGACGCCATGGCCGATCGATGTCGCCACGCGCAGCGAGGAAAACACATCCAGCGCCGCGGCGGTCGTGCCGCCTTTCGATGTCACGCGAGCACGCAGCGTACCCACCGTCTCGTCGCTCGATTCGGCCAGCCGCGAGGCGCCGAGGAAAGTCTCGATGGCAAGCAGGCGCGCGGCCTCCTCGGGCAATCCAAGCGCAGTGCCGGCATTCTGCAGCGCCTCGATGAAGTAGAACACGTAGGCCGGGCCGCTGCCCGATACGGCGGTGACCACATCCATGAGATTCTCGTCCTCGACCCAGAGCGTGCGCCCCACCGCATGCAGGATCTTCTCGGCCGTCTCGCGTCCCTCGCGGTCGACGGCTGCGGCATCAGCATATAAGCCGGTGATGCCTGCGCCGATCAGCGCCGGGGTATTGGGCATTGCGCGCACGAGCTTCGCGTAACCGCCGAGCCAGCGGCCGATGTCGGCAAGGCGCAGGCCGGCGGCGATGCTGATGACGAGCTGGTCCTTCAACTGGCCGGCAGCCGGCGCCACCGCCTCCTTCATCTGCTGGGGCTTGACCGCCAGCACCAGCACTTCGCAATTGAGCGCCGCCGCGTCGATGGCGGTTGCACAACGCACCCCGAAGTCGTCGGTCAGGCGCGTGCGCGCTTCCTCGTCGGGCTCGACCACCTGCATGCCGGCGGCGGAAAAACCCTGCTTACGCAGTCCGCCGATGAGGGCGTTGGCCATGTTGCCACCGCCGATGAACGTAATTTTCATGTTTGCTCCATGAGTTGTTGCGCGCAGCGCACCATTAGTCTCCCCTTCCGGGAGGAAGGGGCTGGGGGATGGCGGGCTTCATCCTCTCTCCGAATATGGCAGTGCCGACACGCACGATGGTCGCGCCTTCCGATATCGCCGCCTCCAGGTCGTGCGACATACCCATCGACAGCGTGTCGAGTTGCATGCCCTCCGCATTGAGCGCATCCCGCATCTCGCGCAGTTGGGCGAAGCGCCGCCGCGCCAAGTCGACATTGTCCGTCGGCTCGGGAATCGCCATCAAACCGCGCAAACGCAGATTTGGCAGGGCGGCGACCGCGCGACAAAGCTCCGGCGCCTCGTCCGGCAGGCAGCCGCTCTTGCTCTCCTCGCCGCTGACATTCACCTCGACGCAAACGTTGATAGGTTGCAAGTGCGCCGGGCGCTGCGCGGATAGCCGCTCGGCGATCTTGAGGCGCTCCACCGAATGCACCCAGGTAAAGCTCTCCGCGACCGGCCGCGTCTTGTTGCTTTGCAGCGGGCCGATGAAATGCCATTCCAGGCCAAGCTCGGCAAGTGCGGCGATCTTCGGGATCGCCTCCTGCACATAGCTTTCTCCGAAGCGGCGTTGGCCGGCCTCGGCGGCGGCGCGCACGTAGGCAACCGGCCAGGTTTTCGTCACCGCCAGCAGCACGACCTCCGCAGCATCGCGGTCGGCGGCCGCGCAGGCCGCGGCGATGCGCTCTTTTACGGCTTGCAGGTTGGCGGGAATTGTTGTCATATAGCGGCCTGAGTATACCTGCCCAGGTAACGATTCTTCCTCGCTGGAGCCCTGCATGGATATTACCGAACTGCTTGCCTTCGTCGTCAAGAACAAGGCGTCCGACCTGCACCTGTCGTCCGGCCTGCCGCCGATGATCCGCGTGCATGGCGACGTGCGCCGCATCAACCTGCCGGCCATGGAGCACAAGGAAGTGCACTCCATGATCTACGACATCATGAACGACGGCCAGCGCAAGACCTACGAGGAGCATCTCGAGTGCGACTTCTCGTTCGCGGTGCCGAATTTGGCGCGTTTCCGCGTCAACGCTTTCGTGCAGCAGCGTGGCGCGGCTGCCGTGTTCCGGACGATTCCTTCTAAGGTGCTCACGCTCGAGCAGCTCAACGCACCGAAGATCTTCATCGAGATCGCCAACCAGCCGCGCGGCATTGTGCTCGTCACCGGACCAACCGGTTCCGGCAAGTCCACCACGCTGGCGGCGATGATCGACCACGTCAACGAGAACGAATACGGCCACATCCTTACCGTCGAGGACCCGATCGAGTTTGTGCATGAATCGAAGAAGTGCCTGATCAACCAGCGCGAGATCGGCCCGCACACGCTGTCGTTCAACAATGCGCTGCGTTCGGCGCTGCGCGAGGACCCGGACGTGATCCTTGTCGGCGAAATGCGCGACCTCGAAACTATCCGCCTTGCGCTGACCGCTGCCGAGACCGGCCACCTGGTATTCGGCACGCTGCATACCTCGTCGGCAGCCAAGACCATCGACCGTATCGTCGACGTCTTCCCGGCGGCGGAAAAGGAGATGGTGCGCGCGATGCTCTCCGAATCGCTGCGCGCGGTGATCTCGCAGACGCTGCTCAAGACCAAGGACGGCTCGGGACGCGTCGCCGCGCACGAGATCATGATCGGCACGCCGGCGATCCGCAACTTGATTCGCGAGAACAAGATCGCCCAGATGTACTCGGCAATCCAGACCGGCCAGCAGATGGGCATGCAGACGCTCGACCAGAACCTGCAGGATCTCGTGCGGCGCAATATCGTGTCTTCCGGCGAGGCGCGCAACAAAGCGATGAACAAAGACAACTTCCCGGGCTGACGGCACGGGAAGTTGCGGCGTAGGCTAACCTGCCGCAGGCAGGTTAAGCAAGCAAGGCGAGCGGCCGGGGGCACAATTTCCTCGGCACACTACTGGAGTTTGTTATGGAACGCGACGAAGCACTCAAGTTCATGCACCAGCTCTTGGCAATGATGGTGCAGAAGAAAGGCTCCGACCTCTTCATCACCGCCGGCTTTCCTCCTGCGATCAAGGTCGACGGCAAGATGACGCCAGTGACGGCGCAGGCGCTGACGCCGCAGCACACCATCGAGCTGACGCGCGCGGTAATGAACGACAAGCAAGCCGCCGAGTTCGAATCAAGCAAGGAATGCAACTTCGCAATCAGTCCGGCAGGGATCGGCCGCTTCCGCGTCAATGCATTCATCCAGCAGGGGCGCACCGGCCTGGTGATGCGGACGATCAACACCCAGATACCGAAGTTCGACGACCTCGGCCTGCCGCCCGTGCTGAAGGATGTGGCTATGACCAAGCGCGGCCTGGTGCTGTTCGTCGGCGGCACCGGCTCCGGCAAGTCAACCTCGCTGGCGGCGATGATCGGCTACCGCAACGAGAATAGCTACGGCCACATCATCACCATCGAGGACCCAGTCGAATACGTGCATGAGCACAGGAACTGCATCATCACGCAGCGCGAGGTCGGCGTGGACACCGACTCGTGGGAGGCGGCGCTGAAGAACACACTGCGCCAGGCGCCAGACGTCATCCTGATCGGAGAGATACGCGACCGCGATACTATGGAGCATGCGATCGCCTTTGCCGAAACCGGCCACCTGGCAATGGGTACGCTGCACGCCAACAACTCCAACCAGGCGATGGACCGCATCATCAACTTCTTCCCCGAAGAACGCCGCCCGCAACTGCTGATGGACCTGTCGCTCAACCTCAAGGCCGTCGTCTCGCAGCGCCTCATCCCGGTCAAGGAGGGCAAGGGGCGCGCCGCGGCGATCGAGATCCTGCTCAACTCGCCGCTGATCTCCGACCTGATCGGCAAGGGCGACGTGCATGAGATCAAGGAGATCATGAAGAAGTCGCGCGAGCTCGGCATGCAGACCTTCGACCAGGCACTGTTCGACCTTCACGAGGCCGGCAAGATCAGCTACGAGGATGCCCTGCGCTTCGCCGATTCGATGAACGAGGTGCGCCTGATGATCAAACTGCATGGCAAGGAGACGGCCGACAAGGATCTGCACGGCGGAATCAAGCACCTCGATATCGTGTGATAATCGCGCCCACTGCAACATACCCATGTCGTATATCTATCTTCCCCCAGTGCGGGTTGAATCATCTTGTCAATGACTAACGCCGTCCGTAGTTCGGAGCGCGCAGCGCTCGAGTCCATCGAACACCTGAAGAACAAGATATGTCTGATGTGGGGCAGCGATGAGCTCGACATCTTCATCAGCCGCCTGTTCGTGGATTCGCGTGACGGCCAGCGCAAGGGACTGCCGATGGCCGTGGCCGCCGAGCTGGCCTTCCTGGCCGAAACCAACAAGATGCTGCGTGCGATCCACCTTGCCGGCAAGCAGCCGATTTCCCTTCGGGACGCCTATCGCATGGTCGATGCCAAGGACCAGCAGCGCCTGGAAGCCGATGCCATGGATAATCCGCTCGTCTCGCGCGACACAATCATCCAGAACCGCAACGAGGAATACCGCGCGAACCGCGAGCGGGCGCGCATGCAAGCCAAGGCCGAAGGTCCGTTCGCTGCATTCGGCAGCCTGATCTTCCGGCTGATCTTCAGCAAGGCCACGTTCATCATCATCGGCCTGGCGCTAGTCGGAAAGCTGCTCTGGGTATACGTCCAAAAGTCCGCCGGTTGATGCAGTCAGCCAGCTATCTATGCTGGCCCGCAACGATGTCGAAGCCGTAGAGGCGGCACTCCAGCGGGCCGTTCCAGAGCGGAATACGACGTTTCGGCTTCAGGCCGATCAACTTGGGCAGGTTCGCGTCGGCAGAGAGCAGCCAGCAGGTCCACCCGGGGAAGCGCCGCTTCAGCACATCGCCGAGTTTGGGATAGAACGCGGCGAGCGCCTCCGCCTCGCCGAGCCTTTCGCCGTAGGGCGGATTGGCGACGAGGACGCCTGAGGGCGCGGGCGCCTCGATTTCGAGCACATCAGCGCAGTGCGCCACCAGCAAGTCGTCGAGACCGGCATGGGCAAGGTTCTGGTTGGCGCGCGCTACGGCATCGGCATCGCGATCGCTGCCCCAGATCGGCAAGCGTTCCGGTGCGGCTGTGCGCTTCTCGGCCGCCTCCAGGCAGAGGCGCTTCCAGAGCGCCGGCTCGTAGTCGAGCAGTTTCGTAAAGCCGAAATCCTTCATGTCGCGAGCCAGGCCCGGCGCATCGCCGAGCGCCATGCCCGCCGCCTCGAGCAGGAAGGTGCCCGAACCGCACATCGGGTCGAGCAAGGGGCTCATTTGGCCATCCTGCGGCTGCCAGCCGGCCAACCGCAGGATGCCGGCGGCGAGATTCTCCTTGAGCGGCGCGGCCACCTTCGCGATCTTCTGACCGCGCAGCCACAACGGCTCGCCCGAGGTGTCGAGATAAAGCGTGGCCTGCTTGTCCGTCACATAAAGATGGATGCGCACGTCCGGCGCGGCGGTATTCACGTCAGGCCGTCTGCCCACGTCGGCGCGGAAGCGGTCGCAGACGGCATCCTTCACCTTGAGCGTGACGAACTCCAGGCTCTTGAATGGCGCGCGCACCGAGGTCACATAGACGCGGATGCTGCGCCCCACGTCGAACAGTTTCGGCCAGGCGACGTCGTAGGCGAGACGGTAGATGTCGGCCTCGCTCCGGAAAAAGTCGGCGCTGGCGACACGGCGCAATACGCGCGTGGCAATGCGCGAATGCAGGTTCAGGCGGTAGCAAGCTTCCTTGCCGCCGGTGAAGCCCGCACCGCCCGGCGTCACGGCGATATCGCCACCGCCTGCCGCGGCAATATCTTCGGCGAGCAGGTCTTCGAGGCCGCGCGGGCAGGTGGCGAAGAAGGCTTCACTCGCCTGCCGTACTTCCGGCGCCGCACGGCGCACGACGCGGCGCTGCGGTTTCTCGCTGGCGCTCAAAACGGTTTCACCACGACGAGGATAACTACGGCGAGCAACGCCAGCACCGGCACTTCGTTGAAGACTCGGAACCAGACATGCGAGCGTGCGTTTGTCCCCGCCTGGAAGGCTTTCAGCAGCTTGCCGCAGTAGAGGTGATAGACGGCCAGACCGGTCACCAGCGCCGTCTTGACGTGCAGCCAGCCCCCGGAGAAGCCGAAGCCGAACCACAGCCACAGGCCGAAGACCACCGCCAGCGCGCCGATCGGCGTCACGAACTTGTAGAGCTTGCGGGCCATCAGGAGCAGGCGCTCGCGCTCGGCCGGGCTGTCGGCCGGTACCATCGCCAGATTAACGAAGATGCGCGGCAGGTAGAACAGGCCGGCGAACCAGCTGACGACGAAGAAGATATGGAAGGCCTTTACCCAGAGCATGCGGTTCTTTCGAGTTGTTGGAGGGCATCGCCGATACCGGCGTCTACGCTGGGATAGCGCAGACGCACGCCGAGTTCCGTCTTCATGCGAACATTGACGAGCCGGCGCGACTCATTCATGAAGGAGAGCAGCTGCGGCGACAAGCGAGTTTGCGCCTCGGCACGCGTGACGCGCGGGGGGCGGGGCAGGGCGAAGGCGTCGGCCAGCTTGTCGAACCACTCGCCCATCGGCAGGTCGGAATCGTCGCAGATGTTGTAAGCGCGGTTCGAGCGCCCGTGTTCGAGTGCCGCGACGCAAGCTGCGGCGAGATCCTCGGCGTGGATATGGTTGGTATAGCTGTCTTCGCCGGGAAGGAGCAATGGGTCGCCGCGCCGTATTCGCTCGAGCGGCAGTCGGTCGGCGGCGTAAATGCCCGGCGCACGCAGCAGGCAAACGCGGGTGCGCCCCTTGCGTCCGAATGCGCGCAAGCACTGCTCGGACGCGACGCGGCGCCGGCCACGCGGTGTCGCAGCGGCCAATGGGCGCGTCTCCGCGACGCGCGCGCCCATGCAATTCCCATATACACCGGAGGTACTTATATAGACGAGGCGGCGTGGTAGACTCCGCGACCTTGCCAGCACTGCCAGCAGGCGTTGCGTACGTGGGTCGCCCTCCCCGGAATTCGGAGGTGGCGCGCTATGCAGCACGGCATCCGCCAGGCCGGTCAGGCGCCGCAGCGTGGCGGGCCGATCGAGATCGCCGATTAGCTGCGCAACGCCGAGCGAGCGCAGCGCCGGGTCGAACTGCCGCACCAGCGCGAACACCCGCCAGCGGCGCAGCAGCACAGGCAAGGCGCGGCGCACGACATCGCCGCACCCGACGATCAGCAGTCTTCTCGAGATATTTTTCACCGGACGATTATCGCATGGCCCATCAAGTCACCCTCCAACCCAGCGGACACCAATTCACCGTCGCTGAAGGCGCCACGATTCTCGAAGCCGCGCTCGACGCCGGCATCAACCTGCCCTACGGCTGCAAGAACGGCGCCTGCGGCGCCTGCAAAGGCAAGGTACTCTCCGGACAAGTAGACCACGGCGCCGCGCAGGACCAGGCATTGCCTGCCGTCGAGCGTACTGCGGGCATGGCGCTGTTCTGCTGTGCCAAGCCGCAATCCGATCTCACCCTCGAGGCGCGCGAAGTCAGTGCCGCCAAGGACATCCCGGTCAAGATCATGCCGTGCCGCATCCAGAAGCTTGAGCGCGTTGCCGACGACGTGATGATGATCCAGCTCAAGCTGCCGACCAACGAGCGCATGCAGTACCTTGCCGGCCAATACATCGAGTTTCTGCTCGCCGACGGCAAGCGGCGCGCCTTCTCGCTCGCTAGCCCGCCGCACGCGGACGACCTGCTCGAAATCCACGTGCGCCGCGTCGCCGGCGGTAACTTCACCGAGCACGTCTTCACCACGATGAAGGAAAAGGACATCATGCGCATCGAGGGGCCGCTCGGCTCATTCTTCCTGCGCGAGGAGTCCGATAAGCCGATCGTCATGGTCGCCGGCGGTACCGGCTTCGCGCCGCTCAAAGGCCTCATCGAGCATGCGCTGCACATCGGCATCAAGCGGCCGATGCATCTCTACTGGGGTTCGCGCGACCGTGCCGGCCTCTACATGAACGCGCTGGCCGAGCGCTGGGCCGCCGAGAACCCGAACTTCCGCTACACCCCGGTGCTTTCGGAGCCTGCCGCCGGCGATGCCTGGACGGGTCGCACCGGCCTCGTGCATGAGGCCGTTCTCTCCGACTACCCAGACCTGTCGGCCTACCAGGCCTATGTCTGTGGCGCGCCGGCGATGTGCGAGACGGCCTTGCGCGACTTCACCGCTTGCGGTTTGCCGAAGGACGAGTTCTTCGCCGACGTGTTCAGCTATGCCCCACGCTGACTTCATGCACATGGTCTAGAATCCGTCCACCTTGTCCCTAAGGAGCCGGAAATGCCCGTGCGTAAATTTGCGGCACTGACCGCAGCCCTGACGCTGCCGACCGCGGTAGCTTTTGCCCAGACCAAGCCACCGATCGCCCAGTTCTGGATGGATGTCGCCACCATCAACATGTCGATCCCCGGCATGGGTGAGATGGAAGGTGGCGGAGTGATGGGGATGCTCGGTGGCAGTATCTTCGGCACCACTAAGATGGGCGTCGGCGAGCCGGGAAAATGGCTCGACACTGCGCTTTACACCCGCAACAAGCCGGCTGGCACCGAGGCCACGCACGCAATCCCGCCCACCCTGAACATGGGTACCAGCCTCCCGCTGCTGCCCGTGCAGCACAAGACAGGGAGCACCGAACAAGGCTTATCGGAAGAACCCGAGCCCGAAAAGCCCAAGGGGAAACTGCTCTTCTACTGGGGCTGCAGCGAGAAGGTTCGCCCCGGCCAGCCGCGGGTGATCGACTTTAGCAAAGCCAATCCAGGCGAGTGGGGGCGCTTCATGGTTGGTCGCTTCGCGCCGGACCGTGGTGCAAAAGCAGTGCCCGGCCGCTCCATCTGGCCGAACGAGCGCAACCGCCAGCGCGTGCCTAAGGATGCCTCTCTCAGTGGCGAGCATAACGTGAGCGGCGAGGGCGTCCCGCCAGGTCTGCGCTTCGCCGTTAACGAGTTCAACGACTTCATGCCACGTGTGCAGATGAGCGCCGCCGGGGATCCCAAGAGCTCGGTAGCCGTCTCATGGCAAGGCATCCCCGCCTCGACCGGCTACTTCCTCAATGCCATGGGGGCACGCGGCGAAAATGAGATGATCGTCTGGAGTTCCAGCGATCAACCCGATCCGGGCTGGGGCCTGCTCGACTACTTGACGCCGACGAAGGTGAAGCAACTGGTCGGCGAGAAGGTGGTGCTACCGCCAGGTACGGAGAAATGCGCAATCCCCGAAGGCATCTTCGGTGGCACTGAGGGTGCGATGGTGCGCATGATCGCCTATGGCCCCGAGCTCAACCTTGCCCACCCGCCGCGGCCCGCCGACCCGAAGGTGCGCTGGGAGCCCGACTGGGCCGTGCGCGTGCGTATCAAGTCGACCGGCATGACGATGCTCGGCATGGACGAACAGGGCGGCGGCAAACGTGGCGCGGCGAACGAAGAACAGCCTGCTCAGCAGGGTGGCGTGCCGGGCATCGGCGACATCAACCCGCTCAACGCGATCAAGGGCATTTTCGGTCGCTAGTCAAAAACTTTAGGCTGGCGGGACGGTTCCGCCCTGCCAGCCTAAAGTTTTCTACTCACCCAGGTAGGCGGCTCGCACGCGCGGGTCGGCGAGCAAGTTGGCCGCGGTGTCGGCCAGCGTGACGCGGCCGCTTTCCATCACGTAGCCGCGCGAGCAGGTCTGCAGTGCCAGATGCGCATTCTGTTCGACCAGCAGGATGGTCATGCCCTGTGCGGCGACGGTGCGGATCACCTCGAACACTTTCTCGACCATCAAGGGTGCCAAGCCCATCGAAGGCTCGTCGAGCAGAAGGAGCTGCGGCCGCCCCATCAGCGCGCGTCCGATGGCGAGCATCTGCTGCTCGCCGCCCGACAGGGTACCGGCCACCTGCGCCGCACGTTCCTTGAGGCGCGGCAGCATCTCGAAGATGCGGGCGAGGTCTTCATCGATGCCGCGCTTGTCGTCGCGATGGTAGGCGCCCATCGCGAGGTTCTCCGCCACCGTGAGACGCGCGAAGATCCCGCGACCTTCCGGCACCAACGCGAGCCCCTTACGGATCAGCATGTGGCTGGGGAGGCGGTCAAGGCGCTCCCCGCAGTAATGAATTTCGCCGCTCGCCGGAATCATGCGCGCGAGCGCCTTGAGCGTCGATGTCTTGCCCGCGCCGTTGGCACCAATCAGGCAGACGAGTTCGCCCGATTCGACGGCGAAGGAAACACCCTTCACCGCGGCGATGCCTCCATAATGGACCTCGAGGTTCAGAGCCTCAATGAGCGCTTGTGCCAAGATAGGCCTCGATAACTTTCGGGTCGCGCTGCACGACCTCGGGTACGTCTTCGGCGATCTTCTCGCCGTAGTCGAGCACCGCGACGCGATCGCACAGTCCCATGACGAGTTTGACGTCGTGCTCGATCAAGAGCACCGTCAGGCCATCATTGCGCAAGCCCTCGATGAGCTGGCGCAAGGCGGCGGTCTCAGTGGCGTTCATGCCTGCGGCGGGCTCGTCGAGCGCCAGCAGCTTCGGTTCGGTAGCAAGTGCTCGCGCGATCTCCAAGCGACGCTGGTCGCCGTAGGAGAGGTGACGCGCGAGATCGCCGGCACGGTGGGCGATGCCGACGTAGCGCAACAACTCCTCGGCACGCCGGTGAATCGCCGCCTCTTCCTCACGCTGGCTGGCCGTGCGCAGGATCGCGCCGAATACACCGGCTTTGGTTCGTACATGGCGGCCGACCATGACGTTCTCAAGCGCGGTCATGTTGCCGAACAGGCGAATGTTCTGGAAGGTTCGCGCAATGCCGGCCGCAGCAACGCGATGCGGGCTGCCGAGTTCGAGCGTCTGCCCGGCGAAGTGCACTTCTCCGACATCTTTCGCGTAGAGACCCGTCAGCACGTTGAAGAACGTCGTCTTGCCAGCTCCATTCGGTCCGATCAGGCCATAGATCTCCTTCTCGCGGATCGTCAGCGAGACATTCTTGAGTGCCTGCACGCCGCCGAAACGCTTGCCGATGTTCTCTGCCGCGAGAA
This sequence comes from Pseudomonadota bacterium, assembly GCA_041694935.1. Classification (GTDB taxonomy): domain Bacteria; phylum Pseudomonadota; class Gammaproteobacteria; order Burkholderiales; family Rhodocyclaceae; genus Sulfuricystis. Next base: position 179,364 of record JBGFRW010000038.1, on the reverse strand, counting down.
GGACGCTCATCCCCTCTCCTCGTTCATCTCGCCCATTTCACGTTTGTGCCTAGACTCTGGCCAGAGACCGGCGGGACGGAAGCGCATCGTCAGTACCAGCGCGACGCCGAAAATCAGCATGCGCAGCACCTCGGGCTCGATCAGCAAATGTCCGAACAAAGCCATTTGCGCCGGCTCAACCGTATAGCGCAGGAACTCCGGTACGAACGACAGCAGCAGCGCCCCGGCGATCACACCCCAGACATTGCCCATGCCGCCGAGCACGACCATCGCCAGGATCATGATCGATTCATGCAGTACGAAACTCTCCGGACTGACAAAGCCTTGCATTGCGGCGAACATGCCTCCAGCGATACCGCCGAAGGACGCGCCCATCGCAAAGGCGAGCAGCTTGATATTGCGCGTGTTGATCCCTGCGGCCTTGGCAGCGATCTCATCTTCCCTGATTGCCACCCAGGCACGACCGATACGCGATTTCTGCAGCCGAAGATTCACGACGATGACGAAAAGCAGCAGCAACAATAGTACGTAGTAGTACTTCGTCGGGCCGGTGAAGTCGATACCCAGCAGCGTATCGGTGGAACGAAAATCCATGTCGCCGACGCTGAAGCTGTCGATACGCGTGATCCCCTTCGGGCCGTTGGTGATGTTGAACGGCGAGGACAGGTTGTTCATGAAGATGCGCACGATCTCGCCGAAGCCGAGCGTGACGATGGCAAGGTAGTCGCCGCGCAGGCGCAAAGTCGGCGCGCCCAGCACGGCGCCGGCGATGCAGGCCAGCAAGGCGCCGATCGGCAAAATGATCCAGAACGGCAGGTGTACGCCGAAGTGCGGCGAAGCGAGCAGTGCCCAAGTGTAGGCACCGACGGCATAGAACGCGACGTAACCCAAGTCGAGCAGGCCGGCCATGCCGACGACGATGTTGAGACCGAGCGACAGGAATATGAACAGGATCGCAAGGTTGGCGATGCGTACCCACGCCGTCCCCACTTGCGTCAGCACCAGCGGCAGCGCCAGCAGGGCGACAACGATCAGCGTCATGCCGAGCCAGCGCGGCAGGCAAATCTTTCTCATGCCCGCTCCGATACCCTCTCACCGAGCAAGCCGGAAGGCCTGAAGACGAGGACCAGAATCAGCACGACAAAGGCGAACACGTCCTGGTAATTGCTGCCGAACAGCACTGCATGGCCGCCATCGGCACAGCGCGCCGAGAGCATTTCGCCGACGACCGGCCAATGGCACAGGTCGGTGAAATCGCCGATGTAGCCAGTACCGAGCGCCTCCACCAAGCCGAGCAGGATGCCGCCGAGCATCGCGCCGGCGATGTTGCCGATACCGCCGAGCACCGCTGCCGAGAAAGCCTTGAGGCCAAGCATGAAGCCCATCGTATAGTGGGTAATACCGTAGTAGGTGCCAACCATCACCCCCGCAACAGCGCCAAGCCCCGCGCCAATCACGAAGGTGGCCGCAATGACTCGGTTAGCATCCACACCCATTAGCGCGGCGACGCGCACGTCCTCCGCGGTCGCGCGGATGGCGATACCGAAGCGCGTGCGATAAACGAACCAGGTCAACCCTGCCATCATTGCAAAGGACAAGAGGATGATCGCGATCTGCACCCCGCTGATGGCTGCCCCGCCGATCGCGAAGCTCGGATTCTCGATGATCTGTGGGAAGGCACGCGGATCGCGGCCCCAGATCAGCAGCGCGAGATGCTGTAGGACAATCGACATCCCGATGGCGGTAATCAGCGGCGCCAAGCGCGGCGCGTGACGTAGCGGCCGGTAGGCGACTCTTTCGAGCATGTATCCGATCGCCATGCAGGCGGGGATCGCGACCAACACGCCGGCAAGCACAGCGAACAAAGGTGGAATCGGCAGACCGGCATTTACCACCATCATGATGACGCTAAAGGCAACCATTGCGCCGATCATCACCACCTCGCCATGGGCGAAGTTGATCAGTTGAATGACACCATAGACCATCGTATAGCCAAGTGCGACGATGGCATACACGCTGCCGGTGGTTAGGCCGTTGATGATCTGCTGAAGAAAGATATCCACGGGAATGGATGATACCCAAGACGTAATAACGCCGCCTTGTGGATTTCCCCAAGGCGGCGTTACGGTTACGGCAGAATCGTGCTTACTTCTGCGCCGGTGCGGCACCTTCGGCCGGCTTGGCTTCCGCGGCGGGCGTAGCGGAGGGGGGCGCGGCCGGCGCGCCCAACGCCGCGTACTCGTCGAGTGTCAACGACTTGCCGGACTTGATGATGGCAAGCGGCGTGATCTTCCCTTCCTTCATCGTGAAGATGGTCATCTCGGCGTCTTTGCGATCGCCCTTCTCGTCGAACTGGATGTTGCCCGACGCACCGTTGAAGTCGATCGACTGCAGCGCCGGCAGGTACTTCGCCGGGTCGGTCGAGTCTGCCTTCTGCATCGCTGCGATCAGCAACTTGGTCGAATCGTAGGTGAAGGGCGAGTAGAGGATCGGATCGATGTTGAACTTGGCCTTGTAGCCGTCGAGGAACTTCTTGCCCGCCGCCTGCACGGGAATGCCCGCCTGGGAGCAGACGAGGTTCTCGGCGGCATCGCCTGCCAATTCCGCCATCTTGTCGGTGCAGGCGCCGTCGCCGAAGGCGAACACTGCACCGATCTTCAGTTCACGCGCCTGCTTGAGCAGCGGGCCGCCGGTGGCGTCCATGCCGCCGTAGAACACGGCATCAGGTTTCTTGCCCTTGATCTTGGTCAGCACCGCCTTCCAGTCGGCCGTCTTGTCAGTACCCTTCTCGCGCGGCAGCACCTTCACGCCGGCATCCTTGAGCGTTTTCTCGACCTCGTTGGCGAGACCTTCACCGTAGGCGGTGGCATCGTCGACGATGGCAACCGTCTTCGGCTTGGTCGTGGCGATCAGGTAGTTGGCGACCGCCGGGCCCTGCTGGTCGTCGCGGCCGACGACCCGGAACACGCCCTTGAAACCCTGCTCAGTAAGCGCCGGGTTGGTGGCGGAACCGGAGATCATCGGCAAGCCGGCCCCATTGTAGATCGCAGAGGCGGGGATCGTCGTACCGGAATTCAAGTGGCCGACGACGCCGACGACCTTCGCGTCAACGAGCTTCTGCGCCACCGTGTTGCCTACCTTCGGGTCTGCCTGGTCATCCTCAGCCACCAGTTCGAACTTGACGGCTTGACCGCCGATCTTGACGTTCTCGGCATTGGCCTCATCGAGCGCAAGACGCGCGCCGTTCTCGTTGTCCTTGCCGAGATGCGCGATGCCGCCAGTGAGCGGGGCGACGTGGCCGATCTTGACCACGACGGGCACGGCTGGCGCCGGCGCAGCAGCCTGCGGGGCGGGAGCTTCTTCTTTCTTACCGCAGCCGATCATCAGGACGGCGGCGGCGACTGAAAAGGACAGGGTTTTCATGGGCAGGTTCATGGCTTCTCCATTCAGGTGGGGGAGTCGATGATTTTCGATTCTTTCGGCAGGCCTCGCGGGGACAATCTATCGAGGCTATAAAAAACCCGGCGATAGCCGGGTTTTTTCTTGATACGGAAGCGAGCCTCTTACTTGGCGCCGGCGAGGATCCATTTGACCAAGGTCTCGATGTCGGCATCCTTGACCGCAGCGTTCGGCGGCATCGGCACTTGGCCCCAGTTGCCCTTGCCGCCCTTCTTGACCTTCTCAGACAGCATTTTGACAGCGTCTGCATTGCCTGCGTATTTTGCAGCGACTTCCTTGTAGGCCGGGCCGACGAGCTTCTTATCGACGGTGTGGCAGGACATGCAGTTGCTCTTCTTGGCCAGATCCAGATTAGCCATGGCAGGAGCGGAAACCATCACGCCGGCGGCGATAAGGGCGGTAGCAATCAGTTTCATGTATGTGTCTTCCTCGAAAAAAATGATGGTGTAGTTGAATTTCAGCCTGCCAGTCTAACGGAATTCCTCATTCTTGCAAGCCTCTGCCAGAACGTCGAAATTCCCGATCGGCGCAAGGCAATTAACGCCGCGGCACACCCAGGCGTTGACATCGGGTGTCTCCGGCTTGGCCAACGCAGGGAGCAAACTCCCCTCGCCATTGGGAATAGCCACAATGACGAGGGAGCGTCGAGAGGCGAGCCGTTGCCGCCAATCGGCCACCCCTGCCGCGGGGCCGCGCAGGATCACGACCGTCGGCGGCACGAGCGCTTCTTCCAGCGCGCGTAGCAGTGAGGCGCACCCCGCCGGCCGATGCGCCAATTGCGGCCAGAACGCATCGATGGTACGGCGGGCAGCCTCTAAATAACGCATCTCCCCCAGCAGGTGGCCCAAGCGCTGCAGTGCCCAGGCGGCCACCCCATTGCCGGCGGGCAGCGCCGTATCGTGCGCAGGCTTCAGACGCTGAATCAACGCCTCGTGATCGTGGGCCGTGAAGAAGAAGCCGCCGGCCTCATGGTCCTCGAAACACTCGAGCAGCGCATCGGCCAGCTGACTGGCAAAACGCAGTTCTTCAGGGCGAAACTCGGTCTGCAGCAATTCGAGCAGGGCTGCGAGCAGGAACGCGTAATCGTCGAGATAGGCCGGCAGTCTGGCCTGACCGCCACGCGAGGTCGCGAGCAGACGTCCGCCACCCTCCGCTTGCCAGTGGCTGCTGCGCAGAAAGTCGAGCGCAAGGCGTGCTGACGTTATCCATTCCGGCCGGCGGAAGATGCGACCGGCGTGCGCAAGCCCCTCGATCATGAGGGCATTCCAGGAAGTGAGGACCTTGTCGTCGCAGCCGGGACGCACGCGACGTTGCCGCACTGAGAAGAGTTTCGCTCGCGCCGCTTCCGCGACGGCGACATCCTCCGCCTCGAGCGGCGCGGCGACCTTCAGGTGCCAATAGCGTTCCTCGAAATTTGGCGGGCCGGCCAATCCCCAGTGCCGTCCTGCCAGCGCCGACTCTTGCGGCGTCAGCACGCTCTCGATCTCGCTGCGCGTCCAGACGTAATAGCGTCCCTCCTCGCCCTCGGAATCCGCGTCGAGGGAGGAATAAAAGCCGCCTGCGGTGTCCGTCATCTCACGCGACAGCCAGGCCACGATGCCTTCCGCCGCTCGAGCAAACACACTCTCGCCCGTCAGGGCCCAGGCATCGGCATAGTTGCCGAGCAACAAGGCATTGTCATAGAGCATCTTCTCGAAATGCGGAATCTCCCAACGCTCATCCACGCTGTAGCGACAGAAGCCTCCGCCGATCTGGTCGTGGATGCCTCCCTGCGCCATGCAACGCAAGGTGTACAAGGCAGCCTCGTGCGCCGCTGCATCATCCGTGCGGCCCAGCAGAAAAGTAAGATCAGTCGGGTGCGGGAACTTCGGCGCAGCGCCGAAACCGCCATGGCGCCGATCCACACTACCGATCAGCAAGGTACGCAGCGCATCCAACGGTCCGGCATCGAGTTGTGCCTCAGCGTGCGGAATGGTCGGCTGCGACAAGGCAGCCAGCACCTCGCGGTTCTGCGCCTCGATATCCTTGCGCTTCGCGCGCCAGGCTTCACCGACTCGCTCGCACAAATCAGCGAAACCGGGCAGGCCATGGCGCGGCTCGGGCGGGAAATAAGTGCCGCCGAAGAAAGGCACGCCGTCCGGGGTAAGGAACATCGTCAGCGGCCACCCGCCGGGACGGCCAGTCAGCAGCTGGTGCGCAGTCTGATAGATCTGATCGAGATCGGGACGTTCTTCGCGGTCGACCTTGATATTGACGAACAATCGGTTCATCACTGCGGCCGTCGCTTCGTCCTCGAAAGATTCGTGCGCCATCACATGGCACCAGTGACAGGCCGAATAACCGATCGACAGCAGGATCGGCCTGTCTTCTGCACGCGCCCGTTCGATGGCGGTCGCATCCCACGGCAGCCAGGCTACCGGGTTGTCGGCGTGTTGCAGCAGGTAGGGAGAGGTCGCGCCGGCGAGGCGGTTCTGCGAGGTGGCGGGCATGTCGGGTCTCCGGAACGGAGAGCCGACTATACCCGATTAATTTAGTCAGCTATAGTTGTTCAAGGCATCAGATCTTTGAGCAAGCTGTCGACGTCCTTCTGCGAGAGTCGCTGGTCCTCGGTCGGCCCGCCGCCCTCGACGACGATGATCGCACCGACCAGTGCCTTCATCGCCTTGCGCAGCGACTGTCCGGCGAGATCCTGGAACTCCTGCGCAACGATGATGTTGGTCAGGTGCTTGCTGACGCTGCCGAGCAGTTCCTCGAGCTGCTGGCGGCTCCAGTCCTTGCCGAGCGAGGCGAGCGCCTGGCCGACCTGCTCCTTGGCGATCTCCGCCTCGAGCAGCGACTTGGTCGCCGCCTCGGCAGTCATCCGCTCGACATTGCCGAGGATCGTCGAAATCTCCTTGGGATTGCCCGCCGTGCGCTTCGACAACCCCTTCGCGGCCTGGTTAAGCTCCTTGGCGAGTTGCTTGAGCTCACTGAGTACCTCGCCGGTTTCTTGTTTCGGCTTGCGCGCCGCCGGTGCTTTCGGCTTGGCAACTTTGGTCCGAGTTGCAACGGTTTTTTTCGTCGTCTTGCTTCCAGCAGCTTTCATGTCGATTCCTTCTTTGAGGGGATTAGCCGAACAGCTTGCGCCACCAGCGCCGACGCCCTTCCGGCGCCGGCCTCGCGGGGTTCAGATCCTCAGGCGCGACCATCGACATGATCCAGCCGGGCAGCGGCGGGTTGGTCGAGAAGCCACAGGAGACGCCGAGATTGTTGGGGTCGAAGATCTTGACGAAGCTCGGCTTCTCGAGATCGTCGGCATAGACGATACCGCAGTAGTCGTGATGGTGCTCCTTGCGCAACAGGGCATCGATCTCGGCGATGAAGGCGCTTACCTGCTGCCCTTCTGCCGGCGCCGCCGGCACCGTCTCGCCGACAGCATAGACATACCATCCTGCTGTCGGATCGATGCGCGCCCAGAAGGCGGTCAGCTGATCCCAAGACATGACGGACCAGAGGCGGCCGCTGTAGAGTTCGTGGAAGCGGCTCATGTCAGCTTCGCTCATTTCAACTTCGATATGTCACGCACCGCGCCCATGTCGGCGGAAGTGGCCATCGCGGCGTAGGCCTGCAACGCCGCGGAAACCTTGCGCTCGCGCTTGGCGGGCTTCCATGCCGCTGCGCCACGCGCTTCCATCGCGGCGCGCCGTACCACCAGCACCGAGTTTTCCACGGCGAGGTGGATGCGGCGGTTCGGGATGTCGATCTCGATGGTGTCGCCTTCCTCGACCAGGCCGATCGCACCGCCGGAGGCGGCTTCGGGCGAGGCGTGGCCGATGCTGAGCCCCGAGGTGCCGCCGGAGAAGCGGCCGTCGGTCAGCAGCGCGCATTCCTTGCCCAGGCCCATCGACTTCAGGTACGAGGTCGGGTAGAGCATCTCCTGCATGCCGGGGCCGCCCTTAGGGCCTTCGTAGCGGATCACCACCACATCGCCGGCCTTGATGTGGCCGCCGAGAATCTTGTCCACCGCCTCTTCCTGCGATTCGCAGACGCGCGCGCGGCCGGTGAATTTGAGGATGGATTCATCGACGCCCGCAGTCTTGACGATGCAGCCCTTCTCGGCGATGTTGCCAAACAGCACGGCGAGACCGCCGTCCTGAGAATAGGCATTTGCTTGATTCCTAATACAGCCGTTGGCGCGGTCGATGTCGAGACCGGGGTAGCGACGGCTCTGCGAGAAGGCGACCTGGGTCGGCACACCGCCGGGCGCGGCGCGGTAGAACTCATGCACCTTCTTGTCCTTGTTGCGCAGCACGTCGCAACAGTCGAGCTGTTCGCCCAGCGTCGGATAGAGCACGGTCGAGCATTCGCGGTTGATGAGGCCGGCGCGGTCGAGCTCACCGAGGATAGCCATGATGCCGCCGGCGCGATGTACGTCTTCCATATGGTACTTCTGCGTCGCCGGAGCCACTTTGGCCAGACACGGCACTTTCCGGGACATCCTGTCGATGTCGGCCATCGTGAAATTCACTCCGGCTTCCTGAGCGGCAGCCAGCAGGTGCAGCACGGTGTTGGTCGAGCCGCCCATGGCGATGTCCAGCGCGATGGCATTCTCGAAGGCGTCGAAGCTAGCGATGCTGCGCGGCAGGACGCTCGCGTCGTCGTTGTCGTACCAGCGCTTGCACAGATCGACGATCAGCTTGCCGGCCTTGACGAACAGCTTCTCGCGATCGGCGTGCGTCGCCACCAGCGAGCCGTTGCCCGGCAGCGAGAGTCCGAGCACCTCGGTCAGGCAGTTCATCGAGTTGGCGGTGAACATGCCGGAGCAGGAGCCGCAGGTCGGGCAGGCCGAGCGCTCCATCGCCGCAACCTCCTTGTCACTGTTCTTCGGGTCGGCGGCTTCGATCATCGCGTCGATGAGATCGACCATGCGCGTTTCGCCGTGCCACTTGACCTTGCCTGCCTCCATCGGTCCGCCGGAGACGAACACCGCCGGGATATTGAGGCGCAGCGCGGCCATCAGCATGCCCGGGGTAATCTTGTCGCAGTTCGAGATGCAGACCATCGCGTCGGCGGTATGGGCATTCACCATGTACTCGACCGAGTCGGCGATCAGTTCGCGCGAGGGCAGCGAATAGAGCATGCCACCGTGCCCCATCGCGATGCCATCGTCAACCGCGATGGTGTTGAACTCCTTGGCGACGCCGCCGGCCGCCTCGATCTCGCGCGCGACCAGCTGCCCCATGTCCTTGAGGTGGACGTGGCCGGGCACGAACTGGGTGAAGGAGTTCACGACGGCGATGATCGGTTTCTCGAAGTCGCCATCCTTCATGCCGGTGGCGCGCCAGAGGGCACGCGCGCCGGCCATATTGCGGCCATGGGTGGAAGTGCGGGAACGGTACTGCGGCATGGGAGAACTCCTGCTGGCGAAATGCGCCTGAAATGGATTTGAATTCTATCGTAAGGGAGCTGCCGGTTCGTGCCGTCGTTCAGGTAAAGTCGCTACCGCATCAGGGATACTTCCTGCGCACCCGGCAAGACCCATAACCCATATGAGGAAAGGCAATGGAAACGATCGAATGGAGAGAATCCTTCAGTGTCGGGAATGTGCTGATGGATGCGCATCACCAGGTGTTCTTGCAAATGGTGAAGGAATTCCGCGAGACGGCCGGCGAGGCGGATACAAACACCGCGCGGGAGCAGATCGAATTCCTCATCGAATACACTGCCATGCACCTCGGCGCCGAGGAGGAACTCATGCAGCGTGCCGGCTATCCCGATCTTGCAGGCCACAAGGCCATGCACGAAGAGTTCGTGCGCAAGGTTCGCACTATGGCAGCGGCCCTCGACACGCGGCCAGATTCGCTCTCCAGCGACGAGATACTGCAACTCGTCCAAGACTGGCTGGTCACGCACATCCTCGGTGACGACAAGCGTTACGCGCCCTACGTCAAAAATCTGTCTGTTTGAGACGCACATCAATAACGATCTCATTGCGACTCAGCAACCGCGGAGCAACTCGTCTAACCCATAGAGACTGAGCATGGATAAAGCGTTTCAGGACTACTATCCGGAGGAGCTGAGCCACTGCTACGGCTGCGGCAGCAACAATTCCCATGGCCATCGAATCAAGAGTTATTGGGACGGCTCAGAGACAGTCGCGCACTTCACCCCGGCGCCATACCACACCGCCATTCCCGGCTTCGTCTACGGTGGCCTGATCGCCTCGCTGATCGACTGCCACGGCACCGGCACGGCCTCCGCAGCCGCTTACCGTGCCGCTGGTAGGGAGATGGGCTCAGCGCCCGCGCTGCGCTTCGTCACTGCCGCGCTCAAGGTCGACTATCTCGCCCCGACGCCGCTGGGCGTGGAACTCGAGTTGCGCGGAATACCCGCCGAGGTGAAAGAAAAGAAGGTGGTCGTCGATATCACGGTGACGGCGGCCGGAAAAGTCACCGCGAAAGGGCAGGTGATCGCCGTACGCATGCCGGAGACTATGCAACCTTCCCAGTAAGCGCCGTCCCGCCAGCGCCGACTTTTCAAACTACGCGCGTAGCGCGCACAAAGTTTCCCCTCCTGAGAGGGAGGGGCTGGGGGTAGGCGGGTCAAGAAGCGTCGAGCATGCGTTCCAGCGCGATCTTCGCCAGCTTCGCCTCGTGCGCCGGCACCTTGATCTGGTTCACGACGTTGCCGGCAGCGAGGTTTTCCAGGCACCAGGCGAGATGCTGCGGATCGATGCGCTGCATGGTCGAGCACATGCAGACCGTGCCCGCCATGAACTGGACGATCTTGCCCTCGTGTTTCACCTCCTCGGCCAGGCGGTCGACAAGGTTCAATTCCGTGCCGACCAGCCAGCGCGTACCCGGCGGGGATTCCTTTACGACGCGGATGATCGTCTCGGTCGAGCCGACGGCATCCGATGCCTGGCAGACATCGAAGCTGCACTCTGGATGCGAGATAACCTTGCCGTCGGGGAACTGCGCGCGGAAGCGCTCGATTTGCGTCGGCTGGAACATTTGATGCACGTTGCAGTAGCCATGCCAGAGGATGATCTTGGCATCGCGGATCTGCTGCGGCGTGAGGCCGCCCATTTCCAAGTCCGGGTTCCAGATCACCATGCGATCGAGCGGGATGCCCATCTTCCAGCCGCTCCAGCGGCCGAGATGCTGATCGGGGAAGAACAGCACCTTTTCGCGGCGCGCGAACGACCACTCGAGGATTTTCGTGGCGTTCGACGAGGTACAGACGATACCGCCATGTTCGCCGCAGAAGGCCTTCAGGTCGGCGGCCGAGTTGATGTAGGTGACAGGCGTCACGACCTCGTCGGGCGCGAGCACCGACGACAGCTCACGCCAGCAGCGCTCGACCTTGGCCAGGCTGGCCATGTCAGCCATCGAGCAGCCGGCCGCGAGGTCGGGCAGGATCGAGACCTGCTCGGGGCGCGAGAGGATGTCGGCCACCTCGGCCATGAAATGCACGCCGCAGAAGACGATGAATTCTGCGTCGGACTGCGAGGCCAACCGCGACAGCTTCAACGAATCACCCGTGATGTCGGCATGTCGATAGACGTCGGCGCGCTGGTAGTGATGACAAAGGATCACGGCGCTCGCGCCCAGCTTGGCGCGGGCGGCCTCGATACGGGCCTGCGCCTCCTTGTCGGCCAGAGCGTTGAAGGCGTCGAACTGGATTGCTGCGGTCTGCATGGGTCTTGCTGGGATGAAGGGGATGAGGGGGATAGAATGCGGTCGGGCAGTATAAGACAAGGCGAAAACTTTCGTGTCCGACCATCATTCGCACGACCACCCACCCCCGGCTTCGCTGGCCGCCGAACTCGGTACGCCCGAGCGTCTCGCCGCTGCGCAACGCGCCACCTGGGTGAGCGCCGGCGTCAACCTGCTGCTGTCGATCCTGCAGATCCTCGTCGGCTGGACCGCACACTCCCAATCGCTGATCGCGCACGGCCTGCATTCGTTCTCCGACCTGCTTTCCGACTTCCTCGTGCTATGGGCCAATCATCAGGGGGCACACCCGGCCGATGCCGCACATCCCTACGGCCACGCGCGCATCGAAACGGCGGCGACGCTCGTGCTGGGCATCTCGCTCGCCCTGGTCGGCGGCGGCATCCTGATCGCCGCCGGCGAACAACTGCAGAACATGGCCGAAGTACCGCCCGTCGAAATCCTCGCTCTCTGGATCGCGCTGGCGACGCTAGTCGCCAAGGAGTGGCTGTTCCACTATCTCAAGGCGGCAGCGGAACGACTGCGCTCGTCGGTGATGATGGCCAACGCATGGCACACCCGCGCCGACGCCGCCTCGGCCCTGGTGGTGGCGGTCGGCATCGGCGGCAGCCTGCTCGGCTGGCGCTTCCTCGACTTGGTCGCCGCCGTGATCGTCGGCTTCATGATCCTCAAGATGGGGCTCGAATTCGCCTGGGGGGCCTTGCGCGAATTGGTCGACACGGGGCTTTCGGAGGCAGAGGTCGCCGCGATCCGCGCCACGATCGCCGAAACGCAAGGCGTGGTGGACCTTCATGAGCTGCGCACGCGCCGCATGGCTCACCAGGCTCTGGTCGATGCGCATATCCGCGTCGATCCGCGCATCAGTGTTTCGGAAGGCCATCGCATCGCCGAGGCGGCACGGCGCCGGGTGCTGGCCGCCCACCCTGCCGTGCTCGACGTGCTGGTGCATGTGGATGCCGAGGATGATTCGACCCCTGCACCGCGGGTGGATTTCCCGGAACGCGCCGCTCTTGAAGCCCACTTGGCCGAAATCCTCGGCCCTGACGCCCCCGCTTTCGAACGCGCACTCTTCCACTACCTCGGCGAAAAAGTCGAGGCGGAAATTTTCTTCTCCCTCCCGCCCGATCCCCAGTCGCTTGCCAGCATCGAGAAGCGCCTTGAAGATAAATTGGCGGACGATCCCTGGATCCGCAGCGCGGTCCTCCATGTGTCCATCAATGCGACGCACCAAAGTAGGGCATAGGGCGTCCAAGATGCACAAGGATGGTGCTCTCTTTATTTCTTTCGGCTCGGGGTGCCACGGCAATTCCCTTATGGCACAATCCTTTGTTCGATTCCCTCGATTGGCACGCTAACTGCTAGTTGGCGATAGGCATTTCGGCTGGACAGCCGCTTCGATTTTGCAGATCACTTATCAGGAGTTCTTTCCATGACGCCTCAAGATGTAATGAAGATGATTCAGGAAAAGGATGTCAAGTTCGTTGACTTCCGTTTCACCGATATTCGCGGCAAGGAACAGCACGTCGGCGTGCCGGTTTCCGCCTTCAGCCTCGACAAGTTCGAGGACGGCCATGCCTTCGACGGCTCGTCAATCGCCGGCTGGAAAGGCATCCAGGCGTCCGACATGCAGCTGATGCCCGATGCGGGTACCGCCTTCATCGACCCCTTCATGGATGAGACCACGCTGATCCTGTCCTGCGACGTGGTCGAGCCGGCTGACGGCAAGGGCTACGACCGCGATCCGCGCTCGATCGCCAAGCGCGCAGAAGCGTATCTCAAGAGCTCCGGCATCGGCGACACCGCCTACTTCGGCCCCGAGCCCGAGTTCTTCATCTTCGACAGCGTCGAATGGAAAGTCGACATGTCCGGCTCCTATTGCAAGGTGTTCTCGGAAGAGGCCGCCTGGGCGACCGCTGAGAAATTCGAGGGCGGCAACACCGGCCACCGCCCGATGGTCAAGGGCGGCTACTTTCCCGTGCCCCCGGTCGACAGCCTCAACGACATTCGCGCCGCCATGTGCCTGGCGCTGGAAGACTGCGGCGTGCCGGTCGAGGTGCATCACCACGAAGTCGCCACCGCCGGCCAGTGCGAGATCGGCACCGTGTTCAACACGCTGGTAAAGCGCGCCGACTGGACCCAGGTGCTCAAGTACATCGTGCATAACGTCGCACACTCGTATGGAAAAACGGCCACCTTCATGCCCAAGCCCATCGTCGGCGACAACGGTTCCGGCATGCACGTGCACCAGTCGATCTGGAAGGACGGCAAGAACCTGTTCGCGGGCAACGGCTACGCCGGCCTGAGCGAGTTCGCGCTGTACTACATCGGCGGCATCATCAAGCACGCCCGTGCGCTGAACGCGATCACCAACCCCGGCACCAACAGCTACAAGCGCCTGGTACCCGGCTTCGAAGCCCCGGTCAAGCTGGCCTACTCCGCCCGCAACCGTTCCGCCTCGATCCGCATCCCGTTCGTGCATAGCGACAAGGCCCGCCGCATCGAGACCCGCTTCCCGGACCCGACCGCGAACCCCTACCTGGCCTTCTCGGCCCTGATGATGGCCGGCCTCGATGGCGTGCAGAACAAGATCCACCCGGGCGAGCCCGCCGACAAGAACCTCTACGACCTGCCGCCGGAAGAGGATGCCAAGATCCCGACCGTCTGCTCGTCGCTGGATCAGGCGCTGGACTACCTGGACAAGGATCGCGAGTTCCTGACCCGCGGCGGCGTCTTCTCCAACGAGTTCATCGATGCCTTCATCGAACTCAAGATGGAAGAGGTCACCAAGTTCCGCATGACGACCCATCCGGTCGAGTACGACATGTACTTCTCGCTGTAAACCGATCTTCGGTTCTCGCGTTAGAAAAAGGACGGGCTTGCCCGTCCTTTTTCATTGGCTGCCACGCCACAGGCGGCATTTCGTTTTTCCGCCGCTTTGTCATACACTCCCTCGCCATGACGATCCGCACGCTGCCCCCCGCCCTGACCACCTTGACCGTTCTGCTCGTGCTGCCGTTCGGCGCGCAAGCCGACACGCTCTATAAGTGCCAAGGTCCCGATGGCCGCACGACCTACACCAACCAGAAGACTGGCAAGTCTTGCGAGGTGATCTCTCAGGACAAGCCGGTCTCAACGTTCAGCTCCCCTGCCGCACAGAAACAGAAGCAGGAGTCGCCGGCCGGCTTCCCGCGAGTCAATGGCGACCAGCAGAAGGCACGCGACAGTGAGCGTCGCGTCATTCTCGAACAGGAACTCGCCAACGAACAGAAGAACCTCGATGCGGCGAAGAAGACGCTCGCCGAACAGGAAAACCTGATCCTGCCCGAGGAGCGCATCGCCGGCGGCGGCATCCAGGGCGGCAAGCGCGAGGCGCGCATCCAGACCCATCGCGACAAGGTGCAACTGCACGAGCGCAACATAGAGTCGATCCGCAGGGAAATCACCAACCTGAAATAATCGATCGGCCTGGCGCGTTTCTTGCGAACATTTCGGCATGCAAGTCCAGGCCCTCTCCAACGACGATCGCAGCCCCTTCGCTGGGCTCGACCTGCTCTCGTCCGCAGTCATCCTGCTCGACCGCGAACTGCGTATCCGACACTGCAATCCCGCGGCCGAAAATCTTTTTGCCGCCAGTGAGCGTGTCTGCCTCGGCAAGCCGCTGACTCAGTTGTTGGGCACACCGCCGGCGCTCGTTTCCGCTCTCGACAATGCCCTGGCGAACCGCTGGAGCTACACCGGCCACGACATCATCGTCGCGCGCGAGGGATCCGAACCGATCCATCTCGACTGCACAGTCAGTCCGATCGAGACCGAGGAAGCCAGCCTGCTGCTCGAGTTCCGCCCGATCGACCAGCAGCTCAAGGCAGCGCGCGAGGAGCAGGAGGCCGTGCAGCAGCGCGCCAACCGCGAACTGATCCGCAACCTCGCGCACGAGATCAAAAACCCGCTCGGCGGCATCCGCGGCTCAGCCCAACTGCTCGATCGCGAACTGGACAATCCCGCGTTGAAGGAATACACCCAGGTCATCATCCACGAGGCCGACCGCCTGCAGGACCTGATGCACCGCCTGCTCTCCTCGCACCGCGCGATGCAGCCGGCACAGATCAGCATCCACGAAATCCTCGAGCGTGTTCGGCGATTGATCCATGCCGAATTCCCCGGCGTGAAGGTCAAACGCGACTACGACACCTCGTTGCCAGACATCACCGGTGACCGAGAACAGCTGATCCAGGCGATCCTCAACATCGAGCGCAATGCCGCGCAGGCGATGAACGGCCAAGGGGAAATTATCTGCCGCACCCGCGCGATCCGCCAGGTTACGCTGGCGAAGAAGCGCTATCGCCTGGCGCTCGAATTGCGCATCATCGACAACGGCCCCGGCATTCCTGACGAAATCCGCGATCGCATCTTCTATCCACTGGTCTCGGGACGCGAAGGCGGCACCGGCCTCGGTCTGGCCCTGGCGCAGAGCTTCGTGCAACTGCACCACGGCAGCATCGATGTCGAATCCGTTCCGGGCCACACCTGCTTCATCCTGCGCCTGCCGCTCGGCAATGAGGACAAACAATGAACACTGTCTGGATCATCGACGACGACCGTTCCATCCGCTGGGTGCTCGAGAAAGCCCTCGGACGCGAAAACATCGATTGCACGAGCTTCGGCTCCGCCGACGAGGCGCTGGCGAAGCTCGGCAGCGGTGCAATGCCGAGCGTGCTGGTTTCCGACATCCGCATGCCGGGGGCCAGCGGCCTCGACCTGCTGCGCCAGGTCAAGCAAAGCCATCCCGACCTGCCGGTCATCATCATGACCGCCTATTCCGATCTCGATTCGGCCGTCGCAGCCTTCCAGGGCGGTGCATTCGAGTATCTGCCCAAGCCCTTCGACGTCGATCAGGCCGTCGCCCTGGTCCGACGTGCACTGGAGCAAAGTGCGCCCCAAACTGGTGCATCCACTGAAGAAGCTCTTGCTCCCGAGATCCTCGGCCAGGCGCCGGCCATGCAGGAGGTGTTTCGCGCCATCGGCCGTCTGTCCCAGTCGCACGCCACAGTGCTGATCAACGGCGAATCCGGCACCGGCAAGGAACTGGTCGCGCGCGCCTTGCACCGCCACAGCCCACGCAAGGAGGGCCCCTTTGTCGCGCTCAACACTGCGGCAATCCCGCGCGACCTGCTCGAATCGGAACTGTTCGGCCACGAGAAGGGCGCCTTTACCGGCGCCGCCGCCTTGCGGCGTGGACGCTTCGAGGAAGCCGCCGGCGGCACGCTGTTCCTCGATGAGATCGGCGACATGCCGGCCGAGTTGCAGACGCGCCTGCTGCGCGTGCTTTCCGACGGCCAGTTCTACCGTGTCGGCGGCCACCAGCCGATCCGAGCCAATGTGCGCGTCATCACGGCGACGCACCAGAACCTCGAGCAACGCGTCAAGGATGGCCTGTTCCGGGATGACCTGTTCCACCGCCTCAACGTCATCCGCCTGCGCTTGCCGCCGCTGCGCGAGCGACGCGAGGACATTCCCGCCCTGGCCAAGCACTTCCTCGCCAACAGCGCCCAACAGCTCGGCGTCGAGCCGAAGCGCCTCTCGGAGGCCGCGCTCAAGTTCCTCCAGGCCGCACCCTGGCCGGGCAACGTGCGCCAACTCGAAAACCTCTGCCACTGGCTGACGGTCATGGCGCCCGGTCAGCAGGTCGAGATCGACGACCTGCCGGCAGAAATGCGCGAAGCCACGCAGGCTAGCCCGAGCGCCGACTGGCAGGCGCTGCTCGCCGCCTGCGCGGACGGCCTGCTCGCCAAGCAGCCCGGCAACGTCTGGGAAACCCTGACCCAGGCCTTCGAGGCCACGCTAATCCGCCGTGCGCTCGCCGCCACCGGCGGTCGCCGCATCGAAGCCGCGCAGCAGCTCGGCATCGGCCGCAACACCATCACGCGCAAGATCCAGGAACTGGGCCTCGAGGAGGGCGACAACAAGCATCCGGTATAGTCGCGGCATGCCCGTCATGCTCGACCTTGCCGCTCTTCGGCGCGCCCTCGGTGCGGACGCCTGCCGCTTCGACGCCGATCTGCTGCCGGAGTGCGACTCCACCAATGCGCGCCTGCTCGCCCGTGCCGAAACCGGCGCCGGTAGCGGTACGGTAGTTGTTGCGGAAAACCAGACCGCCGGCCGCGGCCGCCAAGGGCGCACTTGGCATTCGGCTCCCGGCGACAGCCTTACATTTTCTCTGCTGTGGCGCTTCGTCCCGCGCACCTCGCCCGCCGGACTCTCGCTCGTCGCCGGTCTGGCGGTAGCCGACGCGCTGGAAAAAGTCGGCGCCGGCAACACGGCGCCGGTCCGGCTCAAATGGCCCAACGACCTGCTCAAGGACGGCAGGAAGCTCGGCGGCATTCTCGTCGAACTCGTCCCCGGCGCGCCGCATGCGGCAGTCATCGGCATCGGCCTCAACCTGCGTTTGCCGGCCGCCATGCCGGATCAATTGCGGCAGCAAAGCGCCTCTCTCGATATCGACTGCGATCCCAACGCCCTGCTTGCTGCAGTCCTCACCGAACTGCGTCTCGTGCTGGACGCTTTCGCCGCATCAGGCTTCGCGCCGCTGCGCTCGGCTTGGAGCGCGCGCCACGCCTTCGAGAACGCCCCGGTGCGCCTGATCTCTGACTTCGCGCCACCTCGCGAAGGAATCTGTCGCGGCGTGGATGGCGACGGCGCGCTGCTCTTCGAGGAAGCCGGCCGTATCGAACGCATCCTGTCCGGCGAAGTGAGCCTGAGGCCGACATGAGCATGGACGTTTTCGAGCGCAGCGAGCCGCAAGTTTCCCCTTCCGCGAGGGAGGGGCTAGGGGAGGGAGGGCCAACAGTGCTCTGCCTCGACGCCGGCAATACGCGCCTGAAGTGGGGACTGCACGATGGCCGTGTCTGGCTCTCGCAGGGCACCCTAGATCATGCCGATTGTCCGTCGCTGCTCGCCCTGCTGCCGCAGCGGCCGGTACGCATCCTCGCCAGCAATGTCGCCGGCCCTGCCGTCGCTGTGCGCATCGAGGCGCTGGCAGCGGTTCTCTCCACACCGCTCGACTGGTTCCAGAGCTCCGCCATCTGCTGCGGGGTGAGCAACGCTTATGACAACCCGGAGCAACTCGGTGCGGACCGCTGGGCCGCGCTGATCGGCGCCCGGTCGCTGCATGCCGGGCCCGCACTCGTCGTCATGGCCGGCACGGCGACCACGATCGACGTGCTGGATGCCGACGGCACCTTCCGCGGCGGCCTGATCCTGCCCGGGCTCGACCTGATGCGCGCCGCACTGGCGCGCAACACCGCCGGCCTGCCGGAGGCTCGCGGCCAGTACCGCGAGATTCCGACCAATACCGACGACGCCATCGTCAGCGGCTCTGTGCATGCAACACTCGGCGCCATCGAGCGCATGGCACGCCGCCTGCCAGAAAGCGGCTTTTGCACGATCCTCTCCGGCGGTGCAGCAGAAGCGCTTGCGCCGCATCTCGCCCTGCCACTGCGCGTTGTCGACTACCTCGTGCTCGAAGGGCTTGCGCATACGACCTAGGTAAGAGTTGGGGCGGCGCTTTTGATAAGATGGCACCATGAGTGCAATCCCCCGTGACGTATGCGTCGTGTTCGCCGATGTCTCCGGCAGCACGCGGCTCTATGAAAAGCTCGGCGACGCGCAGGCGCTCGCCGCAGTCGAAGCCTGCGTCGATGCGATGAAGCGCGCCACGCTGCTCAACAAGGGTCGCGTGGTCAAGACCATCGGCGACGAGGTGATGGCGCTCTTCGACAGCGCCGCCCAGGGCATGCAGGCGGCCTGCGAAATGCAGCAACGCATCGACGAATTGCCGCCGCCGGCTGCCGGCGTAAAGCTGGCGATTCGCAGCGGCTTCCACTTCGGCTCGGCCCTGCTCGAAGACAACGACGTGTTTGGCGACACCGTGAACACCGCCGCGCGCATGGCAGGACTGGCCAAGGCCGGCCAGATCATCACGACCGCCGCGACGGTCGCTACCCTGCCCGACCTGCTGCGCCAGTCGTGCCGCGAGTTCGACGCCCTGTCCGTCAAGGGCAAGGCCGACGACGTGCGCATCTGCGAAGTGATCTGGCAGGAGAACGCCGAGCTGACGATGCTGAGCACGCGCATGGCCCCTGCCGTGCCGACGGAAATCCGCCTGCGACTCAAACACGGCAACAACGAGCTGCAGCTCGGTCCTGCCCGTCCACTGGTCACGCTGGGCCGCGGCGCCGACAACGACATCGTCATCCTGGATCCGCGCGCCTCGCGCAGCCACGCGAAGATCGAGCGGCGGCGCGACAAATTCGTGCTGGTCGATATGAGCAGCAACGGCACCTACCTCACCCTGCAAGGCGAGAAGGAGCTCGGCCTCAAGCGCGAGGAAGCCATCCTGCGAGGCAGCGGGCGCATCGTCTTCGGCCACCCCTGGGCGCCGGACGTCGCCGAGACCGTGGAGTTCTCGTTCGAATAAACCCGGCGCCGCTGCCGGTCAGATGCTCAGCTTGCGCAGCGTCTCGGGATTGCGCGTCAGCGCCTCGCGGCGCGGCGGCGGTGCCGCCAGCAAAGCGGCGGCAGGCAGCGCATCGAGGCGCGACAGCGTCTCGGGCGCATTGCAGGCGGCAGCAAAGGCCAACGTAACCTCGACTCCGTTCAGGCCGCTGACGTTCAGACAGGTCTTGCCGAACTTCTGGTTCAACGGCGCAGCGATCCCCTTGCCGACAAGATCGGACAGATCCGCAAACCCGCCGGACAACTCTGCGTCGTAGAGCGCATCCTTGCCGTCGGCATGGGCAAGACTGATCCCAAGCACGGGGCGCAGTCCGGTCATCTCGCGCAGCAGCGTTTGCGCCATCTCCCCGCTCGGCAGCCCTTGCAGCCGGAGCTTGACCTTGCGCGCCGTCTGGTGGAAGTGCTGCAGGAAGAAGTTTTTCGAGAACTCCTCGCCAATCTGCTTGCCGATGTCGCGCAGCGCCTGGTCCTCGGTCGCCCAGCTTTGCATGACCGGAATCTGGGTGTTGTAGTAAATCTCCTCGCTGCTCTTCTTGTCGGTGCACTTTACCGTCCATGAAGTGAGAACGAATTTCTCGATGGTGATGCCAGACGCTTCCAGCGTATGGGAAAGCTTCTTGAACTTTGCTTCGCCCGTCACGGCGAAATCTGCTCCTGCGCCCTGATCCTCGTTCATAAGACGGAAGCCGAATGACTGGATGCGCTCCTTGAGCAGGTTCTCGGCGACGGGCGAGCGCGGGGGCGCAACGTTCTGATCGCCGTCGGCGCTCTTCGCGGTGATCGCGACGGAGATCTTCGGATCGCCGTTGTTGCGGATGAAATCGACGCGCTCCTCGCGCGACATCTGGTTGAGCGACTTCTGCACCTCGCGCACGTTCACACTGGCGCGTGCCGTGATCGACATGAGGCCGTCCTTGCCCTGCTGCGGCGCCTGTTCTTCGCGCATCGCCTGGATGAAGCTGGCGCTGTTGGCCAGCAGCTTGGCCTGGATCAGGCCGTAATGCTGCAGCAGGGAGCTTGGTTCGATATAGAGCGCCGCCGCCTTCTCGACCAGCTGGCGGCGAACGTCCTCGCGGAGGTCGGCCTGCAGCAGCCCCTGATCCTGCGCGTAGCGCGCGTCGCTGGGATCGGCGAAGCCGACCGCGGTGATGGTCAGCGTACTGCCGTCCGCCGCCTGGGCAAAAGTCGGCGCCGGCGGGACGGCGCCCTGGCCATTGCCGGCTGCGGTTTGCGTGTCCGTACCTCCACCCTTGAGCGCCATGAAAGCACCGCCGACCGTCAAGACGGCTGCGCCTGCCAGGGCGAGCACCAGCGGCATCCTGTTGCGGGAATGCGCGGGCGGCGGCTGGGGAGCGGGCGGGGCCGACGGGACCGGCGAGACGGTACCGATGGTGGCGATCGTGCCGGTGGATGCGTCGCCGGCGACGAGGGTCGCCTCGTCGAAGATCGTTTTGTTGCCCTGCAGGGCGTTCTCGATGGCGGCCGAGAACTCCTGCGCGTTCTGGAAGCGCTCTTCGGGTCGCTTCGCCAGCGCGCGCTTGACCAATGCGTCGAACTGGCGCGGCACCTGCACGTTCAGCTCGGAAGGCGCCGGCGGCTCCTCCTTGAGCACCTTGTGCATGATGGTGGTGAGCGTGCCGGTAAAGGGTTTGTCGCCGGTGAGAAACTGGTAGAGGATCACGCCGGCGGAAAACAAGTCGGAGCGCCCGTCGATCGGCTGCCCCGTGAACTGTTCTGGCGACATGTAGGCGGGCGTACCGAGCACCGCTCCGGCCTGCGTGAGATTGGAAGACTCGATGCGCGCGATGCCGAAATCCGCGACCTTCACGGTGCCGTCCTTCAGCAGGATCACGTTGGCCGGCTTGATGTCGCGATGCACGACGCCGTGCTGGTGGGCATGGCCGAGCGCGGCGAGCAGTTCCTTCATAAGCCGGCCGATCTCGGGTAGCGGAAAGCGCTCGTTGGCGTCGAAGTAATCCTTGAGCTCGCGTCCCTCGATGAATTCCATCGCGATGAAGACCGTGCCGTCCTCTGCTTCGCCGTACTCGTAGATCGCGACGATGTGCGGGTGGGAGAGGCGGCCCGCTGCCTGCGCTTCGCGCTGGAAGCGCGCGAGCACGTCGCCCGCCTCGCTACGCTCGAGCTGGTCGCGCTTGACCGTCTTGATCGCGACGCGACGGCCGATGCCAGGGTCCCAGCCTTCGAAGACCACGCCCATGGCGCCGCTGCCCAGCTCGCGGCGGATTTCGTACTTGCCGAGCTTCTGCGGCAGCGTCATGGCGCGGCTCTCACTTATGCTTGGAATCGATTTCCCAGACCAGCTTCTGTACCAGCCGCTGCACCATGCCGTCGAGCGTCAGCCCGCCCTGCGCACCGGAGGAAACGCCAAGTACCGACGTGGACTTCGATCCGACCTCCATCTTCTCTTCCGTATAGCCGTTCGCGACCTGCTCGGTGGTGTTGGCATCCATGATCTTGTAGCGCATGCCGATGATCCACACCCCCGTCGCCTCACCGGTCTGCACCGAGCCTGCTGCGACGCCGGCCGCCGCGCCGCCCGTGCCGCCGCCGAAGATCGACAGCAACTGGCCGACCGCCCTGCCGTCGAAGCCTTCCTTCGCCTGCGCAACCTGTTCGGCCTTGAGGATGTCGAACTTCACCACCCATTTGGTCGTCTTGAACTTGCCCTTTTGCAGCATCTTGCGCGCCGCCTGCGGGTCGCCCATCGAGTACGCCAACTGGAACTCGTTGAGCAGCGGTCCCATGTCGCTGCGCTCGAGAATGCCGAAGTTCGCCTTGCCCAGCTCCAGTTCGCCGAAGTCCGCGATGTTGTTCGGGCCGAACTTCTGCGTGAACGATGCGTTGTTGCTCTTGATCTCGCCGGGTATCACCACCAGCATGGGGCCGCGCTTGTTGGCGTTTGCGTACTGGACCTCCTTGTACATGCCCTTGTCAGCCATCTGGTTCGCCTTCTGGGAGGTATCCGAACCGGCAGTGGCCGACGGGTTCTCGAAAACCGGCTGGGCGAAAGCCGCAGAAGCGAATCCGGCAATGGTGAGGGCAAGCAAGCTGCGTTTGAAGGTCATGCTGTCATCTCCAGATGAGGTGGGTTATTTCGTTTTCTCGGCACAGTAACCGCTCAGCAGGCGGCGCACGACGCCGTCCGCCTGTTCGTTGATCAGCGTCAGCGCCATGCCGACGGTGTCGCCGCCGGAATAGGAATCTGAGCTGGCCCCTGCCTCGGCGATACGGCGGCCGTCGGGACCGACGAGGCTGAAACTCATATTCACGTAGACCTCGTTGATGCCGAGGACCGGGTTGATGGCGCGCCGGGAGCCGATGACGCCGCGCAGCGTCAAGCTCGCGCCGTGCTTTTGCGCCGCGGCCAGTGCCGCGTCGGGATCGTTGCGGAAGTGCGCGTCGATCTCGGCCTGAGCGACCTGCCTGCGGATCTCCTCCTGGCTCAGCGTGCGCATGCCCTGCTTCTGGAGGCGGCGGTCGATGGCTTGGAAGTGTCCGCCGTAGCGACCCTGGTCTGCATTGAAGCCGTTGTTGCCGCGCTCGGCCACCAGCACCATGACGCGCTCCTTCTGCAGGCGCTCCTTGCAGGCTGCCGAAACAGTCGGGGCTTGCGTCGCGGCGCGCGGCGCGGCAGGCGCGCTTTTGGCCTCTTCGTCGGAAAACTTGAAGGCGAATGCGGGCGCCGCAGCAAGCCAAAGGGTGCAGGCAAGCAGGCAGGAGCGTGTTCCGTTCACGGCATGGCCTCGATAGGGCGGAAAGAGCGGCGGATTGTGACAAAAAACCCTGCCGCTCTCAATGCCGCCATGTTTATGCAGGTATCAATAGCCGCCGTAGCCGCACTGTTGCCGGCAAAGCGAATAGTTGTAGCCGCGCTTGCGGCAGGAATCGAGGCACCGGGGATCGACGATGGGCTGCATGGGGCGCTGCTGCGGCTGGCCTTGCTGCTCCATCTGGTCGAAGGCAGGATTTCTTGGCATGCCGGGCTGGTCGAGCATGCCCGGACCCGGCCCCGGTCCGCCGCCGCATACCGCCATGCAGTGGCTGCGCGCATAGCCTTGGCGATAGCAGCCGTCCATGCAGTTGAAGTCCGCGGCGAGCGCGCTCGCGGCAAAGCCGGCCAGGCCGGCAATCAATAGCCAAAAACGCACCATCACAGCCTCCGCGATGACATGAAGATAATGCGCCAGCTTAGCCGACTTTTCCGGTTTTTTTACAGCGGCACTTGACCGAAAGCGTCTTTGCAGTATGTTTGTGGTTTTCCAATAACAAACCCCTGGGAGGGAGTCATGGGCCAGACCCGCATCATTCTTGACGAATCCGAAATCCCGACGCACTGGTACAACGTCGCGGCCGATCTCACGAACCCGCCCTCGCCGCCGCTCGGACCCGACGGCAAGCCGGTCGGCCCTGAACAGATGCTCGCGATCTTCCCCGGCCCGATCCTCGAGCAGGAGATGTCGGCCGAGCGCTGGATCCCGATCCCCGATGAAGTTCGCAAGGCCTATGCGCTGTGGCGCCCGAGCCCGCTGTGCCGCGCCGAGCGCCTCGAGAAAATCCTCGGCACGCCGGCGAAGATCTACTACAAGTACGAAGGCGTCTCGCCAGCCGGTTCGCATAAACCCAACTCGGCCATCCCGCAGGCCTACTTCAACAAGATCGCCGGCACACAGCGCCTCGTCACCGAGACCGGCGCCGGGCAGTGGGGTTCCTCGCTGTCGCTCGCCGGCCAGATGTTCGGCCTGCCGGTGCGCGTCTACATGGTCAAGGTCAGCTACGAGCAGAAGCCCTACCGCCGCCTGATGATGCAGACCTGGGGTGGCGAAGTGCTCGCCAGCCCGACCGACCAGACCAAGACCGGCCGCGACATCCTCGCCAAGGACCCGAGCAACCCGGGCAGTCTCGGCATCGCGATCTCCGAGGCCATCGAGGATGTTGTCACCAACCCGGGCAGCAAATATGCCCTGGGCTCAGTGCTCAACCACGTGTTGCTGCACCAGACCGTCGTCGGCCTCGAGGCCAAGAAGCAGTTCGAAAAGATCGGCGAGTATCCCGACATGATCTTCGCCCCCTGCGGCGGCGGTTCAAACTTCGGCGGCGTGGCTTTCCCCTTCCTCGCCGACAAGGCAGCCGGCGACAAGCGCGCCAACAATCTGCGCTGCGTTGCGGTCGAACCGGCCTCCTGCCCGACGCTGACCAAGGGCGTGTATGCCTACGATTTCGGCGACGCGACAGGCTTCACCCCGCTGATGAAGATGTACACCCTCGGCCACGACTTCATGCCGCCCGGCATTCATGCCGGCGGCCTGCGCTACCACGGCGACAGCCCCCTTGTTTCGCAGCTTTACCACGAGAAACAGATCGAGGCGGTGGCCGTGCCGCAAGTCGCGACCTTCGAGGCCGGCGTGATGTTCGCGCGTGCCGAGGGCATCATCCCTGCCCCCGAGTCCTGCCACGGCATCCGCGCCTGCATCGACGAGGCGCTGCGCTGCAAGGAAAGCGGCGAGCCGAAGACGCTGTTCTTCAACCTGTCGGGTCATGGCCACTTCGACATGACGGCTTTCGAAAGCTATTTCGCCGGCAAGCTGACAGACTTCGAGTATCCCGCCGAGGCAATCCAGGAGTCGCTCAAACACCTGCCCAAAGTGGGTTAAGTACGGGGCATGCGGCTCGCGTTCTGGATTCTGCTGCTCGTCAACCTGCTCCTGTTCGTCTGGGGGCAGGGGTTCTTCGCCGCGAAGCAGGAAGGGCACGAGCCGGAGCGCCTGCAGCGCCAGATCGAGGTGGACAAGCTGCGCATCCTGAAAGATGACGCCCAACCGGTAACGCCGGCTGCAATGTCCGCGGCCGCGCCGGGTGCCGCCCTCGCCTGCCGTCGCCTCGAAGGTCTGTCCGCCGAAGAGGCGGCTGCCTTGCTCAGCACCGTGGCCGCCCTGCCGACCTGGGCAGCAGGCCAGCCCCTCCTGCGCAGCGAAGCACCGACCCACTGGGTAGTGATCCCGGAGTTGTCCAGCCGCGCGCTCGCCGAAAAGAAGAAGGGGGAGCTCGAAAAGCTGGGGATCAAGGACAGCGAAATTGTCGAGGCGGCGACGCAAGGCCCGTTCGCCGTCTCGCTCGGCGTATTCCGCAACCAGCAGCTTGCCGACGAATTCCTGCAGTCGCTGACGAAGAAGGGCGTGCGCTCGGCACGCCTGATCCAGCGCACGCCGCCTGCCGCCAAGTTCGCCGTCGAACTGCGCGCACCCGCGGAAGAGATCGACCAGAAGGTGCCGGACCTGCTTCCGCCGCAAGCCCAGGTGAAGCTGGTCGATTGCGGCGCGTCGTGAGCGTCCGACCGTTCATCGTCGGCTTGACCGGGGGCATCGGCAGCGGCAAGAGTGCTGCCGCCGAATGCTTCGCCGCCCTGGGTGCGGCCGTGGTCGACACCGATGCCATCGCCCATGCGCTCACCGCCCCCGGCGGTGCCGCCATCGCGCCGTTGCGCGAGGCATTCGGCCCCGGGATCGTCACGGCCGACGGCGCGCTGGATCGTGTCGCCATGCGCAGCCGGGTGTTCGCCGCCCCCGCCGAGCGCGCCCGGCTCGAAGCCATCCTGCATCCCCTGATCCGCGCCGAGGCCGACGCGCAGATACGCCGTCTCGCCGGCGCCGACTTTTCTTCCTACGTCGTGCTGGTCGTGCCGCTGCTGGCCGAGACCGGCGGCTACCGCGAACGCGTCGACCGCGTGCTCGTGATCGACTGCCCCGAAGAGACGCAGATCGAGCGCGTCACCGTCAGGAGCGGCCTGTCTCGCGAGGAGGTCGTCGCGATCATGGCGGCGCAGGCATCGCGCCAGGCGCGGCTGGCCATCGCCGACGACGTGATTGCCAACGATGTCGGCCTGAAGGAACTACGGGCGGCCGTCGCCGCGCTCCATGTCCGCTACATGGAAATGGCCGGTCGGCATGCCGGCCGAGTCGTCGAGTAAGTCCGGATCATGGGCTAAAGCCTTCGAATGCGGCCGCTTTCCGGGGGAGTTCGCGTTTGAGCTTTGGTACCAAATCGGTCAAAATTCCACTTACTCACATCCGGGCCGGCGCGTGATCACCTACGAATATCCGCTGAACGAGCGCATCCGCACTCTGCTGCGTCTCGAAGATCTCTTCGAGAAGGTGCTGTATTTCGCCGACGCCGACGGCCCTAACGAACATCATGTCTCGCTCGTGACGCTGTTCGACATCCTTGAGATCGCCAGCCGGGCCGACCTGAAATTCGACCTCGTGCAGGAACTCGAGCGCCAGCGCCAGATTCTGCTCTCGTTCCGCAACAATCCAGACATTTCGGAGGAGGCGCTGTCCGGCGCGCTCTACGAGATCGAGCAGTCCTCGGCGGCGCTGCTCGCGATGCAGGGCAAGACCGGCCAGTATCTGCGCGAGAACGAATGGCTGATGGGCATCAAGAACCGCGCTGGCATCCCCGGCGGGGTCTGCGAATTCGACCTGCCTTCCTACCATTTCTGGCTCAACCGCGATCCGGCGCAACGCCGCGACAGCCTGATCGGCTGGGTCCGCCCGATGCTGCCGATCAATGCGGCGCTCGCCATCGTCCTGCGCCTGTTGCGATCTTCCGGTCGGCCCGAGCGGCAGGTCGCGGTCCACGGCGCCTACCAGCAGATGCTCTCCGGCCGCACCGCCCAGCTGATCCGCCTGCGCCTGTCGCAGACCCACGCGGTCGTACCCGAAATCAGCGCCAACAAGTACGCGCTCAACGTCCGCTTCACCGTGCCCGATACCGACATGCGGCCGAAGCAGACCGAGGCGGACATCGAGTTCGAGCTCACCTACTGCAACCTGTGAGCGAGCCGAAGGTCGTCAATTGCCCGCACTGCGGGACGCCGGTCGTCTGGGGTCCGCAAAACCCCTATCGCCCCTTCTGCTCCGAGCGCTGCCGCAAGATCGATCTCGGCGCCTGGGCAAGCGATAGCTACCGCATTCCTGGCGGCGCGCCGCCCGACGATTTCAGCGCTCCCGACGAACCTGCCAAGCCGCGCGAATAGCCGCAACACCCTGGGCGCCGCCCGCCTGCGCCCTTGGAATGTCTTCCGAAGTCAAACCGCCGACCGCATAGACAGGCAGGGGCAGGCCCGCTACCAAAGACTCGAACTCCTGCCATCCCATTCCCGCCTTGCCGGGATGGCTGGCGGTGGCCTGCACCGGCCCCAGCACGGCAAAATCGCAGCCTAGACGTGCGGCATGCTGCAGTTCCGCCGCATCGTGGCAGGAAGCCGCGACGAGCGGAAACGGCGGACGCTGATTCAACGCCTTGAGTTGGCGTGCCGGCAGATGCAGTCCGTCGGCACCCGCCGCACGCGCGAGCTGCGCATCGCCATTCACCAATACTCGGGCGCCATGCTGCTGGCAGCGCGCCACGGCCGCAGCGATGAACGATTCGCGCTGCATTTCCGGCAACTGCGCTTCGCGCAGCTGCACCAGCCGCAATCCAGCTTCGAGCGCCGCATCGAGCGCCGCCAACTGGGCTTCGACGCCAATCTGCCAGGCATGGGTAATACCGTAAAGCGCCGGCAGGCGCAGCGCAGCGAGCACCGGCGCATTGGCCGGCAGCATCGGCTCGACGGATGGCGCACCGGCCTGCTGCCAGGCGAGCGCGCTATGTACGTGGTCGCGAATCTCGCCGCGCCAGCGCGTGACGCGGAAGAAATTGAGCCGCACATGGGCGTGCTCATAGACATGCTCGCGGACGATCCACGGCGCAGCCTCGAGCACCTCGATCTCCAGCTCCTCATGCAGTTCTCGCAAGAGTGCATCGTGCGGCGTCTCGCCCGGCTCGACCTTGCCGCCGGGGAATTCCCAATAGCCCGGGTAGAAGGTATCGGGCGCGCGCTGGCCGAGCAGAAAGCTGCCATCCTCCTTGAGGATGACTGCGGCGGCGACCTCGGTCAGCTTCATTTCTTGCTGGCGTGACGGCCGGCAAAATCGCGCGCGAACTGCCAGGCGACGCGGCCGCTGCGCGAACCCCGCTGCAACGCCCACTGCAGCGCCTCTTCACGCCAATGAGGCCGTGCCGCCAGCAACATCTTCTCCTCGACGCCGAGCTGGTGCAGCCAATGCACGCAGATATCGAGGTAGTCGTCCTGGCTGAACGGATAGAACGACAGCCAGAGGCCGAAGCGCTCCGAGAGCGACACCTTCTCCTCGGTAGTCTCGCCGGGGTGGATCTCGCCGTCCTCGGTATGCACGGCCTCGCGGTTCTCGGCGAAGCGCTCGGGCATCAAGTGGCGTCGGTTGGAGGTTGCATAGATCAACAGGTTCTCGGGCGTGCCGGCGATCGAGCCGTCGAGTGCGCTCTTCAGCGCCTTGTAGCCCGGCTCGGAGGCCTCGAACGACAGATCGTCGCAGAACACGATGAAGCGCTCGGGGCGCCCCGCGACGAGGTCGATGATCTCGGGCAGGCCGACCAGATCGTTGCGGTCGACCTCGACGAGGCGTAGGCCCTTCTTCGCATACTTGAGGAGCACGCCCTTCACGAGGGAGGACTTACCGGTGCCGCGCGCGCCGGTGAGCAGCACGTTGTTGGCTGGCTTGCCGGCGACGAACTGGCGCGTGTTGCGCTCGATCGCTGCCTTCTGCTGCTCGACGCCTTGCAGGTCTTCGAGACGAATACGATGCGGGTGGCGCACCGGCTCCAGCCGCCCTGCGCCGTTCGTCAAGCGCCAGCGGAAGGCGGTCGCGCTCCAGTCCGGCGCAGCGGCAGGTACGGGCAGCAGGGCTTCGGCGCGCGTCACCAGGCCTTCGAGGCGCGCCAAAAAAGACAACAGGGATTCTTGAGGTCCTTGCATCGGGTAAGCTTCCTTCTATGAACCGATGCAATTTAGCAGATATGTCCTTCCTCCTCGCCGGCCTTGCAGCATGGCTGCTGGCCGGCTGCGCCGCCGTGCCTGGCCAGCCTGCAACGCCGGCACCCAAGACCCCGGTAAAGCAGGCCGCCTGCCCGGCCTGTCCCGCCTGCCCCTGCGCGGAAGCACCCAAGCCGGTGGCCAAGCCTCTTCAGCCCGCCGAGTGGAGCGAGCTGCCCGGCTGGGAAAGCGACGACCATGCAGCCGCCCTCGAAATCTTTCGTACGCAGTGCGAATCCTTGATCAAGCGCCCGCTCTGGCTGTCGACCTGCGAAGCGGCACAGGAAGCCAAAGTCGGCGCCGGCGAGACGGCGCGCAATGACAAAGCGGGCGGGGCGACGCCCGCAGACGCTCGAGCCTGGTTCGAAGCGCGCTTCAAACCGTGGGTGCTCGTCAATCCCGACGGCGCGCGTGAAGGACTCGTTACCGGCTACTACGAGCCAATCGTGAATGGCAGCCGGCGCAAGCAACCGCCCTACCTCACGCCGGTTTTCGGCCCACCCGATGACCTGATCGTCGTCGACCTGGCCGAACTCTATCCCGAACTCAAACATATGCGACTGCGCGGCCGCATCGAGGGGCGCAAACTCGTTCCCTACTTCAGCCGCGCCGAATGGTCTGGCGAGGAAGACCGCCGCAGCGGCAACGCGCTGCTGTGGGTCGCCGATCCGGTCGATTTCTTCTTCCTGCAGATCCAGGGTTCGGGACAAGTCGCGCTCGACGACGGGGGCAAGGTCCGGATCGGTTATGCCGACCAGAACGGCCACCCTTACCGCTCGATCGGCAAGTGGCTGATCGAGCAGGGCGAGTTGCAGTCCCACGAGGCGTCGATGCAGGGCATCAAGGCCTGGGCGGAAAAGAATCCCAAACGGCTGCAGGAACTGCTCAACGCCAACCCGAGCCTGGTGTTCTTCCGCGAGTTGCCTGTCACAGGCAATGGTCCGCCGGGGGCCTTGGGCGTCCCGCTGTCGCCCGAGCGCTCGATCGCCGTCGATCCGCGCCATACGCCGCTCGGCGCACCCGTCTGGCTGGCGACGACCCGCCCGAACAGCGACGAGCCGCTGCTCCGCCTTATGGTGGCGCAAGATACCGGCGGCGCGATCCGCGGCCCGGTGCGCGCCGACTTCTACTGGGGCAGCGGGCCGTCGGCCGGCAGCCAGGCCGGCAAAATGAGGCAATCGGGCCGCATGTGGGTACTGCTGCCGCGCTGGTACACGCCGGAAGGCAGCTGACAATCGCCGAAAAATCCTCTACGGATTTTGGTAGCATCCCCCTACTTTTAGCGAGGGGATTGTGAAGCTCAGCGACAGGATGTTGGTGTACTTCGTCACCATCATGGCGGTGCTCGTCATCGTCCTGACGGTGCTTTCTGCCGTCAGCTTCCGCCGCTTCTCGCTCTACACCGCGGAGCGCCACGCCCATTCGGTCGCCGAATCGGTCAAAGTCGGCCTCACCGAGAGCATGATCAACGGCACCATCGACAAACGCCAGCAGTTCCTGGCGCGGCTGGCCGACGTCCCCGGCGTGCAGACGGTGCAAGTAGTGCGCAGCCCGGCGGTGGTGCAACAGTACGGCCCTGGTCTCGAGCGCGAGATGGCTAGAGGCGCAGAAGTCGACCAGGTGCTGACCAGCGGCCGTGAGTTCTTCGAGGTGCGCGACACGAATGATGGCCCTGTATTTCGCGCGGTGATTCCCTACACCGCTAGCGACCGCGGCGTGCCGAACTGCCTGCAATGTCATCAGGTCAAGAGCGGCACGTCGCTCGGCGCGGTAATCATCGACATTTCCCTCTCCGAAGTACGCCAGCAGGGCATCCTCGCGGTCGCGTTGATCAGCCTGGCGGTGTTCGTTGCTGCGCTGATCTCGTTGCTCTTCCTGCGCCGCATGCTCAAGCCGCTCACCCTCACTGCCGCGGCTGTCAAGGACGTCACCACGCTAGCCATCGGCGGCGACTTCCACAAACGTATCACCCAGCGCAGCTCCGACGAAGTCGGCGAAATCGCCGGAAACATCAACCGCCTGATGGACTTCCTCGAACACGAGATCGATACCATCCGCGACCGGGTTGGCCGACTGATGGGCCACCATGGCGTCGATGGCGGCAACCAACTGGTGCATACCACCGAGATGGTCGAGGGCCTGGTCGCTGCCTCGCAGTTCAAGCAGGCGATTGAAGAAGACCTGAACAAGCTCGAGATCTATCGGCGGCTCGCCGACGTGCTCGAGAAAAAGTATGACTTCAAGCGCTATACGATCTACGAGGTGGCCTCGAGCAAGAACCGCATGACGCCGATCATCGTCGACGGCGAAACCGATGCCCACTGCCGCTGGTGCGATCCGCAGGTGCTGGTCGATGCCTCCTCCTGCCGCGCACGCCGCACCGGACGCGAGGTCAATGGCATCGCCATGCTCGGCATCTGCACGATGTTCCGACCGTCGGGCAACGAGACCCACATCTGCCTGCCGATCAACCAGTCCGGCACGCCCGGTGCGGTGATCCAGATCGTCACTTCGCAGGAAGAAGCCCCGCTGGCGAAGTGCTTCATCCCCTTCATCAACGTCTTCATGCGAGAAGCCGGCCCGGTGCTCGAAGCCAAGCGCCTAATGGAGCACCTGCGCGAGAACTCGATGCGCGACGCGATGACCGGCCTCTACAACCGCCGCTTCCTCGAGGAATACGTCGGCCAGCTTGTCAGCGGCAGCCAGCGGCGCAAGCGCCCGTTCTCTGTGCTGATGCTCGACCTCGACTTCTTCAAGCAGGTGAACGACACCTACGGCCACGAGGCCGGCGACAAGGTCATCAAGACCCTCGCCGACATCCTCGCACGCAACGTGCGCGCCTCCGACATGGTGGTGCGCTACGGCGGCGAGGAATTCCTCATGGTGCTGATGGATACCGCCGCCGAAGCGGCGGTCGCCGTCGCCGAGAAGATCCGCGGTGAAGTCGAAGCGACCAAGATTCCTCTGCCCGGCATGATGCTGCAGAAGACCATCTCGATCGGGGTCTCAGAGTTCCCCGGGGATTCCGACACGTTCTGGCAAGTGGTCAAATTCGCCGACGTTGCCCTCTACAAGGCGAAGAGCGGGGGCCGCAACCGCGTCGTGCGCTTCGCGCGCGAGATGTGGGACGAGTCCAACGACTACTGAGTCGCACCGCACCGATACAGGGCACGCAGGCACCGCAATGGTGCCCAAGAAAGGCGAAAGGCCGGATACCTGAAGTTATTTACTTGATCTGCAAGGGAATTATTTCAGGAATAGATGTTGCTAAGCGTTCCCCCAGTTTGCACTATTTGCGATCCGGGAGCACCAAATGGAGACATTCAAGACCTCAGCCGACGTTCTGTTCATCCTGCTCGGCGCCATCATGATCCTTGCCATGCACGCGGGCTTCGCCTTCCTCGAGCTAGGCACCGTGCGCAAGAAGAACCAGGTCAACGCTCTCGTCAAGATTCTCAGCGACTTCGCAGTCTCGACGCTGGCCTACTTCTTCATCGGTTACGGCATCGCCTACGGCGTGCATTTTTTCTCCGGCGCCGCCACCCTGATGGAAAAGAACGGCTACGACCTGGTCAAGTTCTTCTTCCTGCTCACCTTCGCCGCGGCGATCCCCGCCATCGTCTCGGGCGGCATCGCCGAGCGCGCCAAGTTCAACCCGCAGCTCGCCGCCACCTTCCTGCTGGTCGGCTTCGTCTATCCCTTCTTCGAAGGCATCGCCTGGAACCAGGCCTACGGCATCCAGGCCTGGCTGGCGGCCACCTTCGGCGCCGAATTCCACGACTTCGCCGGCTCGGTGGTCGTACATGCGGTCGGCGGCTGGATCGGCCTGGCCGCCGTGCTGATGCTCGGCGCGCGTCGCGGCCGCTACCACAAGGACGGCGGCATCGCCGGCGGCCACCCGCCCTCCAGCATCCCTTTCCTCGCGCTCGGCGCCTGGATCCTCATCGTCGGCTGGTTCGGCTTCAACGTCATGAGCGCCCAAACGCTCGAGAAAGTCTCCGGCCTCGTCGCGATGAACTCGCTGATGGCCATGGTTGGCGGCACGCTGGTCGCCCTCGCCATGGGAAAGAACGACCCGGGCTTCGTGCATAACGGCCCGCTTGCCGGACTGGTCGCCGTCTGCGCCGGCTCCGACCTGATGCACCCGCTTGGTGCATTGATCACCGGCGGCATCGCCGGCGGCCTATTCGTCGTGATGTTCACCATCACCCAGAACCGCTGGAAGATCGACGACGTGCTCGGCGTCTGGCCGCTGCACGGCCTGTGCGGCGCCTGGGGCGGCATCGCGGCCGGCATCTTCGGTGCCGAGGCCCTCGGCGGCATGGGCGGCGTGGCCTTCATGAGCCAACTGGTCGGCACGCTGATGGGCGTGACGATCGCCCTCGCCGGTGGCTTTGTCGTCTATGGCCTGCTCAAGCAAACCGTCGGCATCCGCCTCGACGCCGAGGAGGAATTCAACGGCGCCGACCTGTCCATCCACCAGATTTCCGCCAGCCCCGAGCGTGAAACGCTCTGGTAAGACAACGGTAGTCAGGTCAGAACCCGGTCAGGACGATGAAAGGCCAAGCGATCCGCTTGGCCTTTCATATTCATGGACATCTACTAGACCATTGCTGTCATTAAGCCCCGCGGGCTATGCAGCAGCATTGCGTTGTCGAACAAACGCTCACAGATGCATTTAATGCCGGGCAATCAATGCATCTTGTGCCCGGATTGGCCTTCTTGCGCCATTGCGCTGGATTTCGCCAGCGGCGTGAAACGCGCCTGGGCCGTCGGCTTGCTGGGCATCGTGACTGACACTACCGCCTTCATGTCGGGTGTTGATGCATAGGTGCCCGAACCCTTCAGCCGGTTTTCGCCGTCCGGAACCAGGTTGATCGTAGCCTTGGCTTTTCCGGAAAGAATGGTTACCGTCCCCTTTGCGCCCGACGTCGACACGGTCTTCCCCTCGTGGTCGGTGACATAGACCACGACAGGATTTTCCTTCGCCTCCTTGCTGTCCTTGGCGACCACGAGTTCGAGGTGATATATGCCGGCCATGCGCTGCTGTCCGCCGTGGGGTGCCTGCTGGGTATCCAGATATTCATCCGAATGCGCCAAGGCCCCGCCGGTGGAAAGCGCAAGCAGGCTGGCGGCGGCCGTAGCGGCGATCAGGATCTCGCGAAACTTCATGGTCTTCTCCTTGTTACGTTGGGAAACGTGCTGGGTCAAAAACTCTCATTGCCATGCTCGGCAAGCAGACGCTTGAGCGGTTTCTCCCCCCATAGCCAGAACATCAGCGGCGTCAGCACGGTATCGAGCAAAGTGGAACTCACCAGGCCGCCGAAGATAACGACCGCCACGGGATGCAACACCTCCTTGCCCGGGGCATCGGCCGAGAGCAGCAGCGGCAGCAGCGCAAAAGCGGCAACCAGCGCTGTCATCAATACCGGCGTCAGGCGTTCGAGCGAGCCGCGCACGATCATGTGCTGACCGAAGGCCTCGCCCTCGAAGGCGCACAGATTGATGTAGTGGCTGACTTTGAGAATCCCGTTGCGCGTGGCGATGCCGGTCAGGGTAATGAAGCCCACCAGCGCGGCGACCGACAACGGCTGACCGGACATCCACAGCGCGATCACGCTGCCAACCAACGCCAGAGGAATGTTGCTCATGATGATGAAAGCCAGCGTGGCTGAACGGTAGCGGCTATAGAGCACCATGAAGATCATCGTCAGCGAGATCACTGCCAGCACGGTGATCAGCCTGGCGGCCTCCTCCTGGGCCTGGAACTGCCCCTCCAGCGCCGTGAAATAGCCTTCTGGCAGCGGCTTGGCGGCCAATTCGGCACGGATGTCGGCAATCACCCGCGACAGATCGCGGCCGTCGTTGTTGGCCGAGAGCACGATGCGCCGCCGCGAGTTCTCGCGACTGATCTGGTTGGGCCCGTCGCCTTCCTCCACCGTGGCGATTTTCGACAGCGGCACGAAACCGTTGGGCGTCTCGATCAGCAGTTCAGCCAGCGCCTGCGGGCCGCGCGCGTTTTCCGGCAGTCGCACCAGCAGATCGAAGCGGCGGTTGCCCTCGACGACCTGCGTGATGCGCTCACCCTCGATCATCTGTTCAAGGCTGCGCAGCAGGCTTCCCGGCGCGACGCCATAGCGCGCTGCTTGAGCATAGTCGAGATGGATTTTCACCTGCGGGATCAGCACCTGCTTCTCGATCTGCAGGTCGGTGACGCCCGGGATGCGCGCCAGGCGCTCGCGCAGGTCGCCGGCTAGGCCGCGCAGCGTATCGAGATCGTCGCCGTAGATCTTCAGCGCAATCTGCGCCCGCACGCCGGACAACAGGTGGTCGAGGCGGTGCGAGATCGGCTGGCCGACGTTGGAGGCTGCAGGCAGGGTCGCCAGGCGTTGGCGAATGTCGGCGATGATGGCCTCGCGACTGCGCGCCGACGCCTTGAGATCGACATCCATCTCGGTGTAATGCACGCCCTCGGCGTGCTCGTCGAGTTCGGCGCGTCCGGTGCGTCGGCCGACCTGCGTCACCTCAGGCACCTGTTTGACGAGCTCTTCGGCCAAGGTGCCGATGCGGTTGGATTCGGCCAACGAGGTGCCGGGATTGAGCAGCACGTTGACAGTCAGCGTGCCCTCGTTGAACGGCGGCAGAAAGGAGCGCGGAAAAAAGGACACGCTGGCGCCGACCATGGCCACTACCGCCAGCGCGACCGCGAGCAGCGCGCGCGCATGGTCGAACGACCAGTGAAGCAGCCGGGCATCCTGACGCTTGAGCCAGGCAACCATAGGACTGTCGCCCGCATGCAGTTGCTTCATGCGCGGCAGCAGGTAATAGGCCATCACTGGCGTCAGCGTCACCGAAACGATCATGCTGGCCAGGATCGAGACGATGTAGGCCACGCCCAGCGGCGTGAACAGCCGGCCTTCGATGCCGGGCAGGACAAACAGGGGAACGAAAACGAGGACGATGATCACCGTCGCATAGACGATTGCGGAACGCACCTCCAAGGTCGCCGCGGCAATGACCTCGAGCACCGGCCGCGGCGCGGCATCCGCACGGTTCACCTTCAGGCGACGCAGCACGTTCTCGACGCCAACCACGGCATCATCCACCAGTTCGCCGATGGCGATCGCCAGCCCCCTCAGGGTCATGGTGTTGATCGACAGGCCGAAGTAATGGAATACCAGGGCCGTCACCAGCAGCGACACCGGTATCGCCATCAGCGAGATCACGGTGGTCTGCACGTTGAGCAGGAACAGAAAAAGGATCACCGCGACCATGATCGCGCCATCGCGCAAGGCTTCCTCGACATTGGTGATCGAGTTTTCGATGAAGTCGGCCTGTTTGAAGAGGAAGGTCGGGGTTGCCACGCCTGGCGGCAGGCTCTTTGCCAGATCGGCCACCGCCTGTTCGACTTCGCGGGTCAGCTTGACGCTGTCGGCGGAAGGCTGCTTCTGCACCGACAGGATGACGGCCGGTTTGCCCTGGTAACTGCCGTCGCCACGCTTGATGGCCGAGGCCAGCTTGACATCGGCCAGTTGCCGGAGCAGTACCGGCTGGCCATTCTTGACCGTCACGACCAGGTTCTGCAGATCCTCGATGCGGCTGGTGCGGCCGATGGCACGGATCAGGAATTCGCGTCCCTGGGCTTCGAGAAAACCGCCGCTGGTATTGGCGCCGAAATCGCGCAGCGCGGCTTCGAGCTTTTCGCGTTCCACACCCAGCGCCTGCAACTGGGCCGGCTTGAGCTCGACGCGGTACTGGCGAACCTCGCCGCCGATCGGAATTACCTGGGCGATGCCGGGGATGGTCAGCAGGCGGGGCCTCATCACCCAGTCGGCATACTCGCGCACCGCCATCGGGCTGGTTTTATCGGGGTCGGAAACGGTATCGATCGGCAAGGCGATCAGCAAGATCTCGCCCATGATCGACGAGATCGGCCCCATCTGCGGCACGAAACCTTGCGGCAACCTCTCACGCACAAGGTTGAGGCGCTCGGCGATCTGCTGGCGATTGCGGTAGATATCAGAGCCCCACTCGAACTCGACATAGACGATCGACAGGCCGATCCCCGAGACCGAGCGCACGCGCGTCACGCCCGGCATGCCGTTCATGCCGGACTCGATGGGGAAGGTAATCAACTGCTCGACCTCTTCCGGCGCCATGCCCCCGGCTTCGGTCATTAGGGTGACGGTTGGCTTGTTCAGGTCCGGGAAGACATCGACCGGCATCTGGCGCAAGGTAAGCGCACCGTAGATCATCAACAGCAGCGAGGCACCCAGCACCAGCAGCCGTTGCCTGAGGCTGGCGTTAATGATGAAGTCGAACATGGTCAGCGCACCTGGGACAGTAAGCTGGCCCCGTCGACGACCACCCGGTCGCCATCGTGCAGGCCGTCGATCACGGCGACGTGGGCGGCATCCAGGGGCTGGAAGCGCACCTTCCGCGCCACGAAGCGTTCCGGCTCGACATGTACCCAGACCGCCGTCTCGCCAGCGCCGACTTTTGTCATGGCTTGGCGCGGGACCGCTTGGCCCTTGATGCCCCGTGCGGTTCGGACAACTACTTTCACCGGCTGGCCGACGGCGACAGATGCCTCCGGCTTGACAATGCGGAACAGCAGCGGCAATGCTTGCTCGCGCAGTTGCCGGCCGCCGCCGACGAAACTCAGTTCCAGCGCAGTGTCGCCGGCCAGGGCGCTGGCCGACTTGAGAGTGCCGACGATTTCCGGTTCGTAGGCCAGTGCCTCAATGGCAAGGCGCGCGGGATCGACGATCTCGAACAGGGTTTCGCGGGCATCGACGATCTGCCCTGCCAGCAGGTGATGCGAGGCACTGATCACGCCAGACGCAGGGGCGCGCAGCGGCTCGGCGCTGTCGACGCTGGCAGCGACGAAGGTGCGACGCTGCTTGAGGGCGGCGTGCTCGATGCGCGCGGCCTCGATTTCCTTCTGCGGCACGGCGCCTTCGAGTTGCTCGAAGCGTTTCATCCGGCGCTCGGCAATCGCCAGTTGCGCATCCAGCTCGACGAGCTGTGCCTTCTGGTTGCCATGCTCGATAGCGCTGGCCACCGGCCGCAGGTAGACCAGAACTTCGCCCTTGACGACTTTCCGTCCCCCGACCGGCATGCCTTTGGGGCCGGGCAGGACACTGCCGGAGAATGGCGCCTGGATGCGGCCGCTGGTTTCCGGATCGGCAATGATCGTGCCGTTGAGTTCGACGCTGGCGGCAAGTTCGGCATTGCGGATCGGGGTGGTGCGGATGCCGAGTCGTCGCTGAACGGATTTTGGGATGAACAGGCTGCCGTCCGCCAGTCGCTGCGGGCCCTCGCCGCCAGGAAGCGCCCCGGCCAAAACAACCGACGCAGACGCTGCCGCGAGCTTGGTGTCCGCGCTATGGTCTTCTCCGCCATGGGCGAGGGCCAGCGAGGAAGCGCCGGCAACTGCCAGAATCCCGGCCGCAGAGAGGAAGTGGACGATCATGAGTTTTCCTTGCGCGCGCAACATTTATTGGCCCTCTATTCCCTGCTGGCGAAGGCGACGAACGACAAGCAGCGCAAGCGCCATCAAGGCAATCACGGCGCCGGCCGTCCAGGAGGCATACTCTTCCCAGCCATGAGAGTGAGCCTCGGCGGCCGTCGCCGGCGCGGGAATATCCAGCGTCGTCGTGAGCAGGTCGGCGTCATCGCCGGCTTCGACGGAGATCGTCAGCGGCAGCTTCGTGCCCGGCCCCGCCTTGGCGAGCGCCGCGAGTTTCGCCACATAGACGCCGGGGGCAGTTTCCGGGGCGATCGTGCTCTGTCCCTCGGCATCAATTTCGAGCTTGGCGCCGGCAACCGGCTCGTTGGTGGCAAAGCGGTCGAGGGTCACGGTCAGTTGCCTCACCCCGGACGGCCCCTCCTCAAGCACGGCGACCAGTTCAAATTCTTCGCTCTGGGCTGTCGCACGAGGCGCAGCGGTAAAAGCCGGCGCAGGGCGGGGCTTGCCCTCATCACCGTGATCCTCGCCGCCATGCGCGCTGGCCGCCGCGCTGCCAAGCAGGCCCGATGCCAGCAGGCTCAGGATGGTAATAAAGCGTCTGGTGGCGTCTCTCACGGCAGAATTCCCCTCGCTTGGTTGACCCGGGCGCGAGCCGCCGACAGCGCATACGTGGCTCGCAGAAGTTCAAGGCGCGCCTCGCTTGCTGAGGCGCGCACCCGCATGAATTCGGCCAGCCCCAGCTCTCCCAGCGTGAAGGCCTTTTCCTGCAGCGCCAGGCGCTCGGCAGCAAGCCCGGCACGGGCCTGTGCCGCCTGGTGAATCGCTGCGGCGTTCTCCAGTGCGGCCTGAGACTGGCGCTGTTCGGACTCGATCTCGGCCATGATTTGGCGCAACTCGGCTTCGGCGCGAATCAGCCCGCTGTTGGCGGCGGCAATCTTCGGCGCGTTGCGCGCCTCGGTAGCGAAGGGAATGCGGATGCCAATCCGCACGGTATTCACGTTCGCCGCGGCAAAGTCGTCGCGTGACTGGACGACGCCAAGACTCAGTTCCGGCGGACTGCGGCGATCCTCGCGAGCCACGTGCATTTCGGCGCGAGCCCGCTCGGCAGCCGCTTCCGCCAAACGCAAGCGCGGGTGCTGCGTCTCACCCGCCGCGGCGACCTCCTCATCGATTTTCACGGGCAGGCGATCCAAGCCAGTCAGGAAACGATAGCGCTCGAGCGCCAGCCGCTCGCGCGTACGCGCCTCGGCCAGGGCGCTTTGCGCGGCCAGCGTTTCTTCCTGCGTCAGGAGCAGATCTGTGCGTGCGAGGTCGCCAGCCTTCTCGCGCCGGGCAACCTCGGCTTGCAGCTTTTCGGCCGTCACGCGGCGCTCTCCCACGATCTCCGATTCTGCCTTGGCTGCAGCCAGATCCCAGATGGCAACCCGCAATTCGCCGGCAACCCGGAGACGGGCGGCGCCCAGGGCGGCCTCTGCATCGGCTGCATCCTTTGCTGCGAACGCCTGCTGGGCGGCTCTTTGGTTTGGCAGCCAGAGCGGCAGG
Organism: Pseudomonadota bacterium; assembly: GCA_041694935.1. Taxonomy (GTDB): domain Bacteria; phylum Pseudomonadota; class Gammaproteobacteria; order Burkholderiales; family Rhodocyclaceae; genus Sulfuricystis. The sequence continues at coordinate 138,755 of JBGFRW010000038.1, read as the reverse complement.
GCAAGCTCGACCTCGCGTTCGCGATCCCCCCGGTTCTTGTTGAGTCGGTCGTTTTTCTCCGCCATGCCGATCGAAGGCGGCTGGGGGAACCAGCTGTCGGCAACGACCTGGCTGGCCTCGGCCTCGAAGCGGCGCGCTTCAGCGCTCCGCATCTGCGCTGCGCGCTCCCAGGCGCGGTCGAGCGCATCGCGCAGGGTGGGCTCTGCCCATGCGGCTGTGCTCACTGCGCCGAACAGCAATGCGCTGCCGAGGTAAAGTCGCAGGGGGTGAAGGAATCTCAAGGCCGCTGTCCTCGCTCTGGTCGGGAATCGGCGCGATCATGCCCGCAACTGCCCGACAACAAGCTGACCCTCCGATTACATTTTTGTAATCTTGGTGGCCGGGCGAGCAAAGCGATGGAGAATGTGCCATCAGTCGCCGATTGATGGAGCGTGCGTTGAAAATCCTGATCGTGGAAGATGAACCGAAAACAGGCGCCTATCTGAAACAGGGGCTGAGCGAAGCCGGTTTCGTGGTGGACCTGGCGGATAACGGCACCGACGGACTGCATCAGGCCTTGACCGAGGCCTACGATCTGACCGTGCTCGACGTGATGCTGCCCGGCATGGATGGCTGGCAGGTGCTGCAGGGTATCCGCCGCGCCGGCAAGGAAATGCCGGTGTTGTTTCTGACTGCACGCGACCAGGTGGAGGACCGGGTCAAGGGATTGGAATTGGGCGCAGATGACTACTTGGTGAAGCCATTCGCCTTTTCCGAGCTGCTGGCCCGCATCCGCACCCTGCTGCGCAGAGGGAACAAATCAAAGGAAGCGGATTTCCTGCGCGCCGCCGATCTCGAGCTCGATCTATTGCGGCGACGCGTTACCCGTGCGGGAAAGCGCATTGACCTGACTGCCAAGGAATTCGCCCTGCTCGAGCTGCTGTTGCGGCGCCAGGGTGAAGTGCTGCCGCGCTCGCTGATCGCATCCCAGGTCTGGGACATGAACTTCGACAGCGACACCAACGTCATCGAGGTGGCGATAAAGCGACTGCGGATCAAGATCGATGAGGGCTTCGAGACCAAGCTGATCAGGACGGTACGCGGCATGGGTTACGTGCTGGAGGTGGCGGATTGAAGACCCGCCGAGGCCCATCGCTCACACTGCGGCTGACCCTGCTGTTCGCTCTGGCTTCGGCGCTGGTTCTATTCCTGCTCGGTCTGCTCATCGGCCATGCCGTGGAAAAGCATTTCGAGGAACAGGACATGGAACTCCTGTCGGGCAAGATGGAACTTGTCCGACACATTCTTGAAAAGTCGAACGGCCCCTGGCCTAACGAGTCATTGACCCACCAGCTGGACGATGCCCTGACCGGGCATCATGGCCTTGCAGTGTCCATCCTGGCGACGGATGGGCGTACCTATTACTCGAATGACGCCAATGCGTTCTCTCCGGATCTTTTGAAGACCAAACCATCCGAAAGCGGCCGGCCGCTCAAATGGACAGCCGGCAACGGTGTGTCGATGCGCGGCATCGCGGCCTCCTACGCAACTGCCGATGCCAGGACGCCCATCACCATTGGCATTGCCACGGAGATCAGCCATCACGAGCATTTCATGCATTCGTTTCGCCAGACCTTATGGTCCTTCATGGCGGCGGCCGCGGCTGTCATGGGCATGCTCGGATGGTTTGTCGCACGCCGGGGATTGTCGCCCTTGCAGACCATCAAGCGCAGGGCGGCCGAAATCACTGCAAACAGTCTGGACACCCGCCTGCCAACCGAAGCCATTCCCCGGGAGCTGGCCGAACTGACCGACACGCTGAATGGGATGCTCTCCCGACTGGAAGAATCGTTTCAACGACTTTCCGACTTTTCATCGGATCTCGCCCATGAGCTGCGAACGCCGGTCAGCAATTTGCTCACGCAGACTCAGGTCATCCTGTCCAAGAACCGTACGGTAGACGAGTACCGCGACGTGCTGGCTTCCAATGCCGAGGAGTTCGAACGTCTCTCGCGCATGATTTCCGATATGCTTTTTCTGGCCAAGGCAGACAATCAGCAGATCATCCCGAACCGAGAAAGGGTCGATCTGGCCGAGGAGGCTCGCAGCCTCATGGAGTATTACGAAATACTGGCCGAGACAAAGCGTTTACGCCTTTCCATATCCGGCAATGGCATTGTCACGGGTGACCGTTTGATGCTGCGACGCGCGATCAGCAATCTCCTGTCCAATGCCGTCCAACACACACCGGACGATGGCAGCGTCACGATCAGGATTCATGACGACGCGCCAGGAGAGGTTCGTCTGATCATCGAGAACTCAGGGGAAACCATCCCTGCCGAGCACCTCGAGCGACTATTCGACCGCTTTTATCGCGCAGACAGTTCCCGTCACAGGACAACGGAGGGAGCGGGTTTGGGGCTGGCAATTACCCGCTCGATCATCCGTGCCCACGGGGGGGATATTCACGTTTCCTCCGCCGGACGAGTCACTCGGTTCGCTTTGTTAATACCGACCTGATCCAGTCGCCAGGCGTGTTGGCAGAAATGGCCGGGTAGCCGTCCGCATAAAGCCGGGGCAAACGACGGCGCCGTATCGCCGGCGCCGACTTTTTGCTTACTCCTTGATGTTCGCGCTGCCCTTGTCGAGTGCCTTTTCCAGCGTCGCCGCGGGCATGTAGCCCGGCACGCGCGTGCCGTCGGCGAAGAACATCGTCGGCGTGCCGCGGATGTTGAGCTTCTGGCCAAAGGCGACGACCTTGGCGGTCGGGTGGTCGCAGTTCGTGGCGGCAGGCGCCTTGCCGTCGATCATCAGGTCGTTCCACGCCTTGGCGCGGTCGCCGGCGCACCAGAGGTTCTTCGCCTTCTCGGCAGAATCCGGCGAGAGGATCGGGTAGACGAAGGTGTAGATCGTCACGTTATTGACGCCCTGCAGTTCCTTCGCCAGCTTCTTGCAATAGGTGCAATTCGGGTCTTCGAAGGTGGCGAGAATGCGCTTGCCGTTACCCTTGACCTGCTTGATGGCCATGTCGAGCGGCAGATCGGAGAACTTGATCTGGGATAGCTGCTGCTTGCGCTCCTCGGTGATGTCCTTCTTCGCCTTGACGTCGATGATGTTGCCCATGATCAGATGAGAGGCCTTCTCGTCGGTATAGAGAATCTCTCCGCCGACCTGAACTTCGTAGAGGTTCAGCGCATTGGTCTTGCGCACGCCGTCGACCTTGATCTTCGAGCCGAAGATCTGCTCCAGCGCCGGCTCGACGGCCTTCTTGACCTCGGCTTCGCCGGCCCAGGCCGACAGGGAACACAAACCGACCAGCATGGCGGCCAGTCCGCCGGCGAGATGATTGAATTTCATAAATGCTCCAGGTTGGGTGGAAATCGCGGGCCAGCTTATCGTGTGTGTTGCTAGCCCATTGCGTAGCGCACCAGCGCGTCCTTTATGACCGGTAGGCGGTCGACGAAGTTCAAGCCGAGATTGCGCAGCAACGCGACCGGACTCTGTGGCGCACCGAACAGCCGCTGCAGGCCGTGGGTGACGGATTGTAGCGCCACCACCTCCTCGCGCCGGGCACGCTCGTGCCGGCGCAGCCATTGCACGTCGCCGCAATCGACATGCTCGGGGCAGGCGGCGAGGATTGCGGCGAGGCTCTTGGCGTCCTGGAAACCCAGGTTGATGCCGTGTCCAGACAGCGGATGGATGGTATGCGCAGCATCGCCGATCAGGGCGAGGCGAGGCGCAACGACCCGCGGCGCGCGCATCAGCCGCAGCGGGAAGCCCGCCGCCGGCGTCACGAGTTGCAGCCCGCCCAGCACATGTTCGCCGGCCGCTGCCACGCGCGCGCAGAACTCGGCGGGCGGCAGCGCAAGCAGCTCCTGCGCATGCACGGTCGGGGTGGACCAGACGATCGAGATCAGATTGCCGGGCAGCGGCAGATAGGCGAGGATGCCGTCGGAGCGGAACCACTGGTAGGCCACCTCGCGATGCGGCCGGGCGGTGCTGAAGTTGGCGACCACGCCCATCTGGTCGTAGGGCATGAAATCGACTTCGATCCCGGCCGCCTTGCGTGTCCAGGAATCCGCTCCGTCGGCGGCGACGATCAGCTTAGCCGCCAGCGTGCGCCGGTCGGCAAGCTCAAGCACCGCCTCGTGGTCGCCAATATCGAGCAGGGCGGGCTGCGCCGGGCAATACAGTTCGAGGTTGCCTTGGCGCTTGGCAGACTCCCACAGCTCGGCCTGCAGCAGCGAGGACTCGGCGATCCAGGCCAGTTCGCCGACGCCGCTGTCGTAAGCCGAAAAGCTCAGCTCGCCGCTGCCGTCGCCGCGCACCGCCATCTTGCGCACCGGCGCCATGCGGCTGGCGTCGAGATGGGGCCAGACGCCGATTTCCTCGAGAAAGCGTGCATTCGCCGGGCTGACCGCGTAGATGCGCGCATCCCAGCCTTCCGGACGGCGCGGCGGGCGCCCTTCCACCAGCGCCACCTTGAGCCGGCTGCGGCGCAGGGCCACGGCGAGCGCCAAGCCTGCCAGTCCCCCGCCGACAATGATTACGTCGTAGCTTTTCATGGGCGCATTGTCGCGTCCGGCGCCGATCTTGACAAGACCGGCGCTCGGCCGGGATAATCTCGCCCCTTCGCCCGGTGATGTAGCTCAGCTGGTTAGAGCGACGGATTCATAATCCGTAGGTCGAGGGTTCAAGTCCCCCCATCACCACCAGCATTCCAGGCCCCTGATTTTTCAGGGGCCTTTCCATTTCGTGAGTCGCAATGAGCTTGTCGCACGACTTTATCGGCTACGGAGCTGCCGCGCTGACCACCCTCGCCTTCATTCCGCAGGCGGTGAAGAGCTGGGCGACGCGCGACCTGTCCGGCGTCTCCCTCGGCATGTATAGCCTGTTCACGCTGGGCGTCGCGTTGTGGCTGGTCTATGGCGTCATGCTCGAAAGCTGGCCGATTATCCTCGCCAACGGCATTACGCTCGGGCTTGCCGGCATCGTCCTGTTCCTGAAGCTCCGGCATAAACCGTGACCGACCGGCCCAATTGGACCGAATAAGGGGCTTTGTCATCGGTTCTCTTCAGCCCCGGATCGGTCTATTATTTGCGCATGCCAGTCGATCCGATCATCTCTTCCATCGTCGGCTCCGTCATCGGGTCGGTGGTCGGGAGCGTGTTGTCGCCCCCGCCGCCCGAGCCGACGATGGGTATCGTACGCATGCTGCCCGAGACCTCCAAGACAGGTACGATGCTGCCGCCGGCGCATTGGCAGGTGCAGATCGACGGTCAGACCTACCCGATCTCGCCAGGCATGCAAATCCGCAACGAGCTCAACATGATCATCCTGCCTACAATGGTGCAGGCGCCGGTAAAGGTGCGCTACACCACCGATTTCAGCGGTGCGCTTCACCGCGTTTGGATCCTGTCGGACGCCGAGGCCAGGCTGCCTGAAAACCGTTGAGTTCCATGGCAGCCGCAGCAGCGCATCGAAAAGTCGGCGCCGGCCACACGGCGCGAAAATCGCGATGAAGGGCCGCGGCTTCGCGCTCGCCCTCGAGCCGCTCGACAACGCCCAACTGGCAAACCTCTGCGGACCGCTCGACGAGAACCTGCGCCAGATCGAGACGGCCTACGACGTGACCATCGCGCGGCGCGGCGAGCAGTGCCGCATCGACGGCGACCCGGTGCAGGCCCGCCATGCGGCCGAGGCGCTGCAGCATTTCTACAAGCAGGCGAAGGTGCCGCTCTCCGTCGACGACATCCAGCTCGGACTCGTCGAACTGCGCAACCGCGGCCAGGCCGCGCAGCCCGCCGCCGGCCTGCTGACCAAGAAACCCGAGCTGCACGGCCGCACGCCGCATCAGGTGGAATACCTGCGCAAGATCCAGGAGCACGACATCACCTTCGGCATCGGCCCGGCGGGCACCGGCAAGACCTACCTCGCCGTCGCCAGCGCTGTCGACGCCTTCGAGCGCGACCAGGTGCAGCGCATCGTGCTGACGCGTCCGGCCGTCGAAGCGGGCGAGCGCCTCGGCTTCCTGCCCGGCGACCTGGCGCAGAAGGTCGACCCCTATCTGCGGCCGCTCTACGACGCGCTCTACGACCTGATGGGCTTCGACAAGGTGGCTCGCCTGTTCGAGAAGCAGAGCATCGAGGTGGCACCGCTCGCCTACATGCGCGGGCGCACGCTCAACCACGCCTTCATCATCCTCGACGAGGCGCAGAACACCACGCCCGAGCAGATGAAGATGTTCCTCACCCGCATCGGCATCGGCGCCAAGGCCGTCATCACCGGCGATATCACGCAGATGGACCTGCCCAAAGGCCAGCAGTCGGGTCTCGTCGAGGCGCGCCGTATCCTCGCCGAGGTGCGCGGGCTGGCCTTCACCGACTTCGACGCCTCGGACGTCGTGCGACATCCGCTCGTCGCCCGCATTGTCGCCGCCTATGAAAAGAACGGCAAGAAAGCCTGAGTTGTCGCTGGCAGTGCAATACGCCTGCGAAGATGCTCGCCTGCCTTCGCGTTCCCAATTGCGACGCTGGGTCAAGGCTTCGCAGGAGCGGCCGCTGACGGCGACGATTCGTTTCGTCGAAGCCGAGGAAGGGCGTACGCTGAACCACGACTACCGCGGCAAGGACTATGCGACCAACGTACTCTCCTTCGTCTATGACAGCACGCCAACCGTGGCCGGCGACCTGGTGATCTGCCTGCCGGTGGTGCTGCGCGAAGCGAAGGAGCAGGGCAAGCCGTTCAAGGCCCACATGGCCCATATGGTCGTGCATGGTATGCTTCACCTTCAGGGGTACGATCACGAAACCGGCAAGAACGATGCGGCGCGCATGGAAGCGCGCGAACGCGAAGTACTCGACCGCTTCGGGATACCCGATCCATACCTTTGACCATGGACCCTTCTCCTAGTCGACCGTCGTTTTTTGAGCGGCTCTCGCTGCTGTTGCTGGGCGAGCCCGAAGACCGCGAACAACTGCTGCAACTTCTGCGCAACGCCCATAGCCGTAGCCTGATGGATGGCGACGCGCTCTCGATCATCGAGGGTGCGCTGTCCGTTTCCGAGATGCAGGTGCGCGACATCATGGTGCCGCGCGCGCAGATGGATGTCGTCTCGATCAATGAACCGCCCGAGAAGCTCGTCGACTTCGTGCTCGAGACTGCGCACTCTCGCTTTCCGGCCGTCGGCGAGAACAAGGACGACGTCGTCGGCATCCTGCTCGCCAAGGACCTGCTGCGCCACTTCGCCGGCAAGGAATTCGACCTGCGCGACAGCCTGCGCCCGGCGGTGTTCATTCCCGAATCGAAGCGCCTCAACGTGCTGCTGCGCGAGTTCAGGGCGTCGCGCAACCACATGGCGATCGTGGTCGATGAGTACGGCGGCGTCTCCGGCCTCGTCACCATCGAGGACGTGCTCGAACAGATCGTCGGCGACATCGAGGACGAATACGACTTCGACGAGGCCGCCGGCAACATCGTGCTCGACAACGCCGGCCGCTACCGCGTCAAGGCCACCACCGAGATCGAGGATTTCAACGTGGCGTTCGGCACGCAGTTTCCCGACGAAGAGTTCGATACCGTCGGCGGCCTGGTGATCCACCGACTCGGCCGCCTGCCCAAGCGCAACGAGATCGTCGTCATCGACGGCCTGCGCATGCAGGTGCTGCGCGCCGACAGCCGGCGCGTGCATACGCTGCTGGTGGATCCGCAAAAGAGACTGGCCCTCGAACCTCAGCCATGAGGCGGCCGCTGCTCGCCGCTGGCGTCGGCGCTGTCAGCATCGCCGGCTTCGCCCCGTTCGAGCTGTTCCCGGTACCCATCCTCGCCCTCGCGCTGCTGTTCCATTTCTGGCGGCAGGCTCGCTCGCCGGGCGAGGCGGCCTGGCTCGGCTTCTGCTACGGCCTCGGATTCTTCCTTGCCGGCGTGTCGTGGGTCTATGTGAGCCTGCACGACGTGGGTGGCATGGCTGCGCCGGTGGCGATCGTCGCAACGCTGCTGTTCTGCGCCTACCTCGCGCTGTTTCCTGCGCTCGCTGGCTACCTTTTTAGGCGCACGCAGAGCGCACAAAGTCTCCCCTCCCACGAGGGAGGGGCATGGGGAGGGCGGACTACTGATTCGCGCCGTCTCGCCAGCGCCGACTTTTGGAAACACGCTCTCATGCTTGCCGGTGTGTGGACGCTCACGGAATGGCTGCGCGGCTGGCTGTTCACCGGCTTTCCCTGGCTCGCGCTCGGCTACTCGCAGACGCCGCCGAGCCCGCTCGCGGGCTACGCACCGGTGCTCGGCAGCTACGGCATCGGCCTGCTCGCCGCACTGGTCGCGGCGCTCGTTGCGCTCGGCGGCCGTCATAAAGCCGCCTGGCTGACGATCCTCGTTCTTCTCAGCAGCGGCGCGCTGCTCCGGGGCATGGACTGGACGCAGCCCGAAGGCGAGCCGCTTGCCGTGAGCCTCCTGCAGGGCAACATTGCGCAAAGCCTCAAGTGGGAACCGGAGCGCCTGCCGCTCTCGGTGGACACCTACGTGGGACTGGCGCAGCAACACCCCGCCGCGCTGACCGTCCTGCCCGAAACCGCGATCCCGCTGTTCTTCCATGAGGTGCCGCATGAAACCCTCGCGGCGCTGGCCCGCCACGGCGACGTGCTGCTCGGCATCGCCGTGCGCCATCGCCAGGGCGGCTATGTGAATGGCGCCGTGGCGATCACGGCCGACAGGGTGCAGAGCTACGCCAAGCGGCATCTTGTCCCCTTCGGCGAGTACGTGCCGCCGGGCTTCGCTTGGTTCTTCGACCTCGTGCGCATCCCGATGTCGGATTTTTCCGCCGGCCCTCCCCACCAGCCGCCGCTGCAGATCGCCGGGCAACATATCGCGCCCAACATCTGCTACGAAGACCTGTTCGGCGCGGAAATCCTCCGGTCCCTGCCCGAAGCGACGCTGCTCATCAACCTTTCGAACACCGCCTGGTTCGGCGACTCGCTCGCCCAGCCGCAGCACTTGCAGATTGCGCGGCTGCGCGCCATGGAAACCGGCCGCACGATGCTGCGCGCCACCAATACCGGCATCACGGCGGCGATCGCGCCCGACGGCCGGGTACTCGGCCAGTTGCCGCCTTTCACCGCCGGCGCGCTGCGCGTCGAAGCCCAGGGATTCAAGGGATCCACCCCCTACATGCGCTGGGGCGACGCGCTGGCCCTCTTGTTGGCCCTGATTTTTGTCATTGGCGCGGTTTTGCCGGCGTTCTTGGCTGCTTATCGCCACCGCCGAAGCCGGTAAAATCGGGTTTTCCGATTCTTCCGCCATCATGAAGCCAAGCTTTCAAGAAATCATCCTGCGGCTCCAGGAATTCTGGAACAAGCAGGACTGCGCCCTGCTGCAGCCCTACGACATGGAAGTCGGCGCCGGCACCAGCCACACCGCCACCTTCCTGCGCGCGCTCGGCCCCGAGCCCTGGAAGGCCGCCTACGTACAGCCCTCGCGCCGCCCCAAGGACGGCCGCTACGGCGAGAACCCGAACCGCATGCAGCACTACTACCAGTTCCAGGTGGTGCTCAAGCCCGCGCCGAAGAACATCCTCGAGCTTTACCTCGGTTCGCTCGAAGCGCTCGGCTTCGACCTGAAGAAAAACGACGTGCGCTTCGTCGAGGACGACTGGGAGAACCCGACGCTCGGCGCCTGGGGCCTCGGCTGGGAAGTCTGGCTCAACGGCATGGAAGTGACCCAGTTCACCTACTTCCAGCAGGTCGGCGGCATCGACTGCAAGCCGATCACCGGCGAGATCACCTACGGCCTCGAGCGGCTGGCGATGTACCTGCAGGGCGTCGAGAACGTGTTCGACCTCGTCTATGCGCCCGGCCTCAAGTATGGCGACGTCTTCCACCAGAACGAGGTGGAGCAAAGCGCCTACAACTTCGAACACAGCAACGTCGACTTCCTGCTGCATGCCTTCGGTGCGCACGAAGGCAACGCCAAGCACCTGATGGAGCAGCAGCTCGCGCTGCCGGCCTACGAACAGGTGCTCAAGGCCGCGCACACCTTCAACCTGCTCGATGCGCGCGGCGCGATCTCCGTCACCGAGCGCGCCGCCTACATCGGCCGCATCCGCAATCTGGCGCGCAGCGTCGCACAGAGCTACCTCGACAGCCGTGCGCGGCTCGGCTTCCCGATGGCGTCGAAAGAACATGCCGCCGAAGTGCTGGCGAAACTGGAAAAGGTGGCGGCATGAGCACGAAGAATCTTCTCGTTGAACTCTTCGTCGAGGAACTGCCGCCCAAGGCGCTGAAGAAGCTCGGCGAATCCTTTGCTTACTCGCTGTTTGAAGCTCTGAAATCGAGAGATCTCCTGAGCGGTTCCAGCAGTGTAGTAACTCCCTATTGCTCACCTCGTCGTTTGGCTGCCCATATTTCTCATGTTGCGGCCACGGCACCGGACAAAGAGCTTGTTGAAAAGCTCATGCCCGTAACTATTGCAATTGGTGCAAATGGCAAGCCTACAGATGCCTTCCGAAAGCGGCTCGCAAAGGCTGGTCGTGAAGCAATGGCAGATCTTTGGCCCAATGCTGAAGATGGCTCTGATAAGTTGTTCGTTCAAAGCGATGGCAAGGCTGATGCTGTATTCCTACGCACCATGGCCAAGGGTGCTTCGCTTCAAGTTGGGCTGGAATTCGCAATTGAAGAGGCGATACGGGCATTACCAATTCCCAAGGTAATGACTTATCAGCTTTCCGATGGATGGACCTCTGTTAATTTCGTTCGCCCCGCCCACAAGCTCGTCGCTCTGCATGGTGCCGACATCGTACCGATTTCCGTGCTTGGCCTGAACGCTGGCCGCGAGACGCAGGGACACCGCTTCGAAGCGGCACAGCCTGTCGTGTCCATCCGCGACGCCGACAGCTACGCTGGCCAAATGGAAAGCGAAGGCGCCGTGATCCCGGGCTTCGCTGCCCGCCGCACCGAGATCGAGAAGCAGCTCAAGGCTGCCGCCGCCAAGGAAGGTCTGCAGCCGATCGAGGACGAAGCGCTGCTCGACGAGGTGACCGCGCTGGTCGAGCGCCCGAACGTGCTGACCTGCCAGTTCGAGCAAGAGTTTCTGGACGTGCCGCAGGAATGCCTGATCCTGACGATGAAGGCCAACCAGAAGTACTTCCCGCTGCTCAAGGACGGCAGGCTGACCAACAAGTTCCTCGTCGTCAGCAACATCCGCCCGGACGACGCCTCCGCCGTCATCGGCGGCAACGAACGCGTCGTTCGTCCGCGCCTCGCCGATGCGAAGTTCTTCTTCGATCAGGACCGCAAGAAGTCGCTGATGGACCGCATCCCCGGCTTGGCGAAAGTGGTCTATCACAACAAGCTCGGCACCCAGGGCGAACGCGTCGAGCGCGTCGCCGCCCTCGCCCGCGCCATCGGCGACAAGCTCGGCGGCGAAGCTCTGGCCAATGCCGCCGACCGCGCTGCGGTGCTCGCAAAGGCCGATTTGCTGACCGACATGGTCGGTGAGTTCCCCGAGTTGCAGGGCATCATGGGGCGCTACTACGCTTTGCACGACGGCGAACCGAAAGAGATCGCCGATGCGATCGAGGACCACTACAAGCCGCGCTTCGCCGGCGACGAACTGCCGCGCGGCGATGCAGGCCTTTGTGTCGCGCTGGCGGATAAGCTGCAGACGCTGGTCGACATGTTCGGCATCGGCCAGTTGCCAACCGGCGACAAGGACCCCTTCGCGCTGCGCCGCCATGCGCTCGGCATGGTGCGTATGCTGATCGAACGCGACTTGCCGCTCGATCTTGCCTGGCTGTTCGACGCAGCCAAGCTCACCGATGCCAAGGTGGCCGAGCAGCTTGCAGACTTCATCTACGAACGTCTCGCCGGCAGCCTCAGGGAGCAGGGCTATTCGACGCTGGAAGTCGATGCGGTGGTTAGCCTGCGTCCGCGACGCCTCGGCGACATCCCGAAGCGGCTCGCCGCCGTACGTGCCTTCGCCGCGCTACCCGAAGCGGCGAGCCTCGCTGCCGCCAACAAGCGCGTCGGCAACATCCTCAAGAAGGCGGAGGGTTCAGTCGCAGCCAAGGTCGATGCCGCGCTGCTCAAGGAAGAAGCCGAGCGCGCGCTATTCGACGCCTTGAATGCCGTGAAGCCGCAGGCCGACGCCGCTTTCGAACACGGCGACTATGCTGCTTCGCTGCAGGCACTGGCCGCCCTCAAGGCCCCGGTCGATGCCTTCTTCGACAAGGTGATGGTCAATGCCGAGGACGCCGCGCTGCGGAACAACCGCCTTGGCCTGCTGGCCATCCTCCACCAGGCGATGAACCGCGTCGCCGACCTCTCCAAGCTCAGCGCCTGATCGAATCATGCCCGGAACCAAGCTGATCATCCTCGACCGCGACGGCGTCATCAACAAGGACTCCGATCTCTACATCAAGTCGCCGGACGAGTGGGTGCCGCTACCCGGCAGCCTCGAAGCGATCGCACGGCTCAACCAGTGGGGTTACCGCGTCGTCGTGTGCACCAACCAGTCGGGCATCGGCCGCGGCCTGTTCGGCATGGATACGCTCAACGCGATCCACGAGAAGATGATCAAGGCGGCGGCACATGCCGGCGGCACGATCGAGGCGATCTTCTTCTGCCCGCATACCAACGCCGACAAATGCGATTGCCGCAAGCCGAAAGCCGGCATGCTCAAGGAGGTGGCGGCACGCTACAACGCCGACCTGACCGGCGTGCCCGTCATCGGCGATTCGCTGCGCGACCTGCAGTCCGCCGTCGAGGTCGGCGCGCAGCCGATGCTGGTACTCACCGGCAAGGGCATGAAGACGCAGGCCGATCCGGCCCTGCCCCCGGGCACGCCGGTGTTCGCCGACCTGGCCGAGGCGGTCGCACAGCTGACGAGTCAATCGAAATGACGTTCCTGCGCTCGCTCCTTTTCATGATCGCCATGGCGGTCGTGGTCCCGCTGACCGTCATCGGGCTGCTGCTGATGTTCTGGCTGCCGCTTCGTCAGCGCCGGCTATTCGTGATGCCGATGGTGCACGTCATCCTCTGGCTGATCCGCCACCTGCTGCGCATCGAGACGCGCGTGCTCGGTGCGGAAAACATCCCGTCCGTTCCCTGCGTGATCCTCAGCAAGCACCAGTCGGCCTGGGAGACCTTCGCCCTGCAGGAGATTTTCACCCTCACCTCTTTTGTGTACAAACGGGAACTGCACTGGCTGCCTTTCTTCGGCTGGGGCATCAAGCTGATGCCGTTCGTCGCGATCGACCGCGCCGCCGGCAAGGCGGCGCTCAACCAGGTGGCCGAGCGCGGCAAGCGTCGCCTCGACGAGGGCTACAGCGTCGTGATCTTCCCCGAAGGCACGCGCGTCGCGCCGGGGCACCACAAGCGCTACAAGATTGGCGGCGCTTACCTTGCCGTCAGCGCCGGCGTCCCGGCCGTGCCGGTCGCACTAAACTCGGGTGAGTGCTGGCGCCGCAAGGCGTTCATCAAGACCCCCGGCACGGTCACCGTCAGCATCGGGCCGCCCATCGACCCGACCGGTAAAACCGCCGAGGAAGTGAATGCCGCCGTCGAGCAGTGGATCGAGGCGGAGATGCGCCGCATCAGCCCGCATCGCTACAAGCATCATGAAACCGCGAGCGCCGCAACTGGCACTGCGGCTTGACGCCGCGCCGCCCGACACGCAAACGCCCTGGTGCGCCGGAGGGCAGGTCGCCTACCTCGGCGTCTGCCTGACCTTGGTTCCTGATTCCGAACTGCACACACCGCAACGGGTCGGCAACGAGTTGCACCTGCCGTTGCCCCCGGGGGCCACGCCGCGCCAGATCCGCGATGCCGCCGAAAGCTGGCTGCGCGACGAGGGGCTTGCCCTGTTCACCCGCATCGCCGCAGAAAAGTCGGCGCTGGCGGGACGCCAGGGGTTCGTGGCCCCACCCGTCGCATTGGCTTTCGGCAAGGGCGGCGACTGGGTACGTATCGAGGAAGGACGACTACGCTGCCATTGGCGCCTGATCGAACAGCCCGAAGCCGTCATTGCGCAAGTGCTGGCTAACGCCCTGGCCAAGATGCAGCAAGCCCAGGCCTGCGACGACCTCTTCGCCCTCACCTGATGCCCGAGCAACCCCTGCAGCTGGAATTGTTTCGCCTGCCTTCAGCTTCGGCTGGCGGCACGACTGACACTCGCCACCTCGTTCTCGCCGGCCGCATCGTCGCTTACCGGCTGCGCCGCGACCGCCGCCGCCTGGCGATGCGCATCGACGAGCGCGGCCTTTCCGTCGGCGCGCCGCGCAGCCTCCCGGTCGCCGCGATCGAAGCCTTCATCGCCGGTCATGCCGAGTGGGTGTTGCAGAAGCTCGACGAGTTTGCCGGCATCGGCCAGATACGCCACTTGCCGATCCACGACGGCGCCTCCTTGCCGGTGCTCGGCCAGGAAGTAAGAGTTCGTGTCACGGCGGGCAGCAACCGCGGCTTCTGGCAGCACCATGCAGCAGGCAGCGAATTGTGGCTCGCAGCGCGCCCGGCGGCCGATCTCGCGCTGCTAACTCGGCGCACACTGCAGCGGCGGGCGATGGAACACTGCCATCCGCGCCTGGCGGCGATGAGCGCCCGGCTCGGCTTGCCGGCACCGCCGCTTGCGTTAAGTTCCGCACGCACGCGCTGGGGCAGTTGCAGCGCGAAAAGCGGCATTCGCCTCAACTGGCGCCTGATCCACCTGCCGGCCGAGTTGATCGACTACGTGATCGCCCATGAGGCGGCGCATCTCGTCGAGATGAACCATAGCCCGCGCTTCTGGGCGGTGGTGGACCGGCTGCACCCCGAGTGGCGCAGCACCCGTGAGGAGCTCAAGCGGTTGGGCAGTCGCCTGCCCTTGATCTGAAACGACTCAGATGGGTTCTTCACCCGGATCGAGGAAGCGTCGCCGGATGTCGGCAATCGCCTCGTGCTGGGCAAGGAACGCATCCGCGCACTGTGGGTCGAAATGTGCGCCGCGATTGGCGGCTATGAATTCCAGCGCCTTATCGAACGTCCAGGCTTCCTTGTAAGGTCTCGCTGAAGTCAGGGCATCGAACACGTCGGCTACGGCGACGATGCGACCATGCAGGGGAATCTGGTCACCGGCCAGCTTGCGCGGGTAGCCGGTCCCGTCATATTTCTCGTGATGAGTCAGGGCAATCACCGCCGCGGCCTGTAAGGTCGGCGCTGCGGAGTCGCGCAGAATTTCCCAGCCGATCGTGGTGTGCTCCTGCATCACGATGAATTCCTCCGGCGTCAGCTTACCGGGCTTTAGCAGGATCAGGTCGGGCGTACCGAGCTTGCCGACATCGTGCATCGGCGCCGCCTCGAGGACCAGTTCCTGCTCCTTTTCGTCGAGGCCGAGCCCTGCGGCGATCAGTCGCGAATAGTGCGCCATGCGCTGGATATGCGCCCCCGTCTCCGGGTCGCGGAATTCCGCGGCACGGGCAAGACGAAACACCGCTTCGCGCTCCCGCTCACGAATTCCAGCGGTCGCCTTGCGGACTTCGTCGGCAAGCAGCGCGGCACGATCGGCAAGCGCCAGATGATTGCGGCGCAGAGCCAGCATGTTCTTCGCACGGGAAGTGAACTCTACGCGGTCGATCGGCTTGGTAAGAAAATCGTTGGCACCGCTCTCCAGCGCGCGATAGCGCACTTCCTTCTCATGGTCGGCCGTGACCATGAGCACCGGTACTTCGGTCTTCGTCGGATCGGCACGGAAGCGCTGGATGAACTCGATACCGTCGGGCGCCGGCATCATGTAATCGACGATGACGAGGTCCGGTTTGTTCTCAAGGCACCACTGCAGGCCTGCCGCGGATTCGGTGAAGCAGATCGGCGTGCACCCGTCGATGCGCCTGACCAATGCCTCCATTAGCGTCACGTTGATTTGGGTGTCATCGACGATAACCACGTCCATCTCAGTCTCCCGTACTCTTCGCGAAGCGACCTTCCGCTGTCTCGCGAACTTTCACGCCATGATCTCCGACGTGAGCCTACCCGCCAGGTAGCGTTCGAGGTGGCGATCGGTGATGCTGATATGGCTGATAAACCAGTCAAGCAGCAGGAACTGGCAACGGAAGGCCAGCCGCAGCGCCGGCGTCTTGCCCGCATGGATCTCGGTGGCGAGCGCCTCGAGGAATTCACGAAACTTGCGGTGCTGCTGCTGGTGCTCAGCGAACGGAGAACGCGGGTAGCCATGCGCCTCCATGAGGCGCTCCTCGCTTTCGAAATGCTCGCGCGTCCATTCCACCAGCTTGATCACAAGCTGACTGGCAGTGCCCGCTGCCTCCTGCTGCAGTGCCTCGGACAGCGCGACGATGTGGCTGAAGATGACTTGGTGCATCTCGTCGAGCCCCGGGAATCCGAGCAGATATTCCTGCCGCCAGTGCGTAGCGCTGTCGCTCTCGCCGCCCTCGCCGCCGTGCGCGCGATTGGCCTGGCGGCAACGCTGCCAGTAGACGGCCGCAGGAGTGTCGCCGGGATTGTGCTCCAGGCAGTCGCTGAACAGCGCCAGGGCCTCGTCCATGCGGCGGAAGTGGTAGTGGGCAAGCGCATCCTCGAAGGTCTCGCGGCTGGCCAGCTTGGCTGCCTTGAGCGGAGCGGGATCGGCATCGAAGACCTCGTAGATCGACTGTGCCTGGTGCTTGCCGCGCACGCGCACGCGGTCGATGAAACGGATTGAAAAGTCGCCTGGATAGCGGATGCTGTTCAGGGTGTGCTGGGTAATGAGGATCGGCGTCTGGTACGTCTTGGTCAACGTCTCGACACGCGACGCGAGGTTCACCGCATCGCTGATGACGGTGACTTCCATGCGGTTGCTGCCGCCGATGATCCCCAGCATCAGCAGGCCGGAATTCATGCCGATGCCGATCTGCACGTCGCCGCTCGCGCGGCGCTCAGGATGCTCGAATGGCAACTCCTTCTGCAGCACCGCGCGCTGCGCGTTGAACTGCTCGAGTTCGGCCAGCATGCCGAGTGCGGCCTTCAGCGCGTCGTCGCCCCGAGCCGGAAACAGCGCCATCACCGAATCGCCGATGTACTTGTCGATGAAGCCGCCGTGCGCCATCACCACCGGTTCCATGAAGCTCAGGTAGGCGTTGATGAAATCGAAGCATTGCTGGGGTGACATGTGCTCGGACATCGAAGCGAAGCCGCGAATGTCGGAGAATAGGATCGTCATCTTCTTTTCCGCCTGGTTGCCCCAGTCGACGTCGAGGATGCTTTCCTTTCCCAACAGTTCGAGTAGCTGCGGCGGCACGAAGCGCGCATAGGCCGACTGAAGTTGGGCAAGCCGCTTCTCGACACCTTGGCGTGTGGCGATTTCCGCTTCCAGCCGCGCACGCAGGCGTCGCGATTCGTCGTCCACGCCCCCTGTGGCCGCTGAAGGATTGACTGCAGGAGCATGCTTACCCATGGATTACATTGTATTGGAAGCCTGCGGCGATGCTCATTTTTATTACGTTTGATTTAGCAAGCCAAATACGGCGTCTTTATGGCCATACCGATATCCAACAAATAAATCTATATATACAACCACTTACATAACATGGGTTTGGAACTTTCCTGCCCCACCCCTTTCCAATGTTCATTGCAGCAGAAATTTTCAGGGCTTCTCAACAGAAGGAGGCGAATCATGTGCAATCGATTACTCACGAAACGCATTGCGGCCCTGGCAGTTTTGGGGAGTCTCTATGCTTTTCCGGCATTCGCAGAATCGACCAAAGCGGCTGCCGACTTTCCGCCTTGGGCTGACGGTGCTCCGATGGGCATGATGCATGGCTGGGGTGGCGGAGGCTATGGCATGGGCCCCGGAATGATGCACGGCTGGGGCGGTGGTTATGGCATGGGCTCCGGAATGATGCACGGCTGGGGCGGCGGCTACCTTGCCGCTCTGGATCTCTCGGCGGAGCAGGAAGCCAAGATCGACAAGATCCGGGATGAGACGCGCAGAGCCCACTGGGCACTGATGGGCAACATGATGGATCTGCGGGTGAGACTGCGCGATCTCATCGCCGCAAGCGACCCAGATAAATCGGCTATTGCCAAGGTCAACAAAGAATTGTTCGATCTCCAGCAGACGATGCTCGATTCATCCCTGGAAACCCGCAAACGCATCGAAGCGGTGCTAACCCCCAAACAGCAGGAAACAATGCGGGGGTGGTGGCGCCGCAGCTGGTAGGCAGACGGCTTCCCAATCATCAAGGATTCGTCTGCCGATGGGTCATTCCGCCGGCTGCCGAAACCTTGGTGGGCCCCCTGGGAGTCGAACCCAGCACCAACGGATTATGAGTCCGCTGCTCTAACCAAGCATGAGCTAGAGGCCCGCATAGCCGTCTGTAGCCTTTGCGGCATCGCCTTGCTGTGCAACTCGCACTGTCGGCGGCTCGCCTTCGCGCTACAACCGGCCTGAACTACTCACTCGCTACCGTCCAGGAAGCTGCGCAGCTTCTCGGAGCGCGACGGATGGCGCAGCTTGCGTAGCGCCTTAGCCTCGATCTGGCGGATGCGCTCGCGCGTCACATCGAACTGCTTGCCCACCTCTTCCAACGTATGGTCGGTGTTCATCTCGATACCGAAGCGCATGCGCAGCACCTTGGCCTCGCGCGGCGTCAGGCTGTCGAGCACATCCTTGGTGACTTCTCGCAGGCTGGCGAACAGGGCGGCGTCGGACGGTGCGACCGTGCTCGTATCCTCGATGAAGTCGCCGAGGTGGGAGTCGTCGTCGTCGCCGATCGGTGTCTCCATCGAGATCGGCTCCTTGCTGATCTTGAGGATCTTGCGGATCTTGTCCTCGGGCATGTCCATCTTGATGGCCAGAGTCGCGGGATCAGGCTCCAAGCCGGTTTCCTGAAGAATCTGCCGGCTGATGCGGTTCATCTTGTTGATCGTCTCGATCATATGCACCGGGATGCGGATGGTGCGTGCCTGGTCGGCGATCGAACGGGTGATCGCTTGGCGGATCCACCACGTCGCATAGGTCGAGAACTTGTAGCCGCGGCGATATTCGAACTTGTCCACCGCCTTCATCAGGCCGATGTTGCCTTCCTGGATGAGGTCGAGGAACTGCAGTCCGCGGTTGGTGTACTTCTTGGCGATGGAAATCACCAGACGCAGGTTGGCCTCGGTCATTTCGCGCTTGGCGCGGCGTGCCTTGGCTTCGCCGGTCGACATCTGTTTGTTGATGTCCTTGAGTTCCTTGAGCGGAATGCCGATACGATCCTGCAGGTTGATCAGCGATTGCTGCTCTTCCAACACGGCCGGCGCCGCACGCATCAGCGCGGCAGCATAAGGCTTGCCCGACTGCACCTCGTGCTTGAGCCACTCCATGTTGGTCTCGTTGCCGGGGAAGACCTTGATGAAGTGCTGACGCGGCATGTGCGTCTTGTCCACGCAGAGATGTAGGATTTTGCGCTCGTGGTTGCGCACGGCCTCTACCATGCCACGCACCGAGTCGCACAGGCGCTCGATGGCACGCGCGGTGAAGCGGATGTTCATCAGCTCGTCGGAGATCTGCTTCTGGATGCGCAGATAGGTCTTATCCTGCGAGCCCTTCTTGGCCAGCGCCGGCATCAGCTTGCTGTACAGCTGGAAGATGACGGTGAAGCGTTCGAGGGCGTCCTGCTTGAGCTGCATCAGCGAAGCGGAGACGCGTGCCTCGCCTTCATCCTCGCCTTCGTCCTCGATTTCCTCTTCGTCTTCCGCCTCGACCTCTTCCTCTTCGTCGCTGCTCGCTCCGAAAGTTTCCTCGGGCGCGTTCGGGTCGATCAGGCCATCGACGAGCTCGTCGATACGCATCTCTTCGCGCGCGACCTTATCCGCCATCTCGAGGATCTCGGCAATCGTCGTCGGGCAAGCGGAGATCGCCAGCACCATGTGCTTAAGACCTTCCTCGATACGCTTTGCGATCTCGATCTCGCCTTCGCGGGTCAGCAGTTCGACAGTCCCCATCTCGCGCATGTACATGCGCACGGGATCGGTGGTGCGGCCGAACTCGGAATCGACCGACGACAGAGCCTGCTCGGCCTCCTCTTCAGCCTCCTCGGCATCGACTTGAGCAGTGCTCTGCTCGGCCAACAACAGATCCTCTGGCGCGGGCGCCTGGTCGAAGACCTGAATGCCCATGTCGTTGAAGGTGCTGATGATCGTTTCGATCTGCTCGGCATCGACCAGGTCGTCGGGCAGGTGGTCGTTGATTTCGGCATAGGTCAGGAAGCCGCGCTCCTTGCCCAAGGTGATCAGGCTCTTCAGGCGGGTGCGGCGGGCTTCGAGGTCGACGCTGCTCGGCTGCGCCTGCTCGAGCGCCGCCAGCATCTGCCTGTCCCTCGCCTTTTTGGCTTTTGCCGACAGCTTGCCGGTGGGTGCCACCGGCTCTTGGGCCGGAATGGCTACTGACGGCGGCGGTTCTGCTGCAGGCGCTGCCTTGGCTGCCTTCGCGGCAACGGCGGATTTGGCCGGCACCGCTTCGGCGATTGTTTTTTCAGCCTTGGCCGGCGCCGACGGCTTGGCCGGCTTCGCTGGCGCGGCTTTGGGCGCGGGCTTGGTAGCAACCGGCTTCTTCTGGGCAGGCTTCGCCGCAGGTTTGGCGGCCGCACTCTTCACCGCCGGCTTAGCGATGGGCTTCGCCGCAGGTTTGGCAGCCGCACCCTTCACCGCCGGCTTGGCGATTGCAGGTTTGGAGGCAGACTTGTTGGAAGCTTTGGTCGGCTTTGCAGAGGACTTGGACATGGCTCGACTCGAAAATTCAGCGAAACAATCAATTATATACGAAAGAACAAGCCCTTCTCAGGCCTTTTTCCTTGCCAGAAGACCGGCCAGGGTTTGACGCTCCTCGGCAGAAAGCGTTCCGGCACGCGCCCGGGCATTCAGTTCCTCGATCTGGCGGGCCAATGCCTGGCTGCGCAAACGCTCTATGGAATCGAGAAACACGGCTTCCTGCTCCCCTTCCTCCCCTCCCTCGGCTTCGATCTGCCGGGCAGCGACGGAGATGATCTCTTCGCAGGAACTGCCGCGGAAATGCTCGATCAGCAATCCCAAGTTGCCCGTCGGAAGAACCGCATGCTCAATGGCATCCGCCAAGGCCGCCAACGCGGCCCCTTCCGCCGTGTCCTGCGCAATCAGTTCCAGCGGCAATCGGGCAACCCGCTCGGGACGGCGCAGAACCGTCAGCAACAACGTACGCTCGATCGCATACGGCGAAGGACGCAGATTGCCGGCAGGCTGGGCATATCGACTGCGGGCAAGCGGCTTCAGCCCGCATTGCGCCTCGAGTTCACCTTGCGAAAGCTGCGCACGCTTGGCGATCTCCTTCGTAACCTGCACCCTCAGCACGGGCGCCGCAATCTTCTGCAACAGAGGCTTGGCTTCACGTACCAGCGTAGCTCTGCCTTCGGCACTATGCAAATCGATGCGGTTCCTCCGGACGACTTCGCGCACCAGAAAGTCGCTCAACTTCGTAGCGCTGCCCATCTCCCTGAGAAAGGCTTCCTTGCCATGCTCTCGGATGAACTCGTCCGGATCCTGGTTTCCCGGCATCTGCAGGATTTCGACGCTCTTGCCGTCGGCGAGATATTCGAGGCTAACCTCCATCGCGCGCCACGCGGCCCGGTCGCCCGCGCTGTCGCGGTCGAAGCAGAACACCACACGGTTGGCCTGCTTGAGCAGTTTCTGCACGTTGGCGCCCGTCGCTGCCGTGCCCAGCGTCGCGACGACGTTCTCGACGCCGAGTTGCGCCAGGCCAACCACGTCCATGTAACCTTCGACGACGATCACCGTGTCGGATTCGTGAATGGCCTTCCGCGCCTGTGGCAGCCCGTAGAGTTCCTCGCCTTTCCTGAACAGCGCGGTTTCCGGCGAGTTGAGGTACTTCGGTTCTCCCTGGCCGAGCACGCGCCCGCCGAAGCCGATGACGTTGCCGCGCTGATCGAGAATCGGGAACATGATGCGATCCCGGAATCGGTCGTAGCGTCGGCCTTGCTCGTTCACGATGATGAGGCCGCACTCGACCAGCGCCTGACTGTCGTAGTCGTCGAAGACGCGCTGGAGCCCCTGCCAGTCGTCCGGCGCATAGCCGAGTCCATAGCGGGCGGCGATCTCGCCGGTCAATCCCCTGCCCTTGAGGTAGTCAATCGCCTTTGGGCTGGCCTTGAGCTGCTCCTTGTAGAAGCGCGCCGCGCGCGCCATGCGCTCGGTTAGCGGCTGCTGCTTCTCCCGCTCCCTTGAGCGGGTACTCACCTCGCGCGGAACAGGCATGCCCAGATGGTTTGCGAGTTCCTCCACGGCCTCGACGAAGCCAAGGCCGGCATACTGCATCACGAAGCCGATCGCGCTGCCGTGCGCGCCGCAACCGAAGCAGTGATAGAACTGCTTGGACGGACTGACCGTGAAGGATGGGCTTTTTTCGGAGTGAAACGGGCAGCAAGCCTGATAGTTGGCGCCTGCCTTCTTGAGCGTGACATAGCGCTCGACCACGTCGACGATGTCGACGCGTGCCAGCAATTCCTGGATGAAGCTCTCGGGAATCATTGGCGCATTATGCGCCGGCCAGTTTCGCCTTCACCAGCTTGGAAACCTCGCCCATGTCTGCGCGGCCGGCGATCTGCGGCTTGACCAGCGCCATCACCTTCCCCATCTCGGCAGGCGCCTTGGCACCGGAGTCAGTAACGGCCTTGGCGACGATTGCCGCCACCTCCTCCGCGCTCATCGCCTGCGGCATGTAGGCGGAAAGCACTTCGGCCTCGAACTTCTCGGCATCGGCCAGATCCTGGCGCTTGGCCGCTTCGTACTGGGTAATCGAATCCTTGCGCTGCTTGAGCATCTTCTCGATCACCGCGATCACGCCGGCATCGTCGAGTTCGACGCGCTCGTCCACTTCCTTCTGCTTGATGGCAGCGAGCAGGAGACGGATGGCACCGAGGCGCGCAGCCTCCTTCGCCTTCATGGCGGTCTTCATGTCTTCGGTGATGCGGGCTTTCAGGCTCATGACGGACTCCTCCGATGTGGAACTCCACAAACGCCAAAACCGCCCTTAGGCGGTTTTATCGCAGCCGCCATGAGGGCGGCCCCTGCAATAAATGGCAGCGAATGCTGCTTAGTAGAGCTTCGGCGGCAGCAGCTGGCTGCGGATGCGCTTGTGATGGCGCTTGACCGCGGCGGACAGCTTGCGCTTGCGCTCGGAGGTGGGCTTCTCGTAGAACTCGCGCGAACGCAGTTCGGTGAGCGTGCCAGCCTTTTCGATGGTGCGCTTGAAGCGGCGGATGGCGACCTCGAAGGGCTCGTTTTCCTTGACGCGAATACCGGGCATGCGAACTTCCTGGACAGTTGGTTGAGCGGAAAGGGGCGCATTCTAGCCATTTTCGGCCGGATGTCAAAGTAAAATTTCGCCATGATCGTTCTCGGCATCGAATCCTCCTGCGACGAAACTGGCCTAGCGCTCTTCGACAGCGAACGCGGCCTGCTCTCCCATGCTGTGCATTCCCAGGTGGCGATGCACGAGGACTACGGCGGCGTGGTGCCCGAACTCGCCTCGCGCGACCACATCCGGCGCATTGCGCCATTGCTCCGGCAAGTGCTGGAGCAAGCCGGGGTATCGCAGGGGGAAATCGACGCGGTCGCCTACACCGCCGGTCCGGGACTGGCGGGCGCCCTGCTGGTCGGCGCGAGCTTCGCCTCCGGGCTCGCCCTGTCGCTCGGCATACCCGCCTTGCCGGTGCACCACCTCGAAGGCCATCTGCTTTCCCCGCTACTGTCCCAAGACCCCGCGCATTTTCCATTCATTGCCCTGCTGGTTTCCGGTGGCCACACGCAGATCATGTGCGTGACCGGAGTGGGCGCTTACGAGCTCATGGGAGAATCGCTCGACGACGCAGCCGGCGAAGCCTTCGACAAGACGGCGCAACTGCTCGGACTCGGCTATCCGGGCGGGCCGGCCCTGGCTCGGCTCGCCGAATCCGGCGTGCCCGGCCGCTTCAAGCTGCCGCGTCCGATGCTGACTAGCGGCGATTTCATGTTCAGCTTTTCCGGACTCAAGACCGCCGTGCTCACCGCCGTGCGAAATGGGATAAATGAGCGCCCGCTCACCGAACAGGACAAGGCCGACCTGGCGGCCGAATTCCAGGAAGCGGCCACGGAAGTCCTGGTGACGAAGGCTTTGGCGGCCTGCCGGCGGCGCAAGCTCTCCACCCTCGTGGTCGCTGGCGGCGTCGGCGCCAACAGGAGGCTGCGCGAGCGCCTGAACGCCGAGTCCGCCCGCATAAGGATTCGGGTCTGCTATCCGGAAATGGAACTGTGCACCGACAACGGTGCAATGATCGCCTTCGCCGGCGCCCAGCGGCTGCTGGCCGGCATGGACAGCGACGTCTCGCGCAACGGCAGCTTCGGCGTCCGACCGCGCTGGCCGCTGGCGACGCTCTAGCCCTTTTCCTTAAGCCTTCTTCTTGCTTCCGATGGGGCTCTCGGTCCCCGCGGCGAGGCGCAGGATGTTCGCCTTGTGACGAACGATCAGCAGCAGGCAGATGACCGCCACGACCAGCGAGACCGCTCCGATGCCATGCCGCGCCAGCGCGATGGTCGGCGCCACGCAGGCTGCCACCAGCGCGGCGAGCGACGAATAGCGTGTGACGACGGCCGTCGCCAGCCAAGTCAGTGCCGCACCGAGCGCGAGCCAGCCATCCAGCCCGATCAGCACGCCAATCGCCGTGGCGACGCCCTTGCCGCCCTTGAAGCGCAGAAAAATGGGGAACAGGTGACCAAGGAATGCGGCCAGGCCGGTAAGGGCGACCGCCGTGCTGCCGGCGCCGACTTTTTCGACGACAGTCATCGCAATCAGGCCCTTGGCTGCATCGCCGAGCAAGGTCAGCACGGCGGCAAGCTTGTTGCCGGTGCGCAGCACGTTGGTGGCGCCGGGATTACCCGAGCCGAAGCTGCGCGGGTCGGCCAGGCCGAACAGCTTCGAGACGATGACGGCGAACGGTAGGGAGCCGATCAGGTAGCCGAGCGCCAGATAGGCGAGCAGGGAAGGTAGGGTTTCCATAGAATGGCCGGCATTCTAATTGAGACGGCCTCATGGATTTCATCTTCATCGAAGACATGCGCGTCGAGGCGCATGTCGGCATCTACGACCGCGAGCGCGCCGCGCCGCAGACGCTCGACCTCTCGCTCACTTTCGGCGTGCCGGACGAGGCTGCGCGCGATGACGACATCGCCAAGACCATCGACTACGCGGTGGTGATCGGTCGCATCCGCGAAGAACTGGCGGCGCGGCACTTCAACCTGCTCGAAACGCTCGGCGAGTTCGTCATCGGCCTGCTGCTCGATGAGTTCCGCGCGCCTTGGGTCAAGGTGTCGATCGCCAAGGTCGGCATCGCCCGCGGCGTTCGCCGTGTCGGCGTGCAGATCGAACGTGCCCGGTGATCGATACCGCACGAGCCACCACCGAACTGATCTATGTTGTCTCGATGGCGGCGGTAGCTGTATTCGCAGCGGCCGCCGTGCTGGAAACTGAGGACAAGGGCATGGATCTGGTCGGCACCGTGATCGTCGGACTCTCCACCAGCCTAGGCGGCGGCACCCTGCGAGACATGATGCTCGGCCGCCCCGTCTTCTGGCTCGGCAACGTGGATTATCTCGTTTGCAGCCTGTTAGCCGTCGCCCTCACCTTCGTGGTCGCGCGCCGCATGCGCATCCGCCCCGGGCTGTTCCTGATCCCGGATGCGATCGGGCTGGCGCTGTTCTCCGTGGTCGGCTGCCAGGTCGCACTGGCGCACGGCGTGCATTGGCTGCCCGCTTCGCTGCTGGGCGTGGTCACCGGCGTGTTCGGCGGAATACTACGGGATGTGCTGGTCAACGAAGTACCAATCATCATGCGCCCGGGTACGCTGTACGCCACCGCGTCCTGGCTCGGCTGCCTGACCCTGATCGGGGGCCTGCAGCTCGGCTGGGGGGCGCCGCTGAGCGCCTTCGCCGGCGGCAGCGTCGTACTGGCGCTACGGCTCGTCGCGATCCGCTACCAGCTCAGATTGCCGAGCTATCGCTCGCCGCGCGACGGCTGACGGAAAGCTACTCCTTCAGTGCGCATTCAACGATCGTCGGATGCAGCACGCGCAGGATATCGTGCGGATGCACCCCGACGAGGTAGCCGCGCTGGCCGCCGTTGATGTAGATCAGCGGCAGATCCAGGATGGTCTTTTCCATGCAGACCGGCAAATGCTTCTTGGTGCCGAACGGCGAGCAGCCACCGACGAGATAGCCGGTATGGCGATGCGCATCCTCCGGAGTGCAGGGCGAGATCTTCTTGGCTTCGAGCTGGCGCGCAAGTTCCTTCGTCGACACCTTTCGGTCGCCGTGCATCAGGACCAGCAGCGGCGTGCGCTGCTCGTCCTCCATCACGAGCGTCTTCACGACGGCATGCTCGGAGACGTTCAGTTCGCGAGCGGACACTTTGGTGCCGCCATGCTCCTCGTAGGTGTACAGGTGATTCGAGTGGGCAATGTGGTGTTTCTGCAGGAACTTCGTGGCCGGGGTTTCCGGCGGACGGTCATTCGTTTTCATAAAACCATTCTAGCCCCGTGGATGATGACTTGCATGCAGTTCCTTGAGGCGCGCACGCGCCACGTGGGTGTAGATCTGTGTCGTCGAAATGTCGCTGTGGCCCAATAGCAGCTGAACCACGCGCAAATCGGCGCCATGGTTTAGCAGATGGGTGGCAAAGGCGTGGCGCAGCACGTGTGGAGATATCTTCTCGCGCGGGATGCCGGCGGTAACGGCGTGCTTCTTGATGAGCGCCCATGCCATCTGCCGCGTCATGCCGTCGCTGTCCTTGCGACCGGTAACGAAGACGAAATCCGAGGCGCGCCCCTTGAGCAGTTGGGAGCGACCCTCGCGAATCCAGCGCTGCAGCCACTCGGCGGCGACCTCGCCGAGCGGCACCAGCCGCTCCTTACTGCCTTTGCCGAAGGTGCGCACTACGCGGTCGTCTAGGCTCAAGTTGAACAGCTTCAAGCCAACCAGTTCCGAGACGCGCAGACCGGTGGCGTAGAGCAGTTCGAGCAGCGCCCGGTCGCGCAAGCCGAGCGGCGTCGCTTCGTCCGGCGCCGCAAGCAGGTTTTCGACATCCGTTTCCGAAAGCGTCTTGGGAAAGCGTTCGGCCATCACCGGCGGCTGAATGTTGAGCAGCGGGTCGACGCTGATGCGGCCCTGCTCGATGAGCCAGCGATAGAAGCGCCGGAGAGTCGCCTGCAAGCGCCGCAGCGAAGCCGGCCGAACACGCTGCGTGCGCCGGTGCAGATGGGCAAGATAGCCATCGACGTCGGCCTCGGCGGCGGCCTGCAACGCCACCCTGCGCGCGGCGAGCCAGTTGGCGAACAGGATCAGGTCGGAGCGATAGGCAGCGAGGGTGTTCTTCGCGAGCCCGTCGGCGAGCCACAGCGCATCGACGAACTCGTCGATCAGCTGGCCGTCCGTCGGGTTAGCGGCTTCCCTCATGCGCGAGCAGCCAGCGCTTCACGTCGAGCAGGAAGCCGCCGCGGCTGCGTGCGAAGCCGCCGAGCCCCTGGTTGGCCGCCACCACGCGGTGACAGGGGATCGCCAGCGGGTAGGGATTCGCGCCGCAAGCGTTGCCCACCGCGCGCGGGCCGCTGCCGATCGCCAGAGCAAGTTCGCCGTAGGTGCGCGTCTCACCCGAACCGATAGCAGAGATGCCTTGCCAGACGCGGCGCTGGAAGGTGGTCCCCGCCGGGGCGAGCGGCAGGGAAAATTCGAAGCGTGGATTCTTGAGATAGGCGAGCAACTGCCTGACGGCTTCCTTCGCCAGCGGGCCTTGCGGCTTGATTCCTGCACAGGACTCGAGATAGACGATTTCAGTCACCTCGTCGTCGTTGCAGCGGACGCCAAGGCAAAAAGTCGGCGCCGGCAGGACGGCGCTGAATTCACTCATGACCGCACTTCGCCGTTGCCGAAGACGATCCACTTCTGTGAAGTCAGCCCCTCGAGGCCGACCGGGCCTCGCGCGTGGAACTTGTCGGTCGAAATGCCGATCTCCGCGCCAAGGCCATACTCGAAACCGTCGGCAAAGCGCGTCGAGGCATTGACCATCACCGAGCTCGAGTCGACCTCGCGCAGGAAACGCATCGCACGCGTGTAATCCTCGGTGACGATCGCCTCGGTATGCGCCGAGGAGTATTTGTTGATGTGGGCGATCGCCTCGTCCACGTCTGCCACCACCTTGCAGGAGATGATCGCGGCAAGATACTCGGTGTAGTAGTCCTCCTCGGTCGCTGCCCTGGCCTGCGGCACAAGTTTCATCGTTTCATCGCAACCGCGAATCTCGACGCCCTTCGCAACCAGCATCGCGGCAAGCTGCGGCAGCAGCGCCGTGGCGACGGGCCGCGCCACCAGCAGGGACTCGGCGGTGTTGCAGGTGCCGAGCCGCTGGGTCTTGGCGTTCTCGAGGATCTTCAGCGCCTTGGTCGGTTCGGCCGAGACGTCGACAAAGACGTGGCAGTTGCCGTCCAGATGCTTGATCACCGGCACCCTGGCTTCCTTCGAAATTCGCTCGATCAGACCTTTGCCGCCGCGCGGCACGATCACATCGACGAACTCCGGCATCGCGACGAGATGGCCGACTGCGGCACGGTCGGTGGTCTCGACCACCTGCACCGCCGTCTCGGGCAGTCCGGCCGCCTTGAGGCCGGCGCGCACGCTGGCGGCGATCGCCTGGTTGCAGCGTATGGCCTCTTTGCCGCCGCGCAGGATCGCGGCATTTCCCGACTTGAGGCAGAGCGCCGCGGCATCGGCCGTCACGTTCGGCCGCGCTTCGTAAATGATGCCGACGACGCCGAGCGGCACACGCATCTTGCCGACCTGGATGCCGGTCGGGCGGTACTTCATGTCGGAGATTTCGCCGATCGGGTCGGGCAGCGCGGCAACCTGCTCGAGGCCCTGGGCCATCGCCTCGACGCTCTTCGCCGTGATGGTCAGGCGGTCGAGCATGGCCGGCTCGAGACCATTGGCCTTGGCTTCGGCCACGTCCTCGGCATTGGCGGCGAGCAACTCCGTACTGCGCGCGCGGATGTCGGCGGCCATCGCCAGCAGCG
Organism: Pseudomonadota bacterium; assembly: GCA_041694935.1. Taxonomy (GTDB): domain Bacteria; phylum Pseudomonadota; class Gammaproteobacteria; order Burkholderiales; family Rhodocyclaceae; genus Sulfuricystis. The sequence continues at coordinate 109,690 of JBGFRW010000038.1, read as the reverse complement.
CGGCGTTCTTCGCAGCGGTACTCGCCTTGGCCATTAGCCGCGAGGCGGCGCGTGCCTGCCGGCCAAGGGTTTGCATATAGGTGGCGATGTCGAGTTGCGTGTTCATGCGGCGGCTTTCTTGTTCTGCGTCAGTCTCAACGCAAGTTGCAGGAATTCGTCCCAGAGGTCGCCCTGCGCGACCCCCTTGATGATGCGATCGATGCGCGCCGCTTGCAAGAGGGCGGTGCGGTGCATGCGCTGGCGCGCCTCGTTGGCGAGCACCCAGAGCACCAGCGGCGGCGCGGCGTCCTCGGCCTTGAGGCCTTCGAGCGTGCGTGCGCAGCGCGCGGCGTCGCCCGCCTGCAGGGCATTCTTCAAGTCGTCGATGTCGTAGCGCGCGACGTTGAGCACGGCGGCGGAGACCTGCTGGAGCGTCAGCGCACCTTCTGGGTAGAGCAGGCCGAGCTTCTGGATCTCCTGATGGGCGGCAAGCAGGTTGCCTTCGACGTGCAGGGCGACGAACTCGAGCGCTTCGGCGGGCGCCGACTGTTTTTGCGCGGCCAGGCGGCGGGCGATCCACTGCGGCAGCTGGGCGAGCGGCGGCGCGTTGCATTCGATCGCGATGCCTGCCTCGGCGAGCGCGGCGAACCAGGCGGCCTTCTTCGCCCGCCAGTCCATCTCGGGCAGGGTGACGATCGTCAGCGTGTCGGCCGGCGGCGACTGGCAGTAGCGCTGCAGCGCCTCTCCGCCGTCGCGGCCCGGCTTGCCGGTGGGAATGCGCAGGTCGACCAGCGTGCGGCCGCCGAACAGCGAGAGATTGCCGGCTGCGTGGAACAGTTCTTCCCAGCGGAACGACGGGGTCACGACCAGCACCGTACGGTCGTCGTAGCCTTGCTTGCGCGCCGCGGTGCGTAGCGCGTCGCCGACCTCGACCGTCAGCAGCGGGTCGTCGCCGTGCAGGACATAGAGAGGCTGCAGCGGCTTTTCAAGATGGGCGGCAAGCTGTTCCGGGCGCAGGTGCACGGCAGTCTCATCCGGGCGATTTCGGCTTCGCGGCGGCGAGGCGACGCAGCAGCTGCTGCACCAGGTCGGTCTGCATCTCGCGCAGGATCATCGCCTCTTCCGCCTCCTTGGCGAAGATGCGCGTGTCGTCGAAGGTCATTTCGCGCGTCAGCATGATCTGGCTCGCGGGCACCAGCTCCTTGCCGTCGGCATCCTGGATGCGGTAGGCGAAATAGCGCACCAGCTGGAATTCGCGCACCAGGCCGGTGCCGGACAGCGAAAGAATGTTCTTTGCCTGGTCGTTGCGCAGGATGACGAGGGAAGCCTGCGCCTCCTTGGGGTTACTGACGATGCGCGTCGACGTCGATGCCTCGATGTTGCGCTTGATCATCGCGCGCATCGCATCCGCCTCGGGCAGGCCGACGTATAGCGTCTCCCAAGGCATGGTATAGCTGCCGCGCAGCTGGAAGCCGCAACCAGCCAGCAGCAGGGAGAGGAGGGCAACGAGCAGGACGCGCATGGGCATTCCCTTCGCTAGACGACGATATTGACGAGGCGGCCGGGCACGACGACAACCTTCTTCGCCGGCTTGCCTTCCATGAACTTCTGCGCATCCGGCGAGGCGAGCGCCGCGGCTTCGATCGCCGTCTTGTCGGCGCCGACTTTGACCTTGATGCTGCCGCGCAGCTTGCCATTCACCTGCAAGACGAGTTCCTGCTCGTCCTGCACCAGCGCCTCATCGAGCGGCTCGGGCCAGGCAGCCTGCAGGATGTCGGGGCCGTAGCCCAATTCGATCCAGAGCGCATGCGTAATGTGCGGCGCGATCGGCGACAGGACGCGCAACAGGATGCCGAAGCCTTCCTTGGCATGGGGGTCGGCCGGCGCCTTCTCCAGCGCGTTGAGCATCTTCATGCAGGCCGAGGCGACGGTGTTGAACTGGAGCTTGCCGAGGTCGTAGTTGGCCTGCTTGAGCAGCAGGTGAATCTCACGACGGAGCGCTGTCGGCGCTCCGGGCGCGGCGCTGGCGCTCTTGAGCTGGACACCAAACGACCAAACCCGTTTCATGAAGCGGTAGGCGCCCTCGACGCCGGAGTCGGACCATTCGAGGGTCTGCTCGGGCGGCGAGGCGAACATCATGAAGAAGCGCGCCGTGTCGGCGCCATATTCCTCGATCAGCGCTTGAGGATCGACGCCGTTGCGCTTGGACTTCGACATCGTGCCGACGCCGCCGTAGTCGATGGCCGAACCGTCGGCCTTGAGGGTCGCGCCGGTGACGTGGCCAGCCTCGTTGCGCACCAGATCGACCTCCTCGGGCGCGAAGTACTCGATGCCGCCCTTCTCGGTGCGGCGGCTGAAAATGTGGTTGAGCACCATGCCCTGCGTGAGCAGGTTCGCGAAGGGCTCGTCCTGCTTCACGAGGCCCAGATCGCGCATCACCTTGGTCCAGAAGCGCGAATAGAGCAGGTGCAGGATCGCGTGCTCGATGCCGCCGATGTACTGGTCGACAGGCATCCAGTATTGCGTGCCGGCATCGACCATCTTGTCGTTTTGGGCACGCGTTTCCGCATCGACGCCGTAGCGAGCGTAGTACCAGCTCGAATCGACGAAGGTGTCCATCGTGTCCGTCTCGCGTTTGGCCGGCTTGCCGCACTTGGGGCAGGTGCAATGCAGGAAATTTTCGCGCTTGTTGAGCGGGTTGCCGGAACCGTCGGGCACGCAGTCCTCGGGCAGGGTCACAGGCAACTGGTCGTCGGGCACCGGCACCGAGCCACAAGCGTCGCAGTGGATGATCGGGATCGGGCAGCCCCAGTAACGCTGGCGCGAGACGCCCCAGTCGCGCAGCCGGAACTGCACCTTCTTCTCGCCGAGGCCCTTGGCCGCGAGATCGGCGGCGATGGCATCGACGGCGGCCTCGTAGTTCAAGCCGTCGTACTTGCCGGAATTGACACAGACGCCGTTCTGCTTGTCCGCATACCATTCCTGCCAACCATCGAGGCTGAAGGTCTGGCCCGCGACCGAGATGACCTGCTTGATCTCCAGGCCGTACTTCTTGGCGAAGGCGAAGTCGCGCTCGTCGTGGGAGGGCACGCCCATCACCGCGCCGTCGCCGTAGCTCATCAGCACGTAGTTCCCGACCCAGACTTCCACCTTGGCGCCGGTGAGCGGATGCTCGACGAAGATGCCCGTCGGCATGCCCTTCTTCTCCATCGTCGCCAGATCGGCCTCCATCACGGAGCCGTGCTTGCATTCCTCGATGAAGGCGGATAGCTGGGGGTTATTCAGCGCCGCGCGTGTAGCCAAGGGGTGTTCGGCGGCGACGGCGCAGAAGGTCACGCCCATGATGGTGTCGGCGCGGGTGGTGAACACCCAGAGCTTGCCGGCCTCGCCATCCAGCGAGTAGGGAAAGGCGAAGCGCACGCCGGTGCTCTTGCCGATCCAGTTGGCCTGCATGAGCTTGACGCGCTCGGGCCAGCCCGGCAGCGTGTCGAGCGCAGACAAGAGCTCGTCGGCGTACTGCGTGATGCCGAGGTAGTAGCCGGGAATCTCGCGCTTCTCGACCAGCGCGCCGGTGCGCCAGCCGCGACCTTCGATGACCTGCTCGTTGGCGAGCACGGTCTGATCGACCGGGTCCCAGTTCACCACCTGGGTCTTTTTGTAGGCGATGCCCTTCTCGAGCATGCGCAGGAACAGCCACTGGTTCCACTTGTAGTAGTCGGGCTTGCAGGTCGCGAGCTCGCGCTCCCAGTCGAGGCCGAAGCCGAGCGACTGGAGCTGCTTCTTCATGTAGGCGATGTTGTCGTAGGTCCACTTGGCCGGCGGCACCTTGTTCTGGATCGCCGCGTTCTCGGCCGGCAGGCCGAAGGCGTCCCAGCCCATCGGCTGCAGCACGTTGTAGCCGCGCATCTTGTGCGAGCGGGCCAGCACGTCGCCGATCGTATAGTTGCGCACATGGCCCATGTGCAGCTTGCCGGACGGGTAGGGAAACATCGACAAGCAATAGTATTTTGGCTTGGCGACATCCGCCGCGACGTTGAGGGCGCGGGTGGCATTCCAATGGGCCTGGGCGGCCTGCTCGATTTCGGCGGGTTGGTATTTTTCCTGCATGGCGCGAAGGACGGGTGCGGGCAAGGGAGAATAAGGGGTGGAATTATAATCGACCCCCATGTCCAATCTCCTGAACGGCCTGAACGAGCCGCAGCTCGCCGCCGTCACCCTCCCTCCCCAACATGCCCTGATCCTGGCCGGCGCCGGCTCGGGCAAGACGCGCGTGCTGACCACGCGCATCGCCTGGCTGATTTCCACCGGCCAATGCACGCCGCAGACCTTGCTGGCGGTCACCTTCACCAACAAGGCGGCGAAGGAGATGCTCGCGCGCCTGTCGGCGATGCTGCCGATCAACGTGAAGGGGATGTGGATCGGCACCTTCCACGGCCTGTGCAACCGCATGCTGCGCGCCCATTACCGCGACGCCGGCCTGCCGCAGCTGTTCCAGATCCTCGACTCGGCCGACCAACTCGCCGCCGTGAAGCGACTGCTCAAGTCGCTCAACGTCGATGACGAAAAGTTCCCGCCGCGCGAGCTGTGCTGGTTCATCAACGCGCAGAAGGAAGCGGGGTTGCGGCCAGCGGCTGTCGAGGCCTGGGACGACTGGACGAAAAAGCGCGTCGAGCTGTACGCGGCCTACGAGCAGCAATGCCAGAGGGAAGGCGTGGTCGACTTCGCCGAGCTGCTGCTGCGCTGCTACGAATTGCTCGAACGCAACGAGCCGCTGCGCCGCCACTATCAGGAGCGCTTCCGTCATATCCTCGTCGACGAGTTTCAGGACACCAACAAGCTGCAATACCAGTGGCTGAAGCTTCTGGCCGGCGAAGGCGCCGCGCTGTTCTGCGTCGGCGACGACGACCAGTCGATCTACGCCTTCCGCGGCGCGGACATCGGCAACATGCGCGACTTCGAGCGCGAGTTCAGGGTGGCAAACCTGATCCGCCTCGAACAGAACTACCGATCGCACGGCAACATCCTCGATGCCGCCAACGAGATCATCCGGAACAACCCCTCGCGCCTCGGCAAGAACCTATGGACCGAGGCTGGCGCCGGCGAGCCGATCCGCGTGCACGAGTCCTACTCCGACGGCGACGAGGCACGCTTCATCGTCGAGGAGGTGAAGGCGCTCGCCAACGAGGGTCATGCGCGCCAGGAGATGGCGCTGCTCTACCGCAGCAATGCGCAAAGCCGCGCACTGGAGCACGCCCTGTTCAACGCCGGCATTCCCTACCGCGTCTATGGCGGCCTGCGCTTCTTCGAGCGCGCCGAGATCAAGCATGCGCTGGCCTATCTGCGCCTGATCGCCAATGCCGACGACGACACGGCTTTTGCTCGCATCGTAAACTTCCCGACGCGCGGCATCGGCGCGCGCAGCGTAGAACAGTTGTCCGATGCCTCCAGAGGAGCGGGCAGCAGCCTGCACGCCGCCATCCCGCTGGTGAAGGGCGCCGGCGGTGCCAAGCTCGCCGCATTCGCCGAACTGATCGTCAAGTTGCGCGAGGCGGCGCATCTGCCCTTGCCCGAGCTCGTCGAGCACGTGCTCGACCTGTCCGGACTGCGCACCCACTACCAGCACGAGAAGGAAGGCCAGGAGCGCCTCGCCAACCTCGACGAGCTCGTCAATGCCGCAAGTAGCTTCGTCGCAGAAGCGGGCACGGTCGGCGAGGAAGGCGAACTGTCCGGCGATCTTGCCTCCTTCCTTGCCCACGCCGCCCTCGAAGCCGGCGAGCACCAGGCTGGCGAGGGCGACGACGCGCTGCAGCTCATGACCGTGCATTCGGCCAAGGGGCTGGAATTCAACGTCGTCTTCATCTGCGGCCTGGAGGAGGGCCTCTTTCCCCACGAGAACTCCATCGTCGAAGACAAGGGATTGGAAGAGGAACGCCGCCTGATGTACGTCGCCGTCACCCGTGCAAGACAAAGGCTTTACCTGTGCCATGCGCAGACGCGCATGCTGCACGGCCAGACGCGCTATAACCTGCCCTCGCGCTTCATCGACGAGATACCCGCGGCGCTCCTGAAATTCCTCACCGCACGCGCCGGCCGGGGCGGCTTCGCCTATCCCGACGCCGTATCGCCAACGCCGACTTTTTCCCCCGCGCCGCGCAAGCGCGACAGCGGCGGCTTCAGCATCGGCCAGACGGTCATGCACCCAAAGTTCGGTCTCGGCGTGATCGTCAATGCCGAGGGCGGCGGCGCCGATGCGCGCGTGCAGATCAACTTCGGCAACGCCGGCATGAAGTGGCTGGCGCTGTCGGTCGCCAAGCTCGAACCCGCCTGAGGAGGCCGCCATGAAGCTCCACGCCAACGGCATCGACATCCATTACGAGATTTCCGGCACCGGACCCGTCGTGATGTTCGCGCACTCGCTCGGCAGCGACCTCTCGATCTGGGAAGCGCAAAAGTCGGCGCTGGCAGGACGGCGTACGGTGCTGACCTACGACATCCGCGGCCACGGCGCCACGACGGCGACGCCCGATGCCTACGACTTCGACCTGCTCGCCGCCGACGCCCTCGCTCTGCTCGATGCGCTCAAGATCGACACGGCGAGCTTCGTCGGCATCTCGCTCGGCGGCATGATCGGCCAGGCCGTGGCGCTCGCCGCGCCGCAACGCATCGAAAAGCTCGTGCTCGCCGACACCACCTGCCGCTATCCGCCCGAAGTGCAGGCCACCTGGCCCGGGCGCATCCGCCAAGTGGAAGCCGATGGACTCGAAGCCCTCGTCGCGCCCACGCTAGAGCGCTGGTTCACCGCGCCGTATCGCGCCGCCCATCCCGAGGTGATGGCGCGCATCGGCACGCTCATCCGTACCACGCCGGTAGCGGGCTATGCCGGCTGCTGCCATGCGATTGCAGCGCTCGACTTCGCCGACCGGCTTGCGGTATTGCACATGCCCGCCATGGTGGTGGTCGGCGACCAGGACGCCGGGATTCCCCTGCCGCTGGCGCAGGCGCTGGCCAATGCAATCCCCGGCGCCCGCCTCGAGGTGATCGCCGGCGCGGCGCACCTGTGCAACATCGAGCAGGCGGATGCCTTCAATCGACTACTCGTAGACTTGCTCGGCTAGGTTGGAAAATAGTAGTCGGCAATCACGACCTGCAGCTTCGCTTCGATCACCTTATCCCCGAGGCCGCTGACTTCGGCATACAGCCGTTCCGCAATACCGGCGAACACATCGAGCAGGTGCGGATCGAAATGGCTGCCGCTCCCCTTCTGCAGAATCTCCATCGCCTCCTCGAACGATAGCGGCTCTTTGTAAGGGCGCTTGGAGGTCAGCGCATCGAAGACGTCGATGATTGCGAAGATGCGGGCATTGATGGGGATGGTCTCGCCTTTCAGCCCCCGCAGGTAGCCGCTTCCATCGAACTTCTCGTGGTGGAACTCGACCACATCGCGTGCGGTCTGCAGCCAGTCGGACCTTCTCAGGATCTCCCCGCCGCGCGAGACATGCGTCTTCATCACCGCGAACTCCTCTTCGGTGAGCTTGCCCGGCTTGAGCAGGATGTTGTCGCTGATGCCGATCTTTCCGACGTCGTGCAGAAAGGCGCCCGCGATGAGGTTGCGGATTTCTTCCTTACCCAGCCCGACGGCTTCGGCAAGCTTCACCGCGTAAATCGTCACGCGATAGTTATGGGCGCTGGTATCCGAATCGCGCTGCGCAATGGCGCTGCCGAGCACCTCCATCAGCTCGATGTTTCCCTTCAGGAGATCGCGCGAATTCCGAATGAGATTGCGGTTCAACGACAGCACCACGGGATAGATGACCAACGTGGTCAGCAACACCGCAACCATGGTGATCTTCAGAGAGGTGATCAGGTTGTCGTGCAGCCGCTGCAGTGTTTCCGGCTCGACGAGGAATACGCCCTCGAAATAGCCCGCGGTCTCGCCGGCAGCATCGCGCAGCGGCACGACCGCCTGCAGCACCGTATGCTGGCCGACCTTGAAGCGTTCGTAATGCGGCTCCTCGTCCTGCGGAAAACGGTGCGAATACTGCTTGAGAGCTCTCTCAATGAACTCAAAGCGCGGGTTGACCTTTTCCACCAGCGTGGCGTGCTGGCGGTCGTAGAGCTCGGCTACGATGAAATGATCGAGCAGCAGCCCCGTGGCGATCTGCTCCAGAACCTGCTTGTCGGTACGCGGATCGTTCAGCAGCCTGAGCTGCTCGCCGGAGATCTTGCCGGCCTCGCTCACGGCAAGCTCGACTAACTGGTCGTCGATCCTTTCAATGCCGTAAAGATACTGGCCGCCGCCAATAGTGAGCGACACGATCACCCAGCTCACGAGGAGCTTTTGCATCAGAATGCGATGGATATTCAGCATGGCCGTATTGTGATGGCAACCCTTGCCTTATGCAAAAGTCGGCGCCAGCGGGGCGGCGCACTTTTCCGGCCAAGGACATCCCCGCCATACCGCTGGCAGGCTCAGTCTCCGCCGCAGCCCCCTCCGCCACCGTCGCCGCCCCCGCTGTCGTCGCCCCAACCCCAACCGCCGTCACCAGCACCGCCGCCGCCGTCGCTACTGCTGCCATCCGCTCCGGTGCCGCTGCCGAGGTCGGCACCGCAGTGCGGCGTACCAGCCTGACTCGACCGCAGCGCTTTACAGTCGGGCGCATAGACGAAGCCGTCGGCGATGCCGAGCTTACCGTCAAGCGCGAACAGCAGCGGCAGGCGCGAGGGATTGCGCGGGTCGATATTCTCCTCGCGGCAGCACCAGTACCAGCAGCGGCGCAGCCCGGCATTGTTCTGCTGCTCCGTGCCGAGCACGACGGCCGGCGTGTGGTGCAGGAAGCGGCCGAAGGCCTTGCGGCAGAAGGCGTCATAGCCCTTGGTATAGAGGATGAACTCGTGCCAGAGATCGTCGGCCACCTGCGAGGGCATCGAGACGAAGCGATGGCCGGAACGGTGGTAGGCGAGAAAGAACTGCCTCAGGCCGCGCGCGACCAGCGCACGCTCCTTGAGGCCAAGCTCCGGTCGGCGCTTGGCCAGCCGATCGAGCAGACCCTTCGGCCAGACGTAATCGCGGATGTAGCGCTCGCGTGCCAGCCGTGCGTTGTAACGCCAGAGGACAATGAGCGCGATGGCGAGCAGCAGGCTGGCGATGGCGAGAACGGGCATGATGGATTCTCCGGCAGATAGGCTATTGGTGCAGCGCAGCATAGCGGCATCGGCGGAGTATGATGCACGCTCATCGTCGAAAAGAGCGAATCCGCCATGGAAAAGGATCTGAGCGCCGCCGCACTCGAATACCACGCCAGCCCCACGCCGGGAAAGATATCGGTCATCCCGACCAAGGGACTGACCAACCAGCGCGATCTCGCGCTCGCCTATTCGCCCGGCGTCGCCGCCGCCTGCAACGCCATCGTCGCCGATCCTCACCAGGCTTCCCGTCTGACAGCGCGCGCCAACCTGGTTGGCGTCATTACCAACGGCACCGCCGTGCTCGGACTGGGCAATATCGGCCCGCTCGCCGCCAAGCCGGTGATGGAAGGCAAGGGCGTGCTGTTCAAGAAATTTGCCGGCATCGACGTCTTCGACATCGAACTGGCCGAGAACGACCCCGACAAGCTCATCGACGCCATCGCCGCGATGGAGCCGACCTTCGGCGGCATCAACCTCGAAGACATCAAGGCGCCCGAGTGCTTTCTCATCGAAGCGAAGCTGCGCGAGCGCATGCGCATCCCGGTGTTCCACGACGACCAGCACGGCACCGCCATCGTGGTCGGCGCGGCGATCTTGAACGGCCTCAAGCTCGTCGGCAAGAAGATCGAGGAGGTGAAACTCGTCACCTCCGGTGCCGGCGCCGCAGCGCTGGCCTGTCTCGACTTGCTCGTCAACCTCGGCTTGCGCATCGAGAACATCTGGGTGACCGACATCAAGGGTGTGGTGTACGAGGGGCGCGCCGAGGACATGGACCCGATCAAGGCGCGCTACGCCAAGCAGACCGACGCGCGTACGCTGGCTGAAGTGATCGCGGACGCTGACGTTTTCCTCGGCCTCTCGGCCGGCGGCGTGCTGAAGAAGGAAATGGTCGCGAAGATGGCAAAGCGCCCCCTCATTCTTGCGCTGGCCAACCCGACGCCGGAGATTCTGCCCGAGGAAGTGCAGGCGGTGCGCGACGACGCAATCATCGCCACCGGCCGCTCGGACTACCCGAACCAGGTCAACAACGTGCTGTGCTTTCCGTTCATCTTCCGCGGTGCGCTCGACGCCGGCGCGACAACGATCACCGAGCAGATGAAGCTCGCCGCCGTGCGCGCCATCGCCGAGCTGGCCCAAGCAGAAGCCTCTGACATCGTGGCGATGGCCTACGGCGGCGAATCGGTCGGCTTCGGTCCCGAATACCTGATTCCCAAGCCCTTCGACCCGCGCCTCATCGTCAAGATCGCCCCCGCCGTCGCGCAGGCCGCTGCCGATTCCGGGGTGGCGACGCGCCCGGTCGCCGACATGGCGGCCTACAAGGAGCAGCTCAACAGCTTCGTCTACCACTCGGGTTTCGTCATGAAGCCGGTGTTCGCCGCCGCGAAGGCAGCCCCTCGCAAGGTGATCTACTGCGAAGGCGAAGAGGAACGGGTGCTGCACGCGATCCAGGCAGTACGCGACGAAGGACTCGCCCAGCCGGTGCTGATCGGCCGGCCCGAGGTGATCGAAATGCGCATCGAACGCGCCGGCCTTCGCCTCAAGGCGGGCACCGACTTCGAGATCGTCAATCCCGACTCCGATCCGCGCTACCGCGACCTGTGGACCGACTACCACGCCCTCATGGGCCGTCAGGGGGTCACGCCGGAAATGGCGAAGCAGGCATTGCGTTCCGATCCGACGCTGATCGGCGCGATGCTGCTCAAGCGCGGCGAGGTCGATGCCATGCTGTGCGGCACGGTCGGCCGCCACTCGCAGCACTTGCGCCACATTCGTGATGTCATCGGCCTCAAGCGGCACGCCCACTGCTTCGCCGCAATGAACCTGCTGCTGCTGCCGCGCCATACGCTGTTCATCAGCGACACCTACATCAACGACGACCCGGACCCCGGCCTCGTCGCCGACATCACGCTGCTGGCTGCCGAGGAGGTGCGCCGCTTCGGCCTGGCGCCGAAGGTGGCGCTGCTGTCGCGCTCCAACTTCGGCAGCGTGCGCTCGGAATCGGCACAGAAGATGAGCCGCGCGCTCGAGATCATCACCGCCCGCGCACCCGACCTCGAGGTCGACGGCGAAATGCATGGCGACGCCGCACTCAACGAGGGCATCCGCAACCGCCTTTTCCCCAGCTGCCGCTTCAAGGGCGAGGCCAACCTGCTGATCATGCCCAACGTCGATGCCGCGAACATCGCCTTCAACCTGATGAAGGAAACCAACGGCGACGGCATCACCGTCGGCCCGATCCTACTCGGCGCGGCCAAGCCGGTGCACATCCTCACCCCCACCGCCACGGTGCGGCGGCTGGTGAATATGACCGCGCTCGCGGTCGTGGACGCCAACCACCTGCGCGGATGACCCTGCGGCGCCGTGTCGCCGGCGCCGACTTTTTCCACCCGCCATCGGTGGGAAACTGCAGTTCAAGTGCCCCAGTTACCGCTGTCGAACCGAATAGGACTCCGGCAACCCAACTTCCAGAATGTCGTTGAAGTTCTCTAATAAAAGTTCGGCCTGAGTTTCCTGAGAGTACCCGGCGAGAATAACCCGGACGAGCGCATCCACCACCAAGGTGCCGAGATAGGCCTCGCCGTCCGGGGCAATCAGCCTGCTGTAGCTCGCCAGTGTCAGGCCTTGCTCAATTGCCGGTTCGATTTCTGCTTTCGCATCCTTTATGCGCTGGCGAACGCTCTCGGTATTTGCGGCAATCTTCAGCGTGATGCTCGGTACGTGCAACACAAACTCTTTTCCCGCCCCGGCTGAGTCATCGTTGCTCAGCCGGACATCAAGCTGTCGTGCGATGACCAAGGGAGCAGTGCCTGGGCGCCCCGAATCCGCCAGCTTTTCGCGACGAATATTAGACTGCTCGCCGGCACGAAAAGACTGCCAAGTGTCCCGCGCAATGTACGAAACGACGATCAGGACTGCCGCCACTGAGAGCAATATTGTCGCAATGCTCTTCGCACTACGCCTGTCGTCACGCCTCGCAGACGGAGAAAACACATTTACTTTCCGCCGCGCCTCCAGCAATTTTCTGTCGAAAGATGCTCGCTTTTCTGGGTCGGAAAGCGTTTCGTAGGCTTCGACGATCAAGGCCGCGTGCTTGCTCGCAGAGAAATCTCCGGGGTGTTTATCGGGGTGATATCGCTGAATCAGGCTTTTATATGCGGCCCGAATTACCTCTGCGCTTGCATTCTGGCTGACTTCCAGCAGGTCGTAATAATTCACCAAGGTTCACCCTATGTCGCTTCCGGCACGGTTTTCAACGGATTCTGCTGAAGGTCGTGATGCTTCCATTACGTTCCCGCAGAACAAATTCGTCAGGCGTCACCGACAGAACCGGATTCACGTCCCGCGTGATACCGGATGGATTCTTGAAGACCCACTCGATGGCTCGGTCCTGGCTCTTGTACATCCAGACGCCGTACTGGAGGGTACTGCCTTCCTCGGTGCGAATCTCCCATCCGCCATGCTCGTCCAGATACATCGGCATAGACAGCCGAGATGACTGCCATTTCCCAACGAAATCTTTTGTGTTGAAAGCTTGTTGCTTTCCGCAGCCCGCCAGCAGCACCAGGGTGAGAAAGAGCACGGCGGATCGGCTCAACCCTCTTGGTCCAGAACGATCTTTCATGCTTTTCCGAAAACTCTCAAGTCGGCAGCGTCAGCGCCTCAGGATTCTTTCCCATTTCTCCTGCTGACGACGAATCCTTTCCTGCTCCTCACGCTCTTGTCGAAGACGCTCTCTTTCGAGGCGATCCTTCTCAGCCTTGGCTTCCCATTCCGCTCGCTCCTCGGCCCTCCGCAAATCCTCGGATACGCGCTCAGCCTGCCGTCGCGAATCTTCGACAAATCTTCTTTGCTCCTCCTCCTGTCTCTGTTCCGCACGCTCCGCCGCACGCTGCTCCCTTTCCTCGCGCTCGCGTTCATTCTGCAACAGCCGCGCTTCGGCAGCAGAGGCAGGTCTGACGCCATACGTCTGGTAATACTCTTGAATGATGATCTTTTCTTCGGCCAATGCTGCCTCCTGCTTGCTCTGGGCAACCTGCTGGGCCACGAAGTAGTTCGATACCGTACGGATCACGAAGAATCCGACGACGCCCGCCATGATCAGCGTGGCCAGCCTCATCATGGGCGAGTGCCGATTAGGCTTGGCAACCTGCGATGCGTCCTCGCCGAGGTCGAGCTTGGTTGCGATCGCGTCGGCCCGTAGCGCCATGGCATCGGCGCGCAGGGACAGCACATCAGCCCTTCTCGACAAAGCCTCTGGGGGCACAGGCTGAATAGCGCTCCCAGAAGAGGCCCCCACGTTATTGGCCGATGTCCGCACCACCGCCGCCAGCCGGGTATCGTAGATGCTGCGCGCCTGCACGTCTGTCAACGTGCCGAAAGCCATGTTGAGAACTTTGAGTTCGAAATCGTAATCCTCTTGGCCCATATGTGCCTCATTGGCCTTTAATTGCTCAATCTTCAATTGATAGGCCCGCCTGATGTCGGCGACGGTGGCATCAGGCCTAACGCCAAGTATCTCGTAGAACGATTTCTTCGCCATCGCAGTCTCTCCCCTGATTGCGAATGATTGACAAGCATGAGGCTGCTTTCCTCGACTCCACATTATCGGCTCAGCCAAGTCGAGGATTTAGCCCAAATGTGGCCCTACCCCCCACCAGCATCGGACGGGACGAAATATACACAATGCATCAACACGGCGAAATAGCATCGTAATACAGCTTTAATGGGGAAAAACTGCCGAATATTGTCAGATCGGCCCAAAATCTGAACAGCCTCTCAACTCCGCCAAACTGCTACCTATCCTCACTCCAGCGGCGAAGATGTGCTGCCTCGTGGACATGACCGTGCTCTCGGTCATGGGCGCATCACGGGACGAGCCTGTGACAGAATGTCGCAGCCTCCAGCTTTTTCTGCGCGACCCTAAAGTAAAGAGAGGTATTATCCAATTCGTATGAGCTTGACCGAGGAAAGAGAGTGCTCACGTCATCATGATCGTCGCGAGTTCTGCTGAAATTCCGCCCGCTTCCCGTCTAGATGCTTTCGAGGCCGGCTTCGATACGCCGCGGATGGTGTCCCCGCCGGCGGCCGATCCCGTACGATCCGCCGGCCTCAGCCGGGCGCTGGCGTATGCGGTACGCCGCCAGCCGAACAATCTGCTTGCCCATGTGCAGCGCATCAACCTGCTCTGCGCCAGCGGTGCCGACCGCGTGCAGATTTTCGAAGCCGCCCGGGCATTGTTCGACGTGCTCGGCGAGAACGGTGCCGCGCTGCGCAAGCGCATCGCCACTCAAGTCGCGCCGCTGCTCGAGCCGGAATTGTCAGAGCAACTGCTGGCCTCACGTGCCGAGACAGCGGCGACGGAACCCTGCAAGATCGTCACGACCCGGGACTACCAGGCGGCCGCGGAGACCGATCCGGTCGCCTTTGCCGACGAACTGCTCTGCGCCGGCGACTACGCCGAGGCGGCGGCGGTCCTCGAGGCCGCACTGGCGAAGGATCCGGCCAGCCAAGCCGTCGCCGAACTGCTCCAATCGATTTATCGCAGTGCCCGCGATGCGGGTGCCTACGAGCGCTCACGCTGGCTCGTGACGGATGCCGCGCCAGAAGCCGCCGCCTGGTGGCCTGAGGTCGATACCTTCTTCGGGGGCAGATAGCACGTAGATGCCGTCTCTCTCCTCCAAGATTCTGGTGGAAATCCTCTGCGACAATCCCCGATCACGCAACACCATCGAATTCGCCATCCAGCGCCACGGCAAGGGAAAGATGGATGTGGGGCAGAGCGCCCATTCCCATCTGGCGGTGGTCGATTACGAGGGCGTCAACAGCCGGGACGGATTGCTTCGCTACCATCAGCGCTACCCATAGCGGCCGGTCGTGCTTCTGATGGCCTCGTCGATCGATCGGGACTCGCTCGGCGAGGGCCTGGCCGATCTGGAGGCCGAGGTCGTCATCAAGCCGCTCAGCGTCGAGAACCTGATCCAGGCCATCGAGAAATGCGCTGCCCGGCCCGCCAGGCGAGAGCCCACCAAGGCCGCCATGGCCACTGGAGCCACGACGGCGACAGCGGCGCCATCGACTGATAACGAGGCGACCTTGCCCCTGCCGGGGGGCTTCATGGGAGCAGCGGCACAGCCCGCCGCCGCGCCGAACCCCGCGACGGAAGCTTCCCGAACCGTGGCACGACGTACCACCACCGCTTACATGCGGGTATCGGGGAGCGGCTCGCCCGAAGCCAAGAACGGCCTTGCCGGCTCGGGAGGCAATATCGACCTGAGCGATCCCGCCGCCGTGGACAAGGCACGCGTCAGGGCGGGCGACCTGCTGCTCGGCCGTCTCAAGGAGGCACTACGACAAACCGATGGGACCGATGTCGCCTTGCTGGCCGAGATCGGTACGCAACCGGTGTTCCGCTTCCTGCCCGCCGAGAACCGAGTAGCGGTGCTGGTCGCCCAGGAGACCTTGGCGCAATTGGCGCTCCAGCCTCTCACAGAAGGACAATTCACGCTTCGCACAGATCACTCGCCTCCAGCGGCATCGGAATACGCGGCCGCGATGAGCATCGAGGCCCTGCTTTGGCGGCTGGCGCTGCTGACCTATCGAGGCATGATTCCGGAGGACACCGATCCGCTCGCCCCTGTCTATCTGGCCCGCTGGCCTAACATGACCCGGCTCGATCCGATACCGGACAGCCTGCGCATCGCAGCGCTATGGGACCGCAAGCCAGTAGACCCCGGCCATACGGCGCGCGTCCTGGCCGTGCCGCAGAAACATGTGTTCCAGTTCTATGCGGCGGCAATGACCATCGGTCTGGTCGGCCCCGAACGTCGCGCGAGCAGCTATCTCTTCAAGCCGGACTCTCCCCAGAGCGTCGCGCCCCAGACCTTGTTGACCCACCTGTCGCAATACCTGTCGCAAGGGGGCGGCGCTTCCGCCAAAGAGCAGAAATGAGCCTGGTCGCACTTCCCATCGGTACGCAACTCAAGGAATACCGGATCGAAGCGGTCCTGGGGTCGGGTGCTTTCGGCGTTACCTACAAGGGGATGGACGAAAACATCGGGCTCGAAGTCGCCATCAAGGAATACCTTCCCGAGTCGATCGCCGAACGCAACGAGGCCGGCCATGTCGTGCTGCGTCCGAACGGGGACATCGACCTGTTCGCCTGGTGCCGCGAGCGCTTCATCGACGAAGCGAAGATCCTCGCCCAGCTGCGCCATCCCAATATCGTGCGGGTCACGCGCTTCTTCCAGACGAACGGCACCGCCTATTTCGTCATGGACTTCGAAGAGGGGAAGTCGCTGCTGCAGGTCCTCACCGAGGCGGGCGGCACACTGCCCGAGGACAGGGTCCGCACCATCTTCAAACAGGTGCTCGACGGTCTCGCGCATGTGCATCAGCGGCGCTACCTGCACCGCGACCTCAAGCCCGGCAATATCTACCTCCGCGACAACGGCACGGTGGCGCTGCTGGATTTCGGTGCCGCCCGACTGGAGATGACCTCGGGCGATGAGAGCGCCGGCAACATGATCACCCCCGGCTATGCGCCGCCCGAGCAATATCTGGCCGATGGGCAGCAAGGCCCCTGGTCGGATCTCTACGCGGTCGGCGCGTCGATGCACCGCTGCCTGACCGGCAGGACGCCGGTCGCATCGATCGATCGGAAGAGCAGGCTGGCGGCGGGCGAGCAGGATCCCTACACGCCGCTGGCAACACAGGATGGGCAAGGCTCGCCCTCCCCCCTGCTGGCCAGCATCGACTGGATGCTCGCCCTCAAACCCGAGGCGCGCCCGCAATCGGTCGAGCAGGTGCTGGCGGCGTGGGAGGGGCGCATCACGCCGCCAGCACCCAGCGCCGGCTTCGTC
The DNA here is from genome assembly GCA_041694935.1 of Pseudomonadota bacterium. GTDB lineage: Bacteria > Pseudomonadota > Gammaproteobacteria > Burkholderiales > Rhodocyclaceae > Sulfuricystis. Next base: position 92,666 of record JBGFRW010000038.1, on the reverse strand, counting down.
TATGTGCCGCGCAAGGCGGTCCGCTCCTACAAGATCCTGATCGGCGGTCCCGTGGGCGTCGGCAAGACCACCGCCATCACCTCGCTGTCGGATTCCGGCGTGCTCACCACCGAGCAGCGCGCCTCGGATGTGGTCGGCAACCGCAAGAGCCAGACGACCGTGGCGATGGATTACGGCACGTTGACGATTTCCGACAACGAGCGTGTGCACATCTACGGCATCCCCGGGCAGGAGCGCTTCGACTTCATGTGGGAAATCCTGCAGAAGGGGGCCATCGGCATGCTGCTGCTGCTGGACAACAGCCGTACCTCTCCTCTCGAGGATTTGAAGTTCTTCACTCGCTCCTTCGCGCATCTCATCGAGAAAACCGCGGTGGTGATCGGCATCAATCGCAGCGATACCCACCCCAATCCCAGCCTGCATGAGTACCATGACGTCCTGCGTGAAAGTTTTGCCGATCTCTTCGAGTCGCCTCCCCCTGTAATGGAGGTCGACCCGCGCCGCCGCGAAGACATGGAAATCATGGTGCAAACGCTGCTTTGTCTGATCGACCCTCGACTGGAAACGGAACATGAATGACTACGCGCTGACCGACAACATCTTCCTGTCGCCGACACCCAAGGGCGCCTATTACGCGACGGCCAGCCCGGAAGCCGAGCCGGCGCGCGCGGTGCTGCAGGGACTGATGTCGCACGACGCCACCCGCACCGCCTCGCTCGAGGAAATCGCCGGCTGGTCCGGCGATCCGGACTGCCTGCCCCTGCTCTACCGCATGGAGCGCGTCAATTGGCTGTCCGGCGCAGCGGAGCCAAGCACGCTACAGGTACGCAACATGGAAGCCGACATGCCGGCGGTGCTGGCGCAGCTTTCCGACGAGGGGCGTGCCCTGCTGGCCGACACGCAGGGCTTTCCCCTGGCTCAGGCCGGCTTCCACCATGAGATCGCCGAAGAACTGGCCCTGTTCGGCGCCGAAGTCGCAAACCTGCAGCAGAAGTACGGCAGCCTGATCCGCGGCAATCTGCGACTGACCTCGCCCGCCATGGGCCTGCTCGACAGCGCAGGCAACAGCCAGCTCGGCGCCTGGCCCCTCTATGTCGGCCAGCAGAAATTCATGCTGCTGGTCGAAGGCATGCCGAAATTCGATCAGCCGGCCTTCCTGCAGATCGTCTGGTCGCTCTGCTGGCGCTACGGTGGCTGACGGCGTGCGGCCTCAAGAATTCACTTTCCATTAGGAGCCAAAAGATGCGCGAAGAAATGATTGCTTCCATCCTGAGCGACCTGAACGGAAGTTCGGGCGACATCGAAGCCTCGGCGGTGATCTCCACCGACGGTCTCATCATTTCCAGCCTGCTGCCCGCGCAGATGGATGAAGACCGCGTCGGTGCCATGAACGCCGCCATGCTGACCTTGGGTGACCGCAGTGCCCAGGAACTCGGTCGCGGCGAACTCGAACAAGTCATGGTCAAGGGCAGCAAGGGCTACATCCTGATGACCTACGCTGGCGACCAGGCCGTGCTCTCCGTGATCACCAAGTCGAGCGCCAAGCTTGGCCTGATCTTTCTGGACGCCAAGCGTGCCGCCGAAAACATCGCCAAGCTGCTCTAACGCAGGGAAGCAGCAATGCGCGACATGACCCTGGAAGATTTGCAGGGGCGGCCGGGACAGGAACATACGCTCACCTACTTCGACGGCTTCAAACGCCGCATCTACGTCGTAGATGAGGAGGTTCCCTTTCCGGAAGGGAAGCTGATCGTTTCCCGCACCGATCCCGCAGGCATCATCACCCACGCCAACCAGGCATTCATCGAAATGTCCGGCTACTCGGCGAACGAACTGATCGGCGAGAATCACTACATCCTGCGCCACCCGGTCATGCCAGCGGTGGCCTTCAAGGGGCTGTGGGACACCATCGCCACCGGTACTAATGGCACCAATGGCACCAAATGGCACGGCTACGTCAAGAACCTGCGCAAGGACGGCCGCTACTACTGGGTTTACGCGACAGTCGTCGCCAACATCCGCGACGGCAAGATCATCGGCTACACCTCCGTGCGGCGCAAGCCTTCACGCACCAAGGTAATGGAAGCCGAAGCCCTGTACAAGACATTGACCTGAGCGCCGCAGGAGGGACACAGAACGTGCCGAAACTGTTCACCGTCAGCCCGGACTTCAACATGAAGCACATGTCCGGCTGGTTCATCTTCAATACCTGGCTGCAGAAGTCGCTGGGCATAGCCATCCGCTTCGAGCCTTACGAGAATTTCGAGTCGCAGCGCCAGGCCATCGAGGCTGGCAGCATCGACCTCATCTACGCCAACCCCTACGACGCCAGCATGCTGGTGCGCGAGAAAGGCTTCGTCGCCGTCGCCCGCCCGCGCAACAAGGCCGACGAGGCGCTCATCGCCGTGCGCGCCGACAGTCCCGTGCAGGCAGTCGAAAACCTCAAGCCGGGCGCCCGCATTTCCACCACCGACGACCCGGACGTGCACATGATGTGCATGATCATGATCGAGCCGGCCGACCTCAAGCGCGACAACGTCGTGCTCCAGTCCAGGGACAACTACGTGATCGTGGCCAAGGACCTGATCAAAGGCCAGGCGGATGCCGGTTTCTTCCTCGCCGAGATGTTCGGCGACCTCTCCGAGGTCATCCGCAAGCAGCTGCGCGTACTAGTCAGGAGCCAGATCCACGTGGTGCATCACATGTTCCTGGTGGCGCCGCACATGGCGGACCGCGGCGCGGAAATCACCGCTTTGCTCGAAGGCATGGGCAACACGCCATCCGGCCAGCGCATCCTCGCCGACATCGGCATTCCCGGCTGGGAACGCGTCGAGCGCGAAGACGTCGAGTTCATGATCGACCTGATGAGCACGCTGGTCGACTAGAAGAACGGCGCCGTGTCGCCGGCGCCGACTTTTCTTATGGCTCCTAGCGGCCACAAGCAGCCGTTCCAGTAACCGACACTCAACACACCGCGGCGTCCGCTTCGGCTGAAAAGCCGGCTTCGGTCCGTGTTAGTTATCGGTTCCAGTTAAGACGGGCAACTGCCGGCTATTTTGCGTAGGCGCGGAGAAATAGTTCGACGTTAGCTCGGACCAACCGGTTGTCTTCGCTTGTCTTGGGCTTGCCAAGACCCAGCATCACGCGGATGTGCGCGTTCCCCAGAAACAGCGACAAGAACTGGTCGGCTGCTTCGCCGGGGTTGCCGATGGAAAGACTGCCGGCACCGGCAGCCGCACGCAGGTAATTCTCTACTTGGCCGACGAGTTTCTCCGGACCTTGGCGGTAGAACGCTTCGCAAGCGGCCTTGTGATCGTCAGCGGCGGCGAACATCAGCCGGAAGGATCTGACAATGTCATCGGAGCGAGTCAGCTTTAAGAACGCCTTCCCTATCAATGTGAGCCCAACCTCTGGATCGCTGGGATCCAATGTGCCGGGTGGCAGGGAAGCGAATACCTCGTCCGTGCAACTGCCGACGGCAGCCTCGAACAATGCCTCCTTGGTCGGGAAGTAGGAGTAGATCGTTACCTTCGAAACGCCGGACAGTTTTGCGATCGCATCCACACTCGTCCGCTCGAAGCCGTTCTCCCGGAACTGCCTGGTCGCCGCGTCGACCACGCGCTTAACACGCTCGGGGTCGCGCGGCCGACCACGCCGGGAATCACTGGCTTTCATACTTTACTTGACCGTTCAGTAAATGATTGTAGAATTTAATTACTTTACTGATCAGTATAGCAATTGAGGCGAACATGGCAAACCTAGCAGGTCGCGCGGTACGGCAGCGTACCCATGGGCTGATGATCGCCGTCGCGCTCGTGGTGGGCGGCTGCGCTACGGGGTCCGACATTCCGCGTCCGGATGTATCGCCCAGCCCCGCGTATCGGTATGGCGGTAACCATTCCGCCGCCACGTCAACGAGCGACGTCGGCTGGTGGCAAGAATTCCACGACGAGCGGTTGGTGCGCCTCGTGGAACGTGCCGCGTCCGCAAATCACGATGTCCGAATTGCGGTGGAAAGAGCAAGGCAGGCCCGGGCCGGAACAACCGCGGCTGACGCTCGCCTGTTCCCGAACGTTGGTCTCGTGGCAGCTCGGTCCGACAGCAGCACGGGGCTTCCGGCACAAGTGAAGCAATTGATGCCCGATATCGAGGCGAAGCGCGTGGGCCTCGACGTCGCGTGGGAAATCGATCTATTCGGCGGAGCACGTGCAGCTGCCGGCGCAGCCGAAAGAGACGCCGTCGCAGCGTTGCATGGCGTATCCGGGGCGCAGTTGATTGCAGCAAGCGAGGTGGCGCGTCAGTATTTTGTCTGGCAGGGCGCCAGGCAGCGCCTCGAAATCCTCGAATCCCTGCTACAGACCCAGCGCGACACCGAACGGTTGACGCGCAGCCGCAGCCGCGAGGGCATGGCGAGCGATTTCGATGTGGCGCGGGCGGCAGGTGAGACATCGAACCTGGAAGCCTCGCTGCCGCCCCTAAGAACCCTGAAAGCGGTCACAGAGAGCGAAGCAATGATCGGAACAATGAAGCAGAACGTCCTTTCACGGCGAAAGACAGCCGGGGCCGCATTTGTCCTTGCCATCGCCGCCGGGCTTGCCGGCTGCGGCGAGACGGTGCAGCCGCAGGCAAAGCCTCACCCCGTCTTGGTAACGACCGTGCGCAATTTTCCCGGCGAGAACGACCGGACATTCACGGGTGTGGTGCGGCCCAGATACGAAGCCGATCTGGGATTTCGCACCGCAGGAAAGGTAATCGCCCGCCTTGTGGAGGTCGGACAGACAGTGGAGGCCGGGCAGCCGCTCGCCCGTCTCGATCCAGCCGACTATGAGCTAGCCGTACGCGCGGCCGAGGACCAACTTCAGGCGGCTCGTGCGGACGCCGAGCAGGCCGCGTCGGACGAGGCGCGCTTCCAGCGCCTGCTCTCCGATCATTCAGTCGCCGTGGCCGACCACGAACGGCAGAAGGCCAGAGCCGATGCGGCGGCGGCGCGCCAGGCACAGGCGCACCGCCAACTGGAACTGGCCCGCAACCGCATGAAGTACGCGACGCTCGTCGCCGAATTCGAAGGGGTCGTGACGGCAGTACGTTTCGAGGTCGGCCAGGTCGTAGCCGAGGGGCAGCCCGTCATCGCGATTGCAAAGCCGTCCGAGCTTGAAGTGGTGGCCGATCTTCCCGAAGAGCTGTCACGGAATGCGCGCAAGCTAGCGGCGTCGGCAAGACTCTGGGATATGCCTGACCTCATTGTTCCGCTCAAACTTAGGGAACTCGCCCCGGCCGCGGCAGCGCAAACGCGCACGTTCCGGGCGCGCTTCAGCGTGACGGACAACTCTCCGACTGTCCGTCAGGCGCTGCGTCTCGGCATGACGGCCAGCCTGCATTTGGCAGCCGAAGGTGGCGAACCTGCGACCCTGCTGCCGGCGACGGCTCTGCTCAAGACGAACGATAAGCCGACGGTGTGGCAGGTCGACGATTCCGGAAGGCGTTTGACGGCGAGGCCGGTGGAGGTGATCCGCTATACCGACGAGGCTGTGCTGGTGCGCGGACTGCCGGACGGCGCAAGAGTCGTCTCTGCCGGCATACAGAAACTCGATGCGGGGCTCGATGTGCTGCCTGTCGAGCGTAGCGCCAGCGGAACGAATCTGACCGTGCCCTCGGCCCAGTCGGCCAACGCGAGCGCGCCGGAGGGTCGCTCGTGAAGGGATTCAACCTCTCGGCATGGGCCGTAACGCACCGGTCCATGGTGCTCTTCATGATCCTGGCGATCTTCGTCACCGGCATCTTCTCCTACACGAAGCTGGGCCGGTCGGAAGATCCCACCTTCAACACGCCGATGATGACGGCGGTCGTCGTCTGGCCTGGGGCTACGGCGCAGGAGGTCCAGGATCAGGTCATGAACCGAATGGAACGCCGCCTGCGCGAACTCGATGGCTTCGATTTCGTGAAGACCTTCTCGCGCCAGGGCTACGGCGCCATTTCCCTGCGCATGAAGGGCCGCATGTCGCGCCAGGAACTGAGCGACGCCTGGTATCAGGCGCGCAAGAAGATCGGCGATGTTCGGCAGGAACTTCCAGACGGCGTGCGCGGCCCCTATTACAACGACGAGTACAACGACGTCTATATGTCCCTCTACGCGCTGCGCGGGGACGGACTCTCGATGGCCGAACTCCTCGAATACGCGGAGAAGATCAAGGTCGAACTGCAGGCCGTGCCGACGCTTAACAAGGTCGACATCCTCGGAAAGCAGCCGGAGAAGGTTTTCGTCGAGGTGTCTACCAAGCGGCTCGCGGCGCTGGGCATGACGCCACAGGACGTCATGGACGCCATCACGCGGCAGAATCTGATGAGTCCCTCAGGCTCGATGGACACCGGCTCCGACCGCGTATTTGCGCGCGTCGACGGTGCACTCCGCGGCGCGGCTGATGTCGCGAAGGTAAGCATCGAGGCTGGCGGCCGGCTGGTGCGGCTGTCCGACATTGCCACGATACGCGCCGGCTACGAGGACCCGCCAAGCTATGCGATCCGGCACAACGGCCATCCGGCGCTGGTGATCGCGACAACGATGAGTGCCAATGCGAACATCCTGAAAGTCGGCAAGGCGGTGGACGAGCGGATGGCGGCGATCCAGGAATCCTTGCCAGCAGGCATCGCCGTTGAAAAGTATGCCGACCAGCCGAGGGTGGTCGAGGAGTCGATCTGGGAATTCGAGAAATCGTTTCTCGAGGCCCTGGCGATCGTGCTGGCTGTATCTTTCCTGTCACTGGGCCGGCGAGCAGGCATCGTCGTGGCGGCGTCGGTACCGCTGGTGCTGGGTCTCGTGCTGGTCGTGATGTACCTGGCTGGTTGGAACCTGGATCGCATCTCGCTCGGCTCGCTCATCATCGCGCTCGGGTTGCTCGTCGACGACGCAATCATCGCCGTGGAAATGATGGTGGTTAAGATGGAACAAGGGTGGGACCGCGTCAAAGCAGCAACTTTCGCCTACACGTCGACGGCCTTTCCGATGCTGACCGGTACCATGGTGACCGTGGCGGGGTTCATGCCCGTCGGGTTCGCCAAATCGATTGCAGGCGAGTACGCCGGAGGAATCTTCTGGGTCGTCGGCGTAGCGCTGGTTGCATCCTGGTTCGTCGCAGTCGTGTTCACGCCGTATCTCGGCGTGCTTCTGCTGCCGACAAACATGACATCCGGCGCACATGCGGATCCCTACGATAGGCCGTCATATCGCCGGCTGCGCCGCTGGGTCGACCTGTGCGTCGAACACCGCTGGAAAGTGCTGGCGGTCACCGGAGTACTATTCCTCATTGCCGGGGGCGGAATGACGTTGGTCCAGCAGCAGTTCTTTCCGACGGCCTCTCGCCCCGAGTTGATGGTTGAACTGCGCATGAAGGAAGGGGCTTCCTTCCAGGCGATGCAGGAACAGGTCAAGATATTCGAGAAGGTTCTGGCGAACGACCCCGACGCCAGGCATTTCACGGCCTACACGGGGGCAGGCGCTCCCCGCTTTTACCTGTCCTTGGAGCCCGAACTGCCAAACCCAGGCTACGCGCAGTTCGTCATCATGACTTCCGGCACTGACGCGCGCGAGGCCTTGCGCACTCGCTTGCTCGATTACTTCGCGAAGGATGAGGCGCAACCGCTGGTCCGCGGCCGGGTGCTGCGGCTGGAATTTGGCCCGCCCGTGGGCTTTCCTGTCCAATTCCGCGTCATCGGTCCGGACGCCGATACGGTCAGAGGGATCGCCTATCGCGTTCGGGACATCGTGAGGCAAAGTCCACTTGTGCGGGATACCCAGCTCAACTGGAATGAGCGCGTCCGCACGCTACGAGTCCGCGTCGACCAGGACAAGGCCCGCCTGCTCGGCCTTTCGTCCGCCGATGTCTCCGGCGTGCTGCAAACCGTACTGTCCGGCGCGCCAGTGACCCAGATTCGGCACGGGGAGGAATTGATCGACGTCGTGGTGCGCGCCGATGGCAACGAGCGCAAAAAGTTAAGCGGGCTCGGTGACATCAATCTCTTCTCGCGCACCGGTGCGGTGGTGCCGCTGTCGCAGATCGCTACCGTGGAGCCGACTTTCGAGGAGCCGGTGTTGTGGCGCTGGAATCGCAACATGGCGATCACCGTGCGCAGTGACTTGGCCGACGGCGTGCAGGGGCCCTACGCTACCGATCAGATTTGGCCATCCTTGAAACCCGTGGTGGACGGTCTGCCGTCCGGATACCGCATCGAGAAAGGTGGTGCCATCGAGGAGAGCGACAAGGCGAACATCGCCTTGCTGGCAATCTTTCCCGCGATGTTCCTAGTCATGTTGGCCTTCCTGATGATGCAGTTGCAGAGCTTCTCCCGGATGTTCATGGTTTTCATGACCGCGCCGCTGGGATTGATCGGTGTTGTGCCGGCGCTGCTTGTCTTCAATTCGCCGTTCGGCTTCGTGGCGCTGCTCGGCGTAATTGCGCTGGGCGGCATGATCATGCGCAACTCGGTGATCCTCGTCGATCAGATCGAGCGGGACATTGAAGCCGGCATTCAGCCTCGACAGGCGATTGTAGACGCCACCGTGCGTCGTACTCGACCCGTCGTTCTAACTGCCGCCGCCGCCATCCTTGCCATGATTCCCCTCACCCACAGCGTCTTCTGGGGACCCATGGCGATTTCGATCATGGGCGGGCTGATCGTTGCCACCGTACTAACTCTGGGATTCGTTCCCGCGCTCTACGCCGCCTGGTTCAAGGTGAGGCGCCCCGCGTGACAAGGAGCAAACGCCGTGACTCGTCTTCCCACCTCAGGCCGCTCATCCACCCAACACAATAAGGAACAATCATGTCGCACTCTTCAGTCGTGATCATCTCCGGAGTGTCGTCCGGCATTGGACGTGCAGCCGCCGAAAAGTTTGCAAATCATGGAAGACTGCCTAGACGAAATACTCGATCTTGAGGGCTGGGATAGGACAACCATGACCATGCCTGAAGGACTGCGTAAACGTCGTGACGAAATAGTTAGCAATGGTTGATATTGCAAGGTCTGCTTTTCCATCAGAAAGCAGGTAAGGCCCTTGCCAATGTCGTCAGTCGTTTGGGGTCGTTTGCAGCCCATCCCTGCTTGAAGAAAAAGTCGGCGCTGGCGGGACGGCGCCAGCGCCGCTTTGATCACTTCTTGCGGCCGTACTTGCCGGTAAGGGTGGCCTTGCCGATGGAGTTGGCGTTGACCATGAAGCCGGCAAGCGAGGCGCCGGCATCGGCGGGCAGATCGAGCTTGTCGACCTTGAGGGCGTGCAGCGTGAAGTTATAGCGGTGCGGCTTGTCGCCGACCGGCGGGCAGGGGCCGCCCCAGCCGGGGCCGCCGAAGTCGGTGCGGATCTGCTGTGCGCCGGCGGGCAAACCCGCGCCGTCGGCCTTGCCGGCGCCCTTGGGCAGACCCGTCGCGTCTGCGGGAATGTTCACCACCAGCCAGTGCCACCAGCCGGCACCGCCGGTGGGAGCGTCGGGATCATGCACCAGCAGGGCAAAGCTCTTGGTGCCGGCGGGTGCGCCCGACCACTTGAGCGCGGGCGAGATGTTGCCGCCGCTGCAGCCGAAGCCGTTGAAGACCTGCTCATCGGCAATGGCGGCGTTGGGTTTGATGTCGTCGCTGGCGAGCCTGAAGCCGCCGGCATGGGCGGCGCCGCTCAGGGCACCGGCGAGGAGGAGGGCGGATAACAACGACTGGAAACGCGGCATGGTTTTTTCTCCTTGGGTCGGGGGCGAGCTTATCGCCTTGTCATGATAGCGGATCGACGCCGTGTCACCGGCGCCGACTTTTTTCCCGACACGCCGTCCACATCGATACTTGAGCCACAACCCAATCGCCATCGTCGAGCGGGATGTCGTGCCCAGCGGTTGGATGCTCATGGAGTTCGGCCTGCCAGCGGGCCGCCAGGTCTCGCGAGCAGCGCACATCGACCAAGGCATCGTTCGTACTGGCGAGGAGCAGCACCGGCGGCTCGGGCTTGTCCTTGGGAGGCATGTAACGCGAGGCGGCAACGAGCTGACGCAAGGCATTGATCCGTGAAACCGGATGTTCGCGCCGCCACGCGCTCCAGCGCGGCACGATACGGGCGGCCTCGGCGGGTCGGTTGCTGGTGAGGCGATAGATGCCGGCTTCCCATTCCTCGTCAGTGCCGCCGAACAGCGCGAGCTTGAGCAACGTGCCGTAATTGCGTGGCCGCAGGCGCCAATGCATGGGGCTCGGACGCAGGCTGGTATTGATCAGCACGCAGGCTTGCACTTCGCTCGGATGATCCATCGCCCAGGAGGCCGCGACCATGGCTCCCAAGGACATGGCGAGAATGCCATACGGCGGCGCCAAGCCGCGCGATTGCAGTTCTTCCCGGCACCACGCCGCCATGGCTTCGACGCTGACCGGGCTCGCCATCCGGTGCAAGCTCCCGTTTCCCGGCAAGTCCAGCGTCACGGCCTCGGTTCCCGGCATGGCGGCAGTGAGCCGCATCGGGAAGTCGTCCCAGTGACGGCTGTCCCGCATCAATCCGCGCAACAACACCCAGGTCTTCACGGCCGTCCCCCCGCATACCAGCGTGCCAAGGCCGCCTCGCGATGGCGCGTGCGCTCGCCGCCTGCCGGCAGCCAGTGCCGGTAGCCGATCGTTGCCCGGATCAGGAAATCCAGCAACGACATGTGGCGCCGCATGACGCGCTGCTGGCGGTGCTCGATCAGCGGATTGAAGATGCCGTGCTTGGAGAAGAGTTGCCGCGGATTCTTCTTCACCCACAGCCAGGATCCCATCTCCAGCGTCATGGGCAGAAACACTTTTCCTGCCTGCGCGGCGGCCCGCTGGTAGAGGAAGTCCCAGATGTCGCCGTGCGCTCGATACTGTCGGCTCTGCGGCTCGAACAGGTAGGGATGGTGGGCATAAGTGCTTTCGAAAACTTCAACCAGGGCATGCATTTCCGCGAGGTGGGCGATCGGCAGGGCGGTGTGCGCGTAGGGAAACCAGATGCGGTCGCTGATCCCGAAGCCGGAATGGCAATCGAGGACGAGGCTGAATTCGCGCGGCAGCAATTCCTCCTCGACCACCTGGCAGACCGCCTGGCTCTCCGGCTCCATCGCGGCACCCGCCGCACCGCGATACCACGGCAGCTTCGCGCTGATGCGCTGGCCGCCGACGAGGAACGGCACTCCCTCTTTCGAATCGAGCGGCGCATTGCGCATCAGATCGATGCCGTTGGGGTTGGCGCGGGTGCACTGCCATATGCCGCCCGGATTGACGACGGGCATGAACACCAGGCGGATATGCTCCAGCGATTCGCGCAGCAGCGCATCCCAGCGCAGGCGTGCGATCAAGCTGCGCAGGAAGGCGAGGACGACTTCCGAGCCGATGCGCTCGAGCCCGTGGAAACCGCCGAAGAAGCCAACCGCCGGCACGGCGCTGTCGGGATTGCCCACGGAAACCGCATAGACGGGGAAACGATGCCGCCCCGCCGAGACTTCGCAAACGACCCGAGACTCGAGCGCACCGCCGCCCGCATCGATGAGCGACTCCAGTTCGATCAGTTCCGCAGGCTTGGACGCAGACACGGCAGAGAGGGCGATTGACGAAGTCCGCCAGCATAACCGTTTGCCGAGACCAGGACACGGTCGATGGGCAGAATCGCGACGGGTTCGATTCGCTCAGCTGAAACAGAGTCGTAATCTGGCCTTGCTAAGGTAGCACCGCATTCTTGGTCGAATCGCCAGGAGGACGTCAGTGAGAGTTATCGATCCCGCATTCTGGAAATCCCTTGCCCCGCATCGGCTGGTCGATGGCTTCTTCGACCGCCTGCTGGAAAGTCTTTTCGACGACCAGTTGGCGTTATGGCGACTGGACGACCTTTGAAGTCGACACGGATAAAACGCAGACAATGGCCGCCGCAATTCGCCAAATCCTGAGACGCCCAGCCCTCTCCTTCGGGAGCGTCGTGCTGTGGGGGCTGATCGAACTCGTCGCCCTGCAGCGCACCCGCCTCAAGTCACGGGACTAAGGCGCGCTCAGGCAGACGGTCACGCCGCCAGCGCCGCCGTGCCGGCCGCCAGTGCGAGGCGGTTCGCGCCGCTGACCAGCGCTATGATCGAGGCGGTGACGATATTGCCGTCGATGCCGACGCCGAAACTTTCGCCGCCGCCGGCATTGGCATTGGCCACCTCGAGGAAAGCGCAGGCCTGCGCGTCGCCGCCGTCCTGGTGGTGACTGCTGCCGCCGCGCGAGCGTTCTTCGTAGCTGCGCACCTGGAGATGGATGCCGAGGCCGCGCAGCGCATGCACGGCAGCATCGATCGGGCCGTTGCCTTCGCCGGCGAGCAGGTGCGTCCTGCCGTCCATCTCGACCGAGAGACGGATGCCTTGCTGGTCGTTATGCTCGAACAGGTGGTGCTCGATGTAGCGCAACGGCTTGGCGGTCTCGAGGTAGGTCTGCGAGAACAACCGCCAGAGTTCGTCGGCGGCGAGTTCGCCGCCATGGCGGTCGGCTTCGCGCTGCACGACGCTCGAGAATTCGATCTGCAGGCGGCGCGGCATGACAATGCCGTAGCCGGTTTCGAGCAGCCAGGCGACGCCACCCTTGCCGGACTGGCTGTTGACCCGTATGACCGAGGCGTAGCTGCGGCCGAGGTCGGCGGGGTCGACCGGCAGGTAGGGCACGGCCCAGTGTTCCTCGCGGCCCTGCACGGCAAAGCCCTTCTTGATCGCATCCTGGTGCGAACCAGAGAAGGCGGTGAACACGAGATCCCCGACGTAGGGATGGCGCGGATGCACCGGCAACTGCGTGCAGTCCTCGAAGGTGCGCGCGACAGCGTTGATGTCCGAGAAGTCGAGGCCGGGGTTGACGCCCTGCGTGTAGAGGTTGAGCGCGAGGGTGACGATGTCGACGTTGCCGGTACGCTCGCCGTTGCCGAACAGACAGCCTTCGACACGGTCGGCGCCAGCCATCAGGCCGAGCTCGGCGGCCGCCACCGCGGTGCCGCGGTCGTTGTGCGGATGCAGGCTGAGGATCACGCTGTCGCGGCGCGCGAGATTGCGGTGCATCCACTCGATCTGGTCGGCATAGACGTTGGGCGTGGCGACCTCGACGGTGGCAGGCAGGTTGAGGATCACCTTGTCCTGCGGTGTGGCACCCCAGGCGGCGGTGACGGCGTCGCAGATCTCCTTGGCGAAGTCGAGTTCGGTGGCGGAGAAAGTCTCCGGGCTGTATTCGAGCGCAAACTCTGTCTCGGGCTGCTGGGCGGTGAGCTCCTTGATGAGCTTGACGGCATTCACGGCCATGCCGATCACCTCCGTGCGCTCGAGGCCGAACACGGTTTCGCGGAAAGGCTTGGAGGTCGCGTTATAGACATGAACGATCACCCGTCGCGCGCCCTTGACGGCCTCGAAGGTGCGGCGGATCAGGTGCTCGCGCGCCTGGGTGAGCACCTCAATGGTGACGTCCTCGGGGATCAGGCCGTCCTCGATGAGCCGGCGCACGAAGTCGAAGTCTGTCTGTGAGGCGGACGGGAAGGCGACCTCGATCTCCTTGAAGCCCACGTCGCAAAGCGTCTTGAACATGCGCAGCTTCTTCTCGACGTTCATCGGCTCGAACAGCGCCTGGTTGCCGTCGCGCAGGTCGGAGGACATCCAGACCGGGGCTCGGTCGAGGGTGCGGTTCGGCCACTGGCGGTCGGCGAGGCGGACCGGCGGGAACGCGGCGTATTTGGCGGCGGGGGCGTGCAACATGGCGGTGCTCCTGAAACGGTATTTGATGGCGCCATGCTACGTAAGAGAGCGCGCCATGTGCTTGCGTTTTATTCGCAGCCAGACTACCTTATTGGCAGATAATTGCTGAATTGCATATTTTTGAGCAATCCATATCTCACGACAACGCAAAATGGAACTCGACCGCTACGACCGAAAGATTCTCGCCTTGCTGCAGGAGGACGGCCGCATCAGCAATCAGGACCTCGCCGACCGCATCGGCCTGTCGCCCTCCCCCTGCCTGCGCCGCGTGCGTGCGCTCGAGGAAGCGGGCATCCTCGCAGGCTACCGCGCGCTCGTCGACGCCCGGGCGCTCGGTCTCACGCTCACTGCGCTGATTCACATCTCGATGGACCGCCACACACCCGAGCGCTTCGACCGATTCGAGGCCGAAGTGCGCGAGATTCCCGAGATCATGGAGTGCCTGCTGATCACCGGCCAGGATGCCGACTATCAGCTCAAGGTGGTGGTGCGCGACATGGACGCCTATCAGGAACTGCTGCTCAAGCGCATCACGCGCATCGCCGGCGTAACGGGCGTGCATTCGAGCTTCGTGCTGCGCAAGGTGGTGGACAAGACCGCCCTGCCGGTGGGCGAGACCTGAAAAGTCGGCGCCGGCGGGACGGCGCGAACGCTATCTACGCTTGAATTTTCGGCGTCGTCAGGGTAGTTTGTCCGCCCCTGCCCCGACCGCGGGCGAGCCGAACGAGAACACGGAGAAACCCCATGAGCCAAGCGACCCACGCGATCCGCATCCATGCCACCGGCGGCCCTGAAGTGCTGCGCTGGGAGGAAGTCGACCTGGCCGCACCGGCGCCGAACGAAGCGCGCGTGCGGCACGAGGCGGTCGGCCTCAACTTCATCGACATCTATTTCCGCAGCGGCCGCTATCCGCTGCAGTTGCCGAGCGGCCTCGGTCTCGAGGGTGCCGGCGTCGTCGAAGCGGTGGGCAGCGCGGTGACCGAGGTGAAAGTAGGCGATCGCGTCGCCTACGCGGGCGGGCCGCCGGGCGCCTATGCCGAGGCGCGCAACATTCCGGCCGACCGGCTGGTGAAGTTGCCCGACGCGATCGACTTCAAAACCGCAGCGGCGATGATGCTGCAGGGCATGACCGCGCAGTACCTGCTGCGCCGAACGTATCGGGTGCAAGCAGGTGACACGATCCTGATCCAGGCAGCCGCCGGGGGCGTCGGCCTGATCGTCTGCCAGTGGGCGAAAGCGCTCGGTGCGACAGTGATCGGCACAGTCAGTTCAGACGAGAAGGCGGCGCTCGCGAAGGCACACGGCTGCGACCACCCGATCGTCTATACGCGCGAGGACTTCGTCGCGCGCGTCAAGGAGATCACCAATGGTGAAGGCGTACCGGTGGTGTACGACTCGGTGGGCGCCGACACCTTCGCCAAGTCGCTCGACTGCCTGCGGCCGCTGGGCATGATGGTGACCTTTGGCCAGTCGGCCGGACCGGTACCGCCCGTGGATACGCAGGAGCTGTCCAAGCGTGGCTCGCTGTTCCTGACCCGGCCCACCTTGTTCACCTACATCGCCAAACGGGCGGACCTGCTGGCCAGCGCGCAGGAGTTGTTCGACATGGTGACGTCCGGCAAGGTGAAGATCGAGGTGAATCAGACCTACGCGCTGAAGGATGCCGCGCAGGCGCAGATCGACCTCGAATCGCGCAAGACCACCGGTTCGACCGTGCTGCTGCCCTGACGACCATGCGCGCATTCATGATCGCAAACCCCAAGGGAGGGGTCGGCAAAAGCACGCTGGCAACCAACCTCGCCGGACAGCTGGCGCAGCAGGGCTGCCGCGTGATGCTCGGCGATATCGACCGCCAACAGTCGTCGCGCGATTGGCTCAGGCTGCGCTCGCCGGCGCTGCCGCACATCGCCTCGTGGGAGATCCAGCCCGATGCGCCAGCGCGTCCACCGTCCGGCACCACTCATGTCGTCCTCGACACGCCGGCAGGGCTGCACGGCAAGAAGCTCGCCCATGTGCTGAAGCTGGTCGACCGCGTGATCGTGCCGCTCTCGCCATCGCTGTTCGATATCCTGGCGACGCGGCATTTCCTCGACGAACTGCTCGCCGAAAAAGCCGTGCGCAAGCACCATATCGAGATCGCGGTGGTCGGCATGCGCGTCGATGCGCGCACGCGCGCGGCCGGAGAGTTGGAGCGCTTCCTGCAGGGCACCGGACTGCCGGTAATCGCCCATCTGCGCGACACGCAGAACTATGTGCAGGCCGCCGCCCACGGTATGACCATCTTCGATCTCCCT
The DNA here is from genome assembly GCA_041694935.1 of Pseudomonadota bacterium. Classification (GTDB taxonomy): domain Bacteria; phylum Pseudomonadota; class Gammaproteobacteria; order Burkholderiales; family Rhodocyclaceae; genus Sulfuricystis. The sequence continues at coordinate 76,639 of JBGFRW010000038.1, read as the reverse complement.
CCCTCACGCGCCGCGCAGGACTGGGAGCAGTGGACGCCGCTGCTGCGCTGGGCCGAGCAGGACTAGAACAGCTCGAAGTCGGAGAGCGGCTCGGGTACCGCCTGGAGCTTGCCCTCGGCGACGAGGGTTTCGTAGGCGTGGCACTGGTTGCGCCCGTGCTCCTTCGCCCAGTAAAGCGCTTCGTCGGCCGCGCCGAGAATCACCGAGGCCGTATCGCCGCTGCGGATGCGCGCGAAGCCAATGCTGATGGTGACCTTGCCGACTTGCGGGAAGCTATAGGCGCCGACGCGCTTGCGGAAGCGCTCGAAGACGGCCATGGCATTTTCGAGCTCGGTCGGCCGCAGCAGGGCGACGAACTCCTCGCCGCCAAAGCGGAACAGCTTGTCCTGCATGCGGAAGCTGGCGCGCATCAGGTTGGCCAGCAGGATCAGCACCTCGTCGCCGATCAGGTGACCGAAGCGGTCGTTGATCGACTTGAAGTGGTCGATGTCCATCACGCCGAGCCAGTGTTCGCCAGGCTCGAGATTCCGCTGGCGGCGATGCGGCAGACGCAGGCTCGCCAGTGCTGCATCGTCCTGGCTCGGGATATGGGAGAGAATGCCGCCCAGAGACTCGTCGAAGGACTTGCGGTTGAGCAGTCGCGTCAGGGTATCGGTCTCACTGTACTCGAGCGTCGCAAGGCAGTTGCGCAGAAGTGCGGCGAAGCCCTTCACGACAGCGATCTCGCTTGCGCTCAACGGCGTCGCCCTGAGAATTTCCAGGAAACCATAGGGTTCGTCGCGCTCATTACGCAGCAGCAGGAGGGAGCGCACGCTGCCGTCCGGCAGCCGCTCGCTGCAGGGTTTCCCCCCGCCAAGGCAGGCCAGCAAATGCGGCTCGTTCTCGATCGAGCCGGTCTGCACCGGCCAGGATAAGCCGTCGTCGAAGCTCGCGACGTCCTCCGCGCCTGCACGGCACTCGACGGAAAGCCCGACCAGCACATCTTCCGGCGGCGTGAACAGCTTATAGAGGCGCGTGCGCTGCGCCTCAGCCAGTGCGTGGATCGCGGCGATCGCCTCGGTTTCCACCTGCCCGCGCTTGCGGCAGCGGGTGATCCGCTCGACCCGATCGAGCAGCATTCTTTCCGACATATCCCTCGAGATGTCCTATAAACAATGACATAAGTCTAATATAACTTTAGACAAGTGAAGGGAATTTCGCGCGCCACAAGCGCGGTCAGAACAGGCCGTGTACCATTTTTGCCAGCAGCAGGAGAATGACGCCGGCGAAGATTTTCTTGAGCGTCGGCACCGGCAGGCGGTGCGCCGCCTTGGCACCCAGCGGCGCGGTGAGCATGCTCATCGCCACGCAGGCCGCCAGCGCCGGCAGGTAGATAAAGCCGATGCTCTTGCTAGGCAGGTCGGCGGCGCCCAGGCCGCCAACCAGATAACCCGCCGTGCCCGCCAGGGCGATAGGCAGGCCGATCGCGGCAGAGGTGCCGATCGCCTGATGCATCTTCACGTTGCACCAGGTCATGAAGGGCACGGATAGCGAGCCGCCGCCGATGGCAACGAGCGCCGAGATCGCGCCGATGCCGTTGCCGACGAGGAACATGCCGAGGCTTCCCGGCAACTGGCGCGAGGGCTTGGGCTTGATGTTCGCCAGCATCTGGAAGGCGACATAACTCATGAACACAGTGAAGAAGATCGCCAGCGGGCGCGTCGGGATCGCGCTGGCGAGTTGTGCGCCGGCGAAGGTGCCGATCAGGATGCCCGGCGCGATAGCCCAGACGATCGGCCACAGTACCGCACCGTGCGCGTGATGCGCGCGCAGGCTGGAAATCGAGGTGAACACGATGGCAGCCATCGAGGTGCCGAGCGCCAGATGCATGAGATGGGCATCCGGAATGCCCTGCGCCGCGAACATCAGCGCGAGCACCGGCACCATGATCGCACCGCCGCCAACGCCGAGCAGGCCAGCGAAAAAGCCGGCGACGGCGCCGAGCAACAGGTAGCCGGCGAACCAGATCACTTGATCAGATTCCTGACGATGAAATCCCACTCGGCCGGATCGACCGGCGTGATCGAGAGGCGGTTGCCGCGCTGGAGAATACGCATGTTCGCCAACTCGGGATGCGCGCGCAGCTCGTCGAGACCGACGAGCCGCGTCTTCGTCACGATGCGCACATCGACGTTCACCCAGCGCGGATTCTCGGGTGTGGCCTTCGGGTCGTAGTAAGGGCTCTGCGGGTCGAACTGGGTACGGTCGGGATAGGCGAGCTTCGCCACTTCCGCGATCCCGGCGATGCCCGGTTGTGGGCAAGAAGAGTGATAGAAGAACACGCCGTCGCCGACTTTCATCTGGTCGCGCATGAAGTTGCGCGCCTGGTAGTTGCGCACCCCCCACCAATCGACGGTCTGGTTCGGCATCGCCAGCACGTCGTCGATGCCGACGACGGACGGCTCGCTTTTCATCAGCCAGTAGCGCACGCATCCTCCGCAAAAACACACGGCCGCTTCAGCAGCGGCCGTATAGATGGGTTCCCCGCGCATGCCGCTAGACCGGCATCCTGAACCTGGGTCCAGAGTGGTCGCGTTCCTGCCGCTTCAGGTGCACTCGCTAAGGAGCGCTCACAACGGCGGCGTCTTTGGGCGGCGACCGATGCCAATTAGCATTGGTTCAAGGAATGTATGGCCTTGGCGCGCAGCGCAGGGAATTCGGTCGGCGCGGTTGGACGGTCTTGTCCGGAACTGCTTCGGTTGTCGCTTCAGAAGAGTTCGTTCTGTCGGGCAAGCGCCTCATCCAGCCGCGCTTCGATGGCTTTGATTCTACGCCGCGCGCCCTCTGCGTCAATCGAATTTTCCGATGGGATCGGCGAGGCCGATGGGCTTGCGGACGTCTGGCGCGCCGCATTCAGTTCGTGCGCGATGTTGAGCGCCGTCATCACCGCAAGACGCTCGCCGGTCGCCTTGGTCGCCTTGGCGATCTCGCCCATGCGCGCATTGAGCAATTCTGCGGCAGCCTGTAGCGATTCGACCTCTTCCGGCGCGCAGGCAACGCGGTATTCGCGGCCCTGGATCTGGATATCGAGCGTCGTGCTCATTCAGGTGGCAACCGATCCATGATGCCCTCGAGGCGCGAGCGCGCCTCGGTCATGCGCGCAGCAAGCGCATCCTTCTCGCCTTCGAGCGTTCCGATGCGGTCGCGCAGTTGATGGTTTTCGGCGCGCAAGGCATCGCACAGGGCAATGACCTGTTCGACCTTGCTTTCGAGACCGCCGAATTCTTCGTTCATGGGCGCGCAGTTTGTTGGAAAAATGATTTAAGGTCAAGAAGTTCGCGTCGGTTGTGAAGGCGGTTTCGCATTGATGCGACAAAGAAAGTCGGCGCCGGCAGGACGGCGCTGGCTATAATTTCGCCGCTTCGTCCGCGGTGCCTGCAGGGTTTTTCGATCCTCAGGTGAAACGGGAAACAGGTCAGTTGCCACCAACGATGCCTGTGCTGCCCCCGCAACGGTAGGGAAGTGCGGAACCGTCAGCAATGCCACTGGGAGTATTCCCGGGAAGGCGGCGGTTCAAGACTTCCGAGCCCGGAGACCGGCCACGGACGATCCAGTTGAATGCGCTGCGGGGTGCGGCGCGTCGGATGTCCGTCGCTCCCACTCCCTCGTGCATTCGTGTCCGTTACCGGCCTGCGGGGACGCTGGCCGCACAGGGAGAAACCATGACCATCCGTTGCATCGCCCTTCGGCGCACGGCACTCGCCGTCGCTCTATCCTCCATTTTTCTGCCTGCTTTCGCCGCCGACGCCACCAAGGCGGACGAGGCAACCGTCGTCGTCACGGCGACGCGTATCGCGACCCGCAGCAATGAATTGCTCTCCGATGTCAGCGTTCTGGACCGCGAAGCGCTCGATCAGGCCGGTTCGGCGACATTGGAACAACTGCTTTCCCGCCAGCCGGGCATCGAGTTCACCGCGAACGGTGGGGTTGGCTCCACCACGAACATCTTCATCCGCGGCACGGAGGGCGGCCACGCGCTGGTGCTGATCGACGGCCTGCGCATCGGGTCGGCCACACTCGGCACCCTTTCCTGGTCGCGCATTCCCACCGCGCAGATCGAGCGTATCGAAATCCTGCGCGGCCCGGCCTCCGCACTCTACGGCTCGGACGCCATCGGCGGCGTGATCCAGATCTTCACCAAGCGCGGCGCGGAGGGGTTGCGCGCCAATGCCGAAGCCGGCATTGGCAGCTACGGCACCTACAGTCTCAGTGCAGGGCTGGCAGGTGGTGGCGGTGGGTGGCGCTACAGCGTCAATGGCGCCCGCTTCAAGACCGACGGTTTCAGCAACATCCGAAACCCGGCAAGTAAGAAATTCAACCCCGACCGCGACGGTTTTCGCAACGACAGTCTTTCCGCCAATCTGGCCTACTCCCCGGCGAAGGGGCATGAGATCGGCCTTTCGTTGTTCCACAGCGACGGCGCCAACAAGTACGACGATGGCACCACCGCCAGTGCAGCTGCGAGAAATTATGAAAACTCTCTCACGGTGCAAAGCTATGCGGCCCATCTGAAAAACAAGTTGACCGATCGCTGGTCCAGCACGCTACGCATCGGCCGGACAAGCGACGATTCGACGAACTACACCAACGGCGCGACCAGCAGCATCACTCGCACCGACCAGGGCCAGATTTCCTGGCAGAACGACGTGCGCCTGCCGGTCGGAATGCTGCTGCTTGGCTGGGAGGACCTCAAACAGAGGATCGGCGGCTCGACCGCCTACACCCTCAAGGAGCGCGACATCCGCTCCTTACTGGCCGGCTGGACGGCAAACATCGACAGCCACCGCCTGCAGGCCAACCTGCGCCGCGACGACAACTCGCAGTTCGGCGCACGCAATACCGGTACCCTGGCCTACGGCTACCAGTTCAGTCCGGCCTGGCGCGCCAGCGCAAGCTATGGCACGGCTTTCCGTGCGCCCACCTTCAACGACCTCTACTACCCGCTCAACTTCGGCTACGTCGGCAACCCGAACCTGCTGCCCGAATCGTCTCGCAACCGCGAAATCGCGCTGCATCACGAGGTCGGCTTGCATCATGCTTCGGCTACCTGGTACCGCAACGACGTGAAGAACCTGATCTCCTGGTCCGGTTTGACTTCGCCGGTCAACGTCGGCCAGGCGAGGATCGAAGGCATCACATTCGTCTACACGGGCCTGATGGCGGGCTATGACGTCGGCGCCAGCCTCGACCTTCTCGACGCCAAGGATGCATCGACCGGCAAGCGGCTCGCACGTCGCGCGAACGAGAAACTGAACCTGTCGCTCGGCCGCACGCGTGGCGCCTGGGAGTGGCGCACCGAACTGCAAGCCGTCGGCGCCCGCTACGAGGACAACGCCAACACCAAACGGTTGGGAGGCTATGTCCTCGTCAATCTCTACGCCGCCTATGCGCTGACGCCGGAGTGGTCGCTGTTCGGGCGGGCCAACAACGTGTTCGACAAACGCTACGAACTGGCGGCCGACTTTGCAACGCCGGGCGCCAACCTGTTCGTCGGCCTGCGCTATACGCCGAAGTAAACTGGCGCCATGCCCACCCGCCGCCGCGCCCTGCTCGTACTCGCCCTGCTCGCCCTGCTGAGCGTGGCGAGCGTCATGGTGGCGCTCGCGGCGGGCAGCCTGTCCGTTCCGTTGGGCGAGGTGTTCGCCGCGCTGGGTGGTGCGGACACACCGACGCGCGCCATCGTCATTGACCTGCGCCTGCCGCGCGCACTGGCGGGCTTCGCCTGTGGCGGACTCCTGGCGCTGGCCGGCGCGCTGATGCAGGTGCTGTTGCGGAACCCGCTCGCCGATCCCTACGTGCTGGGCATCTCGGGCGGTGCCGGCGTCGGTGCGCTGTCGGCGATGCTGGTCGGTCTGGCCGGGCTGGCGGTGCCCGGTTTCGCCTTCGTCGGTGCACTCGCGGCGATGCTGCTGGTGTTCGGCCTCGCGCACGGCGACGGCAGTTGGACCCAGACCCGGCTGCTGCTCACCGGCGTGGTGGTCGCTGCAGGCTGCGGCGCCGTCGTCGCGCTGATCCTCACCGTCGCACCGGAGCAGAAGATCCATGGCATGTTGTTTTGGCTGATGGGCGACCTCTCGCAGGCGATCTCGGTCGCGCCGGTGCTAGCGATGCTGGTGCTCGCCCTGGCCGTCGCCCTGCCGTTCGCGCGCGAACTCAACCTGTTGGCACGCAGCGCCGAGCAGGCCCAGGCGCTCGGCGTCGCCGTCCCGGCGCTGCGACGCGTCGTCTATGTGGTCGCTTCGCTGGCCACGGCGGCCGCCGTCACCACCGCCGGCTCGATCGGCTTCGTCGGCCTGATCGTGCCGCATCTGGTGCGCCTCGCCATCGGCAGCAACATGGGCAACGACCAGCGCCTGCTGCTGCCTGCCGCGGTGCTCGCCGGCGGCAGCCTGCTGGTGCTTGCAGACACACTGGCACGCACGATCGTTGCCCCGATCCAGCTGCCGGTCGGCGTGCTCACCGCGCTGATCGGCGTGCCGGTGTTCCTCTACCTGCTCGGCAAGAAGACATGAGGCAGGACATGGCGATCCTTCAGGCCCGCAATCTCGCCGTCAGCGTCGGCCTGCACAAGGTCTGCCTGGACCTCGATCTCGACCTCGCAGCCGGGTCGCGGCTGGCGATCCTCGGCCGCAACGGCGCAGGCAAGTCGACGCTGCTGGCCACGCTGGCCGGCCTGCGCGAAGCCGATGCCGGCACGCTGCGGCTCGACGGCAAGACCTACGCGGAACATGGCCTGCACGATGCCGCGCGACTGCGCGGCTGGCTCGGCCAGGACCGCAGCGACCCGTTCGCCAGCACCGTGCTCGAAACCGTGCTGACCGGCCGCCATCCGCACCTCGGCCGCTGGTCCTGGGAATCTCCGGCCGACAAGGACATCGCACGCGACGCGCTCGCGGCGATGGGGCTGGCCGGCATGGAGGCACGCGAAGTGCACACGCTCTCTGGCGGCGAGCGGCAGCGCGTGGCGATTGCCGCGCTGCTCGCGCAGGCGCCGCAGCTCTACCTGCTCGACGAGCCGCTCGCCCACCTCGACCTCAACCACCAGATCGCCACGCTCGAACTGCTGTCGCGACGGGCGCGCGAGGAGGGCGTCGCCATCGCGATGGTGTTGCACGACCCGAACTTCGCGCTGCGCTATTGCGATCAGACGGTGCTGCTCTACGGCGACAGCCGGCACATCGCCGGACCGACGGCGGAAGTCATCGATGCCGAAACGCTGTCGGCCCTCTATGGCCATCCGCTGCGGCGCGTCGAAAACTTTTTCATTCCGGAGTGAATATGGAACATATCCAACGCATGCAGCGCAAGAAGGAAGTGATCGACCGGAAGATCGACGCAGCCGCGACCGAGCGCGGCATCTTCCTGATCCACACCGGCAACGGCAAGGGCAAGTCCTCCGCCGCCTTCGGCCTGGTCGCGCGAGCGCTCGGCCACGGCATGAAGGTCGTGGTGATCCAGTTCATCAAGAGCCGCTCCGACACTGGCGAGGAAGCCTTCTTCAGAACACAGCCGAATGTCGATTGGCACGTGATGGGCGAGGGCTTCACCTGGGAGACTCAGGATGCCGCGAAAGACGCCGCTGCCGCCAAAGCCGCCTGGGAGAAAGCCAAGGAAGCGCTCACCGACCCTGCCGTCGGTCTCGTTGTGCTCGATGAGTTCACCTACACGCTCAAGTACCGCTGGCTGGAAGTCGAGTCCGTGCTCGCCGCCTTCGCCGCGCGGCCCGCGATGCAGCACCTCGTCGTCACCGGCCGTGCCGCGCCGCCGGAACTCGTCGCCGCAGCCGACACCGTCACCGACATGACGCTCGTCAAGCACGCCTTCCAGGCTGGCATCAAGGCGATGCCGGGGATCGAATGGTAAATAATCACCCGCCCCTCCCAACCTCCCCTCGCGGGGAGGTGACGGGTGTTCGCCGCTACGCGGCTCCCCGATAAGGACTGTCATGGCTACGCCCGCACTTCTCGTCGCCGCACCCGCCTCGGGCCATGGCAAGACCACGTTGGTCGCGGCGCTCGCCCGGCTGCATACACGGCTCGGCCGCAAGGTGCGCGTCTTCAAGTGCGGGCCTGACTTTCTCGACCCGCAGATCCATGCGCTGGCCTCGGGCTATCCCTGCGAGAACATCGACTTCCTGATGTGCGGTGAGGACGACGCACGCAGGCGGCTCGCGCGCGCGTCACAGGATGCCGACCTGATCCTCGTCGAGGGCGTGATGGGCCTGCACGACGGCGAGCCTGATTCCGCCGAACTCGCACGCAAGCTCGGCCTGCCGATCCTGCTCGTCGTCGACGCGTCGGCCATGGCCGGCAGCTTCGGGGCGGTCGCCTGGGGCCTCAAGCACTATCAGGAGGACAAAGGGGAGGGCGCGCCGATCGCCGCCGTGCTCGCCAACCGCGTCGGCAGCCATTACCACGCCGAGCTCTGCCGCAAGACATTGCCGGACGACATCGCCTGGTACGGCGCGCTGCCGCGCGACGCCGAGGCCGCCATGCCCGAGCGCCACCTCGGCCTGCTGCCGGCTGCCGAGATCGACGGCCTCGACGCGCGCCTCGAACGCATGGCCGACCTGCTCGCCGCCACTGACGCCGCGGCACTGCCTCCGCCGGTCGAATTTTCCGCTACTGGCGCCGTCCCACCGGAACCGACTTTGTTCCCTTTGCTCTCTGGCAAGACCGTCGCCATCGCGCGCGACGCCGCCTTCTGCTTCATCTACCCCGCGAACCTCGAGTGCCTGGAGCAACTCGGCGCACGGATCGTTTTCTTCTCGCCGCTCGCCGATGCCGCGCTGCCCACATGCGACGCGGTCTGGTTGCCCGGCGGCTATCCCGAGCTGCACGGCCCTGTGCTCGCCGCCAATACCGGCATGGCCGCCGGCCTGAAGGCGCATGCGGCGGCCGGCAAGCCGCTCCTGGCCGAATGCGGCGGCATGATGGCCTGCTTCGATTCGCTGGCAACGAAGGACGGTGAAACCCATGCGATGTTCGGCCTGCTGCCCGGCACGACGCGCATGCAGACCAAGCTCGCCGGCCTCGGACTGCAGCAGGCCACGCTGCCGGAAGGCACACTGCGCGGCCACACCTTCCACTACTCGCGCGCCGAAACGCCACTCGCGCCGCTCGTGCAGGCCGTCTCGCTGCGCGGCAGCGGCCGCAGCGGCGAGGCGGTCTATCGGCAGGGCCGGCTCACCGCCTCCTACCTGCACCTCTACTTCCCGTCGAACCCTCAGGCCGTCGCGCGCCTGTTCGGTTCCGGCATAATCGACGCAGTTTCCGACGACCGAACGACGCCATGAGCAGCAACACCGTCCGTGCCCACGTAGCCTTCTCCTTCAAGGGCGAGACCTACGATCTCGCGACTACCATCGACCTCGATCAGTGCATCGGCGAGGCCGGGGAAGAGCCGAACTTCCATCCTTTGCTCGCCAGGGCGCACGGCATCGATCCCTACTCCTACCTCTACGAAGTGCTGGAGTCGCACGAAATCGAGTTTTCCGAACCGACCGGCATCGCGATGCACTGCTGCGGCGACGGCCAGTTCGACTGGCACGAGTTCGAGCGTCGCTGGCACGAGGAAAGCGACCTGCAGGTGCTCAGGGAGATCGCCGCACGGACAATGGGCATCGCCGATCTCGACGCCCATACCGATCTCAGGGCAGCCCTGCTGGCCGCGTACCGGGCCGGCCGCGCAGCCTGAGCGCACGGCCGGAAACCGGACGTTCAGTGCCTCTCCAAGCGATGGCTGCGTGCCGTCTCGAGGTGCGCGCACAGTTTCTCGGCGCCCTCGACGATGCGCGGCGTATGGCGCTGGATCAGGTCGGGCGGCACGAAGAACAGGTTGTCGCGTTTCACCGCCGCGAGGAACTTCCACTGGCGCCAGTCGTCGAGCCACTCGGGGCGCGATTCGCCCATGCCGCTCGCGACGATGACATCGGGATCGGCCGCCAGCACCGCCTCCACGGTGACCTTGGGGGCGAGCGGCTTCAAGTCGGCGAAGACGTTCTCGCCGCCGCAGAGGCGGATCGCATCGCTGATCACCTGCGCCCCGCCGACCGTCATCAGCGGCTGTCGCCAGATCTGGTAGAAGGTGCGCACCTTTGGACGCCCGCCGTATTTCTCGCGCAGCGCCTGCAGGCGGGCGCGAAAGGCGGTCGCAGCCTCGCGCGCGACGGCCTGCGTGCCGGCCAGTTCGCCGAAGCGCTCGAGGCTTCTCGCCACGTCCCCGATGCGCTCGGGCTGCGAAAGATAGACCGGGATGCCGAGCGCGCGCAGCTTCTCGATATGGGCCGGTGCGTTGCCGCTCGCCCAGCCGATTGCGAGATCCGGCTTGAGCGCGGCCACTGCCTCGAGGTCGAGCTTGGAGTAGCCGCCGACGCGCGGCAGCTTTTGCGCCGCCTCGGGATAGTCGCTGTACTCGACTGCGCCGACGAGGCGCGCCCCCGCGCCGGCGGCGAATAGCGTCTCGGTCACGTGCGGCGCGAGGCTGACGATGCGCTGCGCTGGCGCCTTGAGGCGCAGCGTGGTGCCGGTATCGTCCGTCACGACGATTTCCGCGCGCGCGGTGAATGCCACACACAACGCGGTCAGCAGGATGAACTGTCTCATGCGATTTCCTTCAATGCGTCGGCCAGTCTTTGCCATTCGCCTTCGTCGCCGGGCAGGCCGAAACGGAGCGCCGGCGGCGCGTCGAATAATCTGACCAGGATGCCGCGGCAGGCGAGCCCTTCATGCAGCGCGACAGCATGCGGCGTAACGACATATTGAAACAGCGTGCAGCCCGATGGTTCGCCGAGGCCCGTGGCGCGCAGCAGCTCAGCCAAGCGTTGCGAAGCGGCATGCAGCCGTTCGCGCTGGGCCGCCTGCCACGCCCGATCGGCCAGGGCCTGTCTCGCCGCCCAGCGCGCGGGATGGGAGATGGCCCAGGGGCCGATGCATTCCGCCAGTCGGCCGAGCAATTCGGGCGAGCCGATGGCGCAGCCGACGCGCGCGCCGGCGAGCCCGAAAAACTTGCCGAGCGAACGCAGCACGACGATATTTTCGGCGCCTGCATCACCCACGATCGCTGCAAGCGATTCCTCCGGCTCGGCGTCGATGAAGGCTTCGTCCACCACCAGCAGCCGCAGGCCCCGCGCACGCTCGAGCAATGCGTTACGCGCATGTTTCTCTCCGGTCGGATTGTTCGGATTGCACAGCACCGCATAGTCGGCGGTTTCGCCCCAGCCGACGACCGAGTGACCTGCCGCCTGCCAGGCGGCCGGATGCTCGTTGTAGAGCGGCGCGGGCATGGCGACGCGCCCCGCCGGGAAGAGGCGCGGCAGCCATTGGATCGCGGACTGTGAGCCGGGCAGCATCAGCAAACGATCCGTGCCGTAATACGCCAGCGCGGCGGCCTCGAGACCATCGGCCTCCTCAGGCAGCCGCTGCCACACCTCGGGCGGTGGCATCGACACCGGGTAAGGCCAGGGCGCGATACCGGTCGACAGGTCGAGCCATTCCGCGCGCGGAATGCCGTAGCGCCGCGCTGCCTCTCCGATCCTGCCACCATGCTCAAGCACGGGCGATACTCCAGAGCGCGAACAGTGCGATCCACAACCACTGGCCGCGCTCGACCAGCGCCACGGCGCGCGGAATGTCGGCGGCGCACGCTGCCGGTCCGATGCCGAGGGCCGGACGAACCTCATCCTTGCCGTGATAGCGCGCCGTCCCGCCGAGGCCGACTTTCAAGGCGCCTGCGCCAGCCGCCATCACCGGCCCGGCGTTCGGGCTGCTCCACTGTGCCGCTTGCGCACGCCAGCAGGCAAGTGCCTCCCGCGTCCGGCCGAGCAGTGCATAGGTCAGCGCCGTGAGCCGCGCGGGAACGAAGTTCAGCAGATCGTCGATGCGCGCGGCCGCCCAGCCGAAGTACACGCGCCGTTCGTCCTTGTAGCCCCACATCGCGTCGAGGGTGTTGGCGAGGCGGAACAGCACGGCGCCCGCACCGCCCGCGACGAAGAACCAGAATAGCGCGCCGAACACGGCATCGTTGCCGTTCTCCAGCACCGACTCGACGGCCGCCTTCGCCACGCCGCTCTCGTCGAGCTGGCTCGTGTCGCGCGAGACGATCATCCCCACTGCCCGCCGCGCGGCGGGAAGATCGCCTCCCGCCAGCGGTTCGGCAATGGCGCGCGCATGCTCGCCGAGGCTCCTGCCGCCGAGTACCAGCCAGAGCAGCAGCGCGTCGAGGATCGGATGCGCCAGCCACAACGCCAGCGCGACGAAAGGGGAGACGACCACGATCCACGCCGCGAGCCCACGCAGCCGGTTGCCGACGGAGTGCCCCGGCGCATCACGACGCAAGGCCCGCTCCGCCGCTTCAGCCAGCCGGCCGAAGCCGACCAGCGGATGCCAGCGGCGCGGCTCGCCTAGCAGCCGGTCGAGCAGGACGCCGACCACGGCAGCAAGGAGCAGGGAGGGGGGCATGGGATAATTCGGCAATGAAGAAATACGGATTTTACCGGTGATGACCTCTCGCCCCAGCGCCCTCATGGTGCAGGGCTGCACTTCGGATGCCGGCAAGAGCACGCTGGTCGCGGCGCTTTGCCGCATCCTGCACCGGCGCGGCGTGCGCGTCGCCCCCTTCAAGCCGCAGAACATGGCGCTCAATTCGGCTGTCACCGTCGATGGCGGCGAGATCGGCCGCGCGCAAGCCTTGCAGGCGCAGGCCGCCGGCCTCGCGCCGCGCATCGACTTCAACCCGGTGCTATTGAAGCCCAACACCGACCGCCGCGCGCAGGTGATCATCCACGGCAAGGCCGTCGCCGATCTCGATGCGAAGGCTTACCACGACTACAAGCGTACCGCGATGCAGGCGGTGCTCGAATCCTGGCGCCGGCTCACCGCCGAGTTCGACTGCGTGCTGGTCGAGGGCGCAGGCAGCCCGGCCGAGGTGAACCTGCGCGACCGCGACATCGCCAACATGGGCTTCGCCGAGGCGGTCGACATCCCGGTGATCCTCATCGGCGACATCGACCGCGGCGGTGTGCTCGCCCACTTGGCCGGCACGCTCGACCTGCTGTCGTCCAGCGAGCGGGCGCGCACCGTCGGCCTCGTCATCAATCGCTTTCGCGGCGACATCGGACTGTTGCAGCCGGGCATCGACTGGCTGGCGCAGCACACCGGCAAGCCGGTGCTCGGCACACTGCCCTACCTGCACGGCCTATTCCTCGATGCCGAGGACGCGCTCGCGCACCACTCCGAGCGAGATGGGGAAACGAAACTCGTCGTCGTCGCCCCGGTCTTCCCGCGCATCTCCAATGCCAACGACCTCGACCCGCTGCGCCTTCACCCCGAGGTCGACTTCCGCTGGGTCGGCCCCGGCCAGCCGCTGCCGGCCTGCGATCTGATCGTGCTGCCCGGCTCGAAGTCGGTACAGGCCGACCTCGTTTGGCTGCGCGACCAAGGTCATGAAGCGGCCATCAAGCGCCACCTGCGCTACGGCGGCAAGCTCATCGGCCTGTGCGGCGGCTACCAGATGCTTGGCCGTGCGCTGCACGACCCGGCCGGCATCGAAGGCGGGCCGGGAAGTATGCCCGGCCTTGGCCTGCTCGACTGCGAAACGACGCTGGAGGCGGAGAAGCAGTTGCAGAACGTGCGCGGCCATTTGAAAGTCGGCGCTGGCGGGGCGGCGACCGTGCCCATGAGCGGTTACGAAATCCACATGGGCGTCACGCGCGGCCCAGCGCTCGACCGGCCTGCCGTGGCACTTGAAGACGGCCGTTGCGATGGCGCGATCTCCGCGGACGGCCAGATTCTCGGCACCTACTGTCATGGTTTGTTCGACCGGCCGGAAGCGCTCGTTGCGCTGCTCGCCTGGGCCGGTGCCAAGGACATCGCGCCGGTTGATCTCGACGCGCGGCGCGAAGCGGACATCGACCGCCTTGCCGACGCGGTGGAAGCGGCCTTCGATCCGGCGCTGCTGCGCCGCTGGCTGCCGATCTAATCGCCCACCCGTCCTTGCCGCCGTCCTGCCGGCGCCGACTTTTTCTCCGACGCCTCGCTTACCCCTTGGCCAGCCACTTCAGCAACGTCGCGTAGAGCTGCGCCGGTTTGACCGGCTTGGCGATGAAGTCGTCCATGCCGGCATCGAGACAACGCTCCTTGTCCTCGGCATAAGCATTCGCCGTCATCGCCAGAATCGGCACTTCGCGCCCCTGAGGCAGGGCGCGGATGCGCCGCGTCGCTTCGAGCCCGTCGAGGCCGGGCATCTGCATATCCATCAGGATCAGCGCATAGGGATTGTCGCTGGCCAGCTTCAACGCCTCCAAGCCGTCGATGGCGACATCGACCAGCAGGCCGGCATCGCCGAGCAGGCTTTGGGCGACCTCGCGGTTGATCGGCTCGTCTTCGGCGAGGAGGATGCGCCTTCCCGCATGCTCGCGCTTCAGCGCCGCCTCGGCATCCGAACCCGACAGTTTCACATCGGATTTGGCCGATGCCGCGCCTTTCTTCAGTCGCACGGTGAACCAGAAAGTGCTGCCGACGCCCAGTGTGCTCTCCGCGCCGACGTCGCCGCCCATCAACTGGGCGAGCTTCTTCGTGATGGCGAGGCCGAGGCCGGTCCCCCCGTACTTGCGGGTTGTCGAATTGTCGGCCTGCTCGAAGGCCGAAAACAGCTTCGTCATGATTTCCGGGGCGATGCCGACGCCGGTATCCGCAACCTCGAAGCGCAGCCGGGCGCTGTCAGCATCCTCGCCGAGGAGTGTCGCGCGCAGGACGACGCTGCCTGCATCGGTGAACTTGACGGCATTCGATGCATAGTTGAGCAGCGCTTGTTGCAGCCGCGTCGGATCGCCCAGCAAGCCGGCGGGGAAATGTCCGGTCTCCATTCGGAGTTGCAGCCGTTTCGCCGCCGCCTGCTCGTGCAGCAACGAAATCACATTGCCCAGAATGCCCTCCACCCTGACCGGCACCATCTCGAGGGAAAACTTGCCGGCTTCGATCTTCGAGAGCTCCAGGATCGCATTGAGAATGCTGAGCAGATGTTCGGCTGCCACTTCCAGTTTTCCGATCTGCTCGTCCTGCTTCGGCGTCAGCCCGCCGCGCCTGATCAAATGCGCCATGCCCGTGATGGCGTTCAGCGGCGTCCTGATCTCGTGGGACATATTGGCGAGGAAGGCGCTTTTCGCCACGCTGGCAGACTCGGCCGCCATCTTGGCGCGGGACAACTCTGCGGTGCGCTCCCCGACCAGTTGCTCGAGGTGGCTCTTATAGCGCTCGAGCTCGGCGAGGTTGTGCCTGGCCTCGGTAATATCTTCGGAGATGCCGAGCAGGTATTCCGGCGCGCCCCGACTGTCGAGAAGGGCGAGCTTGCGGGTATGCAGAATGCGCTCTTCCCCGCGCGCCGTCTTGATGGTCTCCTCGGGAATGTCCTGTTGGCCGCACTCGCCCAGCACTTCGCGATCCTTGGCGGTGAAGAAGTCCGCCTGCTCCCTGGGAAAGAAGTCGTAATCGTTCTTGCCGAGCAGATCGTGGCGGTCGTATCCGAGCAACCGCTCGCCGGCCTTGTTGAACAGCACGAAGCGCAGGTCGGAGGCGCGCTTCAGGAAGATCATGTTCGGGATGTTCTCGACGATCGAATCGAGCAGGTGGATGGCATCGCGGATTTCCGCGGCGCTGCTGCGCTGCTGTTCGACCAGACCGGCAAGTTTGTCGGTCATCGAGTTGATGCCTTCCTGAAGCTGTCCGAGTTCGTCGTGGCTCGTCACCGGGATGCGTGCCTCCAAATGACCTTCCTCCACGCGCTTCAGGACGTCCAGCGAGGTCTGCACACGCTTCGCGACGAAGCGCTGCGCAAGGAGGACGATGACGGCGGAACTGAGCAAAATGAACAGCGCCGATCCCGCCATTCCCAGCAAGGCGACCTCGCGCTTGCGCGCCTCGAGTTCCGCCGTACCGATCTTGATCACCGCCGTATAGAGCGGCGCGGCATCGGCTTTGGCGCGCAGGCGCAAGATACTGGTCAGCGTTTGCGGGCCTTTGATGAACTGCTCGTCGGGGTCATCTCCATCCAGCCAGCGCGGGTCGAAGCCGGGCACGCTGTCCGCCAACTTGCCCAGGTTCGCCGCATCGGTCGCGACGATGATGCGCCGATTTCCGCCGATCACCATGCCCTCGATGTATGGGGCGCCGACAAGATCGCTCACCAACGGCTGGCGGGACAGGGAACTGACCGCCAGCTCCTCGTTGGCGACCATGCGACCGACCGCACGAATGCCGTTGCGCACATGGTCGTCGAGGGTTCGGCTGTAGCGGTCGACATAGAACCAGCCGAACAGGCCGAAGACCACGATTTCTACGCAAACGACCAGCCAGGCGATGCGCGCGATGAGACCGAGCTTGAACACGATGGCTTACGGAGCGTAACGGGGCGTCTCGGCCAGCGGTTCGAGCTTCGTCGTCTTCTCCGGCTCGTAGCGCGCCTGCTCGGGGGGAATATGCGCGACGATCTCGATGCCGCGCTCGGGATGCTCGCTGTTCGGCTTCCATCGGGCGATATAGACGCTCTGCTGCAGGTGGTGGCTCACCGGGTCCATGTAGGCCGCGGCATCCTGCATGCGCTCTGCAGCCGTCGCCTTGTAGTTCTCGAGCTGCTGGATGACCGCATGGTTGTCGGTCGTACCGGCTTTCTCGATGGCACCGAGCAGCGCTTTGGTCGCCAGATAGGCGGCATGGGTGACGTCGCCGGGATAGTCCACTTTCGTATGGCCGTAGCGCTTGCGGTAGCGCGCGACGAAGTCGGCGGTGCCCGGCGTCTTGAGGTTCCACGCCCAGGTAGTGCCGAACAGGGGGCGCGGCGTGCCCGGCGCGGGATATAACTCTTCCCAGTCGACCTCGCCGACGATCCAGAACTGCTTGGCGAGCAGCTTCGGGTCGACCTGGGAGAACAGCTTGATCTGATTCTCGCCGCTGACGCTCACGGCGACCACGTCGGCCGAAATGGCGGCGACTTGCTTGAGAACGGCTGCGGGATCGGGCAGGGTGTCCGGCGCGACCACCTCGCCGACGACCGAGCCGCCATACTCGGCGATATAGGGCTTCATCGCCGCGGCGTTGCTATGACCGAAATTATTATCCTCGGTCAGCAGCAGCACACGCTTCGACTTGCGGTTCGCCAGCGCGTACTTGAGCAGGGCACGGTTGAAATTCGCCCCGTTCGCATCGAAGACGAATTTGGTGCGATGGGCATTCTCGACCGACTCGGAAGGCGCCGACGAATTGGTGTTGATGTAGATGACGCCGTGCTTCTGTGCGACGGCGGACATGCTCGCGGCGACACCCGAAGCCACAGCGCCGACCATGAAGCTCACCCGCGTCTGGGTAATAAGCTCTTCCGCCGCTTGGGCGGCAAGCTTGGCATCCAGGGTGGGGGCGCGCGACACCAGCACGATCTCGCGGCCCAGCACACCGCCGCGGGCGTTGTATTCGTCGATCGCCATCTCGACGCCGCGCCGATCCGCTTCGGCATGCAAAGCGAAGCGCCCGGTGATCGGCGCCACATGCGCGATAAGGATGGCCTTGCCCGGCGGCCCGGCGGCGGCAACGCCCCCGAGCAGGCCAATCATTACGCCAACGCCCTGCACGAGCTTGTGCATGAGTGACCTCGAACGGCTCATTTTCGGGTATCGGTCCATCGCAGTGGCATTGAAATTTCCTGGAGCAGGAAAAAAGCCCCGTCGCTAAGATTCGGGAGGGAAAACTTTACTCCTTGGCCTGCCAAAACACCATTGTCGTTAATGCGAGGGGGTTTCTGTCATCGATACTGCAACAGCCTTGCGGCTGGCGATCGACAGCTCAAGCCAGGGTGACACTTTGCCCGGGCTCCGGCGCTTCGGCCTGCCAGCCGAGCGCTTCATGGATGGTTGTGGCAAAACCGAGCGCCGTCTCGGCCTCGCCATGCACGACGAAGGTCTTCTTCGGCGGCGCACGGAAATGGCGCAGCCAACCCAGCAGCGCAGCGCGATCGGCGTGGGCCGAGAGGCCGCCAAGCGTGTAGAGATCGGCCTTGACCGGGATCTCGTCGCCCTGGATGCGTACGCGCTTGGCGCCATCGACCAACCGGCGCCCTAGCGTGCCTCCGGCCTGGAAACCGGTGATGAGGATGGTGGACTCGCGGCGCGGCAAGTTGGCACGCAGGTGGTACTTGATGCGGCCGGCTTCGCACATGCCGCTCGCCGAGATGATCACGGCACCGCCGTCGATGCGGTTGAGCGCCTGCGATTCTTCGACATCCTCGACGAAGGCGAGCTTGCGGAAGTACTGCGCACCGCCGTGCTTGCCCAACACGGCGTGAGCCTCCTCGTCGAGCAGCGCCATATGCCGCGCGGTGACTTCGGTGGCCGCCGTCGCCATCGGCGAGTCGACGTACACGTTGAGCTTGGGGATGCGCCCCTGACGCGTCAGATCGGCAAGCAAGAACAGCATGTCCTGCGTGCGCCCGACCGCGAAGGCAGGCACGATCAGGTTGCCGCCCTTGCGTTCGATGGTGTCGTTCACCGCATGCACCAGTTCATCCTCGGTCTCGGCCATGCTCTTGTGCAGGCGATTGCCGTAGGTCGATTCGACGATCAGCCAGTCGGCCTGCGCGATCGGCGTCGGGTCGCGCACCAGCGGCCGCGCCGGCTGGCCGAGATCGCCGGAAAACACCAGCTTGCGGCGATGCGCTCCATCGCTGACCGCCAGTTCGGCGATGGCCGAACCGAGGATGTGCCCTGCGTCGCGGAAGGTGCAGCGCACCGACGGATGCGGCGCGATCTCCTCATCGTAATCCACCGCCTTGAGGCGCTTCAGGCAGTAGCGCGCCTGGGCCACCGTATAAAGCGGTGCGACTTCGTTGTGCAGGCCCTGCTTCGACCGGAAGCGTCGCTTGTTTTCGAACTCCGCCTCCTTCTCCTGGATGTAGGCGGCATCCGGCAACATCACGGCAAGGAGGTCACAGGTGGCGCGCGTCGCGTAGATCGGCCCCTTGAAGCCCAGCGCCACGAGGCGCGGCAGCAGGCCGGAATGGTCGATGTGGGCGTGGGTAAGGATGACGAAGTCGATGCTGCGCGGATCGAAACTGAACGCCTGGCGGTTCTTGCCGCGCGCCTCGCGCCCGCCCTGAAACAGGCCGCAATCGACGAGGAAACGGGTATCGCCCGTCTCGAGCAGGTAGCAGGAGCCGGTGACTTCGCGTGCGGCACCGAGAAAGGAAAGTTTCATGGCGACCCTCCCTGCTTGAGTGAAAGTGGCAGACCGGCGGCGACCAGCGTGACGCGCTCGGCCAGCGCCGCGACGCGCTGGTTGAGCCGACCCTGCTCGTCGCGGAAGCGGCGCGCCAGCGCGTTCTCCGGCACGATACTCCAACCGACTTCGTTGCTGACGAGAATGATGCGGCCGGGCAGCGCCGGCAGCGTATCGAGAAAACGTTCGATCTCCGCCTCGCGGCTGGCGAGCAGGACGTTGGTGAGCCAGAGCGTGAGGCAGTCGACCAGCACGCAGGCATCCGGCGCGGCCTCGCGCGTGAGCGCGTCGGCGAGCGCGAAGGGTTCCTCGACGCTGCGCCAGCCGGACGGCCGGCGCGCGCGATGATGGGCAATACGCTGCGCCATCTCGTCATCGAGCGCCTGCGCCGTGGCGAGATAGATGATGCGCAGTCCGCTGTCGAGCGCCGCACGCTCGGCGTAGGCGCTCTTGCCGGAACGGGCGCCGCCGATCACCAGCTCGCGCATCGCAGTTCCCTGTGCGCGGATCAGCCCGCGTTCAGCAGCTCGACCTCGAACACCAGCGTCGCGTCGGGCGGGATCACGCCGCCGGCGCCGCGCTTGCCGTAGCCGAGTTCGGGCGGAATGGTCAGCTTGCGCACGCCGCCGACC
This sequence comes from Pseudomonadota bacterium, assembly GCA_041694935.1. Lineage (GTDB taxonomy): Bacteria > Pseudomonadota > Gammaproteobacteria > Burkholderiales > Rhodocyclaceae > Sulfuricystis. The sequence continues at coordinate 56,712 of JBGFRW010000038.1, read as the reverse complement.
TTCATGCCTTGGACGCCTTCGTCCCAGCCGGCGATGACGTGGCGCGCGCCGAGCGGAAAGCTGAACGGATCGTTGCGGTCCTTGCTCGAGTCGAACTTGCTGCCGTTCGTCAGCCAGCCGGTGTAGTGCACCGTGACGTACTGGCCGGTACGCGCCTCGTCGCCGTCGCCGACGGTCAGGTCTTCGATGATGAGGCCGCTGGGAGTGGTGACGGCGGACATGGCATTTCCTTTCTGTTCTGTGTGGGGTACTCCAGTATACCGGCCGCTATAATCGCCCGCGATTCGGTCAAGGGAATGCCGTGCAAAACGGCAGCGGGCCCGCCGCTGTAACCGGGAACGAACGCCGCACGTCGCCAGAAGTCATGGCGGCAGTCACTGTGGACACACGGGAAGGCGCGGCGCGTCGGACGATCCGGGAGCCAGAAGACCTGCCGGATTCTTTCCGCGCGACCCGTGGCATGGGCTGCGCATTGACGAAAGGATGAATCGGATGCATTCCCACGCTCTTACGGTCGCGCCTGCCGACCGCAGCCTCGATGCGGCCCTGCGCCGCAAGATCGACACCAAGACCAAGCCCCTCGGCGCCCTCGGCCGGCTCGAGGATCTCGCGTTGCAGATCGGCCGCGTGCGCGGCTCGCTGACGCCGACGCTCGCCAACCCCCACCTCGTCGTGTTCGCCGGCGACCATGGTGCGGCGAAGGCCGGTATCTCCGCCTACCCTCAGGAAGTCACCTGGCAGATGGTGGAGAACTTTCTCGCCGGCGGCGCGGCGATCAACGTCTTCGCACGTGCCAACGGCCTCGGCCTCACTATCGTTGACGCCGGAGTGGCGCACGACTTCGGTCCCCGCGCAAACCTCCTCGACAGAAAAGTCGGCGCCGGCGGGACGGCGAACTACCTCGAAGGCGCAGCGATGACCGACGAGGAGTGCGCCACCGCCATGCAACACGGCGGAGAGATCGTCGCTCGGCTCGCGGCCGAGGGCTGCGAAGCCATCGGCTTCGGCGAGATGGGAATCGGCAACACCGCCGCCGCCTCGCTGATCACCCACTGCCTCTCCGGTGCGCCGCTCGCCGACTGCGTCGGCCGCGGCACCGGCCTCGACGATGCCGGCCTCGCGAAAAAGCATGCATTGCTGCAGCAGGCGCTCGAGCGCTGGACCGAGCGCAGCGATGAGCTGCCCGATCCGCTGCTTGTGCTGGCACGCTACGGCGGTTTCGAGATCGCGATGATGGTTGGTGCGATGCTGGCTGCGGCGCAGCGCAGGATACTCGTGCTCGTCGATGGCTTCATCTGCGGCGCGGCGGCCTTGGTCGCCGCACGGATCGCGCCCGCCTTCCTCGACTACGCAGTGTTCTGCCACGCCTCGGCCGAAGCCGGCCACCGCGTGCAGCTCGCGGCGCTCGATGCGCGCCCGCTCGTCACGCTCGATTTGCGGCTCGGCGAAGGCACCGGCGCGGCACTGGCCTGGCCGCTAGTGCGCGCCGCCTTCGCCTTCCTCAACGAGATGGCGAGCTTCGAATCGGCCGGCGTCAGCGAGAGCGTCGTCTGACCGCGGCGGCCGATTCGCCTAGAATGGCCGGAAACAAATAAGGGGGGTGCCATGTCCCGTTCGTTCAGCAACCTGGTCGTCTTTCTGGTCGAGCCGTCGGCAACGCAGGCAAAATTCATCATTGCGCAACTCAAGGCCATGGGCATCGAACTGGTGCGCAGCTTCAACAGTGGCGGCGAAGCGCTGCAGGCAATGCACGGGTCGCCCCCCGACCTCGTCGTCAGCGCACTCTACCTGCCGGACATGTCGGGCACCGAGCTCGTCGGCGCAATGCGCCGCGACGAAGGCCTCGCGCAGGTCGCCTTCATCCTGATTTCGAGCGAGACACGGCCGCAGGCGCTCGAGCCCGTGCGCCAGCTCGGCGTCTGCGGCATCCTGCCCAAGCCGTTCACCCCCGCGCAACTGGATACTGCACTCGTCACCACGCTCGATTTCCTGGTGCAGGACGAGGAACTGGCCGGCGAGATCCACGGTGAGGATTTGCGCGTCCTGCTCGTGGACGACAGTCCGAGTGCGCGGGGCTTCATGCGGCGCGTGCTGGAGAACCTCGGGATCGAGAATTTCATCGAAGCGGAGAACGGCCGCGAGGCCGTCGACATTCTCGCCGCGACCATGGTCGACCTCGTCGTCACCGATTACAACATGCCGGAGATGGACGGCCAGGCGCTAGTCGAATACATCCGCACGCAAAGCTGGCAGAACACGGTGCCGGTGCTGATGGTCACCAGCGAGGCGAACGAAAGCCGCCTGGCAGCGGTGCAGGAAGCCGGTGTCTCGGGTATCTGCGACAAGCCTTTCGAGCCTTCCGTCATCAAGCGCCTGCTGCGCAACATGCTGCACCGGGACTGACGCATGCTTCGGCAGGAAGCCGCCGCCTTCTTCGCCGCGCTGCGCTTTTTCACCCGGCTGCCGGTGCCCTCCTGGGTCGGCCATTCCGCCGAGCAACTCAACCGTGCCGCGCGCTACTTCCCGCTGGTCGGCATCCTCGTAGGCGCGATCGGTGCCTCGATCACGCTCGCGGCCGCCGCGCTATGGCCGCCGCAGGTCGCCGTGCTCCTCGGCATGGCGGCGACGCTCGTCGCCACCGGCGCCTTCCACGAGGACGGCTTGGCCGACAGCATCGACGGCTTCGGCGGCGGCTGGACGCGCACCGACGTGTTGCGCATCATGAAGGACTCCCGCATCGGCAGCTACGGCGCGATCGGCATCGGCCTCGCGCTGCTGCTCAAGTTCGAAGCGCTGACGGCACTGCTCGGCGCCGTCCCGCCGGCGCCGACTTTTTTCCTGATGCTGATCGCCGGCCATGCCATCTCGCGCTTCACCGCGACCACGCTGATCCACTTCCTGGACTATGCGCGCGACGACGACTCCTCCAAAGCCAAGCCCCTCGCCACACGCATGGACGCAGGCGGGCTGGTGCTCGCCGCACTGTTCGGCTTGGCGCCCTGCCTGTTCCTGCCCCTGCCGCAGGTTGCCGTCGCGCTCGCGCTGGTCGCGCTTGTCACGCTGCTCGCCGCGCGCTACTTCGTGAAGCGCATCGGCGGCTATACCGGGGACTGCCTCGGCGCGACGCAGCAACTGACTGAGCTTGCCTTCTATCTGGGAATGGCATGCGCCTGTTCCTGATCCGTCATCCGCCGCCGGCCGTGCCGCCCGGCACCTGCTACGGCCGCACCGATTTGCCGTTGGCCGGCGAACCTGCGGATTACGCCGCAAAACTCTCTCCGCTGCTGCCCGCCCACACCCCGCTGTATTCGAGTCCGCTGACGCGCTGCCGCCGGCTCGCCGAACTGCTGCATCCCGCGCCGATATTCGATGAACGCATCCGCGAGATCGACTTCGGCGAGTGGGAGATGCAGCCCTGGGATGCGCTCGACCGGAACCTGATCGATGCCTGGGCCGCCGATCCGTTCCATTTCGTTCCGCCTGGCGGCGAGGCGGTGGCTGCGCTGCGCAAGCGCGTCGCCGCCTTCATCGCCGAATTGCCCGATGAAGCCGCCGACGCGATACTCGTCGCCCATGCAGGCGTGATCAAGGTCTGTGCCGCAGAACTGGCCGGCGAGGAGGATTGGTTCGGGCTGCGTTTCGATTACGGCACCGTCAGCCTGATCGAGGACGGGCGACTGGCCTGGACCAACCGCTGAAGCGAATCCGCGCGCGCTAGCGCCCGGCCATGCATAATCGCAAGCCACAGCCATGGAGGCGGCCATGACACGCAAGTATCCCCTGCACGTCCACATCATCACGATGTTCCTGCTGCTGATACTGCCGCTCGGCGCCGTTGTCACGGCTACGAGCTTCAAGCTCTCGCGCGACATGCTTCAGTCCGTGGCGAGCGACATGATCCGGCGCATCGGCGCCGAGACCGGCGCAGACATCGCAGCCCTCGTCGCGCCGGCGGAACTGGCAGTTAACATGATGGCCCACACCGGACTCGGCAAGGCAACAAGCTTTGCGGAGCGCCGACACTACCTGCCGCAGCTCAGGGAGGCGCTGCTCGGCTCGTCGGCACTTTCCTCCATCTACATCGGCTATCCGGACGGGGATTTCTTCTTCTTTCGGCGCATCATCGACGAAGCGCAACGCGTCCGGCTGAAAGCGCCCGGGGGAGCGCGCTACGTCGTCCAGGCAATCGACCATGACAAGGGCCATCACATCGGCCGGTATATCTATCTGGACGATAACCTCGGCGAGCTTGGCCACGACGAGCGGCTCGACTACGCGCGCAGCTACGACCCGCGCACGCGCGAGTGGTTCAAGGCCGCACAGATTTCCGCCACCGGGATCAAGACCGCGCCCTATCTGTTTTTTTCCGACCGCAAGGTGGGAATGACACTCGCCGCCCGATCCGGCACGGACAGCGGCAGCGTCGTCGGCGCGGACATCCTGCTCGAAACGCTGGGCAACGATCTCAAGGAAAAGAAACTGACCCCCGGCACGCACCTCGCCCTCGTCAACGAGCAGGGTCTCGTCCTGGCCCACGATGACGTTGCCTCGCTTACGAGCGTTCCGGATGGTGCGGACGGACGGCCCCGCTTGACGCCGCTGGCGGATTTCGAGCACGCGGCGCTGCGCGCCGCCGTCCCGCTGATCGGTGCCGAACAACATTCAGCCGTCTTGACGGTCGGGGACGCAGACTGGCAGGTGGACGTCACGCCGGTGCAGCTGCAGGGCATGCCGCCGCTCAGCCTGGTCATCGCCATCCCAGAACATGAGCTGCTGGCTGCCGCCTTCGGACTGCGCAGCACCGCCCTGCTGATCACGCTGGCGAGCATCCTGCTCTCCATCGTGCTGGCCTGGGTACTCGCCCGTGCGCTCTCGAAGCCGCTGCGCGCGCTGCATGCCCAGGCCGAGAAGACCCGCCGCTTCGATTTTTCCGACATCGACGGCGTCGGCTCGATGATCAAGGAAGTCGACGATCTCAGCCAGGGCATGGGACTGATGCGGAAATCGGTGCAGCGCTTCATCGACATCAGCCAGGCAGTCGGCGGCGAGATGAACTTCAACCGCCTGATGCCGACACTGTTGCGGGAAACCCTCGCCGCTGCCGAAGCGGAAATCGGCATCCTCTACCTCGCCGATCAGGACGGGCTGATCCCGATGGTGCTGCTCGACGCAGGAGGAGAAGATATCCCGCTGCCGCTGCTGCCCGTGCCGCTGTCCGCCGCCGGGCCGTTGCTTGCGTCGGCCCTGGCAGAGGGTAAGACGCTCGGCGGGACTATCGGCCACGACGACATCGAGGCCACCGGTCTCGATGCAGTGATGGATCTCGGCGACGTCCGGCACGGCGTGGCGGTACCTCTGCGCAACCGCCAGCAGCAGCTTGTCGGCGCAATGCTGCTGGTGCGCCGCACACCGGTCGACGATGCCCAGCTCTCCTTCATCGGCAACCTGGCAGTATCGGCGGCAAGCTCGCTCGAAGCCCGCGAGTTGATCAAGGCGCAGAAAGAGCTGTTCGAAGCCTTCATCAAGCTGATCGCCGGTGCGATCGACGCCAAGAGCCCCTACACCGGCGGCCACTGCGAGCGCGTGCCGGAATTGACCAAGATGCTCGCGCGCGCCGCCTGCACGGCGGACGACGGGCCGTTCAAGGACTTCCAGCTCGACGAGCACGAATGGGAGGCGGTGCACATCGCCGCCTGGCTGCACGACTGCGGCAAGGTCACCACGCCCGAGTTCGTGGTGGACAAGGCCACCAAGCTGGAAACCCTCCACGACCGCATCCACGAGATCCGCATGCGTTTCGAGGTGCTCAAGCGCGACGCCGAGATCGACTACTGGCAAGGCATGGCGGCAGGCGGCGAAAAGTCGGCGCTGGCGGCACGGCGCGATGCGGCGCTGGCGCAACTGGACGACGACTTCGCCTTCGTCGCGGCCTGCAACGAGGGCGGCGAGTCCATGTCGCCCGAACAGGTCTCCCGCCTTGAAGCGATCGCCACGCGCACCTGGCAGCGCACGCTCGACGACCGGATCGGCATTTCTCACGAGGAGCACCAGCGCAAGTCGCTCGCGCCGGCTCCGGCGCTGCCCGTCGCCGAGCCGCTGCTGGCCGACCGGCCGGAACATGTCTTCGCGCGCCGCCCGCAAGACCGCATCGGCACCGACAACCCATGGGGCTTCCGGATGCAGGTGCCGGAGGCGCTCTACAACAAAGGCGAGCTCTACAACCTCACGGTCGGGCGCGGCACCCTCACCGCCGAAGAGCGTTACAAGATCAACGAGCACATCGTGCAGACCGTGATCATGCTGTCGGCACTGCCTTTCCCCAAGCACCTGCGCAACGTGCCGGAAATCGCGAGCGGCCACCACGAGAAGATGGACGGCACCGGCTACCCGCGCCGGCTAAGCAGGGAGGAGATGAGCCCGCTGGCGCGCATGCTGGCGATCGCCGATATCTTCGAGGCGCTTACTGCCGTCGACCGTCCCTACAAGAAGGGCAAGCTGCTGTCGGAAGCGGTCTGGATCATGGCGCTGATGGCGCGCGACCGGCACATCGACCCGGAGCTGTTCGAGCTGTTCCTACGCGCCGGGGTGCATCGCGAATATGCCGATCGTTTCATGCGTCCCGAGCAGATCGATGCGGTTGACATCGATCGCTATCTGACGCCGGCCTAAAGCAGGAACAGGGTCGCGAGGCCGAGAAAGATGAAGAAGCCGCCGGAATCGGTGACGGCGGTGACCATCACCGAGCCGCCCACGGCCGGGTCGCGGCCGAGCTTCTGCAGCGTCATCGGAATCGCCACGCCGACGGCGGCGGCCAGCGCGAGATTGAGCGTCATCGCGGAGGTCATCACCGCGCCGAGGCGCCAATCGCCGTAGAGCCACCAGGCGATGAGGCCGAGCAGACCGCCCCACACCAACCCGTTGATCAGCGCGACCTTGAGTTCCTTGCGATAGAGGCGGCGCTCCGACTCTTCGCCGACCTGGCCGAGCGCAATGGCGCGCACGATCATCGTGATCGTCTGGTTGCCGGAGTTGCCGCCAATGCCGGCGACGATCGGCATCAGCGCGGCGAGCGCGACGAGCTTCTCGATGGTGCCCTCGAAGGCGCCGATCACCCTTGAAGCGATAATGGCGGTGACAAGATTGAGCGCCAGCCAGGCCCAGCGGTTCTTCACCGAGTCCATCACCGGCGCGAAGATGTCTTCTTCCTCCTTCAGGCCGGCCTGGGCGAGTTGGTCAGCCTCGGCCTCCTCGCGGATGTAGTCGAGCACGGCATCGACGGTGACGCGGCCGATCAGCTTGTCGTCGGCGCTGACGACGGGTGCGGAAACGAGGTCGTAGCGCTCGAAGGCGTGGGCCGCCGTTTCGGCGTTGTCCTCGGGCCGCAGCGTCAACGCGTCCTTGCGCATCACCGCTGCCACTTCGGTCTCGGGATCGTTGATCAGCAGCGCATTGAAGGTGAGCACACCCTCGAGGTGGTCCTCACGGTCGATGACGAACAGCTGGTCGGTCTGGTCGGGCAGCTCGTCGAAGCGGCGCAGATAGCGCAGCACCACCTCGAGCGTAACGTCGGCGCGCACCGTCACCATGTCGAAGTCCATCAGCGCGCCGACGGCATCCTCGTCGTAGGACATCGCCGCACGCAATTGTTCGCGCTCCTCGGTATCGAGGCTGCGGAACACGTCCTCCATGACCTCGGAGGGCAGGTCGGGCGCGAGGTCGGCGAGTTCGTCGGCGTCGAGTTGCTCGGCGGCGGCCTTGAGCTCATGCGGCTCCATCGACTCGATGAGCGATTCGCGCACCGCGTCGGAGACTTCGAGCAGGATCTCGCCGTCGCGCTCTGCCTTGACCAGATCCCACACCATGAGACGTTCGTCGAGCGGCAGCGCCTCGAGGATGTAGGCAATGTCGGCAGCATGGAAGCGCTCGAGCTTCTGCGCGAGCTTCGCCAGGTTCTGCTTGTGCACGAGCTGTTCGACCAGCGCCTGACGCGGCATCTCCTGATGATGGACGAAGGCTTCGACGCGTTTCTGGCGGGCGAACAAATCCCGAATCTCGCTCAGATGCTGGGCGAAATCCTCTCGGCGCGTGTCTTCCCGGGGCTCGGGCGGCGGGGCGGCGGGCTGCTCATCCATAGCCTGTCATTCTATAGGCTCATGGGATGACGGAATGATGCATACGGCCCAAAATCAGGCCCGTGCGCTGGTCGAGATAGGCCGAATTCGGATTGCGCTCGAACTTGCGCGGCGCGGGCAGCATCACCGCAAGCCGCGCAGCCTGCGCCGCCGAGAGCTGACCGGCACCGGTTCCGAAGTAGCGCTGCGCCGCGGCTTCCGCCCCGAACACGCCCTCGCCCCACTCGACGACGTTGAGGTACACCTCGAGGATGCGCCGCTTGTCCCACAGGAGTTCGAGCCAGACGGTGATGAGCGCCTCCTGCGCCTTGCGCCATGGTGTCTTGGCGCCCGACAGGAACAGGTTCTTGGCAAGCTGCTGGCTGATCGTCGAGCCTCCGGCGACCACTTTTCCCTTCTTCTGGTTCTTCTCGAGCGCCTTCTGGATGCCCTCCCAGTCGAAGCCCTCGTGATCGATGAACTTGTCATCCTCGGCCGCGATGACCGCACGCTTGAGGTTGGCCGAGATTCTTTCGTAAGGCACCCAGCGGTGCTTGAGTTCGGCCTTGGGATTCTTCTCGCGCAACTCGCCGAGCCGCTGGGCCATGAAGCTGGTTTGGCCGGGATCGACGTAGCGCCACCACACCACCCAGCCGAGATACCAGCCCTGCCAGAGGATCAACAGGAGCAGAAGGCCGGCCAGCAAGCGCCCCAGCCAACGCGGCGCGGGTCTCATGCTCTAGCCTGCGCGCAGCTCGGCGAGCACCGGCGCGGTATCCGGCCGTACGCCGCGCCAGACGAAGAAGGCCTCGGCCGCCTGCTCGACCAGCATGCCGAGGCCATCGGCCACTTGGCAGCCCGCCGCGCGCGCTTGCGCCATGAAGGGTGTCTCGCGGCCGTAGAGCATCTCGTAGGCGAGGCAACCCGGCGCGAACACGCCGGCAGGCAGCGGCAGCGCCGCGTCGCTCAATCCGGCCGAGGTGGCATTGATGACGAGGTCGAAAGCCCTGCCCGCCAGCGCCTCGAAGCCGCCACCCTCGATGTTGAACGCAGCAGCCAGTTGCTCCGCCTTCGCCGCGGTGCGGTTGGCGACGAACAGCACGGCCGGCTTTGCTTCGAGCAGCGGCAGGATCACGCCGCGCGAGGCGCCGCCGGCGCCGAGCAGCAGGATGCGTGCGTCCGCCAGCCGGCAGCCGAGGTTCGCGGTCAGGTCGCGCACCAGGCCCGCCCCATCGGTGTTGTCGCCGCGGATCGCTGTGCCGGCAAAGGAAAGCGTATTTACCGCCCCGGCCGCCTGGGCGCGGGGCGATAGCTCCGTCGCGAGCCGGAAAGCTTCCTCCTTGAACGGCACGGTGACGTTGGCGCCCTTGCCGCCAGCGGCGACGAAGCCGCGTACTGCATCAGCGAAACCATCGAGCGGCGCGAGGATCGCTTCGTAGCTCAGGTCTTGTCGAGTCTGCGCGGCGAACAACGCATGGATGCGCGGCGATTTGCTATGCGCAATCGGATTGCCAAATACGGCGTAACGGTCGGTCACGCAGCGGCCTTTTTCGTCGCGGCTTTCTTGCGCGGTGCTCGGGATGGGCTGCGCGGTTTGCGCGCCGGTTTGGCGGCGGCTGGTTCTACCGGCGCAGGCTCGGCTACTGCTTCCGCGACCGCCGGCGCTTCTTCCCCTACCGCGGCGGGAGCCGCAGCTTGCGGCGCAGCCGCTGCTGCCTTCGGTTTGCGGCCACGGCCGCCACGGCCGCGGGCCGGTTTGGCGGTGGCCGGCTCTTCGGCAGCCGGCGTTTCGGAAATAGTCGGCGCTGGCGGGACGGCGCCTGCCGGTTCCGCCGCCGAAGCGGCGACGGCGGTTTCAGCTGCCAGCGGTTCTGTCGGGGCTTCGACGGCAAGCGGTGCCGCACCCGCGGGACGACGTTTGACAAAGGCATTGTTGTTCTCGCGGCCGAACTCGAGCAGGCCACGCTTATGCGCCTCTTCGAGCAAGGCACCGAAGCTCTTAAAGCCGTGGTAAGCCTCGTTGAAACCCGGATGGCGGCGCTTCAGGGCCTCTTTCACCACCGAGGCCCAGACACGCTCGTCGTCGGCTCGATCCTCGAGCAGGGCATCGAGCGTCGCCACCGCCATGGCGATGCCCTTGGTGCGATGCGCCTCGAGTTCCTGCGGATCCAGGGCCTTGCGGTTCTGACGGTCTCCGCCCTCTTTCTGCTGCCGTTTCCTCACCAGATCGTCGTAGTAGATGAACTCGTCGCAGTTGGCGATCAGCAGGTCGGAGGTCGAATGCTTGACGCCGACGCCGATGACCCGCTTGGCGTTCTCGCGCAGCTTGGAGACCAGCGGCGAGAAGTCCGAGTCGCCGCTGATGATGACGAAGGTATTGACGTGCGACTTGGTGTAGCAGAGGTCGAGCGCGTCGACGACCATGCGGATGTCGGCGGAGTTCTTGCCCGACTGGCGCACGTGCGGAATCTCGATCAGTTCGAAGTTGGCCTCGTGCATGGTGGCCTTGAAGCTCTTGTAGCGCTCCCAGTCGCAGTAGGCCTTCTTGACCACGATGCTGCCCTTGAGCAGCAGCCGTTCGAGGACGGGTTTGATATCGAATTTGTCGTACTGCGCCTCGCGCGCGCCGAGGGCGATGTTCTCGAAGTCGCAAAACAGCGCCATGCTGATATCGTCGGTGGGCTGGGCCATTGCGGTTTCCTTTTCAGTTGGTGTGCAGCTGGTCGGCACCGGTGAATGACCAGGTACGGGTGATTTCCAGAATGTCGGTATCGCGACGCACGGCGTCGGGGAAAACCGCGTAGGGTGCAGCAAGTTTCACGATGCGCAGCGCGGCCTCGTCGAGTACTTTGTGGCCGGAGGAACGGTTGAGTTCGACGCGCTCGAGCTCCCCATCCTTCTTGATCGCCACCGTCAGCACCAGGCTGCCATAGAGCTTGCCTTTGGCCGAATCCGGATAGTTGAGGTTGCCGATGCGCTCGACCTTCTGGCGCCAGTCCTCGACATACTGCGCGAAGCGGTATTCCTCGACGCGCGCGCCGAGGAAGCGGCGCTTGGGCCGCTGGTTGTACTCATCGATGTCCTTGGCGATTTCGCCCTCCAGGCGCGCCAGCGCGATCGCGCGGCTGGCGAGGTCCCGGCCGGACACTTCGGGAGCCGGCTTGGCCGGCTGGCGGTCGGCGTCGGTCTTGACGGTGCGCTCGGGACGCGTCTGCGCGAGCAGCTCGCGCTGTTGCGCCTCGAGCTGGGCAACGCGCGCCTGGGCGGCGGCGACGTCGTTGCCGCTCTGCTCCTGCGGGGTCGGCGGCAGGGGAGTGCGTGCCCGGCGCCTTTCATCGGTATTGCCGCCGCCATCGAGATTGGCCTGGGCCTTGGCCTGCGCGTTGGTCGGCTTGGTCGCCGACTTGCTGTTGACGAGGATGACGTCGAGCGCCTGCTGGCGCACATTGTCGAGCGCCTCGGGCAGCTTGAAGTGGATCGACAGCAGGATCGCATGCAGGAACAGCGAGGCGCCGAGCGCCAGCGTCAGGTGACGCTGGGGCGGGTCCATCGCCGCCAGCGGGGCGGGCCATCGAAGGGAAGCGAGCATCGGGGAATTTTACCCCCCGGCGTCCGACTCCCCCTCTTCGCCAAAAGCCTCATCAGGGCCTGCAGCAGGCTGCAATTCGGCCATTTCAACGAAGCTGACCTTCGCTTCCGCCGTCAGCAAGTCGATATCGGACACCGCCAGCCGCACCCGCGCGCCGCGCTCGAGCGTCGGCATGCCGGTCGCCTTGGTCACCAGCGGGATGTCGTCGAAGCGCACGATGTTTTCTTTGAGCACCTGCGCGGTCGCTTGGCTCACGCCCTCCTGCGCGAGCCAGCGCAGGCACCAGTAGCGCTCCATTCCACGCTGGAATTCGGCGTAGCTCGCGTAGGTCAGCTCGAAGTCGCGCAGCGCCGCCATCAGGTCGGCCGACTTGGGGGGGTAGGGCGGCTTATCGCCGCGCAGATGCGCGATCAGCTGCCACTGGTTGGCGAGGTCGGCATAGCGCCGCAGCGGCGAGGTGGACCAGGCGTAGCAGTCGACGCCCAGCCCCTCATGCGGCGTCGCGACGGTCGTCATGCGCGCCTTGCCGGCGGTCTGCGCCCGGTACATGCCAGGAATCTTCGCGTCGCGCAGCAGCGCGCCCCAGGTGCTGTTGGCGACGATCATCAGCTCGGCGACCAAGGTGTCGAGCGGGCTGCCGCGCGGGCGCTCGCTGATCGTCACACGACCGGCGCCCCACTCGGTACGCACATCCCAATCGACGACGAAGCTGTAATCCTTGCGGTTCTGGTTGGTCGAAGGCTGGCCGCGGCCCGCTTCGAGCACGGTGGCGAACTCCCAGAGGCGCTTGAGCTCGTCGCGGAAGGGGAAGCGCGGCAACTCCCCCTCTGCCAGCGTTGCTGCATTGAACAGCGGCTCGATGTCGTGATGGCGCAGGTTGGCGACGACGGGCACGCATTCGATCTTCGTCTCGTTACCAAGGATGCGCAGGTCGGAGGCGACGTCGAGGTAGAGCGACAGCGCCGGCACGGTCTGGCCGGCTGCGAGCGTATGGCTCTCGACCACCGCCTCGGGCAGCATGGTGATCTTGCGCCCCGGCATATAGACGGTGGACAACCGGCCGCGCGCAATGCGGCCGAGGTCAGAATCTGGAGCGAAACCCAGCGCCGGCGCGGCGATATGGATGCCGACGCGCATGCCCCCATCCGCTAGCTCGGTGAGTGAGAAGGCATCGTCGATCTCAGTGGTGTGGGCGTCGTCGATCGAGAAAGCCTGGACATCAGCGACCGGCAGATCGGCCGGATCGGCCGCATCGGCGTAGGCCGGGAAATTCGTTCCGCCCTTGCCCTCGGGAAAATGCTCGAACAGGAAGCGGCCAAGGTGGAAGTCGTGCGTGTCCCGGAGCGCACCGCAGCGGAAGAGCAAGCGCTCGACGCTCTCGCCCGTCTCGGCGCAGGCGGTTTCGAGCGCCTTGGTCTCCGGCCGGTTGCGGTCCGGCTTGTAGAGCAGCGAGGCGAGCAGCGGCGGAAACGCCTCCGGCAGCCGCCCCGCCTTCAGCTCCTCGACCATGCGCTCGATAGCCAAGGCCTGCTGACGCTTTTTCTCCAGCCCGGCGAGCGCGGCCTGCAGGATCTCGGGCGGTGCCTTGCGGAAGCGGCCCTTGCCCTTGCGGTGGAAATAGATCGGCGCCGAATGCAGGCGCAGCAGCACGGCGGCCGCCTCGACGGCAGAGGGCTTGTGCCCCGCGTATTCGGCGGCCAGCTCCTCGAAGCCGAACTCGGCTTCGCCGCTCACCTCCCAGAGGAATTCGATGTCGATGCCTTCCGCCTCGGCTTCCGCCTGCGCAAGCAACTCGCCGGCGCCGGGCGCGGCGAAGCGCAGCAGCACGTTGGCGGCCTTGAGTTTCACGCGCTTGCCGGAGGCGGTATCTACCTGCAGCGAGTTATCGTTGTCGGCGACGATGGTGCCGGTCTTGAAGGCACCATCCTCTTCGAAGAGGACATTCATGGGGGGGCGAATCGAGGGGAGGGGCGCGGATTATAGCCGGCGGCTTCCTGGCGCCGTCCCTCCGGCACCGACTTTCCGCCTCAGCGCCGCCGCTGCAGCAGCAGGTCGGCGCTGTAGAGCGCCAGTCCGGCCCAGATCGCGGCGAAGGCAACGAGGCGCGCGAGGTTCATCGGCTCTCCGTAAAGGAAGATCGCGAGCAGGAAGGTAATCGAGGGGGCGACGTACTGGAGAAAGCCCATGGTGGTGAGCGGCAGGCGGCGCGCACCGATGGCGAACAGCAAGAGCGGCACGGCCGTGACCACGCCGGAGGCAATCAGCAGCAAGTCGGTCGGCAGGGCGGCACCGAAACTGCCGGCGCTGCCGAGCCAGAGCAGGTAGAGCGCGGCGAGCGGAGCGGCGCAGGCGGTTTCGAGCAGCAGGCCGCCAGCGGCATCGACCGGCAGTTGCTTGCGCAGCAATCCGTAGCTGCCGAAGCTGCCGGCGAGCACCAGCGACACCCAGGGCAGCCCGCCGATGCGCCAGCCTTCGAGGGCGACGCCGGTCGCAGCGAGCGCGACCGCGATCCATTGGCGCGGCCGCAGGCGCTCGTGCAGCACGACCACGCCGAACAGGATGCTGACCAGCGGCGTAATGAAATAGCCCAGGCTCGTCGCGAGGATGTGGCCGGCGTTGACCGCCCAGACGAAGGTGGTCCAGTTGGCGATGATCAGCGCGGAAGCGAGCGCGGCGCGCGCCAGCGTGCGCGGATTGCGCGCATGGCGCCAGACGGGGTACAACTGCCCGCGCAGCGCGAGTACCACGCCCATCAGCAGCAGCGACCAGAGCACGCGGTGGGCGATGATTTCCAGCGCCGGCACGGTCGCCAGCTGCTTGAAGAAGACCGGCACCAGCCCCCAGATAACGTAGGCGGAGAGGGCGGCGACGGTGCCGTCGCGCTGCAGCCGCGCGTTCATGTCAGGCCGGCGAAGGCGAGGATTTCGTCGAGGTAGTCTTCCCAGCGCGTAAAGCTGTGGTCGCCGCCGGGCAAGATGGTCTGCTTCGCACCGACGTAGCGGACGACCGCCTGACGGTAGTCGAGCGTTTCGTCGCCTTCTTCGACCAGCAGCCAGTAGCGTGCGGGGTCAGCCAGGCGCAGCACCTCGAGCGCGCGCAATTCGTCGATATGCTGCCGTGTGAATTCGAAGGGCTCGCCGCTGTAGAGCCAGGTCTGCGGACCGAGGTAGCGCTCGAGTTCGATCGCCGCAACCACGGCGGGGTTCACAAGGACTGCGCGCAGGTCGTGCTTCTCGGCGAGATAGGTCGCATAGAAGCCGCCGAGCGATGAGCCGATGAGCGTTATCGCCGTATCGCCGGAGCCGACTTTTTCGATGAGATCATCGGCCAAGGCAATCGCGGCGGCGGGCGATGCCGGCAACTGCGGGCAGATCAGCCGGTCGGCAAGGCCGCGCTCGGCCATACGCGCGGCGAGCGCCTGCACCTTCCTCGACTGCGGCCCGCTGGTGAAGCCATGCAGATAGAGGATCAGTGGACGGTCCAATCGACGATCCCGAACTGCCATGTGACCAGCACGATGATGCCGAAAGCGATGCGGTACCAAGCGAAGATCGTGAAATCGTGCGATGAGATGTAGCGCAACAGCCAGCGCACGCAGAGGAAGGCCGAGAAGAAAGCCGAAACAAAGCCGACTACCCACATGCCTAGATCGTCCCAGGCGAGCAGGTGGCGCTCCTTCCAGAGCTGGTAAATCGTCGCAGCGCCAAGCGTCGGCACCGCGAGGAAGAAGGAGAACTCGGTGGCTGCCTTGCGGCTGAGTCCGAAGAACAGACCGCCGATGATGGTGGAGCCGGATCGCGAGGTGCCGGGGATCAGCGCGACCGCCTGGGCGAGGCCGAGCTTGAAGGCATCGATCGGGCCGATCTCATCCACCGACTCGATGGTGATCTTGTGCTCGCGTTTCTCGGCCCAGAGGATGATGAAAGCGCCGGCGATGAAGGCGATGGCGACGGGCACCGGCTGGAACAGCGTGGCCTTGATCGCCTTGCCGAACAGCAGCCCCAGAATGGCGAGGGGCATGAAGGCGATGGCAAGATTCACGACGAAGCGCCGCGCGACGAGGTCGCGCGGAAAGCCCGAAATCACGCGCACGAAGCGCTCGCGGTATTCCCACACGATGGCAAGGATCGCACCCGACTGGATGACGATCTCGAAGAGCTTGCCGCGGTCGTCATTAAAATCCAGCAGGTCTCCCGCTAGAATCAAATGACCGGTGCTGGAAATGGGCAGAAATTCCGTCAGCCCTTCGACGATCCCGAGGATCAGGGCTTGCCACAGCGGATATAAATCCATCGAATCAAACAACAAGGTCCGAAAGGCGGTGGAGTCTAACATGCTGAAAAAGATCGCCGTCCAAGACCTCAGGCTCGGCATGTATATCCAGGAGTTCTGCAGCTCGTGGATGGATCATCCCTTCTGGCGCACTAAATTCCTCCTCCAGGAAGCCGACGATCTACACCAGATCAAGACCTGCGGCCTGCGCGAGGTATGGATCGACGTGTCGAAGGGCCTCGACGTTCCCGGTCCGACCGTGACCAAGCAGGAGGCCGAGGCGCAGATCGACGCCACCCTCGGCAAGATCGACCGCCCGCAGGAACCGCCGCCGCGCACCTCGATGGTCGAAGAGGTGAAGCGCGCCGCCAAGATCTGCGCCAAGTCCAAGGAAGCGGTGGTGTCGATGTTCCAGGAAGTGCGCATGGGCAAGGCCGTCGATCACGAGGCGGCCGCGGCGCTGGTCGAGGAGATCTCCGACTCGGTGATGCGCAATCCGGGCGCACTGATCAGCCTGGCGCGGCTCAAGACGGCCGACGACTACACCTACATGCACTCGGTGGCCGTCTGCGCACTGATGGTGGCATTGGCGCGTCAGCTTGGCCTCGACGAGAAGAACACGCGCGAGGCGGGCATGGCCGGCCTGCTGCATGACCTCGGCAAGGCGGTGATGCCGATGGAGGTGCTCAACAAGCCCGGCAAGCTCACCGACGAGGAATTCCGCATCATGAAGTCGCACCCGGTCGAGGGCCACCGCATGCTTGTCGAGGGTGGTGCGGTGGGTACGATCCCTCTTGATGTCTGCCTACACCATCACGAGAAGGTGGATGGCTCCGGCTACCCGAAGGGCCTCAAGGGAACGGAAATCAGCCTCCACGCCAAGATGGGCGCGGTCTGCGACGTCTATGACGCGATCACCTCGAACCGGCCCTACAAGGCCGGCTGGGATCCGGCCGAGTCGATCCGCAAGATGACCGAATGGTCGCGCGGCCATTTCGACGAGCGCGTCTTCCAGGCCTTCGTCAAAAGCATCGGCATCTATCCGACCGGTTCGCTCGTCAGGCTGACCTCCGGCCGCCTCGGGGTGGTGGTCGAGCAGTCGCCGAAGTCGCTGCTGACGCCGACGGTGAAGGTATTTTTCTCCACCAAGTCGAAAACCTACATTCCACCGGAGACGATCGACCTGGCGAAACAAAGCGCAGAGAAGATCGCCGGTCGCGAGGACGCCACCACCTGGGGCATCAAGGACTACGATCACCTCTGGGCGGCAGCATAAGCTGTTCCAGCAGAGCGTCGCGCTGCGCCACCGCAGTCCCGTAGGCCTGCTCAAATACATTCTGCTGGGTTTCACGCCGCAGGCCGGCGAAGAGAGCTACCGCGCGTTCGCGGTCGATCAATTCTTCACTATGCAGGAGGGGCAGGAAAACGAAGGCACGCAGGTGCGGCAACAAGTTCTTGTCCCGGCCGCTGGCGACCAGTGCGGTCGCCAGAGACAACGCCTCGGCATGGTCGGCGCGTGCGGGCTGGATGCCGATTTGGCGTGGCAGCACGTCGAGCCGCAGGATTTCTCCCAGAACCGTCTCGGCGGATTCCGGAATCATTTGGCCTTTTTGGCAACTGCCTTTTTCGTGGCGGCCTTCTTGGGCGCAGCAGCTTTTTTCGGCGCTCCCGCCGTCTCGCCGGCGCCGACTTTTTCGCTCGCGGCGTTCTTGGTAGGCGCCTTGGCAGCACGCTGCTCGAACTCGAAGCCGACCTTGCCATCGGCGCCGCGCACAAGGTAGGCGGAGAACTTCTTTCGGGTGCGGTTCGAGACAAAGCCCTTGAGCAGGCTGGTCTTGCCGGTCTCCAGCAGCTTCTGCATCTCGGCCTTCGAGATCTCCTGCTGCAGGATCACCTTGCCCGAGCGGAAGTCGCAGCTCTTCGCCGCGCCGACGGATTTCTCGCAGACATAGGCCATCGGCTGTTCGAAGACGCGCGCGGCGCACTTCGGGCAAGTGCCGAGAGGCTCCTGGCCGCTGAAGTCCACTTCCTCGCCCGCTGCCTCGTCCTCGTTGCCGAAATCGAACTTCGGCGCGTGCTCGTCGTCGAGCTTGATCACGGCGGCGAAGGCGCGCCCCATCTTGCTGCGGAAGCCTTGCAACGGACCGATCTGCCGGTTCTTCAGCAGCTCGTCCATCTCCTCCGGCTCCCACTGGCGGCTGGCGACGACCTTCCACAGTTTGTAGTCGCACTTGTCGCACTTGAAGTGGCGGTAGGTCTCGTGAATCGCGCCGCCGCACTTGGGGCAAGGAGTCTTGAGGGTGCCAAAGTCGGCGTCGGAGAACTCGCCCGTCTTGATGCGCTCGACCATGTCCTGCGTCTGCTC
Source organism: Pseudomonadota bacterium (assembly GCA_041694935.1). Lineage (GTDB taxonomy): Bacteria > Pseudomonadota > Gammaproteobacteria > Burkholderiales > Rhodocyclaceae > Sulfuricystis. The sequence continues at coordinate 38,375 of JBGFRW010000038.1, read as the reverse complement.
GACGATGTGGGACATGAACTCGTCGCGCTTGAGGCGACCATGCTCCATCTCGCGCAGCTTCCATTCCCACAGGCCGGTGAGTTCGGGCGAGCGGATCTCGGCGACCTTGAGCTGTTCGAGGGCGAAAAGCAGGTTGAAAGCCTTGGCGGTCGGCTGCAGTTCGCGGCCGTTGCGATGCACGTATTCCTCGGCGATCAGGCCTTCGATGGTGGCGGCGCGCGTCGCCGGCGTGCCGAGTCCGCGTTCCGACATGGCCTCGCGCAGCGAGTCGTCGTCGACGAACTTGCCCGCGCCTTCCATCGCCGACAGCAGCGTCGCTTCGTTGAAGCGCGGCGGCGGCTTGGTGGCATTGGGCTTCACCTCGACGTCGTTGGCCCAGACCCGCTCCTTCTTCTGCAGCGGCGGCAGGTTCGGGTTTTCCTCGTCCTCGCCGGCGGCTTCCTTGCCATAGACGGCAAGCCAGCCCGGTGTGACCAGCACCTTGCCGACGGTCTTGAAGGGCTCGCCCTCGACGCGGGTGATGCGCGTGGTGACCTGGTATTCGGCGCTCGGGAAGAAGATGGCAATGAAGCGCTTGACGACGAGGTCGTAGAGCTTCTGCTCCGGCTCGGTGAGATTCTTCGGCGCCGTGCCGGTCGGGATGATGGCGAAGTGGTCCGAGACCTTGGCATTGTTGAAGATGCGCTTGGTCGGATGCACCCAGCCGTTGTCGAGCACCGTGGCGGCATGCTTGCCGAACGGGGAATCCGTCAAAGCGCGCAGGGTGTCCTTGGCGGCACCGATCATGTCCTCGGGCAGGTAGCGACTGTCGGTACGCGGATAGGTGAGCACCTTGTGGCGCTCATACAGGGCTTGCGCCAGCGCCAGGGTGTTGCGCGCCGAGAAGCCGAAGCGGCCGTTGGCATCGCGCTGCAGGCTAGTCAGGTCGTAGAGCAGCGGGCAGGCTTCGGTCTTCGGCGTGGCCTCTTCGCTGACGTCGCCGTGCTTGCCGAAGCATTTTTTGCGCAGCGCGTCGGCTGTTGCTTGATCCCAAATGCGCTCGGCCTTGGCGTGCTCGTCGTCGCTTTTCTTGAACTTCTCGTCGAACCACTTGCCGCGATAGGTGCCGGCGACGGCCTGAAACTCAGCCTCGACTTCCCAGTAGTCCTTGGGCTGGAATGCACGGATGTTCTTCTCGCGCTCGACGAGGATGGCCAGCGTCGGCGTCTGCACGCGGCCGACGGTGGTCTTGTAGAAGCCGCCTTCCTGTGAATTGAAGGCGGTCATGGCGCGGGTGCCGTTGATGCCGATCAGCCAGTCGGCCTCGGAGCGGCAGCGGGCGGCGTCGGCGAGCGGCAGCATCTCCTCGTCGGTGCGCAGGTGGGCGAAGCCGTCCTTGATCGCCTGGGCGGTCATCGATTGCAGCCAGAGGCGGCGCACGGGCTTGTCGCCGCCTTTGCCACCCGGGGGCAGCGCGTGCTGCACCACGTAGCGGAAGATCAGTTCGCCCTCGCGGCCCGCGTCGCAGGCATTCACGAGGCCGGTGACGTCCTTGCGCTTGATCAGGCGGGTGAGCAGCTTGAGCCGGTCGGCGGTCTTGTCGATCGGGTTGAGCGTGAAGCGCGGCGGAATCACCGGCAGGTGGGTGAAGCTCCACTTGCCGCGCTTGACGTCGTATTCCTCGGGCACGGCCAATTCCAGCAGATGACCGATGGCCGAGCTCAATACATAGTGCTCGCTCTCGAAATAGTCGCCCTCGCGGGTGAAGCCGCCCAGCGCCCGGGCGATGTCCTGGGCGACGGAGGGTTTTTCGGCGATGATTAACTGCTTGCTCATGGGGGGCGCATCATAAGCGCCCTTCAATCCCGCTGGCAAGTCGTGGGATTTCTCGGCTCAATTCAGCCTCTGGTAACGACCGCCCGGCAGAGTGGCCACCCTGCCGTCGAGTTCGAGCGGCAACAGCCTTGCCAGCAGGGCGTCGGCGGGCAGGCCGGTACGGTCCGCCAGCGTGTCGAGATCGCAGGGATCGCCGCCGAGCGCGACGAGAATCGGGTCGGTCTCGGTTTCCTTCACGGCAGGGATGGCGGTCGGATTGACCACGCCTTCCCAGTGCAGTTCCTCGAGGATGTCCTGAGCCGATTCGACCAGCTTGGCACCCTGTTTGATGAGGGCATGACAGCCCTTCGACTGCGGCGAATGGATCGAACCTGGAATGGCGAAGACTTCGCGACCGGCCTCGGCGGCGAGCCGCGCGGTGATCAGCGAGCCGCTTTGCTTTGCCGCTTCGACGACAAGACAGCCGCGGCTCAAACCGGCGATCAGGCGGTTGCGGCGAGGGAAGTTGGCAGCGAGCGGCGGCGTGCCGAGCGAGAACTCGCTGACGATGCAGCCTTTTTCGGCGATCTCGCGCGCCAGCGCCTCGTTCTTGGCTGGGTAGATGCGGTCGATGCCGGTGCCGATGACCGCTATGGTCGACGCCGCTTCTTTCAAGGCTCCCCGATGGGCGGCGGCGTCGATGCCGGCGGCCAGCCCGCTGACGACGGTCAGCCCGGCACCGGCAAGCGTGGCGGCGAAGGCCTCGGCGTTGGCCTCACCCTGTTTGGTCGCATTGCGGCTGCCGACGATGGCGAAGGCCGGATGATTCAGGAGCGTGACATCGCCCTTGGCATAGAGCAGCACCGGCGGGTCGGCGGCCGTCAGCAGCGCCTGCGGATAGGCGACGTCGGCCAGTGTCAGGAGATGGTTGCCCGGGTTCTGCGCCCAGTCGAGCGCCGCCTCGACCTCGGCGCTGCATTCATGGGTGAGCAATCGTTCCGTCAGGCCAGCGCCGAGCTTGCTGCGCAGCAACGACGACGGTACGGCGAAAACCGCCTCGGGATCGCCGAAGGCCTGAAGGAGTTGCCGCTGGGTCTCGCCCCCGATGCCGGGAATCAGGGTCAGCCGCAGCCAAGCGGCCAGTTCCGCATTCGCCAAGTATCAGGGATTGCGCACGCGGTCGCCCGGCATGACCGGACGGGATGCATCGGTGATCAGCGCGTAGGAAACTCGTTCGAACACGCGGAACACGAACATCAGGCCATAGCGCTCTTCGGGCAGGATATGCCTGTGAAGCTTGTCGTCTTCGCGGCGGCTGGTGACTGCAACACCAGCACGGTAGATTGCGAGCACATGGCCCATTTCGATGCCGTCTAGCCGGCCGCGGGAAATCGCGACGATGGAATGGCGGCCGCCCTCTCCGACACCGCCGTAGAGCGACAGGATGCTGCCATCGACCTGCTGTGCCGGCAGATGTGGCATGTAGCTGACGATCTCCGGACGGCTGGCCGGTAACAGCCGGTCGTCGCGGCCGATTTCCTGCTTGATGCTGGTGAGTTGCAGCGTCGTCACCTCTCCGGGATCACCTATCACGCCCGCATTGCCCAGATAGATCGCTTCGAGACCGAGGACTTGACCGTTGTCGGGATCGACAAAAGGTTTGCCGGGCCGGAACAGCTGCCAATGGCGGATATTGGGATCAATCCGGTCGGCATAAATGAGGTTGCCGTTTCCGGAAAGCACGCGACTCTCCTGAGTCGCCACGACGCGCGCCGCATTTTCGAAGCCACCATTTTCAATTACGAGCGGCTGGGAGAGGAAGGGCTCGATCGCTTGGGGCGGAATCGCCGGAATTTCTTTCGGCTCGAGGGTAACGCGAACCTGCGGCTCGAGTTTCACGAGTTTGCCAAGCCTCAGTTGGGGCTCTGCACCGCTGCGGTCGAGGATCACTACCTGGCCAGGATAGATGCGGTGGGGGTTCTTCACCTGCTCGGCGTTCATGCGCCATATATCTGGCCAGCGGAAGGGATCCTTGAGGAACTTGGATGAAATACCCCAAAGCGTATCGCCTGGCACGACGACATGGTGGTCCGGCGCATCCGGCGCGAGTTCGATCGAGCCCCCCTGCGCTAGGGCGGCGGTTGAAAAACTGAATATCAGCGCGAATATAATGCTTCGCATAGGTCGGGCTCCCGGCGCTTTAGTCCTGCGTTCCCGGATTCTGCCCCCAAATTCCGCAGGCATCAACCAGTTAAAGGCAGCTTTCATGGCTCTATTGCCGATATTGCGTTACCCCGATCCCCGCTTGCACACCGTAGCCAAGCCGGTGGAAGCGGTCGATTCCGGCATCCGCAAGCTCGTCGCCGACATGGCTGAGACCATGTACGCCGCCCCCGGCATCGGCCTGGCCGCTACTCAGGTGGACGTGCATAAGCGCGTACTGGTAATCGACATCTCCGAGGACAAGTCTCAGCTCAAGGCCTTCATCAACCCGGAAATCGTCTGGCGTGAAGGGGAATGCGTCGGCGAGGAGGGCTGCCTTTCTGTGCCCGGCATCTACGAGACAGTGAAGCGCAGCGAGCGCGTCAAGGTCCGCGCGCTCGACACCGAGGGCAACCCCTTCGAACTCGAAGCCTCCGGCCTGCTGGCGGTCTGCCTGCAGCACGAGATCGACCATCTCGACGGCAAGGTGTTCGTCGAATACCTCTCGCGCCTGAAGCTCTCCCGCATCAAGGCCAAGCTTGCGAAGCAAGCACGGATTACCGCTTAACAATCCATGAGCGAAGCGAACCGCAAGTCTCCCCTCCCGAGAGGGAGGGGCTGGGGGAGGGTGGGTCTATGAAGATCGCTTTCGCCGGTACGCCGGAATTCGCGGCGGTCGCGCTGCGCGCGCTGCTCTCCGCCGGCTTCGAGATTCCGCTGGTACTCACCCAGCCCGACCGGCCGGCCGGCCGCGGGCAGAAGCTCGTCGCCAGTCCGGTCAAGCAGGTGGCCCTTGAACACGGCATTCCGGTGCACCAGCCGGAAAAGCTGCGCGACCCGACCACCCACGCGCCGCTGATGGCCTGCGAGCCCGACGTACTGGTGGTCGCCGCCTACGGCCTGATCCTGCCGCAAGCGGTGCTGGACATTCCGAAGCGTGGCTGCATCAACATCCACGCCTCGCTGTTGCCACGTTGGCGCGGCGCGGCGCCGATCCAGCGCGCCGTCGAGGCGGGCGATGCCGAGACCGGCGTGACCATCATGCAGATGGAGGCCGGCCTCGACACCGGCCCGATGCTGCTCGCGGAAGCCCTGAAAATCGGCATTGACGATACGGCGGCGACGCTGCACGACAAGCTTGCAGAGATGGGCGGGCGCTTGATCGTGGATGCGTTGCGTCGCCTCGATGCGCTGTCGCCGGTGATCCAGCCTGACGAGGGAATCACCTACGCGAGCAAGATCGACAAGGCCGAGGCCGCCATCGACTGGACCAAGCCGGCAGTCGAGATCGAGCGGTGCATCCGCGCCTTCGATCCTTTCCCCGGCTGCACCGCCCAACTCGGCGACGCGACGATCAAGATTTGGCGTGCGCTGCCGTCATCGGGCCGCGGCAAGCCCGGCGAGACACCAGGAAAAATACTGGCCGTCGCGCCCGAAGGCATCACCGTGGCCTGCGGAGATGGGGCGCTGAAGCTGGTCGAGCTGCAAAAACCCGGCGGGCGCCGTCTTGCCAGCGCCGACTTTCTGCACGGTTTCTCCGTAGTCGCCGGCCAGCGTTTCGCCCTGCCCACGGCTTGAACCTTTGCCATTGCCCCTCATCTAATGGGGGCAAGCGATTTTCACGGAGACCACGCAATGTTCAACTGGCTGAAAACCACCCTGCTGATGGCTGCCATCGTCGCGCTGTTCGGCGCGATCGGCATGGCCTTCGGCGGCAAGCAGGGCATGCTGATCGCCCTTCTGCTGGGCGGCGCGATGAACTTCTTCGCCTACTGGTTCTCGGACAAGATGGTGCTGAAGATGTACAACGCGCAGGAGGTCGATGAGGCATCCAGTCCCTACCTCTACAACATGGTGCGCGACCTTGCCCGCCGCGCCGGCATGCCGATGCCGCGCGTCTATATCATCGACGAGATGCAGCCGAACGCCTTCGCCACCGGCCGCAATCCGGAAAACGCCGCCGTCGCCGCCACGCGCGGCATCCTGCAGCTCTTGTCGGAGCGCGAGCTGCGCGGCGTGATGGCCCACGAGCTGGCACACGTCAGGCACCGCGACATCCTGATCTCGACCATCGCCGCGACGATGGCCGGCGCGATCTCGATGCTTGCCAACTTCGCGATGTTCTTCGGCGGCCGCGACTCGGAAGGCCGCCCGGCGAACCCGCTCGCTTCGATCCTGGTGATGTTCCTCGCGCCGCTCGCCGCCACGCTGATCCAGATGGCGATCTCGCGCACCCGCGAGTTCGGCGCCGACCGCGGCGGCGCGGAGATCTCCGGCGACCCCAATGCACTGGCGGACGCCCTGGCGAAGATCGACGCCTACGCGCGCGGCATTCCGATGCATGCCGCCGAGGCACACCCGGAAACGGCGCAGATGATGATCATGAACCCGCTCTCGGGCGGAGGGCTGGCCGGCCTGTTCCGTACCCACCCGGCCACCGAGGAACGTATCGCGCGCCTGCGCGCACTGGCGCGCGGCGCCTACTGATCCGCCCCACGCCTCATTTCACCCGAAAGTTCTTGAACTGCCAGGGATCGTCTCGGTCGATATCCTGCGGGAAGAATCCCGCTCGCTCCCGCAGCGGCGTCCAGTCGGAATAGACGCCGACCACCTCGCCAAGATAGGGCCGGCAGCGCGCGATCATCTCGTCGAAGGGCAGTTCCTCCGGGTCGACCACGCCGCGCGCCGGGTGCTCGATGGCCCAGCCGACACCGGCCATCACCCCGGCCGTCACTTGCAGCACGGTCGCGGAATTGAAGGGCGCCAGCTGGCGTGCCTCACAGGTCGCCAGCCGCGAGCCCAACCAGTAGGCGCCCTTCGGGTGGCCCATCAGCAGCACGCCGAGTTCGTCGACGCCATGAATGCTTCCGTCATGCACGATGCGCTTGGCCGACTGCATCTGCCAGTCGCGGCCGGCCAACTCATGGATCGACATCACCGCGTCATCGCAGGGATGGTAGGCGTAATGCGCCGTCGGCCGGTATTCCGGTGACGCGCCGGAACCGACGGTCAGGTAGTCGGCGAGCGAGATCGCCTCGCCGTGCGTGATCAGGAAGCCATGAATCTGGCCGGCCAGCGGCGTCCAGCTGCGCACGCGCGTCGCCGCGCCCGGCCGTTCGAGGTAGATCGCCGCCTCGCAGCCGAAGCCGTGGCGGCGGCCGTCGGGCGGCATCTCCTTCTCGTGGCTGCCCCAGCCGAGTTCGGCCGGCTGGCAGCCTTCGCCGACGAAGCCGTCCACCGACCAGGTATTGACGAACTCGTCCGGGCGCTTGCGCGGCTCGGCCACCTGCCAGTCGCGCTCGGCGATATGAATGACCTTGATCGACAACGACTGCGCCAGCCTGGCCCAGCCCTCCCGTCCGTTCGGCACGCTGATGCCCATGCCGCAGTCGCGGGCGATGTCGAGCAGTGCCTGCTTGACGAAATGCGAGACCCAGCCGGGATTCGCGCCGTGCGTTAGCACTGCCGTCGGCCCGCCGGGACCGCCTGAATAGTTCAGCGCCTTCGCCTGTTCGCGCAGGGCGTAATTGGTACGCGCTTCCGGCGGCAGCAACGTATCGGTATAGCCGCCCGCCCAAGGTTCGATGCAGGCGTCGAGATAGAGCGCGCCGCGCTCGCGGCAGAACGCGACAAGCGCCACGCTCGAGACATTCACCGCCAGATTGAGCAGGAAGTCGCCGGGGCCGAGCAACGGTGCTAATACCTCTCGATAGTTGTCGCGCGTCAGCGGGTGGATGCTATGGCGCAGGCCGTAGGCATGGGCTTCGTCGCGGCCTTCCGCATCCGCCGTGATGATCGTGACCTGCTCGGGACGCAACGCGAGATGACGGAACAGCAGGGGCATGCCCCCCTGCGCGATCGCGCCGAAGCCGACGATGACGAGGCGGCCCCGGAATGGTATTGGGTGAATGTTTTTTTGCATCCCGGGCTATTTACCACATTCCGCACAGTGGCGATGGATTACCATGCCGCGCATGACTTCACCGCATCCCGCTCCCCACCGCAATCCTCCGCTGGGCAAGGCCTTGAACGCCGCCGCGACACTCGTCGCCGCCGTGCTCGCCGGACGCACGCCGGATGCGGCGCTGGCACGTGTCTCCGGCGAGTTGCGCCCGGCCGCGCTCGATCTCGCCTACACGGCGTTGCGGGATGGCGGTCGCGGCGACTTCCTGATCGGCCGGCTGCTCGAAAAGCCGCTCAAGGACAAGGAAGCGCGAGCGCTGCTGCTGGTCGCGCTGGCGCGCCTCGAGCGGCGTCCCGAAGAAGCGCATACGCTCGTCGATCAGGCGGTGGCGGCGGCTGCAGTCATCGCCAAGGGCCGCTTCAAGGGGCTCACGAACGCCGTGCTGCGCAACTTCCTGCGTCGTCGCGACGAGTTGCTGGCACTGGCGGATGCCGACGAAGCGGCGCACTGGCGTCATCCCGGCTGGTGGCTGGAGAAGCTGCGCACGGCCTACCCGGACCGTTGGCAGGATGTCGCGGCGGCCGGCAACAGCCACCCCCCGATGTGCCTGCGTGTCAATCGGCGCCGTGCCCATGTTGTCGGCGGACCGGCTGATCGCCGTCCCGTCAGCGCCGACTTTTTGGCGGAACTGGCGGCAGCAGGCATCGCGGCGCAACCGCTCGACGATACGGCCGTACTGCTCGACAAGCCGGTGCCGGTCGAGCGCATTCCCGGCTTCGCCGCTGGCCGCGTGTCGGTGCAGGACTGGGGCGCCCAGCGCGCAGCGCAGTTGCTCGATGCACGCGACGGCATGCGCGTGCTCGACGCCTGCGCCGCGCCAGGCGGCAAAACGGCGCATCTGCTCGAACGAGCCAACCTCGATCTGCTCGCGCTGGAAGTCGATGCCCAGCGGGCGAAACGCATCGCCGAAAACCTCGACCGACTCGGCCTGCGGGCCAGCGTGAAGGTGGCCGATGCCGCGCGGCCGCAGGACTGGTGGGACGGCAAGCCCAATTCACGCTATGACCGCATTCTCGCCGATGTACCCTGCTCGGCCTCGGGCGTGGCGCGTCGCCATCCCGACATCAAGTGGCTGCGGCGCCCTCAGGATGTGGCGGGTTTCGCACAGACCCAGGCCGCGATCCTCGACGCTTTGTGGCCGACCCTGGCGCCCGGTGGCAAAATGCTCTACTGCACCTGTTCGGTTTTTCCCGAGGAAAACGGCATGCAGGTGCGCGCCTTCCTGGCGCGCCACCCCGACGCCCGCCGCGCATCGTTCAGTGCTGCGACGGGCGGCGACAACGAGGACCTGCAACTCCTGCCTGCGGCCACCCATGACGGCTTCTATTACGCACTGCTGGAAAAAACGCCTTGAGCGGATCGCGCTCTGGCTGGCTGGCTGGCTGCTGTGCGGCGCCGCCCTGGCCGGCGGCATCGCGCCGCAAAGCGCCTCGCTGGTACCCGACGAGCGCGGCCTGGCGCTCAATGCGGAGTTCGCCATCGACCTTGGCCCACGCCTCGAGGAAGCTGTCGGCCGCGGCGTCCCGCTGAATTTTCGCTTCGAATTCGACCTGAAGCGCAAGCGCTGGTACTGGGCCGACGAGCACATCACCGGTCGCATCCTCAACTACAAGCTCGGCTACCAAGCCCTGACGCGCCAGTACCGGTTGTCGGTCGACGGCCTGCATCAGAACTTCGATTCGCTTGCCGATGCACTGCAGGCGCTCGGCCGCATCGCCCAGCTGCATGTCGTCGACAAAGGCACGATGCTCGCCGGCGAGACCTATTTCGCCGCGGTGCGCCTCTCGCTCGACCATAACCAGTTGCCTAAGCCGCTGCAAGTCGATGCGCTGGCCGACCGCGACTGGCGCGTCGAGGCGAAAATCCTGCGCTGGAGCTTCGTCCCGGCGTCGTCCGGCTCGACCGCCAAGGAAGGCGAAGCCGGCGGGCCGCCCCGTCCTGATAAATCGGAAAAATGAAGATCCTGCTGGTCGTCGCCGCCGCCCTCGGCGCCATGCTGGTGTTCCTGCTCGCCACGGCGAGCGCGGACAACGCCTTCCTGGCACGCCACACGCTCGTGCTGATCGGCATGAACGCATTCGCCGCGCTCGTGCTGCTTGGCCTGGTCGCCGCGCAAGTGCAGCGGCTGTTCCGGGATTACCGCAAGGGCGTGTTCGGTGCACGCCTCAAGTCACGGTTGCTGCTGATGCTCGCGCTGATGGCAGTGGTGCCCGGTGCGCTGGTCTACGCGGTATCGATGCAGTTCGCGATGAAGAGCATCGACTCGTGGTTCGACGTGCGCGTCGAAGCAGCGCTGGAAGGCGGCCTCGATCTCGGCCGCGGCGTGCTCGATGCCATGCAGGCCGACCTGCTGGCCAAGGGCCGCGCGATGGCCTACGACCTTTCCGACACGCCTGCGCCCGGCGCGGTGTTGCTCAACCGCCTGCGCGAACAGTCCGGCGTGCGCGCCGCCACGCTGCTGACCACAAGCGGCCATCTGATCGCGAACAGCAGCGGCGACCTGCGCGGCCTGCTGCCGGCACTTCCGGAGGCGTCCCAATTGCGCCAGGCGCGGCTCGGCACCGGCACCGCACGCATCGATGGCGATGCCGCAACTGGCTTCGTCGTACGCGTGCTCGTTCCCGTCGGCGGCTACCGTCTCGACATCGAACCGCGCGTACTGCAGCTCGAACAGCCCGTGCCCGAGGCCATCACGCAAAGCGCTGCCGCGGTCGAGGCGGCGCATCGCGATTACCAGGAACTGCAACTTGGTCGCTCCGGGCTCAAGGGCATGTATACGCTGACGCTGACCTTTGCCCTGCTGCTCGCGCTGTTCGGCGCGGTGGCGCTGGCCTTCTTTCTCGCCGCGCGGCTGGCCAAGCCGCTGCTGATGCTCGCCGAGGGCACGCGCGCGGTGGCGGCAGGCGACCTCACCCCGCGCGCGGTGCTCGAGACCGACGACGAACTGGGCGTATTGACGCGCTCGTTCAACGAGATGACCGTGCAACTCGAGCAGGCGCGCGTCGAGCGCGAGGCGGCGCAGCGCGCCGCCGTCTGGGGCGAAGTGGCACGTCGCCTCGCCCACGAGATCAAGAACCCGCTCACGCCGATCCAGCTGTCCGCCGAACGCCTGCAGATGAAACTCTCCGACCGGCTCGATCCGGACGGCGCCGCGATGCTGGCGCGCGCAACCAAGACCATCGTGGACCAGGTCGAGGCCATGAAGAACATGGTCAACGACTTCCGCGACTATGCGCGCATGCCGCCGCCGGTTCCCGCGCCGCTCGATCTCAATGCGCTGATCGCTGAGGTGATCGAACTCTACGAGGACGGCCCGGTGCGCGTCACGGCACAACTGTCTCCCGGTCTGGCGCCGGTACATGCCGATGCAGACCAGATGCGGCAGGTGCTGCACAACCTCATCAAGAACGCCGGAGAGGCAACGCAAGACAAAGTCGGCGCCGGCGAGACGGCGTCCGTGACGGTCTCCACCGCAAGCCGCGATCGAATGGCGGCACTGACCGTGACCGACCGCGGCCATGGCTTCCCGCCGGAAATCCTTGCGCGCGCCTTCGAGCCCTACGTGACCACCAAGCCCAAGGGGACGGGACTCGGGCTCGCCATCGTGCGCAAGATCGTCGATGATCACGGCGGCACGATCACCCTGGCGAATCGCCCCGCCGAGGAGGGGGGCGGCGCCGAAGTGACCCTGTTATTGCCTTTTCATCGCGCCCCACAGCCGAGCGGCATAGCGGCATAATTCGCCAAACGCACTCCATTCTTCCATGTCACAGATACTGGTCATCGACGACGAAGTCGGCATCCGCGAGTTATTGTCGGAAATCCTCACCGACGAGGGCTACGACGTCGCCACCGCTGAGAACGCCGCCACCGCGCGCGCCTGGCGCGAGGCGCGACGCCCCGATCTAGTGCTGCTCGACATCTGGATGCCGGACACCGACGGTGTGACGCTGCTGAAGGAATGGGCGGCCTCCGGCCAGCTCACCATGCCGGTGGTCATGATGTCGGGCCATGCCACCATCGACACCGCCGTCGAGGCCACCAAGATCGGCGCGGTCGGCTTCCTCGAGAAGCCGATCGGCATGCAGAAGCTGCTTGCCAGCGTCAAACACGCGCTCGAACGCGCACCGAAAACCGGCAGCGTGCTGTCGCTGGCTGCCTTTCCGCGCTCGCCGGCGCTCAAGGATTTGCGTCGGCGACTCGAACAGGTCGCGGCGAAGAGCCGCTGCCTATTGTTGCGCGCCCCCATCGGCTCGATCGTCGAACTGGCGGCGCGTACCCTGCAGGCGCCGGGCAAGGCCTGGCTCGACCTCGGCCACGACTCGAACCCGATCACCCTCGAACTGCTCACGCAGTCGAGCGGCGGCGTGCTCTTTTGCGGCGAGTTGGGCCGCCTGACGCGGCTGCAGCAGAAGAACCTCGCGTTCGCGCTCGAACGGCTCGACCGCCACAACCTGCGGCTCGTCGTCGCCACGACGCACGACGCCTCGGAACTGGCCGCGCAGGGGTGGGAGGAGAGCGTCCTCAAGCAGCTCTTCGACGTCAGCATCGGTCTGCCCTCGCTCGCCGAGCTCAAGGACGACGTTCCCGATCTCGCCACCCATCTCCTCGTCCAATTGGTCGAATCCGGCGAGGTGGCCGAGCGTCGCCTCTCGGTCGCGGCGCAGAACGCCCTGCGCCAGCATCCTTGGCCCGAGGGCTACGAGCAGCTGCGCAGCACCGTGAAGTCGCTGGCGCTCGCGGCGCTGGAAGAGGAGATCGGCACCGAGGACGTGCAGCACCTGCTGTCGCCCGGCGTCGCCGGACAGCCCGAAGTACCCCCCGGCCTGCTGCCTGAGATGCTCACCCTGCCGCTGCGCGAAGCACGCGAGATCTTCGAGCGCATCTACTTCGAGCATCACCTCAAGCTCGAGGGCGGCAGCATGACGCGGCTGGCGGAGAAGACCGGCCTCGAGCGCACGCATCTATACCGCAAGCTGAAAGACCTCGGCCTGCGCAACGCCTCGAAGGAAAACGAGGAGTAAATCCATGCGCATCCTGATCCTCGGCGCCGGCCAGGTCGGCGCCAGCGTTGCCGAGGCGCTCGCCTCCGAGGCCAACGACATCACCATCATCGACCAGAACCGCGCAGCGCTTGCGGAGCTGGCCGACCGCCTCGACGTGCGTACGCTCGCCGGCAACGCGGCCTATCCTTCCGTGCTGCGCGAAGCCGGCATCGAAGATACCGACATGCTCGTTGCCGTGACGCAGTCCGACCAGACCAACCTGGTCGCCTGCAAGATCGCGCGCAACCTGTTCCACGTGCCGACGCGCATCGCCCGGCTGCGCTCGCCCGACTTCCTTGACGACCAGCTGCTGTCCGACGAGAACTTCGCCGTCGACTATGCGATCTGCCCAGAGCAGGAAATCACCGAATACATCGGCAAGCTGATCGAATTTCCCGAGGCGCTGCAGGTGCTCGAATTCGCCGGCGGCCGCGTCACGCTGGTCGGCGTCCGCGCCTACGCCGACGGCCTCTTGGTCGGCAAGCCGATCCGCACCATGCGCGAACATCTTCCGGCGCACGTCGATGCGCGCATCGCGGCGATCTTCCGCGAGCACCAGCCGGTCGACCCCGACGGCAACACCGTGATCGAGCCGGGCGACGAAGTGTTCGTACTCGCCGCCAGCGAACACATGCGCACGGTGATGGGAGAGTTACGGCGCATGCAGGCACCGGTGCGGCGCATCATGATCGCCGGAGGCGGCAACATCGGCGCCCGCCTCGCCGGCCTGCTCGAGGAGGATTACGAGGTCAAGGTCGTCGAGCGCGACCGGCAGCGCGCCGAGGTCATAGCCGCCCAGCTCGGCAAATCGCTCGTGCTGGTGGGCGAGGCCACCGACGAAAACGTGCTGACCGAGGAAAACATCGACGAGATGGATATGTTCCTCGCGCTGACCAACGACGACGAGGACAACATCATGGCCGCCTCGCTGGCGAAGCGTCTCGGCTGCTCGCGCGTGCTGGCGCTCATCAACCGCCGCGCCTACGCCGACATGGTGCAGGGCGGACCGATCGACATCGGCCTGTCGCCCGCCCAGGTGTCGATCGGCACGCTGCTGACCCACGTACGGCGCGGCGACGTCGCCCGAGTGCACAGCCTGCGCCGCGGCGCGGCCGAGGCGCTGGAGCTGGTGGCGCACGGCGACGCCAAGAGCTCCAAGGTGGTCGGTCGCCGCATCGAGGAGCTGCCGAAGATCAAGGGCGCGCACATCGGCGCCATCGTGCGCGAAAGCAAGGAAACCGGCGTCACCTACAAGGACGGCTTGCCGGTATCGCTGCCCGAGGGCCAGGTGATCATCCCGCACCACGACACCATGATCGAATCCGGCGATCACGTGATCGTGTTCTGCACCCGCAAGCGCCAGGTCAAGGAAGTCGAAAAGCTGTTCCAGGTCGGCTTCATGTTCTTCTAGGGCTTCGGGGTCCATGCGCTTTCTCCCCGTCTTCAACGCCCTCGGGGTGATCATCACGCTGTTCGGCATCGCGATGACCGTGCCGCTGGGCGTTTCGCTTTACTTCGACGATGGGGCGCGCACCGCCTACGACGAGGCGATCGCGATCACGTTGTTTGTAGGCCTGCTCTTCTGGCTCGGCGCGCGCCGGCGCGGCAAGGTAGAACTGCGGGTGCGCGACGGCTTCCTGCTGGTGGCCCTGACCTGGACGCTGCTGCCGCTGTTCGGCGCACTGCCGCTCTACATCCAGATTCCCGGCATTTCCTTCACCGACGCCTATTTCGAGGCCACCTCGGGACTAACCGCGACCGGTGCCACCGCCATCGCCGGACTCGACAAGCTGCCGATCTCGGTCAACTTCTGGCGCTGCTTCCTTCACTGGCTCGGCGGCATGGGCGTCATCGTGCTCGCCGTCGCCATCCTCCCCCTGCTTGGCATCGGCGGCCGGCAGATCTACAAGGCCGAAACCCCCGGCCCGATGAAGGAGAACAGCCTCACCCCGCGCATCGCCGAAACCGCCAAGGGCCTGTGGGGCGTCTATGTGTTGCTGACCATCGCCTGTACGATCGCTCTCACGCTGGCCGGCATGGAAGCCTGGGACGCCTTGATGCACGCCTTCAGCATCATGGGGCTAGGCGGCTTCTCGACCAAGGACGCCAGCCTCGGCCACTTCAACAGCGTGCCGATCGAACTGACGGTGATGGCCTTCGCCCTGCTGTCGGGCATCAACTACGCCACGCATTTCCTCGCCTTCCACGGCAAAAGTATCCGTCCTTACCTGCGCGATGCCGAGCTACCCTTCTATCTCGGCGTGCTGGCTTTCAGCATCGTCTGCCTGACGGTCTATCTGATGCAGTTCGGCGTCTATGCCGACGTCTGGAGCACGCTGCGCTACGTCGCCTTCCACACCATCTCGCTCGCCACCTCGCTCGGCTTCGCCACGGCCGACTACACCTCCTGGCCGATGTACGGCCAGTTGTGGATCCTGTTCCTCGGCAGCTTCGTCGCCTGCTCCGGCTCGACCGGCGGCGGCATCAAGATGATGCGCGCGATCATCCTCTACAAGCAGGTCTACCGTGAGATCCTGCGCGCGATGCATCCACGCGCGATCCATCCGGTGCGCCTCGGCAACCAAGTGGTCTCTGAGCCGGTGCTGCATGCCGTGCTGGCCTTCAGCTTCGTCTACATGGTGATCATCGTCACGCTGACGCTGCTGATGTCGGCCTCCGGCCTCGAACTGGTCACCGGCTTCTCGGCCGTGGTGGCGACGCTCAACAACACCGGCCCCGGCCTGAACGCGGTCGGCCCGGCCGGCAACTACTCGGTGCTCACCGATTTCCAGACCTGGATCTGCTCGTTCGCGATGATCCTCGGCCGCCTGGAAATCTTCACCCTGCTCGTTGTGCTCACGCCGGCGTTCTGGCGCAAGTAACCGGGCAAGCCCACCCGCTCCATAGGCCGCCATGCGTTTCCAGCCGGTCTTCCACGCCCTCGGAGCGATCCTCTTCATCTTCGGGCTGACGATGCTCGTGCCGCTGGGCGTGTCTTGGTTCGAGCGCGATGGTGCACTGTCGGCCTACGACGAATCCATCGCGATCACGCTGTTCTGCGGCGGCCTGCTCTGGCTGGTGACTCGACCGGCCAAAAAGGTCGAACTCAAGGTACGCGATGGCTTCCTGCTGGTCTCGCTGACCTGGCTCGTGGTGCCGGCCTTCGGCGCACTGCCGCTCTACATCCAGATTTCCGACCTGACCTTCACCAGAGCGTATTTCGAGTCCGTCTCCGGGCTGACGACGACAGGCTCGACCGTCATCGTCGGACTCGACGCGCTGCCGCTCTCGATCAACTTCTGGCGCTGCTTCCTGCACTGGCTCGGCGGCATGGGCGTCATCGTGCTCGCTGTCGCCATCCTCCCCCTGCTTGGCATCGGCGGCCGGCAGATCTACAAGGCCGAAACCCCCGGCCCGATGAAGGAGAACAGCCTCACCCCCCGCATCGCCGAAACCGCCAAGGGCTTGTGGGCCGTCTATACGCTGATCACCCTCGCCTGCGCACTGGCGCTCTGGCTGACCGGACTGGACGGCTGGGAAGCGGTCATACACGCCTTCAGCATCATGGGCCTGGGCGGCTTCTCGACCCACGACGCCAGCTTCGGCCATTTCCAGAACGTTCCGGCCGAGATCGTCACGATGATCTTCGCGCTGCTTGCCGGCCTCAATTTCGGCACACACTTCCTCGCCCTGCACGGTCGCAGCCTCAAACCCTACCGCCACGACGGCGAACTGCCCTGGTATTTCGGTGCGCTGGCGGCGAGCATCCTCGGTCTCACGTTCTACCTGATGTATTTCGGGACATACGACAGCTTCTGGCAATCGATGCGCTACGTCGCCTTCCACGCCATCTCGCTCGCCACCTCGCTCGGCCTGGCGACGACCGATACCGCTACCTGGCCGATGTTCTCCCAGCTCTGGATCCTGTTCCTCGGCAGCTTCGCTGCCTGCTCGGGGTCGACCGGCGGCGGCATCAAGATGATGCGCGCCATCCTGCTCTACAAGATGGTCTATCGCGAGTTGCTGCTTGCCATGCACCCGCGCTCGGTGTATCCGGTCCGGCTGGGCGGGCAGGTGGTCGGCAGCCCCATTCTCCACGCGGTGCTCGCCTTCGGCTTCATGTACCTGGTGGTGACCGTCGCGCTTTCCCTCGTGCTCGCCTTCAGCGGCATGGAACTGGTCACGGCGTTTTCCGCCATCGTCGCGACCTTGAACAACATGGGTCCGGGCCTCAACGAGGTCGGCACCGCCGGCAACTTCGCCGGCCTGAACGATTTCCAGCTCTGGGTCTGCACCTTCTCGATGATCCTTGGCCGGCTCGAGATCTTCACCCTGCTGGTTGTGCTGACACCGGCATTTTGGCGGAAGTAGCCATCAGTCGCCGAAACTCGTCCCTACCCGTCGCGCCGAGAGAATCCAGGGATGGTCAGGCGGCACGGTCTTGACCTTGCCCGCCGCATCCTCGAGCTTCACCGGCTGGGTGCTCTCGCCCTTCGCCGCGACCATGAAGCCGTATTTCTTCTTGGCGATCAGGTCCGCGGCCGCGGTGCCGAGCCGCGTCGCCAGGATGCGGTCGGCCGCCGAGGGTGCGCCGCCGCGCTGCAGGTGGCCGAGGATGGTCACGCGCGCCTCCAGCCCGGTGAGCTTCTGGAGCCGCTCGGCCAAGCGCAGCGTGCGCCCGGCGTAGATCAGCTCCGCAGCGTCGGCTTCCGTGTCGTCCGCTTTCTTCTTGGCCTTTGCCGCTTCGAGCACCGCGAGATCCTCCGTCGAGATCGCCCCTTCGGCGACGGCGACGATGGAGAAGGGCTTGCCGCCACGCACGCGGTCACGGATCGCCTCGGCAATGCTGGCGACGTCGTAGGGAATCTCCGGGACCAGGATCACGTCGGCGCCGCCGGCGATGCCCGCGCCGAGCGCCAGCCAGCCAGCACGGTGGCCCATGATCTCGACGACGATGATGCGATGGTGGCTGTGCGCCGTGCTGTGCAGGCGGTCGATCGCCTCGGTGGCGATGCCCAGCGCGGTGTCGAAGCCGAAGGTGATGTCTGTGCCGAACACGTCGTTGTCGATGGTCTTCGGCAGGGTGATGACGTTGAGCCCCTTTTTCTTGAGGCGCAGCGCATTCTTGAGCGTGCCGCCGCCACCCAGGCAGACGAGACAGTCAAGATGGTTGTCGTGGTAGTTGCCGACGATGGCGTCGGTCATGTCGAGGATTTTGCCGCCGACCGGCATCTTGTGCGGCTTGTCGCGACTGGTGCCGAGGATCGTGCCGCCGCTGGTGAGGATGCCCGAGAGCTGGCCGCCGTCGAGTTCCATCGTGCGGTTTTCCATCAGGCCGCGGAAACCGTCGCGGAAGCCGACGATGTGCATCTTGTAGTGGCCCATCGCCGCCTTGCCGACGCCGCGGATCGCCGCGTTGAGGCCGGGGCTGTCACCACCGGCGGTGAGAATGCCGATCTGCTGAGTCATGTTGTTCTCCCTGTGATGGACGCGATTGTCCGCCATTTCGCGGCCGTTGCGCCAACGCGGCCATGCGATAATCGGTGGAAACATAAGGAATCAAGACCATGGCCCGTCCCGAGAACGACAATTTCCTGCGCGCGCTGCTGCGCGAGCCGACCGATTACACGCCCTTGTGGCTGATGCGCCAGGCGGGCCGCTACCTGCCGGAATACTGCGAGACCCGCAAGCGCGCCGGCAGTTTCCTCAATCTCTGCAAGTCGCCCTCGCTCGCCTGCGAGGTAACGCTCCAACCGCTGGCGCGCTACGACCTCGACGCCGCCATCCTGTTCTCCGACATCCTCACCGTGCCCGACGCGATGGGTCTCGGCCTCTACTTCGCCGAAGGCGAGGGACCGAAGTTCGAGCGCCCCCTGCGCGAAGAATGGGCGATCAACGACCTGACGGCGCCGGATCCCAACGATCACCTGCGCTACGTACTCGACGCCGTCGTCGAAATCCGCCGTGCGCTCAAGAACAGCGTGCCGCTGATCGGCTTCTCCGGCTCGCCCTTCACGCTCGCCTGCTACATGGTCGAAGGCGGCGGTTCGGACGACTTCCGCACCGTCAAGACCATGCTCTACAGCCGGCCCGACCTGCTGCACAAGATTCTCGCGGTGAATGCACAAGCCGTGACCGACTACCTCAACGCGCAGATCGAGTGCGGCGCGCAGGCCGTGCAGATCTTCGACACCTGGGGCGGTGCCCTCTCGCACGCCGCCTACGAGGAGTTCTCGCTCGCCTACATGAAGCGCGTCATCGACGGTCTCAAGAAGACCCACGACGGCGAGCGCATCCCCTGCATCGTGTTCACCAAGGGCGGCGGACAGTGGCTGGAGAAAATCGCGGATTCCGGCTGCGACGCCGTCGGCCTCGACTGGACAACCGACATCGGCGCAGCACGCCGCCGCGTCGGCGACAAGGTGGCATTGCAAGGCAACTTCGACCCGATGGCCCTGTTCGCTTCGCCGGAAGCCGTCGCTCGCGAGGCGACGCGTATCCTCGACAATTATGGAGCTGCTGGCGCAGCGGGCCCGGGCAACACAGGCCACGTCTTCAACCTCGGCCATGGCATCAACCAGCACACGCCGCCCGAAAACGTCTCAGTGCTGGTTGAGACCGTTCACCGCCACCGGGCCAAGTAAAAAATATTGCTGCTCGGGAAGCCGCTTCCCGCTTCGTCCCCGGGGTAGCCTCGCCGCAAGCCCTTGCCCAGATTGGCTTCCGGAAGCATGAAAACAGTTGACTTATGCACAGAAACCTGTTTTCTACATTCGGCGCGAGGCATTTCTGCGCAACTGCGCGCAATTTTTAATACCTTTTTATATTCAAAGGGATAGATTTATTGCTGCAGTGCACTTTCATGACTTTTTGGTTAGTTTCTCGCCAGCGCCGAGTTTTTCCAAGCGAATTACCCACAAAACAATCCACAGGTCACGGCATTGTAAAAACCCCTTTCGCAGCAACTGATTAAGCGTGCTAACGAAGAATCACTCGAAGGATCGCAGCTAAGTGGCTATTCTCCAGATCGCTCTCGACGTGCCGCTCCCCCGTCTGTTCGATTACCGGACATCGGAAGAATGTGCAGGCGATCCGGTCGGCCGGTTGGCCAAAGTGCCCTTCGGTCAGGGCGAAAAGATCGGTGTGGTGGTGGCTGTCACGGACAGCAGCGAGCAGCCGGCCGACAAGCTCAAGGTCGCCGAACTCGTTCCCGATATACCTTCCTTGCCGGCCGACTGGCTGGAGTTGTGCAGCTTTTGTGCCCGCTACTACCACTATCCGCTGGGCCAGGTGACGACCTTCGCCCTGCCGCCGCTGTTGCGCAAAGGCAAGCTGCCGCGCAAGCTCAAGGCAAAAGTCGGCGCCGGCGGTACGGCGCCAACGATTCCGGAAGCCACCTCGGACCAGACCGCCGCCATCGAGGCGATCATGGATGCACGGGGCTTCAAGACCTTCCTGCTCCACGGCGTCACCGGCAGCGGCAAGACCGAGGTCTATCTGCGCGCCATCGAGGCCGTGCTGGCCCGCGGCGGACAGGCGCTCATGCTGGTGCCCGAGATCGCGCTGACCCCGCAACTGGAATCCCGTGTAAGCGCCCGCTTCCCTGCGGCGCACATCGTTTCAGCGCATAGTGGCGTGGCCGACGCGGCGCGGGCACGCGCCTTCCTAGCGGCCCTCGAGGGCCGCGCCGACATCGTGCTCGGCACGCGGCTCTCGGTCTTCATGCCGCTGCCGCGCCTGCAACTCATCGTCATCGACGAGGAGCACGACCCCTCATTCAAGCAGCAGGACGGCCTGCGCTACTCGGCGCGCGACGTCGCGATCTTCCGCGCCAAGCAGCGCGGCATCCCCATCGTGCTCGGCTCGGCCACCCCCTCGCTGGAGACCTTCCACCATGCCGAAAGCGGCCGCTACGCGCTGCTCGAACTGCCGCAGCGGGCCGTCGCGGCAACGATGCCCAGCGTTGTCACCATCGACACCCGCAAGCAGAAACTTCAAGATGGTCTCAGTCAGGAACTGATCTCGGAAGTGAGCGAGCGCTTACAGCGCGGCGAACAGAGCCTGCTGTTCCTCAACCGGCGCGGCTACGCCCCGGTGCTCGCCTGCCCAGCCTGCGGTTGGCTCTCGCACTGCCGGCGCTGCGCCGCCAACCTCGTGCTGCATCTCGCCGACCGACGGCTGCGCTGCCACCACTGCGGGCTCGAGGCCGCGATCCCCCACCATTGCCCCGACTGCGGGAACGTCGACCTGCAGCCCTTCGGCCGCGGCACCCAGCGGCTCGAAGCGCGGCTCGGCGAACTGTTTCCCGAGGCGCGCATCCTGCGCATCGACCGCGACTCGGCCGACTCGCCGAAGAAATGGCAGGCGCTGCTCGCCGCCATCCACGCCGGCGAGGCCGACATCCTCGTCGGCACGCAGATGCTCGCCAAGGGCCACGACTTCCCGAAGCTGACCCTGGTCGGCGTGGTCGGCGCCGACGCGGCGCTGTTCGCCGCCGACTTCCGCGCCCCCGAACGGCTGTTCGCTCAGCTCATGCAGGTGGGCGGCCGCTCGGGGCGCCACGACCTGCCCGGCGAGGTGCTGATCCAGACCGAATACCCCGACCACCCCCTGTACCTTGCGCTCACCGGCCACGACTACGCCGCCTTCGCCCACGAGCAGCTCGCCGAGCGCGAGGCCGCCGGTTTTCCGCCTTTCGCCTTCCAGGCGATGCTGCGCGCCGAGGCGCGCGAACTCCCCCAGGCGCTCGCCTTCCTGCACGAGGCGGTCGCCCTCGCCACCAGCCTCGAGGCCGCCGAGGTGATGCTCTACGACCCGGTGCCGATGCGGCTCGCCCGCCTCAAGAACCGCGAACGCGCCCAACTGCTGGTCGAATCGCGCCACCGTCCCGCCTTGCAGGCTTTTCTGGCGAACTGGATGGCGCAGCTCTACGAACTCAAGGCGCCGCGCGATTTGCGCTGGCACCTTGATGTCGATCCGCTCGAGTTCTGAAGCCGGGTAAACTGCAACCAGGCAACCAAGGAACGGCAATGGGCGGCAAAACGGAAAACCTGATCGAGATCGAGAAACTGCACTTCGCCTTCGGCGCGAACAAAGTGCTGAGGGGCATCGACCTCGCCGTGCCGAAAGGCAAGGTGGTCGGCATCCTCGGCGTCAGCGGCGCAGGCAAAAGCACCATCCTCAAGCTCATCGGCGGCCAGTTGCGCCCGCAGCGCGGCCACGTCAAGTACGCCGGCAGCATCGTGCACAAACTCGACAACGCGGGCCTCTACCGGCTGCGCCGAGAGATGGGCATGATGTTCCAGGCCGGCGGTCTGTTCAGCGACATCTCCGTGTACGACAACATCGCCTTCCCGATGCGCGAGCTGACCCAACTGCCCGAGGAACTCATCCACGACCTGGTGCTGATGAAGCTGCACGCGGTCGGCCTGCGCGGCGCGAGCAAGCTGATGCCCAACGAACTGTCGGGCGGCATGTCGCGACGCGTCGCGCTGGCGCGCGCCATCGCCCTCGACCCGATCCTGACGATGTACGACGAGCCCTTCGCCGGTCTCGACCCGATCTCGCTCAACGTCATCGCGCAGCTGATCCGCCGCCTCAACGACGCGCTGGGCGCCACTTCGATCGTCGTCACCTACGACGTGCCCGAGACACTCAAGGTCGTCGACCTCGCCTACTTCATCCACGACGGTGTGGTGGTGGCCGCCGGCACGCCCGAGGAACTCCAGAACTCCAAGGATCCGGCCGTGCATCAATTCATCCACGCCAAGCCCGACGGCCCGGTGGCCTTCCACTACCCGAGCCCGTCCTACCGCAGCGACCTGCGCGTCGGCACTTAAGCTCCGCTAGGCCGCCGCCCTTCCAGCACGGCGGCTTTCCAGCACGAACCACCCCCAGCCTGCCGTCTGCATGGCCAGCAGGCAGGTCAGACTCGCTCGGTACGCCTCCGGCTCCGCGAAGCCGAGCGCCTGAAAGCCATCGACGGCAACGCCGAACAGCCACTGGATGCCGAAAGCGCCGACGAAAGCCCACAGGTTGAGCGCGGTGTTGGCGCGCCCCGCCAGCGAGAGCGGGAACTCGGCGGTAAGCAATGCATAGGCGAGGTTGCCGACCGAAAACACCAGGCCGAGCGCCGGCCAGAGCAGCCAGGAGGGCGCGATATCGAGCACGATGCCGAGGATCGCCAGCAACCCGCCGCCCATGCCGAGCATGAGCAGGCGCTGCGGCGGCATGCCGGCACGGGCGAGCCGCTGGACGAAGAAGGCGATCGAAAGAAATCCGGTGAGCTGCGCGCCGGCCATCAGCAGCAGATGGAAGGCCGCCGCGTCGCGCGTCAGGCCATTCACATTCATTAGCCAAGGCACCGCCCACAGGCCCTGCAGCGCCATGAAACCGCCGACGATCAGCGTGGTCTGCGGCGCGAAGCGCCAGAAGGCACGGCTGGCAAAAATCTTCCTCAAACCGGCCAGTTGCTCGCTCAGGCTCTCGTTCGAATGCTGGACTGCCCTGTCGGGCGTCGTAAAGATCAGGACGGAGACGATCAGCGACAGTGCGGCCAGCGCGTAGAAGATGCCGCGCCAGCCGAGCACAGGCAGCAGAACACCGAGGGGCGAGCTGGCCGCGAGCGCGCCAAGCCCCCCAGCCGCCATGATCGCGGCATTGAGCGAAGCCTGGCGCTCGGGCGGGAACCATTGCGAGAAAGCCTTGAAGCTCGCCATCAGGCAGGCCGAGACGCCGAGCCCGATCAGCGCTCGGCCAAGCGTCAGCTGCGACATGCCGTCGCCGCCTGCGAACAACGCGCATCCAGCGGCGCAGAACAGCAGCAACCCCGCCTCGACGCGGCGCGGGCCGTAACGGTCGAGCAGGATGCCCAAGGGCAGCTGGAAGGCGCCGAAGGCGAACAGATAGGCCGAGGTCAGCAGGCCGAGGTCAGCCGCCGACAGGCCGAGGTCGCGCGTCAGCTCAGGGGAGATGACCGCGTTGGCGTTCCTCAGCAGGTAGGAGAGGAAATAGCCGACCGCGAAAGGCGCGAAGATGCGGCGCCAGGGATTGATGCCGTCAGTCAAGCCGCACCATGCTCGGCAAGGAAATCCTTTACCCAGTGCTCGGCCCGCGCTCCGGAGAAGCGGCCCTTGATCTCGCCGTCGATGAACAGCAGCACCGTCGGAAAGCCCTTAAGGCCGTAGCGGCCGGCAAGCTTCATGTTGGCGCCGTCGTCGACCTCGATCTTCACCAGGCGGAGCTTGCCCTCGTAGGCCTTGGCGACGCGCTCGAGCACCGGCGTCAGCGCGCGGCAGGGCGGGCACCAGTCGGCCCAGAAGTCGACGATCACCGGCAGCGTTTTCGACGCTTCGATGACCTGTGCGTCGAAACCCTCGAGGTCGGTATCGAGAATGAAATCAGGTTGGGGATGGGGGTGGGGAAAGTGGGACAACGCTCGCTCCTTGATTATCGTTCTGCATGCCACAGCCAGGCCGCGCCGCGCACGCCGGACGAGTCGCCGTGGCGGTTCTTCACGAGGCGCGTGGCCACCACGTCTGAAAACACGTGCGCGCCCCACAGCCGGGGGACGCGATCATACAACCGCTCGAGGTTCGACACGCCGCCGCCGAGCACGATCACATCCGGATCGAGGATGTTGATCACGCCGGCCAGCGCACGCGCCAGCCGCTGTTCGTAGCGGACCATTGCCGCCTCGTCGTCCGCGCCGCCATCGGCCGCCAATGCCGGGCCGGAGAGAAAGGTCTCGATGCAGTTTGTCCTGCCGCAGTAGCAGGGTCGCGTCTCGGTCTCGCCGGGCAGCACACATAGTGGATTGTGGCCCCACTCGCCGGCGATGGCGTTCGGCCCGACCTGCACCTCGCCGCGCACGACGATGCCGCCCCCGACCCCCGTGCCGAGAATGACGCCGAACACCACCTCGGCGCCGGCCGCCGCGCCGTCGGTCGCCTCGGAGAGCGCGAAACAATTTGCATCATTCGCCAGCCTTACCGGCCGGCCGAGCGCCGCTTCGAGGTCGGCGCGCAAGGGCTGGCCGATCAGCCAGGTCGAGTTCGCGTTCTTGATCAGCCCCGTGACGCGCGACTCCGCACCCGGGATGCCGACGCCCACTGTGGGCGCCGTCCCGCCCACTCCATTTAGCGCCGTCCCGCCCACTCCATTTGGCGCCGTCCCCATGTTGGCGGCGGATCGGGCTGTCGCCGTCCCGCCAGCGCCGACTTTTTGCTCCGCTGATCTCACCAGCCCTGCGATGGTCGAGACGGTCGCGGCATAGTCGCCGCGTGGCGTGGGTACGCGTTCGCGCAACAGCTCGCGGCCGTCGTCGGCAAGGACGATGATCTCGGTCTTGGTGCCGCCGAGGTCGATGCCGATGCGCATGGGCTACTTCCCGAACAGGCCCTTGAGCTTACCCTTGAGCTTTTCCTCGGCCTTGCCCTTGATCTCTTCCGTTTTCTGCTCGACGGCCGCTGTGGCGAGACCCGCGAACTCAAGCTTCCACGCGGGATTATCGAACGGCCCGGTGAGCCGCACCGGGACGGTCAGACCCTTCACGTGTTCTAGCTCCTTGCCGCCCTGGCCGGTGCTGGTGGCGACGACGCTGGTCTTCAGCAGGTAGTCGAGCCGTTCGTTGCCGATGTCGATGTCGCCCGCGCCAGCCAGGCGCAACAGCGGCGACTTCGCCGTCAGGTCGTCGTTGTGCGCGACGCCGCCGGCGATGCGGAACGAAGCGGACAGCTCGGAGAAGTCCGTCTTCTGCGTGGGGTCGCCGGTTTGGGTGGCATCCTGTTTGGCCGACAGCAAGGCCTTGGCCTCGCGCAACTTGCGGCCGATGTCGATGCCCTTGATTGCGCCGTCGCTCAGTGCGATGCGTGCCGTCCCGGCCAACGTCTTTTTGAGGGCATCGACGTTGTCACCATGGCCGCCGACGTCGAGGACGACGCTGCCGCGCCCCGCAAGCATGTCGCGGTCGGCCAGGTCCTTGAGCAGCGGTTCGATGTTCACGCCCTGCAGGTTCTGCTTGACCGTGATCCGATTGCCCGTCGCATCCGCGGACAGCGTACCGTCGAGGCGACCTTCATACAGGTTCGCCGACAGCGGCGCGATATCGAGCTTGCCGTCGCGCGCCTGGAGCTTGAGCTGGAGATTGCTTGCCTTGAGCTTGGCGGCCGTGAGCTGGCCGATCCTGACGGTGCCCTTGATGTCCAGGCCCTTGAGGACGGAGAGGTCGATCTTGCCGCTCTCATCCTTCTGCTCTTTCTTGGGCGGCAGATACTTGTCGAGATCGAGCTTGTCGATATCCAGATCGAAGGCCAGCGCGAGCGGGGAGAAGCGCCCGATGTCGACCGCGGCCTTGAGATGCGTCTCGTCGAACTGCGTGGCGAGCTTCACCTGCGCATCCTGCTTCGCGAGATCGGCGCGCGCTTCGCCGGAGAGCGGCAGCGCGAGCGTCTTCATCGGCAGATCGGGATGGCTCAGGTCGAGCTTGCCGGAAAGCTGCGGCAGCGCGACGGTGCGCTTGTCGAGATCGAGCGCCACCGGCGAGGCGAGCGCGACGACGATGCGCGCGTCCTTGAGCTGCGCATCGGCGTCGAGCGAAAACTTCTCTATCTTGAACGCACCGGTGCCGCCGCTCACGTTCATCACCGACAGTGCGGCGGCGATGCGCTTGCCGTCCTCGGCGAGGGTGGCGCCGAGCTTGAGCGATTCGGCAGAGATGCGACCCTCCGCCATCCGCACCGGCCCTGTCGTGAAGTCGAGGCCGGAAAGCGTCGCCTCCTTGCCGGCCTGCTCGTCGCGCCAGACGAGTGCGGCCTGATGGATGCGGATCGCCGCCACGTCGATATCTGGCGGCGCCGTCCCGCCGGCGCCGACTTTTTCCTGCGCCGCCGGCTGGCCGCCGGCAAGGTCGGCGATGTTGAGCGTGCCGTCCTTGCGCTTGACCACCGTCAGCTTGAAGCCATCGACCGCCACTTCCTCGACCGCCACCTGCTTCGACAGCAGCGGCAACACCGCCACCGAAACGCGCGCTGCGTCGAGCTTGGCGAATTCCTGCTGGCCGTCGCGCTCGGACAGGCTGGCGTGGCCGACGCGCACCGCCAGGCTCGGCCAGAAGCCGAGCGAGAGGTCGCCATCAATCGTCAGCGTGCGGCCGGTCTTTTCCGCGACGGCCGCGGCGAGTTCCTGCTTGATGCGCGGCGCGTCGAAGCTCGCGACGAGATAGGCGATCGCGCCGACGACTGCCAGCACCAGCACGGCGACGACGATGCCGATGATCTTGAGTATCTTTTTCACGATAGGGCCCGATCACTGACGTAGGGGTTGCTGCGACGCTCCTCGCCGAAGGTGGACATCGGTCCGTGCCCCGGAATGAATGCGACGTCGTCGCCGAGCGGGAAGAGCTTTTCGCGGATGGCGCGGATCAGCGTGCCATGGTCGCCGCGCGGGAAGTCGGTACGGCCGATCGAACCGGCGAACAACACGTCGCCGACGATGGCGAGTTTCGACGGCCGATGGATGAAGCAGACGTGACCCGGCGTATGCCCGGGGGTGTGCAGCACCTCGAGCGCCAGGCCGCCGACCGTCGCCGTGTCGCCCTCCTCGAACCAGCGGTCGGGCGAGAGCGGCGGCGCGTCGGGAAAGCCGAACATGCGGCACTGCTCCGGCAGCGCGTCGAGCCAGAAGGCATCTTCGCGCTGCGGGCCTTCGACGGGCACCTTAAGCAACCTCGCCAGTGCGGCGGTGCCGCCCACATGGTCGATGTGGCCGTGGGTAAGCAGAATCTTCTCGACCGAGAGCCCCTTGTCGGCGATCGCGGCGAGGATCTCATCGACGTCGCCGCCGGGATCGACCACCGCGGCCTTGCGCGTGGCCGCCTCCCACAGCAGCGTGCAGTTCTGCTCGAAAGGCGTGACGGGCAGGATCAGGTAGTCGAGCATGCCCGCGCCTCAGTGCGCCATGAAGGCGATGCCGTAGAGCAGCGCGCCGGCGATGATGAACAAGACCAGGATGATCGTTTTCCAGGGCAGCTTCTTCTCCGCGTAGGGGTCGCTGAGCGCACGCTCGGCGCCGGCCGGCAGCGCGGCGAGCTGGGTGAGCGAAGTGCCGAAGGGAATGTTGATGCGCGCCCGCGCATTGACCGCCCAGCCGTTGGCGTCGAGCAGCGGCCCGAGGTTGCGCGCGCGGAGCTTGAACCAGGCGACGATCACTGCCGGGCCGGAGATCACCAGCAGCAGGCCGATCAAGGCGAGCGGCATCTGCCACCACGAGAGCCCGAGCAGGCCGGTGACGACCGAGGCTACCGCCGTGCCGATCGCACCGACCGCCAAGCCGATCGCGGCGAAGATGCCGGCGAACTTGCCGACATCGAACGGCGTGGGCGCGGATTTCGCAGCAGGAGCGTCAACTTTCTTGCCGACGCCGACCGCGGCCTCGCCGAGCTTGCCCTCGACGGCCGCCGCCTTGCTCGCGGCGAGCTTCTGCAACTGTTCGGCGACCATGCGCGCGAGCTTCTTGTAAGGAGACCAGAAGGCTTGGCGCAGGCTGATCGGGTGGTCGACGATCTTGGAGATGGTCGCGTCCCAGTCACGGCCCTGGCGGTCGTAGAACACGCCATTCCTGCCGACCATCAGCTGGTCACTGTCGCCGGCGGTAAAGGCAGCGGCGACGGTCATCTTCTCGCCGGGGCGCACACACTCGCAATAGACCAGGCACAGGCGCGACAGCGTTGCCAGTGCGGCATGCTTGCCGGCGTCATTCACCGCGACGACCAGCTCGCAGGCGCGGCCGTCGAGATAGAGCGTGCCGATCTGGAAGGTGGCCTGCCCCTGGTGCGTGTAGAAATTCTTGAAGGCGACGAAGTTGTTGGCCAGCTTCATCAGGTCGCGGCAATAGCGCGCGAGGCGCTCCAGCGCCAGCACGCCATCACCCGCCGCGGCGGGATCGGGCTTGGCCGCGAGCCACGCGGCATAGGGCGCGAGCTGGTCCTTGAGGGCCTGCCAGTCGGCCTCGGTCAGCGTTTCACGCGCGCCGAGCAGCGGCACGACCGCCTTGTCGCGGAGCGTCGCAATGGCACCGGCCCAAGCCGGATTGACGCCGGTGACGAGCGGCAGCGCCGTCTCGCCAGCGCCGACTTTTGCGATGGGAAGATCGGCAGTCGATCCTGCGTCGAGCAGGCCGGAAGTCAACGCCTTGAGCACCTCTTCCGAAGCATTGAGCATGCCGGCGGCGCGTTCGTCGAAGGCCGCCAGCCGGCAGCGCATGAAGAAATCGTCGATCTTGGCGGCGACCGCCTGCACGGCCTCATGGGCAGCGACGGTGTCGACACCGAGCAGCTGCGCTGCGGCGCCTTGTGCCTCCCAGGCGGCGATGGCTTTTTCGGCGAAGCGCGTCTGTGCGGCGCTGGCCGCGTCGACGCTGACGACGTTGCCGTCGGCCGCCACCTCGCGCGCTGCGGCGGCAATGGCCGCGCCTTCCTCGTCGTCTGTACGAATTGCTGCCAGCGGCAGATCGCCACCGGCCAGCGCTGCCATGTCGACAAGGCGCTCACCGGCCCACCGAACGGCGGCGATCAGTTCGGGGGCACGGATGTGGCCGTCTCCGTCGCTGTCGATCAACTCCAGCGTGCGCCGATCGAATTCGATGCCGGCCACGGGGCAGGACAGCGCCACCCAGAGCTTCTGGTCGAGCGATCCGATGGCAAGGAGGTCGGCCGGGGTGTCGATGCGCGGCTGGTCGAAGCCGCCGGCGCGGAAGAAGCGCCAAGTATGGGTGGGAGCATTCATGGTAGCGACGGGCCTAGAAAAAAGCTTAATGTTACTCCGCACCCAAACATTGACGAGATGGGGTGATGATCGTCAATATATTGCAACTAAAACTATTAAATTACTGAGGGTTATTCATCATGGGCTCCGTTTCACCCCCGACAGGCGGGCCGTCGATCCTGCGCAATCTGGTGCTTTCCTACCTTGGCTTCGGTCTCGGCGTCGCATTGATCTTTCCCTTCTATGCCAACTTCTTCGTCGAGTGGAAGCCCGGCATGTTGCCGTGGTTCGTCGCCGGCTGCGTGGTCGCCGGTCTGTCGATCGGCGTCGTGAACTACTGGCTGTTCAATACGATCCTGCTCGGCAAGCTGCGCCGCATCGCCGATGTGGCCAACCAGATCGCCAACAAGGATCTGACGAACCAGTGCGGTTTGCAGAGCGCCGACACAATCGGCGAGATCGCCAACAGCTTCAACACGATGGCCGCCGCGCTACGCACGCTGATCGGCGACACCGGCAGACTGTCCATCGACGTCAGCCGGGATTCGCAGGATGTGCATAGCTCGCTGGCCGAAGTCGCCAGGCAACTCGGCGAGCAGTCGCGCCAGGTCGATGAAATCCGCGGCGCTGTGACCGATCTGGCTGCGACTGTCAGCGATATCGCCGAGCATGCCGGCGCGACGTCTGAACGCGGGCGCGCCGCCGCCGAGCAGGCCGCCAACGGCGGCCGTATCGTGCGCCAGACCATCGCAGGCATGGAGGAAATCAGCCGGCGCGTCGGAGAAACCGCGCAATCGGTCGAAGGCCTGCGCGAGCAGAGCCAGGAGATCGACGCGATCGTGCGCACCATTTCCGACATCGCCGACCAAACCAACCTGCTGGCGCTCAACGCCGCAATCGAGGCCGCCCGCGCCGGCGAGCAGGGCAGGGGCTTCGCCGTCGTCGCCGACGAGGTGCGCAAGCTCGCCGAACGCACCACCACTGCCACCGGCGAAATCCGGACGATGATCGGCGCGATCCACGGCAGCATCGACCGCACGGTCACCACCATCGCCGAGGGCGCGGGCACCGCCGAGGCCGGCGTTGCGCGGGCGCGCGATGCCGGTGCGGCACTGACCGAGATCGAGGCGGGCTCGGATGAACTGATGCGGCTCATCGACGAGATCGCGCACGCCACCGACCGCCAACTCGCCGGCGTGCGCCAGGTCGAGGACAGCATTGCCCGCATCGCCGCGCTGATCGGCGACATCCGCGACGCCGCCGAAACGGGCACCGGACGCGCCGAGGCGATGGCCGGCATGGCAGCCTCTCTGCACCGCAGCGTCGGCGAATTCAAGGTGGCATGATCGACGCTCCCGCTGATTCGCCGCTCGTCGTCGATTCGCTCGCCAAGGCCTACGAAGGCAAGCCGGCCGTCGCCGGTTTGTCTTTTGCCCTGCGGCGCGGCGAGTGCTTCGGCCTGCTCGGCCCGAACGGTGCCGGAAAGACCACGACGCTGCGCTGCTGCATTGGCCTGACCGCACCCGACAGCGGCACCATCACCCTGCTCGGCCAACCCGTGCCGGCACAGGCGCGCAAAGCCCGCGAACGCATCGGCGTGGTACCCCAGTTCGACAATCTCGATCCCGACTTCACGGTCGCCGAGAACCTGCTGGTCTATGGCCGCTACTTCGGCCTCACCGACCATGCGCTGCGCGGCCGAATTCCCGACCTGCTCGACTTCGCCGGCCTGTCAGGCAAGGAGGACATGAACATCCGCACCCTGTCGGGCGGCATGAAGCGAAGATTGACCTTGGCGCGCGCACTGGTGAACGATCCCGAACTGCTCGTGCTCGACGAGCCGACCACCGGCCTCGATCCGCAGGCGCGCCACCTGATCTGGGAGGGCCTGAAGCGCCTGCTTGCCGCCGGCAAGACCATACTGCTCACCACGCACTTCATGGACGAGGCCGAACGCCTCTGCGACCGCCTCGCCATCGTCGACGGCGGCCGGCTGATCGTGGAAGGCGCGCCGCGCGCGCTGATCGCCGCGCGCATCGAACCGCAGGTGGTGGAAGTGTATGGCGAAGGCGCCGCCGCCTGGGCCGCCGGCGAGGCTGCAAACTTCTCGCGGCGCTGCGAGGTCAGTGGCGAGACGGCCTTCTGCTATGTCGAGGATGCCGGCCCGCTGCTCGCCTACCTGGCCGACCGCCCGCAGCTCAAAACGCTGCATCGCCCCGCCAACCTCGAGGACGTCTTTCTCAAGCTCACCGGCCGCGAACTGCGCGATTGATGCGCGCGGCGGCGAATTTCGTTTAAATTCGGGTTCCGCCTGCTGGAGACACGACATGTCCGTACAAAAATACCGCCTGGTAACGCGCAGCGACTTCGACGGCCTCGTCTGCGCCGTGCTGCTCAACGAGCTGGACCTGATCGACGACATCAAGTTCGTGCACCCCAAGGACATGCAAGACGGCAAGGTGGAGATCACCGGCCGCGACATCACCACCAACCTGCCCTACGTGCCGGGCGTACATCTGGCCTTCGACCACCACCTTTCGGAAACCTTCCGCAATCCCGGCGAGCGGCCCGAGCACATCATCTACCCCGATGCGCCCTCCGCGGCGCGTGTGGTATTCGAGCACTACGGCGGCAAGAACCGCTTCCCCGCTGCCTTCGATGAAATGATGGCGGCTGTCGACAAGGGCGATGCCGCGCAATTCTCGCGCGAGGAGATCCTCGATCCGACCGGCTGGGTGCTGCTCAACTACCTGATGGACGCGCGCACCGGCCTCGGCCGCTTCCGCGAGTTCCGCATCAGCAACTACGCACTGATGATGGACCTCATCAAGTACTGCCGCGACCACGGCATCGACGACATCCTCAAACTGCCCGACGTCAAGGAGCGCGTCGATCTCTACTTCGAGCATGCCGAAAAGGCCAAGGCACAGATCCAGCGCTGTGCGACGGTGCACAACAACCTCGTGGTGCTCGACCTGCGCAACGAGGAGACCATCTGGCCGACCAACCGCTTCATGATCTACGCGATGTTCCCCGAGACCAACATCTCGATCCACGTCATGTGGGGCGTGCAGAAGCAGAACACCGTGTTCGCCACCGGCAAGTCGATTCTCAACCGCACGTCCAAGACCAGCATCGGCGAACTGATGCTGAGCTACGGCGGCGGCGGCCATGAGAACGCCGGCACCTGCCAGGTCGCCAACGACCAGGCCGAGCTGGTGCTGCAAAAACTCATCACCCGCATCAACGCCGACGGCTGATGCGCAAGTAAGCGCCTTGGATTTCGCTCTGCCCAACCTCTCGCCGCGCGCCTTCGCGGTCTGGCGGCGCAACTTCCTCGTCTGGAAGAAGCTCGCCATCCCGTCGCTGCTCGGCAACCTCGCCGACCCGATGATCTACCTCTTCGGCTTGGGTTATGGCCTCGGCGGCCTGCTGCCGCAGATCCAGGGCGTCTCCTACATCGCCTTCCTCGCCGCCGGCACCGTCTGCGCCTCGACAATGAATGCCGCCTCCTTCGAGGCGCTCTACTCCGGCTTCGCGCGCATGCACGTGCAGCGCACCTGGGAGGCGATCATGAACGCGCCCGTCTCACTCGACGACGTGGTCGCCGGCGAATGCCTGTGGGCGGCCGCCAAGGCCACGCTGTCGGGCGCCGCAATCCTCGCGGTGATCGCGCTGCTCGGCTTCGCCGCCGGCCCGCTCGCGCTGCTGGCGCTGCCGGCGATCTTCCTCGCCGGTCTGACCTTCGCCGCGCTCGGTCTGGTGATCACCGCGCTGGCGCCGTCCTACGACTTCTTCATGTACTACTTCACGCTGTTCATCACACCGATGGTGCTGCTCTGCGGCGTGTTCTTCCCGGTGGATCAACTGCCCGCCGCGGTGCAGGCCGCGAGCGCGTGGCTGCCGCTCTCCCACGCCGTGCAGCTGGTGCGCCCGCTGGTGTTCGGCACCGTGCCGGAAAACATTCTCTTCCATGTCGGGGCGCTGCTCGCAACGACCGCCGCGGCCTTCTGGCTCGCGCTGGCGCTGATCCGCCGACGGCTGCTCAAGTAGGCAGCCTGTCGATCAAGCCCCCTTCTTGATATTCAAGAAGCTCCAGTCGTCCAAGCTGGCTTCCTTGGATCCCTCATCGAAATCCTTGAGGCTGCGGGAAAAACGTTCGATGAAGCCGCTGCAGAAATTGGCAACCATTTCGCCGCCATCCTTGTTGGGCGTAAATCCCTTGATCAATTCCGGCTGGTTGCGTATGACCGCCGCGAGAAATTCGCAGGCAGCAAGATGATGTATGTCCATGACGGCATTCCTTGGGTTGGGCGCATTCCGCGCGGGAGATCGACCCATCCTACGCCATGCGTAAAGGAAACCCGGAATTAACTCGGTCGCCGAGAGTGGAACGGCCCTTATTGGCCGAACACGGATATTAGATTTAGTCGGCTAACGACCCAAAGCAGTCTGTCGTCGCAGACACTACCGGACACTCCGAGCGCCCACTTCTCACTATGGTTCGGTGCCTTCGCGCAAGTCTCGGATGCCAGCCACCTGCCGACCGGCGACGAACGCGCGCACATCGATGCCTTTCCAAGTAATGATAATTACGATCGGTTTTCCGTCGTCGGCCGGCATCGAACACTCGCAACCGAAATTTGGAAAGGGCAAGCCATCGACCGCGAGTGCGAGGCGACCGCGACGGGTGATCGACGCAGACAGGACGATTCCCGACGACTCCAGAGGCGGGAAACGGATGGGTCTTTCTGACTTGTCTGCTCCATTTGTGTCGATCATGAACATAACCGAGCCCTCGCGCAGTTTCCCGCTACCCACTTTGGGTAAATCCAGCTTATGACGAAAGCGAACAGAATGCAGCGACCTCAGTGGCGGTGGGAACACCGGGGTGCGGCGGCGGACGTACCCGCTCGCTACTGCAGCTTGAATTGCTCGCTCACCGACTGCAAGCGCCAACCGCGCATCGCTGTCGAGGATCGAGATGTACGGCTGGATGTCACCCACGAGATGCTCATTAATTCTGGCAATGAGCTTCGAGATGCCATGGGCCTCGTGGGCAATGCCGGATCGGTCGGCAAGTTCCTTGATTAGGTCTTCGTGGGTAACGCTCTCACCCTCACTGAAGAGTGCCTCGTGCATCTTGATGTGGTTGCGCAGCGGCCACGGCTGAAGAGGCACTCGCTCGTCCCCAGAGCCGTCAGGGGCGACAGGGGCAAACACGAATCTCAACCCACGAGTTAGCGAATTTGAGGTATCAACCTTGCCGGGATAGCGAATCTGGACGGTGTCGTCGACTCCCAAAGTATCACACAGTCGCCAAAGCAGTCCGTCAAGACCCGCCGAGGAGCAGACAAGGGCGCGCAACTTCCCTGCCAATTCCCGCACATATGCTGCGTCCCCACCACTCAGACCGTGCAGGGATTGCGCGAGCAAGAAAAGATGATCTTCGAGCGCGCTGATCAACTGGTCGTGCGTCTTCAGAACGAGCTTTGCCATTGGCTTATTGTCGGCAACTTGACGATAGTTAGCAAACAATGCGTCAGCCGATCGAATGCCTGCTTTAGGGAGCAACCTCGATTGACCGCTTCTGGCCGAATCCGGCCGCCAGGAAAAAAGTCGGCGCTGGCGGGACGGCGCAAGACCGATCCGCCGCGCTGAAGGGGGCGCCACCTAGGCGGCCAGTGCGCGTTCGATGAAATGGCGGGGCACGCGTGTCTTGGGCACGCGCATCGCGAACCAGCCGCGCACGTCTTCGTCGAGACCGAGACCGTGCATGTAGTTGTAGAGCGCCTTGTTGAGCGCGATGCCGAGCGCGGCATGGTCGACGCCGGTCGGGTCGGTGAACTGCACGTCATTCTTGGCGAAGCTGACCGGCGGCAGCGGCTTGAGCGCGATGCCGTAGCGCTCGGGATGCAGCCCGACGGGGGAATGCGCGGTGCAGGCAAAGCGGTGGAAGAAGCCGGACTGGATGCAGCCAGCCGCGAACAGCTGCCGCACGTATTCGAGCGCATCCACCGTGTCCTGCACGGTCTGCGTCGGGAAGCCGTACATCAGGTAGGCATGCACGAGGATTCCGGCATCGCTGAAGGCATGCGTGACGCGCGCCACCTGCTCGACCGACACGCCTTTCTGCATGAGCTTGAGCAGGCGGTCGGAGGCGACCTCCAGCCCGCCGGAGACGGCGATGCAGCCGCTGTCGGCGAGCTTCTGGCACAACTCGGGCGTGAAGGACTTCTCAAAGCGGATGTTGCCCCACCAGGAGATGGCGCGGGTGCGCCGCTGCAGTTCGTCGGCCAGCGCTGCGAGCGCTTTGGGCGGCGCGGCTTCGTCGACGAAATGGAAGCCGGTCTGGCCAGTCTCGGCGATGACGGCCTCGATGCGATCGACCAGCAGCGTGGCGGCGGCTGCGTCGTAACGCGCGATGTAATCGAGAGAAGTGTCGCAGAAGCTGCACTTCTTCCAATAGCAGCCGTGCGCCACCGTCAGCTTGTTCCAGCGGCCGTCCGACCAGAGCCGGTGCATGGGATTGAGCATGTCGAGCACGGACAGGTAGCGGTCGAGCGGCAGGCCGTCCCAGGTCGGAGTGCCGACTTCGGCGAAGGGGATATCCGGTTCAGCGCAGTCGACGTAGCGAACCTTGCCGCCGTCGCACAGGAAAGACCGCACCAGTTTTTCTTTCGGGCGATCGCCGCGCAGGTATTCGAGCAGGGCGAGCAGCGGCCGCTCGCCGTCGTCGAGCATCACGTAATCGAAGAAATCGAAGACGCGCGGCTCGGCGAGTTCGCGCAATTCGGTATTGGCGAAGCCGCCGCCGAGCACGGTGACGATCTGCGGCGCATGCTGCTTGATCGCCTGGGCGATGCGGAAGGCGCCGTAGATGTTGCCGGGGAAGGGCGCCGAGACCAACACGACCTGCGGCACATGGCGCGCCACGGCTTCGTGCGTCAGCGCCTGCAGGGTGCGGTCGACGAGGGTGGTCGGGGCGGCGAGCGCGGCGGCCAGCGGTTCGAAGGTGGGTTGGCTCAGGGCCAGCGATTCGGCGTAGCGCACGAACTCGAAACGCGGGTCGGCGGCCTCGCGCAGCACGTCGGCGACGTCGTTGAGGAAAAGCGTGGCAAAGTGCCGCGCACGGTCCTGGATGCCGAGCGCGCCGAAGGCCCAGGCCAATGGGTCGCCTTGGTCACCGCCATCGGGATCGACATATTCATCGAGGGCGGCGAAGCGCGGCCCTTCGGGCAGGAAATTGCGGCCGGCGATGCGCCAGGCCATGCTCGGGTCGCGCCCTTGCAGGAAAGCGACGGCCGGCGCGATGCCGGCGCGATAGCGTGTGAACTCGCGCTCGAAGGCCTTGAGGCGCGGCGTGCGCTCGTTGCGCGGCATGGCCTGAATCAGTCCACGCACGGCATCGAGGCCTTCGGGCGAGAACAATCGCAATACCAGTGAAAGGGCCAGGTCTTCCTGCACGGCGGCTACGCCACGCGAGCGCAGGAAACCGGTGAGGTAGGCGGTGGATGGGTAGGGCGTATTGAGCTGCGTCATCGGCGGGATGACCGAAAGGACGCGCAGGCTCATCGCTTCAGCGGCGGGGCGATGCCGGCGGCAATGCGGGCTGCAATGGGGGTTGCGGCAGGCGGGTTTCCAGCTTGAGTTGCGGAATTTCCGCCGCCGGCTTGCCGGTGAGCCAATAGCCGGCAAGGATGCCGGCAACGGTGCATGCCGCCGCGAGCAGCACGAGACGGCGCGGCGGCATGGATGTCGGCCCCGATGCCGGCCGGGTTTTCGGCACCCCGGCCGGAACCGCTTCGCCTGTGCTCGACGTCATCGTCAAGGTGGACGACGCTTCGGCCAGTTCCGCTTCGCGCGCTGCGCGCCGCACGCTGGCAGCCCGTACCTCTTCCTCCGCCAGTTGCCGACTTGCGGCGGCGGCCCGCGCTTCGCGTTCGGCCGCCAGCCGCAGTGCGGCGACGCGGGCGGCTTCCTCCTCGGCCGCCGCATGGGCGAGCGCCAGCGTCTCGGCGGCCTGTTCGGATAACACGCGCTCGCGGGCGGCTTCCAGGGCGGCCTGCTCGGCGGCGATGCGTTCCTTGATGAGGGCGTCGATCTCCGCTTCGCGTTTCGCCCGCGCGGCCGATGCAGCGGCGAGGTCGGCGAGCGCCTGCTCCTTGCGCTGCGCCTCGGCGCAGGCGTTCTGTTCAGCCTCGAGCCTTGTCCGCAGCGCAACTTCCGCCGCCTGCTCGGCGCGCGCCTTCTCGATTGCCAGACGCCGCACCTGCGCCTCGTTGGCGGCACGGGCCTCGGCCTGCGCCGCGGCGAAACGTTCGGCCTCGGTGCGTCGCTCCGCCTGCGCCAGCAATTCGGCCAGCTCGCGTTCGCGCTGCGCTGCCGCGCGCTGCGCCAGTTCGTCCGCGCCGGCACGGGCCAGCGCTTCGGCCTGCGCGGCGCGATGGTCGTCGAGCGTGAGCGATGGATTCATAGCGCTGGCAGACTAAGGACGCGCTGAACAAATCAGCATTTGATTGAAAATGAGGGAATCTGACTGCATCCATTCGAGATTCTCGCCTCGGCGGGCAAGAAATGTCGTTTCTGCTGCCGCTTTCGACCGGCTTT
>JBGFRW010000026.1:0-58170 GCA_041694935.1 Pseudomonadota bacterium | reverse complement strand
TACCGCCAGTTCCTTGAACTCGGTCGTATATGCCTGTTTCGGTATCTTCATTTCATGCCTTCCAAAAGTGACGCTAATTTTAGGTCACCCTTGGCAGACGAAATTTCGGGGGAAGCTCAATCCAGTAGACATAGGCCTCGATCGTTCGCTGGCTATAGCGCCTATGTGCTAGCAGTCGCTGGAACTCATTGGTGAGTGCAGACATGGGCGGAAAAAATCTAACGTAGAAGTAACCGGCCTGCGCGGCTTTTCGCGCAGGTCCGGTTGACTGCCGGGTTAGCCACCTGTTGGACATGCATTACGCATCTCTCTTTTGGATGGCGGCTAGGGTTTGCGCCGGAAGCGCGCTGTAGATTCCACTAACGCGCTTAGGCATAGCAATCATGTACTCGACAATAATGTTCAATAGCTCAAACAGACTCGAGACTATTTCTGGGTTATCGGCGTCAATCTGCCCTGGATGAACTGCGTCATTTCCTGTGACGCGCACGATATCTAGCGACTGCTGCACCACAGAGGGAAGACCTTTGCCCACAAGGGAGGCAATATCGTCGTTGATGTTCTTCCCCTTTTCTCCGAGGTGCTGGCATAAAAGCTGGATTGCCAGCCTAAGCAATGCGGCTGCGGCGCGAGGCGATCGATTGAAAATGCCGGCTGCCTCTTGATAGATCTTTGCGACCTCCGCGGGCATTTCCGAATTGGGAAGAGGAGCCAACCCAGACTCCGGGTGCAGCATTCGATCAAGCAGCCAAAGCGTGTATTTCTTGCAATGAGTGCAGAAGCCCACTCGAATCTCGTTATCTTCACTAGAGCCATATCTACTTCCGTTGAATGAAACCTCCCACCACTCCTGCTGCGCGATAGCGCCGCAATGAGGGCAGGTGTACGAACGTTCAAAGACGCTGGGCGAGATGTATTTCATAGTGACTACCGTGGGCGTATCTAAGGTGGCTAACGTCTGAATTCACCGGACCTGCGCGGCTTTTCGCGCAGGTCCGGTGGAATGATGGGTTGGGCTATTTGATGAAAGAAATCTTTTTGTGTCCATATTGAAAAAGCACGAAGATAAAACCAAGGATCAGAATAAAAATCACACCAAATAGCAGTAAGGTTCCGTTGGAGGTGTCTTTAGTGAACACCCTCATTCCTTCAATATCTAGCGACAGTAACTCACGCCCGCAAAAGGTAGCTGAAGCGCTCTTGCCAATGGAGTTTCTAAGGATGTCATTGAACGTACTTTGGCGACGGAAGTTTGATAACACAACCTGTTGGTCAGCTGACGAGAGGTAGTAGGGAATTTTGTGCTTTGGGTGTTGAGAGATATTTCCGGTCAGCGTTTTGAGATTGGAGGAATCGGGGTGTGATGTACATGCGGTAGCTTCAATGTGACGAAAGTAAAGATGTATCCATATGCCCACAAGAATGACGGCGAAGACGGCAACGACTAGAAGAGTAGAGCGAGTGCTTGGCCTACTGTGTTCTGGAGAGACTTCGTTACTCATGACGCCCAACGTGCTAGCTCAGGGGCGACCGGAGGCCGCAGGCCGGAGGGAACCGGCAAGCGCAGCTTGCCGGGCGTCCCCTGGAGCGGGGGGTTGGGGGGCAGACAGGACACGAAGGCCCTGCGGTGTATTGATGTGAGCGACCAAGCACGCTGACGCACCAGCGGCTGAGGCAAGAACGGAAACCGGAGCCTCAAGCTCCAACGATGAAAGCAGCCGAGAGACGCGATCTGGGTTTGGGTGATGGATCTCGAGCTTGGCAAGAGAGAGCCCTTTATCTTGAAGGTTGGCCGCAGGATGAACATCGGTGTGCCACTCGATGAGCGCAGGTGCTGTGCCGTCCAGCGGCACTGAACCGTCAGCGGGAATGGTAATGAACCAGTTGAGCGCACCACGACTCATGGGCTCAACACTTCCAAGCGGTTCGGAGGCTGCGGCCACGGCGGTCTGGATGCCGGTAGAGCGAACGACCCAAGTGGAAAGCGAAGGGAGTGACTGAGGGCCGAGGCTATCGAGGGCGAACCAGCGCGGCCGGGGTGGTGCGGGAACCGACGGGTTTGGTGCGATGACCTCAAGGAACATGGTATTGCCGAGACGCAACAAGAGATTGTGAGTCGCCATGCGTGGGTGCTCGCCCCCGACCTGCGGTGAAACGCCAAGGGTCTCGAAAACGAAGGCAGCACCTGCTTCAAGCGAGAACGCGGTAACCGTGATGTGATCGAGAAACGTGCGCGACACTCTAAGCCCCCCAACGTGAAATGGACTTCCTAAAAGACGGGAAATATTGCGTCATGTTGATATCCAATACACAAGCATCCCCAGTCTTAATAATAAAAATCAATGGAGTACCCGGATTTAGTGCCACCGATTACCGCCGGGGCTGTCAGTCGATAAGACACGATCGCAGACAGCGGACCGATTATGCCCCTGTCCTTGCCGGCAGGCAAACATTCCTAGGGCGGCTGGCGGCGTCCGCTCCGCTCAGAACTGCTTGACTTCGATGTTGAGGATCTGGATGCGGTAGGCGATCTGGCGCGGCGTCATGCCGAGCAGGCGTGCGGCTTTGGCCTGCACCCAGCCGGCCTGCTCCAGCGCGGCGATGACGCGTTCACGCTCGTTCGGCTCGGCGCCTTCGTCAACCGCATCGTCGGGGCCTTCGACAAAAGTCGGCGCCGGCGGGACGGCGCCCGACAAGGCGGTACGCGCAGCCGACGGGGCCGGCTGGCGGAAGCGGTCGGGACGGATCAGGTCGGCGTCGATGACGCCGCTCGGCGACATGACGGCGGCGCGCTCGAGGCAGTTTTCGAGCTCGCGCACGTTGCCCGGCCAGGCGTATTGCGCGAGACGGCGCAAGGCGGCTTCCTGCAGCGTGAGGCTGCGGCCCTGCTGCTCGCCGATGCGCCCGATGAGATGGCGGGCAAGTTCCGGGATGTCCTCGCTGCGCTCGCGCAGCGCAGGCAACACGATCGGCATGACGTTGAGCCGGTAGTAGAGGTCTTCGCGGAAGTCGCCGGCATCGACGGCGGCTTCGAGGTCGCGGTGGGTGGCGGCGATGACGCGCACATCCACCTTCAGGGTGCGCCCGCCGCCGACGCGCTCGAACTCGCCCTCCTGCAATACGCGCAGCAGCTTGGCCTGGAAGGCCGGCGAGATCTCGCCGATCTCGTCGAGGAACAGCGTGCCGCCGTCGGCGGATTCGAAACGGCCCTTGCGCGCGCCGACCGCGCCGGTGAAGGCGCCCTTCTCGTGGCCGAACAGTTCGGATTCGAGCAGGTTCTCGGGCAGCGTCGCACAGTTGAGCCGCACGTAGGGGCCGCGCGCACGCGGCGAGTTGTAGTGGATGGCATTGGCGATCAGTTCCTTGCCGGTACCGGTCTCGCCGCGGATCAGTACGGTGGTGTTCCATTTGGCCACCATGCGCACCTGGTCGAAGACGCGCCGCATCGCCGTCGAGTGGCCGACGATGTTGTCGAAGCCGTAGCGGCTGCGCACCGCGCGGCGCAGGCTGTCGCGCTCCTCGGCGAGGCTCTTCTTCTCCTGGTCCACATCGAGCGCGAGGCGCACGCTGTGGCCGATCAGGTTGGCGATCATCTCGACGAAGCGCGCATGCTCCTTGAGGTGGCTCGCAGCGTGGTCCAGGGGCATGTCGGGCTGCACCGCAAGCACGCCGAGCTGCCGTCCGGCGGCGGAGATCGGCGCCGCGATGAAGGGCAGCGTGTGATCGTAGATGCCGAGCCGGTTGAGGAAGCGCGGATCGC
The DNA here is from genome assembly GCA_041694935.1 of Pseudomonadota bacterium. Classification (GTDB taxonomy): domain Bacteria; phylum Pseudomonadota; class Gammaproteobacteria; order Burkholderiales; family Rhodocyclaceae; genus Sulfuricystis. The sequence goes on along the minus strand of JBGFRW010000026.1, from coordinate 54,410 downwards.
GGCCGACGTTGTCGACGACGATGCTCTCCCCGCTGTCGAACACCTGGCCGAGCACCCCCTCCCCCGCCTGATAGCGCACCGGCGTGAAGGAAGCGGCATCGAGGCCGTGGATGGCGTTCACCGTCAGGTCGCCGCTGTCCGCCTCGACGACGCTGATCAGACCGCGCGAGAGGCCGGCTTCCGCGAGCACCTCGAGCACCTCGCGCAACGTCTGGCGGTAGTCGAGCGAGCGCGACAACACCTCGCTGACGCGGTAGATCGTATCCACCTCGGTGCGGCAGGTCGGACACTCGCGCGATGTGGCGGACAACGGTAGGGATGACATGGCTATCCTTCCGCGCGCCGCGTCGGCAGCACGACGCTGATGCGGCAGCCTTGCGCGCAAGCCGGATCGATCTCGATCATGCCGTCGTGATCGGCCACGACTTGCTGCGCCATGGTCAGTCCCGTGCCGGGATGGTGGGCGCCGCCATTCTTGGTGGTGAAGAAGGGCTCGAAGGCCTTGAGACGGAGTTCCGACGGAATGCCGGGTCCGCTGTCGGCGACGACGATCTCGACGCCGCCGGCCAGTCCGCGCGTCGTGACGACGAGTTCGCGCTGACGCCAGCCCTTGATGTTCATCGCCTCGATGGCATTGTCGATCAGCGCCTTGAACATCGCGCGCAGACGGATCGGATAGCCCTGGACCGAAGGCAACGCTGCCTGCGGCTGCCAGCTGACGATGATGCCGGCGGCGAGCAGGCGGCCGGTGGCAAGATCGAGCACGTCGCGCAGCAGCTCATTGACGTTCGCCGCCGTCGCAACTTCATCCATCCGCTCCGGAATCGCGCGGCGCAGCGTGTCGAGCGCCGCCTGACCGGCGCGCAGCGCCTCGCCGAGCGCGACGGCGGTCGGGTCGTGCGTGCCGCGCCGTTCCTGCATGGCCACCACCGAGGCGAGCACGTTGAGCGGCCCCTCCATCTGGAACACGGCGGCGGAGAGGCTTTCGCGCAGCCCGCTGATGCGGTTCTCCTCCGACAACATCGCCTGCAGCGCGGCGATGCGCGCCTTTTCCTGCTGCGCACGCTGCTGCGTGATTTCCTTGGCAACCAGCAGCAGGTAAATGCTGTCCATGTGGCCGAAGAAGGCATCGGCACCCTCGTCCACGCTGCGCACCCAGGTGCCGGTGCAGGAGAACCAGCGCGGCGGCTTGCCGCCCGGTGCGTCGAGGCGAATCTCGCGGTCGGCGAAGGCCTGCGCGCCGTCCTTCGCCGGGCCGAGGCCATGGCCGACGTCGGCGCGCACCGCGTCGAGGATGATGCTGGCGGGCTCGGCCATGCCGAGATCGCCCATCAGCTTCTTGTACTCGTGGTTGTCGAGCACCACGCAGTCCTGTCCGTCGAGCAGCGCGATAGCGACCGGCGCCGAATCGACCACCGACTCGATCAGCGCCTTCTGGTTGTTGACCTGGCATTCGAGGCGATGCATCTCGGTGATGTCGCGATGGATGCCGAGGTAGTTGCCGACCTTGCCGTCGGCATCGAGCACCGGGGTGATCAGCAGGTCGGCGAGGTACTCGCCGCCATCCTTGCGGCGGTTGACGAGCTGGCCGTTCCACGGCGCGCCCGCGCCGATCTTGCGCCAGAGGTCGGCATAGACGGCGGCTGGCGTCGCTTTCGCCGAAAGTACCGACTGGTTCTTGCCGAGCGCTTCGGCGGCGGCGTAGCCGGTGACGCGCTCGAAGGCCGGATTGACGTAGAGGATGTTGGCGCCCGTGTCGGTGATCGAGATTGCGATGTCGGCCTGCGCGACCGCCTCGCGGAAGACGCGCGGCAGGATATCGACGCTGGCGGCTTCCGCGGACGCAGTCGATTGAGGCAATTGCTTGGCTTGGCTCATGACAGTCTTTCCGGAACGTGCATACCCGACTCGTCTGCATGTTCCGTGCCATAAAAGTCGGCCCTGGCGGGACGGCGCTTCGGTCGTGCAACGATCCTGTGTTTGTCGCGTTTGCGACCCGCTTGTCGCATGTGCGACAAGCCCGCTGCCCGGCACCGGGGGACCCATCGTCATGCATCGCCTCCCGCAACGGTGCGGGATTGCGGCACTCCGCACCAAAGCGGCGCATCGCCCATCGCTTGGCACGGAACCTGCCTAGACCACTGCGGAGGCTTTTCGAAGATGGGCGAATACCTGATCCTGTTAATCACCACCGCACTGGTCAACAACGTGGTGTTGATCAAGTTCCTCGGCCTGTGTCCGTTCATGGGCGTGTCGAAGAGCGTGGACAGCGCGCTCGGGATGGGCATGGCCACCACCTTCGTCATCACATTGGCTTCGGCCGCGACCTGGGTGCTCGAGCACTGGCTCCTCATGCCGCTCGGCCTCGGCTACCTGCGCATCCTCACCTTCATCCTCGTCATCGCCGCGACGGTGCAGTTCGTCGAAATGGTGGTGAAGAAGACCAGCCCCGAGCTCTACCAGGCGCTCGGCATCTACCTGCCGCTGATCACCACCAACTGCGCGGTGCTCGGCATCGCGCTGCTGAATGCGCAGGAGAAAAGCGGTTTCGCGACGAGCCTACTGTACGGCTTCGGCTCGGCTATTGGCTTTACGTTAGTTCTGCTGATCTTCGCCGGCTTGCGCGAGCGTCTTGCGCTGGCCCGCGTGCCGGCCACCTTCGTCGGCGCGCCGATCGGCTTCGTGCTTGCCGGCCTACTGGCCCTGGCCTTTATGGGATTTTCCGGCCTCAACTTGAAATAAGTCCATCCCTATGCTCGCTGCCATCCTCTCCCTTACCCTGCTCGGCATCCTGTTCGGCTTCGGCCTCGGTGTCGCCGCGAAGAAGTTCCATGTCGAAGCGGACGCGCGCGTCGCCGAGATCGAGGCGCTGATGCCGGGCTCCAACTGCGGCCAGTGCGGCTTTCCTGGCTGCGCCGGCGCCGCCGCCGCGATCTCCGCCGGCGACGCCACCGTCACGATCTGCCCACCCGGCGGCAAGGCGCTGGCCACAGCGCTCGCCGCGAAGCTGGGTGTCGAACTCGATCTCTCCGGCGTCTCCGACGAAGGGCCGAAGATCGCGAGCATCGCCGAGGAGATCTGCATCGGCTGCTGCCGCTGCATCAAGGAATGCCCGACGGACGCGATCGTCGGCGCGGCAAAGCAGATTCACGCCGTGCTGCGCGAGGCCTGCACCGGCTGCGGCAACTGCATCGACCGCTGCCCGACCGAGGCCGTAAAGATGATGCCGGTACCCGTCACCCTGCAGCACTGGGTATGGCCGAAACCGCAGATCGAACCGTCATGGGCCTGATCGAGAAATTCCTCTCCCTGCTGGAGTCAGCCCATTGGGGCGTGCATCCGCACGACCACAAGCGGCCGGCGGCCGACGCGCCGCTGCGCACGCTGCCGCTTCCGGCGAGACTCTACGTGCCATTGCAGCAGCATATCGGCGCGGCAGCGCGGCCTGTAGTGCTGGTCGGTCAGACGGTGCTCAAAGGGCAGTTGCTCGCCGAGGCGCAAGGCGCGACCTCGGCGGCGATCCATGCGCCGACCTCGGGCAAGGTGAAGGCGATCGGCGAGATCACCGCGCCGCATCCTTCCGGACTCGCCTTGCCCGCCGTGACGATTGAGAGCGATGGCGACGACCGCTGGGCACACGGGTGTGATCCCGACGCCGCCGTCGATCCCTTTTCGCTGCCGCCGCATGAGGTCGCGCAGCGCGTTGCGGCGGCCGGCGTTGTCGGCCTCGGCGGCGCGACGTTTCCCTCGGCATTGAAACTCGGCCTCGGCTTGCGCGCGAAGATCCACACGCTGATTTTGAACGGTGGCGAATGCGAGCCCTATCTCTCCTGCGACGACCGCCTGATGCGCGACTGCGCTGCCGAGATCGTCGACGGCATCCGCATCATGCTGCATGCCACCGGCGCGCGGAAAGCGCTGGTCGGCATCGAGGACAACAAGCCGGAGGCGATCGCGGCGATGAGCGCCGCGGCGCAAGGATTCCCGGAGGTCGCCGTGAAGGCGGTGCCGGCACGCTATCCGATGGGCTCCGAGAAGCATCTCTTCTCAGAACTCACGGGCATGGAGGTGCCCGCCGACGGCCGCACCACCGACCTGGGCGCATTGGTGCATAACGTCGGCACGGCCTGGGCGGTGCATCAAGCGCTGCGCAAGGGACGGCCGCTGGTCGAACGCATCGTCACCGTGAATGGCGGCATGATCGACGCGCCGGGCAACGTGCGCGTGCCGGTCGGCACGCTGGTCGAAGAGGTGCTGGCCTTCGTCGGCATGAAGAACGAGATCGCACGCCTCGTGATGGGCGGACCGATGATGGGCAACCTGCTGCCGCATGCGCGCGTGCCGGTCGTCAAGGGCACGAGCGGCATCCTCGCGCTGACGCCCGCCGAGGCCGCCGGATTCGAAAGCGGCCCCTGCATCCGCTGCTCCTCCTGCGTGCGGGCCTGTCCGGTCGGGCTGCTGCCGCTCGAAATGTCGGCGCGCATCGCGGCGGGCGACCTGAACGGCGCCGTCGATCTCGGGCTCAAGGACTGCATCGCCTGCGGCTGCTGCGCGTTCGTCTGCCCCTCGCACATCCCGCTCGTGCAGTTCTTCAACCATGCCAAGGGCGAACTCGCCGCGCAGGGGCGCGCGCAATTGCGCGCCGAGTCGACCAAGCGGCTCGCCGCCGCGCGCACCGAGCGGATCGAACGCGAGGCGCGGGAAAAGGCTGCAGCCGCGGCACGGCGCAAGGCGGAACGCGATGCCGCGAAAGCGGCAGCCGCAAAGCTGGCCCAGGAAGCTTCGCAACAAGAACCTGCACCCACGGAGGCCGTTTCGTGAGCGCCGAGTTTTCCACCCTGACCGCACCCCAGGTGCCTCTGGCTTCGCCGCACGCTCACGCCGGCGGCGGCGTGAGCGCGGTGATGCTCAAGGTGATGCTGGCGCTCGTACCGGCAACGCTGTTCGGCTTCTGGCTCTACGGTTGGCCGGCGGTGCATCTCTGGCTGATCACGCTGCTGTTTTCCGTCTTCGGCGAGGCTTTCGCGCTGCGGCTGATGGGACGGCATGCCTTGCCGGCGCTCAAAGACGGCTCGGCACTGCTCACCGGATGGCTGCTCGCGCTGTCGTTGCCGCCCTGGGCGCCGTGGTGGATCGGCGCGCTCGGCGGGCTGTTCGCGACCATCGTCGCCAAGCAGATCTTCGGCGGCCTCGGCCAGAACCTCTTCAACCCGGCGATGGTCGCGCGCGTCGCGCTGCTGATCTCCTTCCCGGTGCCGATGACGCAGTGGATCGCGCCGCTGCCGCTGGGAAGCGCCGGGGCGCCCGACTTCCTGCAGGGCCTGCAGATCACGCTGACCGGTATGGACACATGGCCGCAACTCGACGCGGTGGCGAGCGCCTCGCTGCTCGGCCACGCCAAGACCGAACTGTCGCGGGGCATCGACCTGCTCCGCTCGCTCGTCGGCGAGCAGGCGCCGGCAATGTCGTATGTCGGACTGCGCGCCGGCAGCCTGGGCGAGACCGCGGCATGGCTGATCGCCGGTGGAGGCATTGCGCTGATCCTGATGGGCGTCATCTCCTGGCATATACCCGTCGCCATGCTCGCCGGCATCGCCCTGCCCGCACTCGCGTCGCATGCCGCCGACCCGGCACGCTACCTCGATGCGGCAGCGCACCTGCTGTCGGGCGGCGCGATGCTCGGCGCTTTCTTCATCGCGACCGACTACGTCACCTCGCCCAACACGCGCCTTGGCCAGTTGCTCTTCGGCTTCGGCTGCGGCCTGCTGACCTGGACGATCCGCACCTGGGGAGGCTACCCCGAGGGCGTCGCCTTCGCCGTGCTGCTGATGAATGCGCTGACGCCGGCAATCGACCGGCTGGTCAAGCCGCGCATCTACGGCCGCGACCGTAAAGGCAAGCCGATCGAACCGCCGGAGTCGCCATGAGCACGCTAGCCCTCTTCCGAGACAAACTCGCCTATCAGGGGATCTCGCTCGGCGTAGTCGCGATGCTCGCCAGCAGCGCGCTGGTGTTCGGCAACCGGCTGACGCACGAGGCCATCGCGCAGGCCGAGGCGCGAGACCTCGCCAACTCGCTTGCCCAGGTGCTGCCCGAGGGCAGCAGCGATGGTGACGCGGGCGACCTGCTGAGCGACACAAAAAAAGTCGGCGCTGGCGAGACGGCGGTGACGGTCCATCGCGCGCGCAAGGCCGGCGCGGTGACCGGTGCGGTGTTCCGCATGACGGAGCGCGGTTACGCCGGCGACATCGTCGTACTGATGGGCGTGGATGCCGACGGACGGCTGCTCGGCGTACGCGTCGTCAAGCATGCCGAGACGCCCGGCCTCGGCGACAAGATCGAGGCCGCGAAAGCGAAATGGATTTTCGGTTTCGACGGAAAATCGCTCGGCGATCCGCCGCCGGGACGCTGGGCGGTTAAGAAGGACGGCGGCGACTTCGACCAGTTCGCCGGCGCGACCATCACGCCGCGCGCCGTCGTCAAGGCCGTGAAGCGCGGCCTCGAGTTCTATGCCGCCCACCGCGAGGAGATACTCCGATGAACGTCCGCACGATCTTCCGCGACGGCCTGTGGGACAACAACGCCGTGTTCGCGCAGATGCTGGCGCTGTGCCCGACGATGGCCGTCACCACCAGCGGAACCAACGGCCTCGGCATGGGGCTCGCGACGACGGCGGTGCTGGTCGCCTCGAACGTGCTCGTCGCGCTGATCCGCAATCTCGTCAGCCCGCAGGTGCGCATCCCCGTCTTCGTCGTGCTGATCGCGACGCTGGTGACGCTGGTCGATCTCATGCTCAACGCCTGGCTGCACGAACTCTACAAAGTACTCGGCCTATTCATTGCGCTCATCGTAGTGAACTGCGCGATCCTCGGCCGGGCCGAGGCCTTCGCCTCGAAGTCGCCTGTCATGGATTCTGCCCTCGACGGCATCGCGATGGGCCTCGGCTTGACCTTCGCACTGACCCTCATCGGATTGCTCCGCGAGCTGCTCGGCAGCGGCACGCTGTTCGCGCAGGCCAGCCTGCTGCTCGGCCCGCAGTTCTCCTTCCTCGAAACCACCGTGGTGCCGAACTACGGGGGAGTGCTGCTGATGATCCTGCCGCCCGGCGGTTTCCTCGTGCTCGGTTTCCTGCTCGCACTCAAGCGCCGCCTCGACGTACGTCTCGAAGAACGGAAGCGCCGTCCCGCCGGCGCCGACTTTTCCCCACAGGAGGCTTGAATGCAGGTCGGCGTCGCCTATTCCGAACTCTCCCAGCAGATATGGCTCACCATCGAGGTGCCGGACGACGCGAAAGTGCGCGATGCGATCGAGCGCTCCGGCATCCTTGCCCAGTTTCCGCACATCGATCTCGAGACCCAGAAGGTCGGCGTGTTCGGCAAGCTGGTCAAGCTCGATGCCGCCCTGCGGCCGGGCGACCGCGTCGAGATCTACCGGCCGATCGTCTGCGATCCGCAGACCGTGCCGCGCCGCGACGGCTTCGGCAGCGAGGAAGAGTAGGAAGCCTTATCAGGCCGGCTGGAACAGTCGAGCCACCCAGCGCTTCTGCACCGCTTCGCCCCTTTTCGCATCGATATGGGCGCGGATGCGCTCGCGCGCCTCGGCAAGCGGTACCTGGCGAACCGGATCGATCGATTCGCATAGCAGGAGGTGCAGCCCGAGCGGAGATTCGACGATGCCGGATAGTTTGCCGGGCTCCGTGGAAAAGGCGACGGCGTCGAGTTCCGGGTAAAGCTGGCCGGGGTGTACGCTGCCAAGCAGGCCGCCGTTCATCGCCGTCGGACACTCGGAGTGTTTGAGGGCCTGCTCGGCGAAGCGTCCCGGCTCCTTCGCCAGCCTTGCATGAATCGCCTCGATCCTTCTCTGCGCCGCCAGCCGTTCGCTTCCGGGCAGGTCGTCGTTGATGGTGACGAGGATATGGCGCAGGACGCGCGTTTCCGGTTTGCGGAATTTGTCGACGTTCTGCAGATAAAAGATTTCCACATCCGTGTCGCTGACCGGCACCGCTTCGTGACCCGCGACCTGTTCGAGGACCGCCTCGACCTTGAGATCGCGCGCAATCGCGACGAGCAGGCTCTGCTGCGTCAGCCCGGCCTGCGCGAGGCCGGCATCCAATTCCGCATCGTCGGCGAAGCGCGCGCGAATCTCCCCGAATGCCTGTGCGACCGAGGATTCCGGCAGCACGACGGACGAGGCTTCGAGCGTGCCGAGAATGCGCCGCTCGATCTCCGTTTGACGGCGCGCGACGGCGACGACGCGCTTGTGTTCCTCGTCGTCGAGTTCGTGCGGCGCCTTGCCGCAAAGTTCGCGCGCCAGCTTGAGCGCTAGGTATGGAGCGACTTCATCCGCCACCGCCGCCCTCCGTTGCTTGCAGCCCGGCTTCCGGGACGGCGAAAACTCGCCCGGGCAGGCAATCGAAATGGACGTGATAGACGATGCGGCCGTCTTCGCGCAACACCTTGAGCACCTCGCCGCCCGCGCCCTGGGGCACCAGCACTTCGCCGGCGGACGAGAGCGCCTTGGCTGCCGCGGTGCGCTCGCGCGCCTCGAAACGGCTCGGCAGCCAGTCTTCGCCGGCGCCGATCAGTTCCTCAGCACGGCAGCCGACGATGCGGTCGTTTTCGAGGAAGTGCACCGAGTAGATCAACTGATCGACGAGAAAGGTGCCGACGTTGACGACATGGCCGACGCTGCCGCGCCTCACCAGCAGATCGCCGGTAGCGACGCCGGGGTAGGTTCCGTCGTTGCGCACGTTGCGCGTCACGCGCACGGCGTCGCCGTATTCCCAGGCAGGCATCATGGCCGCGCCGCCCTTCCGATGGAAGAAACCGCCACCTTGGCGATGCCGCCCGCCTTCTGGTAGACGCGCAGCACTTTTTCGGTACGCGCGTCGGAACGGACGAAGTCCTCGTAGGCGCGCTGCAGCAGCGCGCGGTAGTCGTCGTAACCCGGCTCCCCGCCATTCTGCCGATGGCCGACCAGGTAGTCGTGGTACCGCTGCAGGATGTGCAGGCGGTTCACATGCACGATGCCCGTCTCGTAGGCAATGTCGAAGTAGCCGAGGAAGTCCTCGGCGGATTCGAGTTCTTCGAGGTCCTCGACGAAGTTTTCTGCAGTCATGACGGCTCCTTGATCAAATGGTGGTGTTCTTCGCAGCACAGCTCGCCCGCGGCGCAGACCACGCAGTTGCCGGGTGTCGGCACCGGATCGCCGCGCAGCCGGCGCAGTTCGCTCTCGAGCGCCTCGACGCGGTCGAGCAGGCAACCGATCGCCTTGCCGACCGGGTCGGGAATCAGGTGGTGATCGAGGTCTAGCTCGGTCTGCGGGTCGAAGGTGCGCAGCGCAGCGGGGCGCTCGCCGACAACGCGCGCAGGGATGCCGACCACCGTACGGCCCGGAGGTACTTCCTTGACGACGACCGAGTTCGCGCCGATGCGCACCGCCTTGCCGATAACGATGGCGCCGAGAATCTTCGCGCCCGCACCGACGACCACGCCATCGTGCAGCGTCGGATGGCGTTTGCCCTTGTTCCAAGTGGTTCCGCCGAGCGTCACGCCGTGATACAGCGTGACGTCGTCGCCGATCTCGGCGGTTTCGCCGATGACGACGCCTGCGCCGTGATCGATGAAGAAGCGCCGGCCGATGCGCGCACCGGGATGGATATCGACGTTGGTCAGCAGCCGCGCCAGGTAGGAAAGCAGCCGAGCCGGATAGCGCCAACCGTGCCGCCAGAGTTCATGGGCGATGCGGTATGCGGCCAGCGCATGCAGTCCGGGATAGGTCGTCGTCACTTCCCAGCGCGTGCGTGCCGCCGGATCGCGCAGGAAGACGCAGCCAACGTCCTCGCGCAGCATCGCGAACAGGCCGGGCGGCGACGCGGCCGTCGCTCCGGAGACATCGAGGGTAGCGTCAGCCATATCGCGCCTCCCGCAGCGCCTGCCAAAGACCGCGCAGTTCGTCGTCGCTCGGCGGGCGCTTGGTTTGCGCGACGAAATCCTTGACGTCGTCGAGCAGACGACGCGCCGCTGCTGCATCGACTTCGATGCCGAGCTGACCCATCACTGCCTGCACCGCACGCTGGCCGGAATGCTTGCCGAGGACGAGGCGATGGCTGCGGCCGACGAGCGCGGGATCGAATCCCTGGTAGTTGGCGGGGTGCTTGAGCAGCCCATCGACGTGGATGCCTGCCTCGTGCGTGAAAGCGCCATCACCGATGATGCTCTTCTGCCAGTGCACGGGCCGGCCGGCGGCATTCGCGACGCGGTGCGAGAGCGCAAGAAAGCCGCGTAGATCGATGCCGGTTGCGATGCCGTGGCAGCGCTGCAATGCCATGACCACCTCCTCCAGCGGCGCATTGCCGGCACGTTCGCCGAGGCCGTTGACGGTGGTGTTGAGGTGGGTTGCGCCGGCACGGGTAGCGGCCAGCGTGTTGGCCGTCGCCAGTCCGAGGTCGTCGTGGGCGTGCATCTCGATTTCGAGATCGCAGGCGGAGCGCAGCAGCACGATCTTCTCGAAAACGGCGAAGGGATCGAGGACGCCAAGCGTATCGGCGAAACGGAAGCGCTGCGCGCCGGCGCGCTGTGCCGTCTCGAGGATGCGGCACAGGAAATCAGGATCGGCGCGCGAAGCGTCTTCGCCGCCGATGCACACCGCCAGGCCAGCTTCGTGCGCCCGCATGATGTGGGCGGGAATCTCACGCAACAGCCATTCGCGGTCGCGGCCGAGCTTATGCCGCAGGTGCTGGTCGGAGGCCGGCACCGAGATATCGATGAGCTGGGCGCCGAGTCCCGCACAGGCGTCGATGTCGCGTGCATTGAGCCGGCTCCAGACCATAAGGCGGGCTTGCAGGCCTAGCGAGGCGACGGCACGGATGCTCTCGCATTCGCTTGCCCCCATTGCCGGGATACCGACTTCCATCTCCGGCACGCCGAGCGCGTCAAGTCCTCGCGCGATCGCCAACTTCTCTTCGATGCTGAAGGCGACCCCGGCCGACTGCTCCCCGTCGCGGAGCGTCGTATCGTTGATGATGACAGAGGCTGTCGGTTCCATGACCGACAGGAATGCAATTCCGATGCCGGCCTTTAAGTATTACGAATCAAATAGATATCGTTTTATTGCTTTGTCGCAAACCCGACAAGGCCTGGCTTCTACATCGACAATCACTCCGCGCGTGGCGGCTTTGACTCCTCCACGCTACCCGCTTTGCCGGCCAGCGGCAACCAGTCGGCCAGGGCTTTGGCAAGAAAGGCGGCAAGCCAGAGGATGGCCGCGGCAACGATCAACACGGTACTGCCGCTTTGCCAAGCCAGGACTTGCACGAGCAGCGCGATGCCACCGAGGAGGATGGAAAGCATGCTGGTGGCTCGGTGAGGGGTGGCCTCGCTAGATCATCGCCAGGATTTCGTCGATGTCCTTCTCGTCAGCCGGTTCGAAGCTGGTGAAATGCAAGTCCTGCAGGATGCGCAATCCCGCCTCGGACTGATGCATGCTGCAGAGAATTTCGCGGATTTGGTCGAGCTTGTCGCGCCATTCGGGCGCAATGCAGAAGCAGTGGTAGGCGCGCCTGCTTTCTGTCTGCGCGAGTTCCCGCAGGCCTTTGCGGGTATGGTCGGCCATGCCGTTCCAGGTCTCGTTGTAAATGAAGCCGAGGTCTGCCTTGCCCTGTAGCACGGCCTGTGCCGCGGCCATGTGGTTGCCGGCGAACTGGAACTCGCAGTCCGCCTGGGTGAGTTGGAAGCGTTCCAGCAGGGTCAGCCCCAGCGCATGGACGATGAGCTTGTCCGTGGCCGATGCAATCTTGATCGGCCGATGCTGGGGAATATCGGCCTCCGCCGCGCACACCAGCACCGTTTCGTCGAACACGCCGGAGGGACGCGCAACAGGGATGAAGCCGAGATTCTTCTTGAAGATGGCGGCGCTGTAGGGGTTCGCATAGACGATGCGGTAGCCTCCCCCTAGAACGGCTTCGCGCTCCTTGATGAAATTGTCTTTCGGTTCGAAATGGATGCCGCAGCCGAGACGGCGCTGCAGGTAGGTGTTGATGAAGAACCAGCCCACCAGGTTCTTGGCGGTATCGTGCGGACAAACGGACAGTAGATCGGTCGCGCTCACCTTGTCTCCCCGTCAGATCAGCTTGGCGACGCTTTCGGCCGCGCGTTTGGCGTCGAGAAAGATCAAGCCGAGTTTTGCGCTGGAACGTGTGACGACGGAGAGCACGGCATCCGTGCCGGCATGGATCATCAGAATGTAGCCGTCCTTGCCTTTGACCATGACCTGCTCGAGTACCCCGCAGCCCAGTTCAGAAGAGCTGCGGTCGCCGAGGACCAGCATGGCGGCATTCATGGCGCCGAGACGGTCTTCGTCGAGATTGGCCGGCAATTGGCTGGCGATCATCAGGCCGTCGGTCGAGACGACTGCGGAACCGATGATGTCCGCCGAGTTGCCGTTCAAGTCGCTGAGTACGGCGCGCAGCAATTCTTCACGCATTTCTTTCACTCCTCGAAATTATTATTGAGACGGCAGCTAGCACAACCGCAACAGCATGCGGACTCGGTAGACCGTACCGTCTTCCCCCTGCACGATATCAGTGACACTAATGTCACTGATATTCTATAGTGGATCAAGTTGTCGAAAGTAAGAAAGCGTACTCAGTGCGCTCCGGCCTTGATCAGCAGGTTGGCGATTTCGACATGATTGGCCTTTTTGGCCATGTCCAGCGCGGTGCCCTCGATGCTATCGACCACCGTCAGATCGGCTTGCATGCCGACCAGGATTCGCACTGTTTCGAGATGCCCCCGCTTGGCGGCCAGCATCAGCGCCGTGTGGCCGTTCGGTGCCTTGAGGTTGATCTGGGCGCCCGCCGCCAGCAGCATCGGGATGATCTCGCTGCGGCCCTCGAAGGCCGCGTAATGCAGGGCGTTCCAGCCGGCATGATTGACCTCGACCTTGCGCTCGAGCATAAGTTGGACGAAGGCGGCGTGTCCCTGCAGTGCGGCAATCATCAGTGCGGTATCGCCGAACGGATTACGGCGCTGGGCATTGACCCGGTTGTCCAACAGGAAGCGCGCGAGATCCACGTTGTTGTTGCGCGCGGCAATCATCAGCAGGGTCATCCCCTGCGGATCGGTGGTATTCACGTCCATGCCGCGCCGTAACAGATCGACCACCTTGTCGGTTTCGTTCATGTTGGCGGCCTGAAGGATATCGTCGTAGACCCCGGCGTAGGCCTGGCTCGACGCAACCCACAGCAGCAGGGCAAAGATTCTGAGCAGTTTCATCGGCTTGCCTGTTTGAAAAGACGGAAGAAATTGTCGGTCGTTGCCTCGCTCAGGGCTTCGAGCGGGATGTCGCGCAGTCTGGCGACCTCCTCGGCGACGTGCAGCACATAGGCCGGTTGGTTGGTCTTGCCGCGGTAGGGGACCGGAGCGAGATAGGGGGAATCGGTTTCGACCAGCAGCCTGTCGAGCGGCACCATCCTCGCCACCTCCTTCAGATCGACGGCATTCTTGAAGGTCACGATCCCGGAAAAGGAGACGTGGAAGCCCAGTTCCAGCGCCTGGCGGGCGACGTCGGCGCTTTCGGTAAAGCAATGGAACACGCCGCCGACAGCCTCGGCGCCCTCCTCCTTGAGCAGCCGCAAGGTATCGGCCGCGGCAGCACGGGTATGGATGATGAGGGGCTTGCCGCAAGCCCGGGCGGCGCGGATATGGGTGCGGAAGCGCTCCCGCTGCCACTCGAGGTCACCGGTAAGGCGGTAATAATCGAGTCCGGTTTCACCAATTGCAACGATCTTTGGATCGCCTGCCAGTTGCGTTAGTTTAACGACATCCGGCTCGCTTGCAGGTTCTTCCGTATCCGGATGCACTCCGACCGCGGCAAACAGGTTCTTATGCGGCTTGACAAGCTCCAGCATCGCCGGAAAGCGTTCGAGCGTCACGCCGGCGCACAAGGCCCATCCGACCCGATTGGCGGCCATGGATTCGAGAACCTTGTCCATGTTTCCCGCAAACTCGGGAAAGTCGAGGTGGCAGTGTGAATCGACGAGCATGCTGAATTCCTGAAATGTTTTTAGATGCCTAGCGGACGAAAGGCGCGCGAGCAGAGATCCTCGATGAACAGGCGCGGGTTGAGCGGATGGTTTGCCCAGGCGCGCAGCTGCATGAGTTGCCGCTGGGCCTGCAGGACGGCAGGCAGTGCCACGCGCCCGGCGAGGCTCGCCAATGCCTTGTTTTGATTCGGCAGATAGCGAGGCTGACCGCCTGCCGCCACCTGACCGAGATCGAATAGCCATTTCTGGATGGTCGTCACCAGATCTTCCATGCCGAGTGCCGCATCGGCCTTGACGTAACCCTCCCAGCGGGCGGCCTGCGCCAAGGGATCCTGGGGCCGCATCAGGTCGGCGACCAGAGCTTCTATTGCCTTGAGGCGGCCGGTGCGAGCAGCATCGGCGAGCGCAAGCGGTGCATGACCGAAAAATGGTAGCCACTCCGCTTCCTTGCGAAGCTTTTCGGCGGCGAGCCAGGCTTGCGCATCGACGTCGGCCGGGCGGCCGAACATGATGCGCCGCGAGCGACTCAAGAGCGTCGGAAGCATGCTACGCCATCGATGTGAAACCATTATGAAATAGAATGTTGCCGATGGTTCCTCAAGTATCTTGAGAAGTGAATTCGCCGTGACAGCGTTCATCGTTTCGGCCGGATCGATGACGCAAACCCGAGCGCCGCCGCGATGCCCGCCGACATGAAAGAACTCTTCCAGTTCGCGAATCTGCTGGATCCTGATCTGCTTGCTGGCCTTCTTCTTCTCACCCGAAGCGACCGACTCGGCCTCCTCCTCGGCAGCTTCCGGTTGAACCAGACGGTAATCGGGGTGGCTGCCCGCAGCGAGCATGACGCAGGAGGGGCAGGTGCCGCAGGCGAGCTGATGCGGACCTGGCGAGGCTTCGCACAATAGGCGCGCGGCGAGTGCATCAGCGACTTCCCGCTTGCCTACGCCGCGAGGACCCGCGAACAGCAGCGCATGGGGAAGCCGGGCTTTCGCCTCGGTTAGCTCACGCCAGATATTCGTTTGCAGTCCTTTATACTCAGACACTTGATATTATTTCTTCAAGTTGTTTCTTGATTGATTCGATGCTCTGACTGCCATCAAGAATCCGGATGCGATTTCGGCTTTCCGCAGCACGGGTGAGATAGGCGGCACGCACGCGCTCATGGAAATCGGCCTTTTCCTGCTCGAAGCGATCGAGCTGGCGGGCGGCGCCGGCCATGCGTTCCGCAGCGATGGCAATGGGCAGGTCGAACAGGAGGGTCAGGTCTGGCTGGAATCCGTCCTGGACCCAGGCTTCCAACTGGGTAAGCTTTTCCGCCGCCAGTCCACGGCCGCCGCCCTGATAGGCGAAGCTCGCATCGGTGAAGCGATCGCAAACTACCCAGTCGCCGCGCGCAAGTGCCGGTTTGATCACGACTTCCAGATGTTCGCGGCGGGCGGCGAACATCAGCAGCGCCTCGGTTTCGAGGTGCATCGGTTCGTGCAGCAGCATTTCGCGCAGCTTTTCGCCGAGCGGGGTGCCGCCCGGCTCGCGCGTCTGCACCACGCTTCTGCCCTGGCCGCGCAAATATTCGACGAGCCAGCCCAGATGGGTGCTTTTCCCCGCGCCATCGACGCCTTCGAGGGTGATGAACTTGCCCTGCATGCCTATTTTCCGCCCCGCTGATATTGGTTGACGGCTCGATTATGCGCCTCGAGCGTCGCAGAGAACACGCTTGAGGCATCGCCTTTGCCCTTGGCCACGAAATAGAGATAGTTCGTCTTCGGCGGATTGAGCGCTGCCCGGATCGAGGCCATCCCCGGCAGCGCGATCGGCGTCGGCGGCAATCCGGCGCGCGTGTAAGTGTTCCACGGCGTGTCGGTTTCCAGATCGCGCTTTCTCAGGTTGCCGTCGAACTTCTCGCCAATGCCGTAGATCACTGTCGGATCGGTCTGAAGTCGCATGCCGAGACGCATCCGATTGACGAATACCGAGGCGACCTTGCCGCGGTCCGCGTCAAGACCGGTTTCCTTTTCGACGATGGACGCCATGATCAGCGCCTCCCCGATATGCTGGTAAGGCACTGAAGGATCGCGCTTTTCCCACTCGGCAGCGAGGCGGCGCTGCATCGCCTGGTAGGCACGGCGGTAGATTGCCAGATCGCTTGTCTGGCGTGCGAACATGTAGGTATCTGGGAAGAACAGCCCTTCCGGATGATTTTCCGGTGCCCCGAGGCGCTGCAGCAGTTCGGCTGCGCTCAGCCCCGCCGTGTCGTGACGCAGGTCCGGATGGGTGTCGATCAGCGCGCGCAGGTCGCGGAAAGTCTTCCCTTCGACAATCACCAGCGAACGCTGCATCACGTCGCCCGAGGTGAGCTTCTCGATCAGTTGCCAGGCCGTGATGCCTGGGCCGACCTCATAGCTGCCCGCCTGGATGGCGCGGTCGTGGCCCGTCAGGCGGCCGAGCAGAGAGAATTTCCAGGGCTCGATGTCGATACCGGCGCGTTCCATCGCATTGGCCGCCCCCTTGAGACCGAGACCGGGCCGGACGTCGAAATCCACGACGCCCTGGGGATTGAGTTTGAGCGGCAAGGCCGCAGATGCGTACCAGGCCAGCCAAGCGGCGAACCCGACGGCAAGCAGCAGCACGAGGCCGGCGAGCAGCAGTAAGCGTTTGAGCAGGCGCATGATCAAATCTCAGAAGGGGGGCTATGATAGCCGCTCCAGAAGAATCGAACTCCAACGGAACCTCATGAACCAGACCAGCTTTTTCGTCCCACTTGCCGACCAGGGCCTGATCCGGGCCAGCGGCGATGATGCAGCCAATTTTCTGCACAACCTGCTGACCAACGACATCGAGCATCTCCCGGCGGACGGCGCGCGCCATGCGGGCATTTGCACCCCCAAGGGGCGGCTGATCGCCAGCTTCCTGATTTGGAAAGAGAAAAATGCCGATGGGGGTGCGGATATCCTGCTTCAGCTTTCCGCCGACATCCTGCCGGGCATCCTCAAGAAACTCTCGATGTACGTGCTGCGCAGCAAGGTCAAGCTGACCGACGTATCCGCCGAGCGGGCGCTGATCGGCGTGGTCGGGAGTTCAGTCGGACCGGCTGCGGCGATGACGACGGCGCCCTTCGAGGGCGGCACGGCGATCCGCCTCGATGCCAATCGGTCCATTCTGGCCGTGCCCCGGGATCGTGCCGCCGCTCTTGAGGGCCTGGGCCCTCAGGGTGAACTGACCGACTGGCACCGAGCCGAGATTGCCGCGGGCATCCCGCGCATCGTTGCCGCGACCCAAGAGGCCTTCGTGCCGCAGATGGTCAATTACGAGCATGAGGCCGTCGGCGGGGTCAGCTTCCAGAAAGGCTGTTACCCCGGCCAGGAGATCGTCGCCCGCACCCAGTACCTCGGCAAGATCAAGCGCCGCATGTACCGCTGCCGTCTCGATACGATGGTCGCGCCCGGCACCGACGTGTTCACCCCGGAGAACGGCGACCAACACTGCGGCGCCGTGGTCCTGTCCGCCCCCGCCGAGAACGGCGGCTGCGAATGCCTACTGGTAGTGCAATCGTCCGGCGCCGAGGCCGGCGAGGTGCATGTCGGCTCGCTGTCCGGTCCGCGCGTGCAGTTCCTGCCCCTGCCCTACGTCATTGAATAAGCAGTGTGTTTGATCCTCGTCGCCTGGCGGGCGCATCCGGACTACCCGCTGGTGGTCGCCGCCAACCGCGACGAGTTCTATCGGCGCCGTACCGCCAGCGCCGACTTTTTTCCTGACGCCCCCTCTATCCTCGCCGGGCGCGATCTCGAAGCCGGCGGTACCTGGCTGGGCCTGGCGCGCAGCGGCCTCCATGGAGTCAGATTCGCGGGGCTGACCAATTTCCGCGATCCTGGCAGCTACAAACCCAACGCCCCCTCGCGCGGCCGCCTGGTCGCTGATTATCTCGCTGGCTGCATCGGCATCGACGCCTATCTCGGCGGACTCGACGCCTCGGCCTACAACGGCTTCAACCTGCTGCTGTCCGATGGCGAACGGCTCGTCGCCTTCAGCAACGTAACGGGAGAGCGGCACGAACTGGCGCCGGGCGTCTATGGCCTGTCGAACGCGTTCCTCGACACGCCCTGGCCAAAAGTCGGCGCCGGCAAGACGGCGCTGGCTGATGCACTCGCCGCCCTCCCCGACGAGAACGGCCTCTTCGCTCTGCTGCGCGATCCGACGATCCACCCCGACCACGCCTTGCCTACGACCGGAGTTCCGCTCGAATGGGAGCGACTGCTGTCGGCCGCCTTCATCCGCAGCCCGGAGTACGGTACGCGCTGCTCGACCCTCGTGAAGGTCGGCGCCGACCTGACAGCCACCTTCGATGAGCAGACCTGGCTGCCCGGCGGCCAGGCAGGCGAACGGCGGCGCTACCGCTTCCGGCTTTCGTCCTGACCGGGGAGTTCGCGCAGCAGCCGCATGCCGACGAGGGTATAGCGCGTCTGCGGGGTGTTCCAGTTGCGGAAGCTGCAGCGGGCGTACAAGGCCCAGGTATGCCACGAACCGCCGCGCCTGACCCGCACGTTTCCCGCTGGCGGTCCCGGTGGATCTTCGGTCGGGGAGCGAGCGTAGTAATCCTCGCCATGCCAATCGGCCACCCATTCCCAGGCATTGCCGAGCATGTCGTGGAGCCCGAAGGCATTCGGCGCAAAGCTGCCGACCGGTGAGGTAAACGCATATCCGTCACGGCTCGTCAGCGCGAATGACTGCCAGCGCAGCCAGTTCCGTGCCGTGTCCGCGTCGAAGGTATTGGCGATTATGGGGAGTTCTCCCGGGGCGTCGCCGTTGTAGTAGCGCGTGCGGCTGCCGGCGCGGCAGGCATATTCCCATTCGGCTTCGCTCGGCAGGCGGTAACGGACTCCCTCCTTCTCGCCGAGCCAGCGCGCCATCGCCACGGCATCGTTCCAGGTGACATTGACGACCGGGTGGTCTTCGTCTTGGGCGAAGCCCGGATTGCGCCAGGAGTATTTCGGATCGCGTCCCTCGAAGGCATCGCCGCGCACGCTTTGTGCCGGGTCGTAGTCCCGGTTGTAGCCGTAGCCGCCGGTGCCGTCGGCCACCGACTCGGGAACGTAGCCAGAGGCCTCAAGAAAGCGCCGGAACTGGCCGACGGTCACCTCGTGCTGCCCGAGGTAGAAGGGCTTCGTGATGCGCACGCGATGGACCGGCGCTTCGTCACTCAGCTTGAGGAAGCGGCTGCGCTCGTACTGCGGAAAATCCCCGGCCAACCGATCGGGCGACTCGTCGCTGCCCATCAGGAACTCGCCTGCTGGGACCAGCACGAATTTCATGCCTAGCGTGTTCTCGACGACCTGCACAGCCGTCGGCTGCGCAACGGCCGTTTGCGTCGCCGCCAGGATGCAGATTGCGGCGAATGCCAATGTGTGCATCCGCCGTCCGAGCATTTGGGTTATCCGCAAATCTCGACCGGCGTGTATGGGGGCACGAGGTCGAACAGTTCGACGATGTCGGCGTTGCGCATGCGCACGCAGCCGATCGAGCCGGGTCGGCCCATCGGCACCGTGTCCGGACTGCCGTGGATGTAGATGTAGCGCCGCATCGTATCGACGCAGCCGAGCCGGTTGAAACCAGGCTCGCAGCCCGAGAGCCAGAGGATGCGCGTGAGGATCCAGTCGCGGTTGGGGAATTGGGTTGCGAGTTCGGGCGACCAGACCTCTCCAGTCGGACGGCGCTTGACGAAGACGGTATTCGCCACCGCGCCGGCGCCGATCTTGGCGCGCACGATATGGCGGCCGCGCGGCGTACAGAAGCTGCCGTTCTGCTCCCCTGCCCCATTCGCGGCGGTCGAGACGGTGTAGCGCTTGACGAGTTCCCCCCCATCATCGAACAGTTCGAGCGTCTGGGCGGGAATGCTGATCGAGATGCGCATCAGGCCGCTCATCAGGCAACCAAGGACTTCTGCCGGCGCGCGGCGAAGAAGTTCGAGAGCAGCGCGCCGCATTCCTCGGCGCGCACCCCGCCGACAATCTCGGCGTGATGATTGAGTCGCTCCTCGGAAAACAGGTCGATCACGCTGCCCGCTGCGCCGGTCTTGGGATCGCGCGCGCCGAACACCACCCGGCCGATGCGCGCATGGAAGATCGCGCCGATGCACATCGCGCAGGGCTCGAGCGTCACGTACAACTCGCAGCCGGGCAGACGGTAGTTGCCGAGCCGCGAGGCAGCGTCGCGCAGTGCCATCACCTCGGCATGGGCAGTCGGGTCGTGGCGGCCGATCGGTTGGTTGAAGCCGCGGCCGACGATCTCGCCGTCCTTGACGACGACGGCGCCGACCGGCACTTCGTCGAGCGTCGCCGCCTCGCGCGCCAAGTCGAGCGCGGCGCCCATCAGTTCGTGCTCGTTCATGCGTTCAGGCTTGCAGCGCCTCGCGAATGCCCGCGGCGAGAATGGCCGGATCTTCGGCGCCGACGATGATTTTCCCGCCGGGAAGGATGAAGGTCGGCACCATGTTGATGCCCATGCCCTGAACCTCGGCGACGCGACGGCGCACTTCGTCGCTGTCGCGATCGGAAGCAAGATAATCCGCAACTTCCTTCGGGTCGTATCCGCATTCGGCAGCGCAGGCGACGAGCACGGCCGGATCGCCGACATGCTCGCCGCGCTGGAACTGGGCGACGAACAAACGTTCGACGAGTGCGGCGATCTTGCCGCTATCCGGATTCTCCGTCTGCGCCCAATGCAGCAGGCGATGCGCCTGCAGGGTATTGGCACGCAGGCGAATCTTCTCGAAGGCATAGTCGATCCCGTAAGCTTTGCCCGCATTACGAACCTTGTCGAACAGCGCCTCGACCGCCTCACGGCTGCCGAACTTCTTTTCGAGGAACGGCAGGTAGGGCTCACCCTCCGGCGGCGTATCCGGATTCAGGAAAAAAGGTCGCCACACAACCCGGCATTCGAAACCGGGCATTTCCTTGCGGATCATGTCGAAGGCGGCGGCCAAGCGGCGCGTACCGATGAAGCACCAGGGGCAGACGATGTCGGAAACGATTTCGATAGTAACCATGCTCAAGCCTCTTGAGGGGTCTGGCCATAGGCTAGCACGCGGTCGTAACCGTCATGCCGGGCGAGGAACATCACCAGGTCGAGACATTGCATCAATTCCTCGCTCGTCCCGCCGTGTTCGGGGAAGATTGCCAGGCCAGCCGAGAGCGTTGCCGTGACGAGATTGCCCTGATAACCGAGTTGCTGGTCGGCGAAGCGCCGGCGCACCTGCTCGGCAAGATGCTGAACCTCATCCAGGGAAATCGCCGGCATGACCACGAGGAAGCTGTCTTCGTCAAGGCGCCCCACACTCGCATTGCCCGGAAGCACTTCTTTCAGCAAGCCCGCGAGCGACTTGAGGATCGCATCACCCGCAGCATGGCCATGAGTCTCGTTGATCTTCTTCAGCAGATCGACGTCGAACAAGGCCACGGCAACCGTTCCCGCGTTCTTGGCCGCGATGGCGAATGCTTCCTCAAGCTTCTGCTCGATGTGCTCGCGATCGAGTACGCCGGTCAGGGCATCGCGCGCACTCATTTCGGCGATCTTCGACTGGAGAGCCTGAATCTCATCGAGTTGCGCCTGCAATACCGCATTGCTGGCGGCGAGTTCCTTTGCCTGCTCGTTCAACCGCCGCTCGCGCAGCACGGCAGCCGTCACATCCTGCACGTAGAGGGTGCAGACCTTCGCATCTGCCAGTTTGATCGGAACGACATGGATCAACTGCGCGAGTCGCTCATCCTTGGCACAATCCTCGGCATGCCGATAGAGCGGCAAGGGCGGCGCATGGATCGAAGGCGAGACGATTCCCGCCAGCCGATGCATCAGCGCCGTCTGGATGGCCGCTACCAAACGGGTGCCGGCGATTCGCGGGAACAGCTCGCCAAGGCATCGTCCTTGCGCTTGGTCGCTCGGGATTCCGCTGTGGCGCTCCATCCATTTGTTCCAGAACAGCACCTTCGTTTCGCCATCGAGCACGACGATGCCGTTGGGAAGGGCATCGGTGACCAGCGATCCGCAGTCGATACCGACCGCCATCAGACGATGCCCTGTCGAGCCAGATAATGGTCGATACTGTCGAGAAGCTCCGAAAGGGAGGTCACGCTCATCATGAAGATGAGATGGCCCTGCAGTTCCTGCTTACGGATCTTGAGGTCGACCTGCACCACCAGCACCACCGGCCTGTCGCCGACCGAGGTCTCGAGAATTTCCAGAGTCTGGCGATCGGCATGACGATAGGAGGGCAAAGAGCCTTCGAACTCGACGGCAAACAGGTCGGCCAGCGAACTGATGCAGGCATTGAGGATGATGTTGCCGAACTCGCACATTGCTTCCTGCTCGAATTCGGAAAGCTGTTCGGGCGGCACCATTTCGCCAAGCATGTGGCCGACGATGACGAGGGCGTTCTTTTCCGGAAAAACCAGCATCGCGCGGGAGTCGAATGGTCCGCTGAAATCCTGGGAAACCACGCTCAACTCGTCAAACTCGACACCATTCAGGGCCTGATTGACCTCCGAAGGTTCCAGAAACAATACCGTCGGGGCGGAAAGCTCTACCTCGTCGCGGACGATCTGACTCAGACTGGCAGCCGCGCGCCCGACGCCGATGTTGATGATCTCGGACAGCGCATCGCGCTGCAGTTCGCTCACTTCAACCATGTCAACGCTCGAAATACTCGATCATCTCGGCAATAGTATTCGGCGTGATCGGCTTGGCGACGAAATGCAAGCCGAGTTTTTCGGCGTTATGGCGCATCGACTCCTGCACATTGGCAGTGCAAAGTACTGTGCGTACTTTCTGATCAATCATGCGCAGGCGCCCTGCCGCCTCCAAGCCGCTCATGCCGGGCATGTTGATGTCCATGCTGACGAAGTCAGGCATCTCGGCCTGCGCGAGCTTCAGCGCCTCGTCGCCGCTGGCCGCCTCGACGATACGCCAGTCGGGGCGCATTTCAATAACCATGCGTGTGATGAGCAGGCGGGAAGTCTTGCTGTCATCGACGACCAGAAAGAGCGGCTTGACGGGTGTGTTCATGCATCCTCCTCGTAAGAGGCAAGTTTACTCTTTGGAAGGAAAAGCGGCGATTGACTTCCGTCAATCGCCGCAGGTCATGCACCTTCCCTGCTTGCAGGGAGCCTGTTTCAGGCGTTCTTCGTCACCTGGCCGCCGTTGTCGAGCAACTGCGCCTGCGCCGCCGCCAGGCGGGCGATCGGCACGCGTGGCCCCGAGCACGAGACATAGGTTAGGCCGATTTCGTGGCAGAAGGCGATCGAACCGGGATGGCCGCCATGTTCGCCGCAGATGCCAACCTTGAGTTCGGGGTTGGTCTTGCGCCCCTCGGTCACCGCGAGCTTCATCAACTCGCCGACGCCCTTCTGGTCGAGCACCTCGAACGGGTTGTCGATCAGGATGCCCGCCTCGATGTAGCCCGGCAGGAACTTGTTCTCGGCATCCTCGCGCGAGAAGGAGAAGGTCGCCTGCGTCAGGTCGTTGGTGCCGAAGCTGAAGAACTGCGCCATCTCGGCCATGCGCCCGGCACGCAGGCAGGCACGCACGACTTCGAGCATGCTGCCGAACTTGTAGCCGACGTTGATGCCGTGGGTCAGCTCGACGACCTTGTGGATGCGCTGCACGTAGGTATGGATGCGGTGTAGCTCCTCGACCGTGGCCACCTGCGGCACCATGATTTCCGGATGGACCTCGATGCCTTCTTTGGCGCATAGCGCGGCGGCCTCGAGGATCGCCTGAATCTGCATCGAATACAGCTCAGGATAGGTGATGCCCAGGCGCACGCCGCGATGGCCGAGCATCGGGTTGACCTCGGAGAGCGCGCGTACCTTCTTGAGCGTTTTCTCCTTCTTCTGGATGACATCCTCTTCGAGGTGGCTGTCCTTGAAGTCCTCCATGCTGCGGCCGAGCTTGGTCAGGCCGTCGGCGTACTGCTGGTAGAGCTTCGGGTTGAGCAGCTTGAGGGTTTCGGGCAGTTCCTCGATCGCGTTCAGCGAGTCGCGCAGGTGGTGCAGGTGGGCGATCTCCAGTTCGAGCTGGGCAGCGGTGGGGAGAAACTCATGCAGCGGCGGGTCCATCAGGCGCACGGTGACCGGCAGGCCCTTCATGGCCTTGAAGATGCCCTTGAAGTCGGAACGCTGGATCGGCAGCAGGCGGTCGATGGCCGCCTGGCGTTCCTCGATGCTCTCGGCCAGGATCATCTCCTGCACGATGGGCAGGCGGTCGGTGGCGTTGAACATGCGCTCGGTACGGCACAGGCCGATACCCATGGCACCGAACTCTCTCGCGCGCGCAGCATCCTCCGGGGTATCGGCGTTGGCCATCACCTTGAGGCGGGCAACCTGATCGGCCCACTTGAGGAGGGTCTGCATATCCTCGCTGAACTCGGCCTGGACGGTCGGCACTTCGCCGGCATACACATGGCCGTTGCTGCCGTTGATGGTGACGACGTCGCCCTCGTGCAGCGTGGTGTCGCCGATGGTGGCGCATCGCTTGACGTCATCGATATGGATCGCCTCGCAACCCGACACGCAGGGCTTGCCCATGCCACGGGCGACAACCGCCGCGTGCGAGGTCTTGCCGCCGCGGCTGGTGAGGATGCCCTGCGCCTGGAAGAAGCCGTGAATGTCCTCGGGCTTGGTTTCCTCTCGCACCAGGATGATCTTCTCGCCGTTCCTGCCGCGCGCTTCCGCAGTATCGGCATCGAAGACGATCTTGCCGGAAGCGGCGCCCGGCGAGGCCGGCAGGCCGATGGCCAGCGGCTTGCCCTTGAAGCTGGGCGACAGTTGCGGTACCAGTAGCTGTTCAAGCATGGCCGGATCGATGCGCAGCAGCGCCTTCTCCTTGCTGATCAGGCCTTCGTTGAACATCTCGACCGAAGTGCGCACCATCGCCGCAGCGTTCATCTTGCCGTTGCGCGTCTGCAGGCAGTAAAGCGTGCCGCGCTCGATGGTGAATTCGAAATCCTGTACTTCTTTGTAATGCGATTCGAGGCGGTTGTGCAGCTCGAGCAGTTGCCGGTAGATCTCCGGCATGTCCTGCTCCATCTCGGCGATGGCCTTGGGCGTGCGGATACCGGCAACCACGTCCTCGCCCTGCGCATTGACGAGATATTCGCCGTAGATCTGATTCTCGCCGGTACCGGGGTTGCGCGTGAAACCCACACCGGTGCCCGAGTCGTTGCCCATGTTGCCGAACACCATGGTGCAGACGTTGACCGCCGTGCCGTTGGCCATCTCCTTGGTGATCTTGAACTGCTTGCGGTAGTCGATGGCGCGCTTGCCGTTCCAGGACCGGAATACCGCGCCGATGGCGATCTCGAGTTGCTGGTAGGGGTCTTCCGGGAAGGGCTTGCCGCTCTTATCCTCAACGATCTTGGCGAACTGGTCGGCCAACTCGGCCAGGTGCTCAGCCTGCAGATCGATGTCCTGCGCCGCGCCGACCTTCTTCTTCATTGCCAGCATGGCTTCGTCGAAATACTTGTCGTCGATGCCCAGAGCGATCTTGCCGAACAGCTGGATGAAACGGCGCCATGCGTCGTAGCCGAAGCGGGGGTTGTCGGTGAGCTTGATGATGCCCTGCAGGGTCGTCTTGTTGAGGCCCAGGTTCAGGATGGTGTCCATCATGCCCGGCATCGACATCGAAGAACCGGAGCGCACCGAGACGAGCAAGGGATTGTCGGCGCCGCCGAACTGCTTGCCGGTTTTCTTCTCGAGATCCTTCATGTACTGCAGAACCTCGTCCATCAGCCCTTTGGGCAGCGCGTTGTGCTCGAGATAGGCCAGGCAGCCCTCGGTAGTGATGGTGAAACCTGGCGGCACATTAAGGCCGATCTGCGTCATCTCGCAGAGGTTCGCGCCCTTGCCGCCCAGCAGCATCTTGTTCTTGCCATCGCCTTCTTCAAAGGCATAGACGAACTTCCGGCTTGCCATGACCAATCCCTTTCTGTAATTAGAATGTAACCGCATTATGCTGCATAGCAGCATAGACCTATAAGATAGCAAAACCGGCAGCAAACGGGGAGCTTTTCATGGGGAAAAAGTCGGCGCCGGCAGGACGGCGCCCGCGGTATCCTGCGGCCCTTCCCTTCGATTGACTGAAAGAAACGAACATGTGGTTCAGGAACCTTCGCATCTACCGCCTGCAGCGCGGGATCAAACTCGAACTAGTAGAACTTGAGGCCCATCTGGCGCGACGTCCTCTCGCCCGCTGCGGCAGTTTCGAGATGGCCAGCCGCGGCTGGGTATTCCCGCGCCAGGAAGGCGCTTTCGTTCATGCGGTCAATCGTCAGTGGCTGCTCGCGCTCGGCGTCGAGCAAAAGCTGCTGCCGACGACCGTCATCCGACAGACCGCCCAGGAACGCGCCGCCCAGATCGAGTCCGAACAGGGCCGCAAGGTCGGCCGCAAGGAGATGCGCGACATCTTCGAGCGTGTCAGCGAGGAACTGATGCCTAAGGCCTTCACCCAGCGGCGCACCACCTGGGCCTGGATCGACCCGGCCAGCGGATGGCTGGTCGTCGATGCGGGATCGGATGCCCGTGCCGACGAGTTCATGGAGACTTTGCTTTCCAGCGTCGATGGCATTGCGCCGCGCCCCTTGCAATCTCAGGTATCGCCCATGTCGGCGATGACCACCTGGCTTTCCGATGGCGAATCTCCCGCCGGCTTTACGCTCGACAGCGACCTCGAACTGCGCGCGGCGAGCGAATCGCAATCGGCGATCCGCTACGTGCATCACGACATCGGCGGGCCTGAGGTCGCTGCGCATATCGCTGCGGGCAAGATCGTCACCAAGCTCGGCATGACCTGGAATGACAAGGTGTCGTTCGTGCTGACCGACAAGCTGCACCTCAAGCGGCTCGCCTTCCTCGACATCCTCAAGGAACAGGCGGAGAAAGCCGGAGAAGCCGCCGACGAGCAATTCGACGCCGACTTCGCGCTGATGGCCGGTGAGCTGTCCCTGCTGTTCACGGACCTGCTGATCGCCCTCGGCGGAGAACTGAAGCCGGAGTGATGCCGGCTACAGGCTGACCGGCGTCGCCTCCACCCGCCAGATGTCGCGGCAGTATTCCGCGATGGTGCGGTCGGAAGAAAACTTGCCCATGCGCGCCACGTTGAGGATCGACATGCGCGTCCAGTGCGACTGGTCGAGGAACGCAGCGCCGACCTGCTCATGGCAAGCGATGTAGGAAGCGTAGTCGGCAAGCAGCAGATAGGGGTCGTAGCTCAGGAGGCTGTCCACCAGCGGCTGGAAGACGGAACGGTCGCCGTGCGCAAAGTGGCCGCTGGCAATCAGGTCGATGACGCCTCGCAGCTCCAGGTTGGCGTTGTAGATGCCCCAGGGGCGATAGCCTTCCGCCAGGGTCCGCTCAACCTCCTCTGCCGTGAGGCCGAACAGGAAGAAGTTCTCCGCGCCGACCTCCTCGCGGATCTCGACGTTGGCCCCATCGAGGGTCCCGATGGTCAGCGCACCGTTCATCGAGAATTTCATGTTTCCGGTGCCCGAGGCTTCCTTGCCGGCGGTCGAGATCTGCTCCGAAAGGTCGGCGGCAGGATAAAGCGCATGGCCGCACTTGACGCTGAAGTTCGGAATGAAAGCCACCTTGAGGCGTCCCGCCACATCGGGATCGCGATTGATCACCTCGCCCACGGCATTGATCAGCCGGATCATCAGCTTGGCCATGAAATAGCCTGGAGCAGCCTTGCCGCCGAAGATGAAGCTGCGCGGCACGATGTCGGCTGCGGGGTTGCACTTGATGCGGTTGTAGAGCGTGACGATATGCAGCACGTTGAGGTGCTGGCGCTTGTATTCGTGGATGCGCTTGGCCTGCACGTCGAACAGGCTGCCCGGATCTAGGCTCGTCCCGCACTGCTGCCGGATCAACTTTGCCAGTGCTTCCTTGCGCTCGCGCTTGATGCGGCGCCACGCCTCCTGGAAAGACGCATCGTCGGCATAGCGTTCGAGTCCGCGCAGCTGCACCAGGTCGCGTTGCCAGCCTTGACCGACGGTTTCGTCGAGCAGGTGCGCCATGCCCGGATTGCTCAGCATCAGGAAACGGCGCGGCGTGACGCCGTTGGTTTTGTTCTGGAACTTCTCCGGCCATAGTTCGTGAAAATCGCGCAGCACCGTCTCCTTGAGCAGGTGCGAATGCAGTTCAGCCACGCCATTGATCGCGAAGCTGCCGACACAGGCCAGGTGCGCCATGCGCACGTAGCGCGGCGGCGTCTCTTCGATGATCGACATGCGCCGCACACGCTGGTCGTCGAACGGAAAGCGTATGCGCACCTCGTCGAGGAAGCGCGCGTTGATCTCGTAGATGATCTCGAGATGGCGCGGCAGCAGGCTCTGGAACAGCGGCAGCGGCCACTTCTCGAGCGCTTCCGGCAGCAGCGTGTGGTTGGTGTAGGCAAAGGCGCTGCGCGTCACCCGCCAGGCGGTGTCCCAGTCGAGGCGCTCCTGGTCCACCAGCAGGCGCATCAGTTCGGCCACGGCGATGGCCGGATGGGTATCGTTGAGCTGGATGCAGAACTTTTCGTGGAAACGCTCGACCGGCGTCCCGGTGCTTTTAAGGATGCGCAGCATGTCCTGCAGCGAACATGTCACGAAAAAGTGTTGCTGCAGCAGGCGCAAGCGCTTGCCGATTTCCGGCTCGTCGTTCGGGTAGAGCACCTTGCTGATGGTTTCGGAGCGTACCTCGCGCACCACCGCACCATAGTAGTCGCCCTTGTTGAAGGCATGGAAGTCGAAGCCCTCGGCGGCCTCGGCGCTCCACAGGCGCAGCAGGTTTACCGTATTGACGCCGTGGCCGAGGATCGGCGTGTCGATCGCCACGCCGCGGAAGCTCTCCGCCGGCACCCAGCGCACGCACAGACGGCCGGTGTCGTCATGGTAGTGCTCGGTATGGCCGCCGAGCTTGACCTCGTAGGCGACGTTCGGGCGGCGCACCTCCCAGGGATTGCCGTAGCGCAGCCAGTTGTCCGTCGTTTCGACCTGTGCACCGTCGCGAATCTGCTGGGTGAAGATTCCGAATTCGTAGCGGATGCCGTAGCCGATAGCGGAAATCTGCAAGGTCGCCAGCGAATCCATGAAACAGGCGGCAAGCCGTCCCAATCCGCCGTTGCCCAGTCCCGGCTCTTCCTCGTGCGCAAGAAGTTCGTCGAGATCGATACCGAGGCCCGCCATGGCCTGACGCGTCACCTCATCGATGCCGAGGTTGAGCAGGTTGTTGCCCATGAACGGTCCGGGCAGGTATTCTGCCGAGAGGTAGCAGACCGTGCGCGGGTTCGTCTGCTGGTAGGCATGCACCGTCGCGACCCATCGGTGCAGCAGGCGGTCGCGGATCGTATAGGCGAGCGCCTTGTACTTGTCGTTGAGCGAGGCGACCTCGAGGAAGCGCCCCTGCACGTAGAACAGGTTGTCGAGAAAGGCGAGGCGGATCGATTCCTCGGAAAGCCCGGTGCGGATGCTCTCGTCGCCGACTGCCTGCCGCTTGCCGCGTTTTGCTTCGGCCATGCCCTGCTCCTCCGGCCGGCCGCCGTCCCGCCAGCGCCGACTTTTAGGTTTTCGACTCTGAGATGCGCTGGACGATATGCGCCAGCGCCTCCTCCACCTGATCGACGAGAATAAGGCACAGATCGCCCGGCTGCAACCTTGCCAGCGCAGTGTCGATCGCGACGAACTCGCCGCGGATCTCCTCGACCTCCTTGGTACGCTTCGCGCCGGCAAGCCCCTGCCGCAGCAGTCCCAGAACTTCTCCGTCGGCTCTACCGCGCTGGCAGGCGTCCTGGTAGAGCACAGCACCGTCGAAAGCCTCGCCGAGAATCTCGGTCTGGCGCACGATGTCCTCGTCGCGCCGGTCGCCCGCGCCGCTGATGACCACCCAGCGCTTCGCAGCGGGAATGGCCTCGACGGCTTTGACGAGCGCCTGGATGGCGTCCGGATTGTGGCCGTAGTCGGCGACCAGCGTGGCCCCCTTGTAGTCGAAAACGTTGAAGCGGCCCGGCGCGGTCTCGGCGTCATTCACGAAGGTGGCCAACCCGAGGCGGATGGTGTTCCAGTCGATGCCGAGCGCCCAGGCGGCGGCGATCGATGCCATGGCATTCTCGACCTGGAAGCCGATGGTGCCGTTGCGCGTCAACGGAATGCCCGACAGTTCGAGACGCTCGACCAGCGCGCCCTCAGAGCACACCAGCTGGTTGCCTTCGCGATAGAGGGTGCGTTTGCCCTGTGCGCGGTGGGTCATCATCGCCGGAATATGCGGATCGGCGGCAAAGAGGATCACGTGGCCCGGGCAGGCACTCGCCATCTTGATGACGTTGGGATCGGCGGCGTTGAGCACCCCCGTTCCGCCGGGACCGACGTTCTGCACGATGACGCGCTTGACCACGGCCAGTTCTTCGGTCGTGGTGATGTAATTGAGACCGAGATGGTCACCGATGCCGATGTTGGTCACCACGGCGACATCGCAACGATCGAAGCCCAGACCTTCGCGCAGCACCCCGCCGCGCGCTGTTTCGAGCACGGCCGCATCGACCTCGGGGTGCATCAGCACGTTGCGCGCGCTCTTCGGCCCACTGCAATCGCCGGTATCGACGCGTCGGCCATGGACATAGACGCCATCGGTAGTCGTCATGCCCATGCGCTTGCCGGTCTGCCCGATCAGATGGGAAATCAACCGTACCGTGGTGGTCTTGCCGTTCGTGCCGGAAACCGCCACCACCGGGATGCGGGCATTTTCGCCGGGCCCAAACATGGTATCGATCACGGCGGCACCGACATCGCGACCCTTGCCGTAGGAAGGATCAAGGTGCATGCGCAGGCCGGGCGCGGCATTCACTTCGACGACACCGCCCCCCTGGGACTCGAGCGAACGCCCCACCGTCTCGCAGACGACATCTACGCCGCAGATGTCGAGGCCAACAATCTTGGCTGCAGCCACCGCGCGGGCGGCAAGCTCCGGATGCACGTCGTCGGTGACGTCGGTCGCCGTGCCGCCGGTCGACAGATTGGCATTGTTGCGCAGTACGGCGCGCGCGCCCTTGGGCAGCACCGAATCGGCGGTATAGCCCTGCACCGCGAGGCGGGCGTGGGCGATCTCGTCGAAGCGGATCTTGGTCAGCGAGGTGGCGTGGCCGGTGCCCCGGCGCGGATCGCTGTTCACGATATCGACCAGCTCGCGCACGGTGTGCTTGCCATCGCCGATGACGTGGGGGGGCTCGCGCCGCGCCGCCGCGACGAGCTTGTCGCCTACGACGAGCAGGCGGAAGTCATGTCCGGTGATGAATTTCTCGATCATCACCGCCCGGCCGATCTCCTGGGCCGCAGCGAAGGCGATCTCGAGGTGGTCGCGCGTCACGATGTTGACGGTGACGCCCTTGCCTTGGTTGCCGTCGCGCGGCTTGACGACTACCGGCAATCCGATCTCCTCGGCAGCCTGCCAGGCGGCCTCTTTGTCATAGACGGTGCGACCGATCGGCACGGGTACGCCCGCGGCATGCAGAATCTGCTTGGTCAGTTCCTTGTCCTGAGCGATGGATTCGGCGATGGCCGAGGTGCTGTCGATCTCGGCCGCCTGGATACGACGTTGCTTGCTGCCCCAGCCAAACTGCACCAGGCTGCCTAGCGTCAGGCGGCGATAGGGAATCCCGTGAGCGACCGCGGCATGCACGATCGAACCGGTGGAGGGTCCGAGGCGCTCGTCCTCATCGAGCTCGCGCAGCTCCGCAATGGCGGCTTCCAGGTCGAACGGCGTATCGGCCCGAGCGGAATTGCACAGAGCCTCGGCCAGTTCGAGCGCGCGACGGCCAACTGCCTCTTCGGTGTATTCCACGACGACCTGATAGAGGCCGACATCGGTGGTCGGCGCGGTGCGACTGAAGGTCACCGGACAGCCGGCCTGCGCCTGCAGATTGAGCGCTGCGAACTGCAGCGCGTGCGCCACCGAGATTTCCCCTTCGTAGCCGATCGGGCGCATCGCGCCGATGAGCGGAAAACGAGCGCGGATGCGTGCTTCAAAGCCCGGCAGGAGGCTGATCGCGGATTCGTTCGCGTCGCATTGCACCAGTGCCTGGATCGAAGTGTGGCGGGACCAGAGGTTGGGGCCACGCAGGGCCCGGATGCGGGAGATTTCCATGATGTACGGTCTTGGGGTCAGGCAGTGATGTCGGGGCGATAGGTTTCGATCCCGGCGCGCAGGAGTTCGGGGGAGAGGCCAAGCGCCCAGCCGGCGCCGAGCGCCGCGAGGATGCCGGGGAGGTGATCCAGGTTTTCGCCGAGTAGGGGAATGGCGTCGAGCTCAATCAGCGGCGCTTCCAGCGAAGCCGCAGCGAGGACGATGTTTCGTTCGCGCACCACAACCGCCCGCCCGTTCTTCCGCCGGTGCTCCACGATGCGCGGCGATGCGGCATCCGCGGAGAAGAAGATCACCTCGCCGTCGGACAACTCGGCCATCTCGGCTACGGTGTCGTCGTCAGCATTCAGCACGGAGGCTCCGCCCTTGAGCACCACATCGACTTGGGTGCGAAATACCTTGAAAACGTGGTCGGCATTCTCGATGCCATGCTCCGGGGCAAGTTCAGTATTGTCGATCGTGGTGACAACACCCACTTGGCAGCGATCGTAAGCAATACCCTCACCGGCCATCGTCACGAGTGAATTCTCGATCACGGCGGCATCGACGCCGCGGTTCATCAGCAGGCGCTGAGCAGGTTCCCAGCGGGCGCAGTTGCCGCTCTGAATCCGACGCTCTTCGAGGAACAAGCCTTCCGTGCAAGCCAGGCCAGTACGTTTGCCATCGAGTTGCAGCAGACTGGCAGCGATACGGGCGACCGCGGTGGTGTCGCGGCTGCCGGTGATGCCGATGACGGGTATCCGCCCCTGGCTTTCGCCGGGGAAGAGCTGGGCGACAATCGCCTCGCCGACAGGACGCGGCTTGCCGACGGCCGGCTTGAGGTGCATCAGCAGGCTCGGTCCGGCATTGACCTCGACGATGGCGCCGCCCTGCTCCTCCAGCGGACGGGAGATGTCCTGGGCGACCAGATCGACGCCGGCGATGTCGAGGCCGACAATCTTCGCCGCCAGGCAGGCTGCACGCGCGACGTCGGGATGGACTTCGTCGGTGACGTCGAAGGCATGGTTGCCGGAACGCTGGATCAGCACCAGCTTGCCCGCCGGCGGCACAGCCTCTCCGCCATCGAGGCCCTGGCGGCCGATTTCAAGGCGCGCGGCCGTATCGATGCGGATGATATTGAGCGGATGCTCCTCGGTGCCGCCGCGGCGCGGATCGGAATTGATCTGGCTGTCGATGAGCTGCTGGATCGTCGACGTGCCGTCCCCTGTGACCGCAACCATATCGCCCTTCGTTGCAGCAACCAGTTTGCCCCCGATCACCAGCAAGCGATGCTCGATGCCTGGCACCGAGCGCTCGACCATCACGCCGCTGCCTTCGTCGATCGCCACGCCGTAGGCAGTCTCGATCTCCCCTTTTGTTGTCAGGTCGACGAACACGCCGCGGCCATGGTTGCCGTCATAGGGCTTCACGCAAACGGGCAACCCGATCTCCTGCGCAGCCTCCCAAGCATCCTCCGCGCTATCGACCATGCGGCCTTCCGGCACCGGCACGCCGCAGGGCTGCAACAGCGACTTGGTCAGATCCTTGTCGCGGGAGATGCTTTCGGCGATGGCGCTGGTCAGGTCGGTTTCAGCCGTCCAGATACGGCGTTGCCGAGAGCCGTAGCCGAGTTGCACCAAATTGCCCTCCGACAAGCGGATCGCCGGAATGCGCCGATCATCGGCTGCCTGGACGATGGCGGCGGTACTCGGGCCCAGACACAGGGAATCCGCCATGTCGGTCAGGGTTTCTCGAGCCGCCGCGAGATCGAAGGGAGTATCGTTGATCGCCGCCATGACGAGGTCGCGAGCGATTTCGATGGCCTTTTTCGTGACATCTTCCTGCCAGATCTGCACAATGATCTTGTAATGGCCGCGCTGGGACATTTCCCGCGTGCGCCCAAAGCCGCCCGGCATGCCGGTCAGGGTCTGCAATTCGAGGGCCACATGCTCGACGATATGCCCCACCCAGGTGCCTTCCTCCATCCGACGCAGGAAGCCACCTCTCTCGTCGTAACTGCACCGGTGTTCAACCAGTGAGGGAAGCCACGCCGAAAGGCGCTCATTGAACCCCGGCAGCGTGTTCGAAGGGTAATCCTCCAACTCGCCGATGTCGGTCCAGACCTCGAATACGGAATAGTAGGTCCACATATTCGGGCCATGCAAATGCACAAACTTGAGAAATTCGATGGATTTCATTTGGTTAGGGGGGGCTGAAAAGACGTTCGGATCGATTAACGCGGCATCCGGCGCAAAGCTGACACTTTCGTAAAAATAAAGTCCGGTTCGGCGAGGCGGCAAGCCTTATCATTATGGGGAGCGAGTTGTAACTTCCTCCCGTGACAGCAATCGACACTTTACCCCAAGCTTGGCAAGACGAGTTGGCAGTCCAGCTCGTCGCTGACGAGCGTACTTTGGCGACACTGGAGATCGATCTGGACGGTCGCCTCGAGTTTCGTGACGGCCTGATCGTCCTGACCGACCGGCGTCTGCTGGCGCGAACGAACGAGGCGGCAGATTGGGAAGCCTGGCCGCTTACCGCCGCCTTGACGCTGACGCATCATGACCATGCAGGCGTCGGCAGCCTCGAACTCGACGACGGCACCCGCAGACTGGCGCTCTGGCGCTACACCCTGACGCACAACCCTGCCGCACTGCGCTTCGAGCGAGAGTTCAACCGCCAGCGCGACAGCGTGGCCAGCGGCCTGCCGCCCGCAGCCCCGGCCGCCGCCATTTGCCCGATCTGTCAGGCGCAGTTGTCGCCTGACGAGGAGGAATGCCCCAACTGCGCCCGCGAGCTGCACACCCCACCCTCCACCTGGACCTTGCTGAGGCTGTGGCGCTTCGCCCAACCCTACAAGAGGATGCTGCTGCTCGGTTTCCTCCTGACGCTGGCCTCCACTGCAGCGACATTGGTGCCTCCCTACCTCACCATGCCGCTGATGGACGAGGTCTTGATTCCCTATCAGAACGGCCAACCTCTCGACGTCAACAAGGTTGCCTGGCTGCTCGGCGGTCTGCTCGGCGCGGCCTTCCTCGCCTGGGGACTCGGCTGGGCTCGAACCTACATCCTCGCGCTGGTCTCCGAGCGCATCGGCGCCGACCTGCGCACGACGACCTACGAACATCTGCTCAAGCTCAGCCTGGAATACTTCGGCGCCAAGCGTACCGGCGACCTGCTGTCGCGCATCGGCAACGAAACCGACCGCCTCAACATCTTCCTCTCGCTGCACCTGCTCGACTTCGCCACCGACGTGCTGATGATCGCCATGACCGCGGTCATCCTGTTCTCGATCAATCCCTGGCTGGCCCTTGCCACCCTTGTGCCGCTGCCGATCATCGGCTGGATGATCCATTTCGTACGCGAGAAGCTGCGCACCGGCTTCGAGCAGATCGACCGCGTCTGGGCCGAAGTGACCAGTGTGCTGGCCGACACCATCCCCGGCATCCGCGTCGTCAAGGCCTTTGCCCAGGAGACGCGAGAGGCTCACCGCTTCAGTGAGGCGAACAAGCACAACCTGGAGGTCAATGATCGCCTCAATCGCGTCTGGTCGTTGTTCGCTCCGACCGTCGGCCTGCTGACGGAGATCGGTGTGCTCGTCGTCTGGATCTTCGGCATTTGGCTTATCACGAACAACACCATTACTGTCGGCGTACTGACGGCCTTCCTCGCCTACATCACCCGCTTCTACGTAAGGCTCGACTCGATGAGCCGCATCGTTTCGCATACGCAAAAGGCTGCTGCCGGCGCCAAGCGCATCTTCGATATCCTCGACCACGTCTCGAGCGTGCCCGACCCGGCCAAGCCCGTGTTGCTGCCGCCGGTGCAAGGCGGCATCCAGGTCGAGAACGTGCATTTCCGCTACGGCAACCGCGCCATCCTGCGCGGTATCGACCTCGACATCAGGCCGGGCGAAATGATCGGCCTGGTCGGCCAGAGCGGCTCAGGCAAGAGCACTCTGGTCAACCTGATCTGCCGCTTCTACGACGTCACCGAGGGCAACATCAAGGTCGAAGGCATCGACCTGCGCAGCGTGCTGGTTGCCGACTACCGCAAGCACATCGGTCTGGTGCTGCAGGAACCCTTCCTGTTCTTCGGCACCATCGCCGAAAACATCGCCTACGGCAAGCCAGACGCCACCAGGGACGAAATCGTCGCCGCCGCGCGCGCCGCCCACGCCCACGAGTTCATCCTGCGCCAGCCGTTCGGCTACGACTCGCTTGTCGGCGAGCGCGGCCAAGCGCTGTCGGGCGGCGAGCGGCAGCGCATCTCGATCGCCCGCGCCCTCTTGATCAACCCGAAGATTTTGATTCTCGATGAGGCCACTTCCGCCGTCGATACCGAAACCGAATTCGAGATCCAGCGCGCCCTCAACAACCTGATCCGCGGCCGCACCACCATCGCCATTGCCCACCGCCTGTCTACGTTACGCCGCGCCGACCGCCTCATCGTCATGGACCGCGGCAAGATCGTCGAGATCGGCAACCACGACGAACTGATGGTGCGCGAAGGTCACTACTGGCGCCTCTACATGGCCCAAAGCAAGCAACTCGATGCCCCGCCGGCTCTGGGCGCGGAAGACGACGAGCGCGCCGCTCCCCAACCCGAGCACCGCCCGGAATCGGAGGCCAAGGCATGAGCGCCGCATTCACCCTGAGCCGCAACGCCTACGGCCGGCTGGTGTATGTCGGCGCCGACGGAACGCGGCACGAGAACGTCACGCCGGTGCGCGCCTTCGCCATCACCGCGCCGGACCAGGGCATCGCCCTGATGTCGGCAGAAAGCAAGGAATTGCTGTGGATCGAGCGCCTTGACGAGCTTCCCGATGAGGTCCGCCGCCTGATCGCGGACGAGCTTTACCAGCGTGATTTCATGCCGGTGATCCAGCGCATCGTCTCGGTGTCTAGCTTCGCCACCCCCAGCACCTGGCAGGTCGAAACCGACCGCGGCTCAACGACGCTGATCCTCAAGAGCGAGGACGACATCCGCCGGCTGCGCAGCCCTGGCGGGCTGTTGATCGCCGACAGCCAGGGCATCCACTACCACATCCGCGACCGTCAGCAGCTCGACGCCAACAGCCGCAAGATTCTCAAGCGCTTCCTCTGAGCGGCAGTCGCCTCGTCCGAAAAAGTCGGCGCCGGCGGGACGGCGGCCACCCCCATTGGCATAGAATGGGTCACTATTAGCTATTGCTTCGCAGCCCGATCCCATGCATTTCGTTCCGCATTTTCCGATGACCGCCATCCTCCCTGGCCGCCCCTACCCGCGCGGCGCAACCTGGGATGGCGAAGGCGTCAATTTCGCACTGTTTTCCGAGCACGCCGGCCGCGTGGAGCTCTGTTTGTTCGATCTTGACGGCAAGACCGAAGTGCAGCGCATCGTGATGCGCGAGCAGACCGACATGGTGTGGCACTGCTATCTGCCCGAGGCGCGCCCCGGCCTGATCTACGGCTACCGCGTCTATGGCCCCTACGACCTGACACGCGGCCATCGCTTCAATCCGCACAAGCTGCTGCTCGACCCCTATGCGCTCGACGTCGTCGGCGATATCCATTGGAGCAACGCCCATTACGGCTACATCATCGGCGATCCCGCCGAGGATCTGAGTTTCGACAAGCGCGACAACGCGGCGGACATGCTCAAGGCACGCGTTATCGACCCGGCGTTCTCCTGGGGCGACGACACTCCGCCCGATATCCCTTGGCATGAGACGGTGATCTACGAGCTGCACGTGCGCGGCTTCACGCTGCATCACCCTGACGTCCCTCCCCCGCTGCGCGGCTCCTATGCCGGACTCGCCACGGCACCGGTAATCGACCACCTCAAGCGACTCGGCGTGACCGCCGTCGAACTGATGCCGAGCCACACTTTCGTCGACGACCGCCACCTGGTCGACAAGGGCAAGCGCAACTATTGGGGATACAACTCGATCGGTTTCTTCGCGCCGGACCCGCGCTACGCGGCGAGCGGCTCGATCAAGGAATTCAAGACGATGGTCAAGGCGTTGCACACCGCCGGAATCGAAGTGATCATCGATGTGGTCTACAACCACACCGCCGAGGGCAACCACCTCGGCCCGACGCTCAGCTTCCGCGGCATCGACAACGCCGTCTATTACCGCCTGGTCCATGACAACCCGCGTTACTACATGGACTACACGGGCTGCGGCAACACGCTCAACTTGCAGCACCCGCGCGTCCTGCAGCTCATCATGGACTCGCTGCGCTACTGGGTGCAGGAGATGCACGTGGACGGCTTCCGCTTCGACCTTGCCGCGGCGCTTGCACGAGAACTCCACGCGGTCGACCAGCTCGGCGCCTTCTTCGACATCCTGCACCAGGACCCGGTACTCTCGCGGGTGAAGCTTATCGCCGAACCCTGGGATCTTGGCGAAGGCGGCTACCAGGTCGGCAACTTCCCGCTTGGCTGGACCGAGTGGAATGACCGCTACCGCGACTGCATGCGTGCATACTGGAAGGGCGACGGCGGCCTGATTGGCGAGTTTGCCACGCGGCTGACCGGGTCTTCCGATCTTTACGCGCACAACGGCAGACGCCCTCATGCGAGCATCAACTACATCACCTGCCACGACGGCTTCACCCTGCACGACCTGGTCAGCTACAACGGCAAGCACAACGAAGCCAACGGCGAGGACAACCGCGACGGCAACGACAACAACCTGTCGTGGAACTGCGGTGCCGAGGGGCCGACGAAAGACAAGAAAGTCATCGAACTGCGCGCGCGCCAGAAGCGCAACATGCTCGCCACCCTGCTGTTTTCTCAGGGCGTGCCGATGCTGCTGGCCGGCGACGAGATGGGCCGCACGCAGAGCGGCAACAACAACGCCTACTGCCAGGACAACGCAATCAGTTGGGTTAATTGGTCGCTGTCCGACGCCGACCGCGAACTGATGGAGTTCGTCTCGCGCGTCATCGGGTTGCGCCGCAATCACCCGGTGTTCCACCGCCGCAACTTCTTCCAGGGGCGCGAGATTCGAGGCTCGGGCATCAAGGACATCCACTGGTTCAAGCCCGACGGCACGGATATGAGCGACGAGGAATGGGCGCACGACTACGCGCGCAGTCTCGGCGTCTTTCTCTCGGGCGAATCGCTCGGCGAAGTCGATGCGCGCGGTCGGGCAATCACCGACAGCAATTTCATCCTGCTGTTCAACGCGCACCACGAGCGCATCGATTTCAAGCTGCCGATCCTCTGCAACACCTGCGTCTGGCTGTCGGTACTCGACACCCACTACCATGCCGGCCTGCATGTAGACGGGAGCTATGCCGGCGGCAACAACTATCCCCTCGAGGGCCGTACGCTTGCCTTGCTGCGCCAGCACGACCCCAAAAACGAGAAGGATCGCTTGGCATGAGCGACGCAAACCTGTTGTCCCTCGGCGACCGCTGCGGCATCGCACACGAATACCACGACATCTGGGGCGGCCATCACACCACCTCGTCCGCCACTCGCCGCGACCTGCTCGCCGCGATGCACTTCCCGCGCGAGGCGGTCGAAAAGGATCCGGCCGGTCTGCTGTCGGCTATCGAAGAAGCCGCCTGGCGGCACCCCCTGCCCCCCGTCATGGTGGTGCGCGTCGATACCCCGCTGACCATCCCTTTCGTGCAGCCGGTAGCCGACGGCAACCTGCCCTGGGAATGGACGGTGGCCCTGGAGAGCGGCAGCTCGATCAGCGGCAGCTTCCAGCCTGCCGACCTGCCGGTCGAGGCGCACCACGGCACGCTGGTGCGCCGCACGCTCGAATTGGCTGCGCTCGCAACGCCCGGCTACCACCGCCTCGAGCTGCATAACGCGACCGGCCGCCACGCGATGCCGCTCGTCGTCGTGCCGCAGCAGTGCTACAAGCCGCCCGCGCTGGCCAACGAAGGACGCGTCTGGGGCATCACCGCGCAGCTCTACGGCGTACGTTCGGCGCGCAACTGGGGCATCGGCGATTTCACCGACCTCGGCGACCTGCTCGCCTTCACGGCGCAAGCCGGCGGCCAGGTCGTCGGCGTCAACCCGCTGCATGCGCTGTTCCCCGACAATCCGGCGCACATCAGCCCCTACAGCCCCTCGCAGCGCAGCTTCGTCGATGTCCTTTACATCGACGTCGAAGCCGTTCCTGAGTTTACCGGTTGCAAAGAGGCGCAGCGCCGTGTCGCCGGCGCCGACTTTCAGGCCCGCCTCGCCGGGCTGCGCAACACCGCATGGGTCGACTACCCCGGCGTCGCCGCCGCCAA
Organism: Pseudomonadota bacterium; assembly: GCA_041694935.1. Classification (GTDB taxonomy): domain Bacteria; phylum Pseudomonadota; class Gammaproteobacteria; order Burkholderiales; family Rhodocyclaceae; genus Sulfuricystis. The sequence goes on along the minus strand of JBGFRW010000026.1, from coordinate 13,989 downwards.
ATTCGAAATCCTCGAACTGCTGTTCGCCCATTTCCGCAAGGCCGGGGGCGCACGCGCAACCAACTTCGCCGCATGGCGTGCGGCGCAGGGCGAGGCGATCGAGCGTCACGCCCAGTTCGAAGCCCTGCAGGCGCACTTCCGCAAGATGGACGCCAACGTCTGGGGCTGGCCGGCCTGGCCGTACGAATACCGCGATCCGGCGTCGCCTGATGTGGCTGCCTTCGCCGCCGCGCAGGCCGACGCCGTTTCCTACTACGCCTGGCTGCAGTGGCAGGCCGACCTGCAGCTCGCCGCTGCCAAGGCGCGTGCAACCGAAAGCGGCATGGCCGTCGGCATCTACCAGGATCTCGCCATCGGCGCGAACCCAGGCGGTGCGGAAGCCTGGCGCTGGCAGCAGGTATTCATGTCCGGCGCCTATGCCGGTGCGCCGCCCGACGAGATCAACTCGATGGGCCAGGACTGGGGGCTGCCGCCCTTTGTTCCTCATCGGCTGCGCGAAGCGGCCTACGTTCCCTTCGTCGAGATCCTGCGCGCCAACATGAAGCACGCCGGCGCGCTGCGCATCGACCACGTGATGGGCCTGATGCGCATGTTCTGCGTCCCGGCCGACGTGATGGCCAGCGAAGGCGCCTACGTGCATTACCCCTTCGAAGACCTGCTGGGCATCGTCGCGCTCGAAAGCCAGCGCAATAACTGCCTCGTCATCGGCGAGGACCTCGGCACCGTACCGCCGGGCTTCCGCGAGCGCCTGGCCGAAGCCGGCGTACTCTCCTATCACCCGATGATCTTCGAGCGCTACGAGGACGGCCAGTTCAGCCTGCCACCCGATATGCCGGCGCACGCCCTCGTCGCCGTCAGCACCCACGACCTGCCCACGCTGCGCGGCTTCTGGCGCGGCGTCGACCTCGATGCGCGCACGCAGTTGCATCTCTTCCCCACCGACGAACTGCGCCAGCGCATGACCACCGAGCGCGACTGGGACCGCGGCCGCCTGCTCTGGGCGCTGGAGCGCACCGGCCTGCTGCCCGAGGGCGTCGGCAAGGACCCGGCCGCGCTGCCCGAGCTGCCTGCTTCTGCCGTCGCCGCGGTGCATGCCTACCTGGCGCGCTCGCCGGCGCAGATGCTCGTCGTGCAGGCCGAAGACCTGCTCGACGTCCTGGAGCAGCCTAACCTGCCCGGCACGCTCGAAGACCAGCATCCCAACTGGCAGCGCAAGCTGCCCCTGCCGCTCGAGGCCTGGACAGGCGAGGCGCGCCTCGCTGCCATCCTGGGCGCCGTGCGGCAGGAACGCCCGCAATGAAATTCAGCGTCGACAGCTTCCGCGCCTGGGAGCACAAAAAAGTTACTTTGCTCGGCATGTCCGGCGTCGGCAAGACCTGGCTGTCGTCGCTCTTGCGCCGCCACGACTGGTTCCACTACTCGGCCGACTTCCGCATCGGCAAGCGCTACCTCGACGAGCCGATCCTCGATCTCATCAAGCAGCAGGCGATGCAGGTGCCCTTCCTGCGCGACCTCTTGCGGCGCGACTGGATCGACATCAAGAACAACATCAAGGTCGATGATCTCGGCCCGGTGCTCTCCTTCGTCGGCAAGCTCGGCGACCCGGCGCGGGACGGCATCCCCTTCGACGAATTCTCGCGCCGCCAGGCGATGTATCGCGAGGGCGAGATCGCCGCGATGCACGACGTGCCCGCCTTCGTGCGCAAGGCGCAGGAGATCTACGGCTACGCCCACTTCGTCAACGACGTCGGCGGCAGCCTGTGCGAACTCGAAGACCCGGCGGTCATCGACCTGCTGGTCGAGCACACGCTGATCCTCTACATCCAGGTCACCACCGCCGAAGAGGAAGCCGAGCTGATCCGCCGCGCCCAGAGCGACCCCAAGCCGCTCTACTTCCGCCCCGCCTTCCTTGCCGCGCACCTGCCGAAGTTCCTCGCCGAGCGTGGCCTCGCCGACATCGCACAGGCCGAACCCGACGACTTCACGCGCTGGGTTTTCCCGCACCTGTTCCATTCGCGCATCCCGCGCTACGAGGCGATCGCCAAGCCGCACGGCTACACCGTCACCTCCCATGAGGTCGCCCAGGTGCGCGACGAAAAGGACTTCCTGGCCCTCGTCGAGACAGCCATCGCGCGGCAACCCTAGCCGCAGACTGCATGCGCCTCTGGTCCCTGCATCCGAAGTACCTCGACCCGCAGGGGCTCGTCGCGCTGTGGCGCGAAGCGCTGCTCGCCCAGGCCGTGCTGCGCGGCGAGACGCGCGGCTACCGCAGCCATCCGCAACTGGAGCGCTTTCGCGCGCAAAAGAATCCGGTGGCCGCCATCGGCGCCTATCTCTCCGTCGTGCAGGCCGAAGCCGGCAAGCGGGGTTACTCGTTCGACGCCGCCAAGATCGTCTCGCCCGGAAAGCATCCACGCATCAAAGTCACGACGGGGCAGATCGAATTCGAGCGGCAGCACCTGCTGCACAAGCTGGCGAAGCGCAGCCCCGACTGGCTGGCAAGCCTCGGTCCCATCGACTCGCCGCAGTGCCACCCGCTGTTCAGCACCCGTCCTGGACCTGTCGAGGCCTGGGAACGCGGCACGGGCGCCGTCACGCCGGCGCCGACTTTTTAAGGAGCGCAAGATGAGCCACGCCTGCGTCATCGGCCATATCACGGTCAAGGATGCCGAGAAATGGGCCGAGTACCGCAGCAAGGTGCCTGCCACCCTCGAGCCGTGGGGCGCCGAACTGCTGCTGCGCGGCACGCTGGCTGAAGTCTTCTCCGGCGCTCACTCGCACACTGACACAGTAGTGATCCGATTTCCCGACCTCGCCGCCGCCCGAAGCTGGCATGCCTCGCCGGCCTACCAGGCACTCATACCGCTGCGCAAGCAAGCTGCGGATGTGACGCTGCTGTTGTACGAGGAATAGGAAAAAGTCGGCGCCGGTAGGGCGGCGCCATATGTCATATGGCTTGCCAGCCATATGACCGAACGCTATGCTCTCGGCAATTCAACTGGCGTCCAAAGCGGAATGCCCTCATCAGAATTCCCAAGACACTCGCTTGAAGAATGCCTAGATATGGATTGCCTCCTGCATCCATAGATGACAATTCATTCCCATATATGGAGTTTTTAAATGACGTCTGCTTCACGTTGGGCCTCTCATCCGATAGCTAATCGCCAATGGAGCGGTTGAAGATGGACAAAGCATTTGCTGAGCATTTTGCGGCAGACTGGATTGCCTCGTGGAATGCTCACGACCTAGACAGAATCCTGTCGCACTACGCTGACGATTTCGAAATGTCGTCGCCTGTGATTGTTCAAGTCGCCAATGAGCCATCCGGTACGCTCCGAGGGAAAGCTGCCGTTGGCGCTTATTGGAAGAAGGCACTGGGCCTTATCCCGGACCTCCAGTTTGAACTTCTTTCAGTTCTGGCTGGCGTCAGTTCCGTTACCCTCCACTACAAAGGGGCTCGGGGCCGCCTTGCCGCTGAGGTCTTGCACTTCGGCCCAGACAATAAGGTCGTTCGGGCCTTCGCACACTATGCTGTCTAACTGGGAGCCCGGTTACACCGTCCCTATGAGCCATCGATGCTCAACCCATCATTCCACCGGACCTGTGCGAAAAACCGCGCAGGCGCCTCAACTCCACGTTATGCCTCTAATGGAGATTATTGGTATGCATAGGCTTCTCGTCGCAATCTCGTTTGCAGTAGCGTTTGCGGTGGCGCATGGCGCTGCCGCTCAGAGTTTTGAAGTGATCTTGGACGGAGAGTCCTTCACGAACAAGTTTGTTGCTGATCCGCCCAACGGAAACAAGTTGATTGAGTTTGTTAGAAGCTCTGAAACTTTCGACAACTGGACAAAATTGGTTGGCTTCCGCTATCAGCAAATGCCCGGAGCTGATAACGACCCATCCAAAGTTGCCATCGGCATGGCCAATATCTTGAAGGCCAGAGGAATGATGTCTGCTGTGACGGAGAACAAAAAACTGTCAGAAGCGATGATCGATTTCATTGCATCAACGAAGAACGGCGTTCAGGAGTTCAATGTTTTCAGGTACGCACGAAGCAATGATGGAAAAGCCGTGGTGTCATTGCAGTTTGCATATCGATTTACAGACACCTCTGAGAGCAACATTCCAAAAATATTGAAACTTCGGGAGTCATGGATAAAGCAAGCTGCCGCATTCGATATAAGAGTAGTTCACGATGCGCTTGCGCAGTAGAGGCATAACCCGTCGTTGCAGGGGACGCACCGCCTATCTGCGGCGCCCCTGAGCTTGCACGTTGGACAACTCGAAAGTCTGCGGGACAAAGCAACTTATCGAGGGCGATAACGCATGAAAGCGATCGTGTATGAAAGTTATGGGCCGCCCGAAGTCCTTCAGTTGAAGGAGGTCGAAAAGCCCACGCCCAGGAACAATGAAGTCCTGATAAAAACATATGCGGCAACGGTCACTTCCGGGGACTGGAGGGTACGAAGCCTCAATGTGCCTACCGGCTTCGGGCTCATCATGCGTTTGGTGTTTGGAGTCTCACGACCAAAGCAACCCATACTAGGGTCGGAGCTAGCCGGGGTAATTGAATCGGTCGGCAGAGACGTAAGCAAATTCAAAGTCGGTGACCCGGTTTTTGCGTTCAGCGATACCGCCATGGGCTGCCATGCCGAGTACAAATGCATGCCGCAAGACGGTGCGGTAGTACTCAAACCGCCCAGCCTGTCCTACGACGAAGCCGCCGCGCTGTCTTTTGGCGGAACGACGGCGTTGGATTTCCTCAGAAGAGGAAAACTTCAGAGCGGGGAAAGCGTTCTCGTCAATGGCGCTTCCGGAGCGGTTGGCACCGCTGCGGTGCAGCTTGCCAAGCATTTCGGGGCAATTGTCACCGGGGTATGCAGTACCACGAACGTGGAACTGGTGAGGTCTCTGGGCGCCGCTCACGTCATCGACTACACCCAAGAGGATTTCACTCAGAATGGTAAAACCTACGATGTCATTGTCGATACCGTCGGCACGGCTCCGTTCTCCCGCAGCAAAGCTTCGTTGAAAGAAGGAGGACGCCTTCTTCTGCTTGTGGCTGGGCTGCCAGCCATGCTTAAAGCTCCATGGGCGTCGATAACGAGCAGCAAGAAAGTCATCGCCGGGCCTACCACCGTGCGCGTTGAAGATTTGCGTTTTCTAGCGGGTCTGGCTGAGGCGGGGGAATTCAAACCGGTTATTGATCGGCGCTATCCGTTCGAGCAGATCGCCGAGGCTCACCGCTACGTCGACACCGGGCGCAAAAAGGGAAATGTCGTGATCACTTTGGAGCATGGCACTTGAACCCAGGAGCACCGATCACGTATGCGACCAGCGAGAGGGCATTGCCAACATGGCGTTCGAGAGTGACGCACCGCAAGCGGCGCACCCCTTACCATAACGTTATCTTCCACTTCACTTTCTAAAGGTGCCTGTATGAAATTTGGCAAAGCCGTCGCATTGAACCTGTTTGCAATTGTCGCGCTCTCTGGCGCTCTTCCGGCGCATGCCGGCCCTTACGCGGACGACATGTCGAAATGCCTCGTACAAGCCACCACACCCGCTGACCGCGGCGTTTTCATCAAGTGGATGTTCTCCGCCATGGCACTGAACCCCGAAGTCGAATCGATGGCGAAGATTTCCGAAACGCAACGCGAGCAGATGAATCAGGCGGCGGCAGGACTGTTCCAGAAGCTCCTGCTGGTCTCTTGTAAAACCCAGACCCAGCAGGCTGTCCGGTACGAAGGGCCTCAGACCATTGGGCAGGCGTTCAATGTTTTCGGCCAAGTGGCCGGACGCGAGCTTTTTGCGAATCCGCGTGTCGCCGAAGGCATGGGCGGGTTGATGAAATACGTGGACGAATCGAAGCTCAATGAGCTGGTAAACGAGTCCTCGGTCAAGCGTTGAGCTTGTAGCACCCGCCCGCCAGCCACAAAAGTCGGCGCTGGCGATGCGGCGCCGCAGCAACTTTGAGATACCGACTGATCGCTGAATCAACTGCCACCGTCACGCCATTGCTGACATATCTCTCATGCCATCTCTGGCGCAGATTGACCTTGCATTGTGACAGTTAACCTATCCTAATATACTAACTTACTAGGTCTTCCAATTACTTAAGTAGTAGCGACATCCTGGCATCGGTTTTGCTCAGGTCTTTCCCTCCAATACCCTGCGGGATACCTGACCATGCGATCTTCCGCCCGCAAGGAACATGAGGAGATTCCGCATGGCAGCAAAGTATGCCAAGAGTTTGCTAGCAGGCATGTGGGCGGCCTGTCTATTGCTGTTGCCCGGCACAGGCGCCGCGTCGTCGCAAAGCGAAGCTGTTTTGGATGCGTCGGTCCCGCCCTCCATCGCCAACCATCGCTGCCTGCGCTGCCACGCCGACCAGGAAGAAAAGTTCAGCGTCCGGCCGGACGGCAGCCGCAACAACATCTATATCGATCCGCAGGTGGTCGAGCACAGCGTGCACGGCAAGGTTGCCTGCACCGGATGCCACCGCGACGTCACCAAGCTGCCGCACAAGAAGCCGCTGGCCGGCAGCATCGGCTGCATAGAATGCCATCAGCAGGAACTCGCCAAGCTCGGCAAGGATGCCGACCCGAAGCAGCATGAGCGCCTGCAAGTGGTGCTGACGCAGACCGACAGCTACCTGCACTCCTCGCACGCGCGTCCGAACCCGAAGGACCAGTCGCGCGTCAATGCCGCCTGCCACGACTGCCACGACGCCCATAACATCGGCAAGCCCGGCGAGGCGCAGCGTGCCGAGCACCGCCTGAAGAACCCGGAGGTCTGCGGCCGCTGCCACGAGAAGCAGAAGCAGGACTACTTGGGCTCGATCCACGGCAAGGCGGTGACTGAGAAGCAGGATCTGAAATCCGCGGTCTGCTCCGACTGCCACACCACCCACGCAATCAGCTCGCCGAAGGGCGACCCGGCCAAGCTGGCGATCACGCAGAACTGCGGCACCTGCCACGAAAACGCCCAGAAGACTTATTTCGCTTCCTACCACGGGCAGGTCAACCGGCTCGGCTACACGAACACCGCCAAGTGCTTCGACTGCCACGGCGGCCACGACGTGAAGGACGCCAAGGACCCGACCTCGGCGGTGCACGTCAACAACCGCCTGGAAAACTGCAAGAACTGCCACAAGAACGCCACTGACAGTTTCCTGCAATTCCAGCCCCACGGCGATCCCGACAACAAGGAGAAGTACCCGTGGCTGTGGTTCGCCAAGCGCTTCATGCAGGCGCTGATCTTCGGCGTGATGGCCTTCTTCTGGGTGCATGTGCTGCTCTGGCTCTACCGCGAGGTGATGGACCGCCTGCAGGGCAAGGGCTTCATCGAAGATCTCGACCGCCCCGAAGTCGTCTATTTCCGCCGCTTCCCGCCGGTCTGGCGCTGGATTCACGCGCTGTTCGCCATCTCGACGATGACGCTGATCCTCACCGGCACCACGCTGCTGTTCTCGCATACCGCATGGGCCAAGGCGGTCGTCGTCTTCCTCGGCGGCACGAAGATGGAAGGCATCATCCATCGCAGCGCCGCAGTGATCTGGCTGTCGATCTTCATCTTCCACCTGCTGATCGCGCTCATCAACATCTGGCGCAAGGGCGGCACCTTCTCCTGGTTCGGCGGCACCTCGATGTTGCCGAGCATGAAGGATGCGCGCGACCTGCGCGACATGTTCAAGTGGTTCCTCGGCCTCGCCCCGCGCCCCGATTTCTGCCACTGGACCTATTGGCAGAAGTTCGACTACTGGGCGCCGTTCTGGGGCGCCGCGGTGATCGGCACCTCGGGCATCATGCTGTTCGCCCCGGAGAAGACCGCCGCCTTCCTGCCCGGCTGGGTGTTCAACGTCGCCACGCTGGTGCATGCCGAAGAAGCGCTGCTTGCGGCGATCTTCCTCAACTCGGTGCACTTCTTCAACGTGCATTTCCGCCCCGAGCGCTTCCCGATGAGCACCGCCATCTTCACCGGCGCGATCCCGATCGAGGAATTCAAGCACGACCACCGGCTCGAATACGAGCGCCTGCTGGCGATCGGCGAACTCGACAAGCACCTGGTCAAGCGCCCCTCGCGCCGCGTCGACCTGGCCGCCTCCTTCCTCGCCACGGTGCTGATCCTCGCCGGCCTCACCCTGCTGACCCTGGTGCTGTACGGCCTGGCCACCACGCCCTGATGGAGACGACGATGCGCACGACACTCCTTGCCCTCGCCCTGCTCGCCCCCCTCGCCCCATTTGCCCTGAGCGGCACCGCATCCGCGCGCGGCGACATCGAAGTGCTGGCCCGCACCTGCAACGCCTGTCATGGCGTGGGCGGCGTCAGCGTCGGCCTGTCGATGCCCTCGATCGGCGGCCTGCCGAGGAACTACCTCGAGAACATCATGAAGCAGTGGAAATACGACGAGCGCAGCTCGATCACCATGGGCCGCATCGTCAAGGGCTTCAGCGACGATGAAATCGACGCCCTCGCCGACTATTTCGCCAAGCAGCGCTGGGTGCCCGCGCAACAGCCGGTCACACCCGAGTTGCTCGCCAAGGGCAAATCGGTCATCAACGAGAACTGCGAGGACTGCCACGGCCGCACCGGCAGCGACCCCGATGTCGGTGTTCCGCCCATCAACGGCCAGTGGGCCAAGTACATGGAACTGGAACTGCTCAAGTACCGCGACGACAAGTTCAAGATGGTCCACCGCAAGATGAAGAAGGCGGCCCGCGACATGAAGCCGGCCGACGTGCCGGCCGCCGCACGCTACTTCGGCGCCCAGGAAAGATGAGAGAGAAGGACACTGCCATGCACCACTTCGACCGCCGCAGCTTCCTCAAGAGCCTGTCCGCCGCCGCAGGCGCCTCCATTTTCACCATTCCGCGCTCGTTCGCCTCCACGCCCAAGGCCCGGGTGATCGTCGTCGGCGGCGGCTTCGCCGGCGCGAGCGCCGCGCGCTACCTGCGCATCCTCGACCCCGGCATCGAAGTCACGCTGATCGAGCGCGAAGGCCGCTACACCTCCTGCCCGCTCTCCAACGAAGTCATCTCCGGCGAGCGCGACATCCGCACTCTGCAGGTCGGCTACGGCGGCCTGGCCCGGCGCGGCGTCAAGGTCGTGCAGGCCGAAGTCACCCAGATCGACCCGGTCATGAAGACGGTGACCACCGCCGACGGCCAGACATTCGCAGCCGACGCGCTGATCGTGGCGCCCGGCGTGGAACTCGACTACGCCGCCGTCAGCGGCCTCAACGAGGAACTCGCCAACAGCAAGCTGCCGCATGCCTGGAAGGCCGGCCCGCAGACCCTGCTGCTCAAGAAGCAGCTCGAAGCCATGCCCGACGGCGGCCGCTTCATCATCTGCGTGCCCAAGGCGCCCTTCCGCTGCCCGCCCGGCCCCTACGAGCGCGCCGCCCAGGTCGCCATGCACTGCAAGCACCACGGCAAGAAGAAGGCCAAGATCATCATCCTCGACAGCAATGAGAATTTCTCCAAACGGCCGTTGTTCGAAGAGGCCTGGAAGGCGCTCTACGGCTACGGCGAGGGCGGCATGATCGAATGGGTCGCCGCCGCCGCGGGCGGCGTGGTCGAGCAGGTCGATGCGAGCGCCATGACCCTGCAGACCACCTTCGACACCTTCAAGGGCGACGTCATCAACATCATCCCGCCGCACCGCGGCGGCAAGATCGCCCGCGACGCCGGGCTCGCCAACTTCAAGGGCAACTGGTGCGAAGTCAAGCCGGGCAACATGGAATCCACCGCCCACAAGGACGTCTACGTCATCGGCGACTCGTGCGTCGGCGGCGAGATCGCCACCGGCAACGGCTTCCCCAAGTCGGCCCACATGGCCAACTCGCAGGCGAAGATCGTCGCCGCCAGCCTCGTCGCCAAGCTCAACGGCCTGCCCGCCCCAGTGCCGATCTACACCAACACCTGCTACAGCGTCGTCGGCCACGACTGGGGCTTCTCGGTCGTGCACCTGTTCCGCGTCGAGAACAACCAGTGGGTGTACATCAAGCAGGGCAGCGGCATCTCGCCCGTCAACCTCGGCGGCACCAAGGAAAAACCCATCCCCGTGCCGCGCAGCTACCGCAAGATGGAAGCCGAATACGCCGACGGCTGGCTGCGCAACCTGCTCGCCGACGCCTACAGCTGACCCTCCCCCTATCGCCTGCACCAGGCACACCGTAAAAAAGTCGGCGCCGGCAGGACGGCGCCTCGAGCATGACGAAGGCCTTGCCAACGGCATGGGCAACCGCTATTCTCTCCAGCGGCAAATGCCAGAACGATATCGTTTCGACATGCCCTCTCTCACTCGATTGCCGCACCGCCCCGGCACGAACCCCGGCGGCAATGGAATATTTGGCGAACTTGAACGTTTCTTGCCGTAGGTTGCTAACACTACGGTCAACACGGACGCTGCGCGATGACGCCGCGCAGCGCCGATTACCTCCACGTTAGGCGAATATATGAGCAACAAGCCCTGAATTGCCCCTAGTTTCCTAGACACTTCTGAGCCTTTAATTTTGGCTTAATTGGGAGGTGTCATGAGCGGCAAGCGGGACACGGAAGAATTCAAGATTGAATCGGTCAAGCAGATGACCGGCACTACTTCGAAATCTGTACGAAAAAATACGATAACTTTAAGGAGCAGCAAATGAAAATCGGCGACTTGAAACGACGCTCAGTTGGGCCGCCTTTCATAGATACCGGCCGTATCTTCTGGCCTACTTGCTGGGCCCGTGCAGAGATTCTTCGCGCGGGTTGGTTCTTACTCATTTTCATGGGAGTCTTGGTTTGGCCAGACGTCGCTAGCGCTCAACCCTGCCCTCAAGGGTTCCTTGACCCTCGTAATGGGGGTGAGTGTTGGGAGTGCCCCGCCGGATTCAATCGGACCATCTTTTCAGTAACAGCTGCTAATGCCTGCGAAGCGGTCCTTCCCGCAACCTTTAGTTCTGCGGCCAGGCAAGGCCGGGCGGAGTGCGATACTGGGGATATCACTGACCCTCGCAATGGTGGCGAGTGTTGGCGATGCCCCCCCGGGCTGGTCCGCACGTGGTCTCCCGTTAACGGGCCGGAGGCCTGCGGGCAACCAGGCGGAGTATTCGATAGGAAGCGTCCTGCGACCTTTATAAAGAGCGTGGGCTGCAACCAGGGAGAGTTTCCAGACATCGGCTGGTGCTGGACCTGCCCCAATGGCGCAGTGCGCGACGTTGCGCACATTGAATCGAATCGGGCCTGTGTAGTGCCCGCCAGAACCGAGGTTCGGAACGCGACGCTTATTGGGCGTGTCGCCTGCGGACGCCTTGACGAACGGGCCTGCGCCATTGTTGGCCGCAATAGCTGCGATCCGGGCCTCGTCGAATTCGACAACGTATGCCGTATGCGCGGCGACTGCGGAACGGAGGGAAAACGGCGTTGCCTCGCCGGCGAGCCAGGCACCTGGGAACCGCTGACAGGATGCGCGATAACCCTCGTCCCTACGAATAATGTCTGTACGCGTCCCTCCTGCGGACGCCTGGGCGAACTGGCCTGCACTATTGTTGGCCGCAACAGCTGCGATCCCGGCTTCGTTGAATTCGACAATATATGCCGCACGCGCGGCGACTGCGGAGCCGCCGGCCAGCGCGCCTGCCTGATTGGCGAAAGCTCGCATGTCGGCTGCAAGCCCGGCCTGTCAGAACAGGGCGGCCAATGTTACGTCTGCGGAGCGCTGGGGCAACGGGCCTGTGCTCTCGTCGGCCGCAACTCCTGCGACAACGGCCTCGTCGAGGTCAACGATATGTGCTTCACGCGCGGCGACTGTGGTGCCGCCGACCAGCGCGCCTGCCTCTTGGGTGAGCGTGCCCGAGTGGGCTGCAATGCAGGGCTCAGCGAAAGGGCAGGTCGCTGCGAAGCCTGCGGAGCACTGGGACAGCCAGCGTGTGCAATCGTCGGCCGACGGTCCTGCAACCCGGGCCTGGTTGAAGCCAGCAACACCTGCTTCGCGCGCGGTGCCTGCGGGCACGCCGAGGAGCGTGCATGCCTTGTTGGCGAGCGTCCAAAACCAGGTTGCGACACGGGGCTGAGCGAGCGAAACGGCATGTGTTGGCCGCCATCGCCATTGTCGCCCCCGGAGGTGCCGCGTTACTTCGTGTTCGTGCGTCTCGACCCACCGCTGGCTTATCTGTTCGGCGGCCGACCCGTCGTCTCACTGGTGGCCACGGTGCACGAGTGGCACACCAAGAAACTCGTGGTCGCGTCGAACATCGAGCTGTTCCACGCGCCCTACACGGGCCCGGGCTCGGGGCAGCCATTGCGAGTGGCCACGTGCGCTAATCTGCAGAGCTGCTCCACTGTGATTGTCAGAGGCGACGCCGCGAGGTGGCCTAGAACGGTGTCGTTCAAGGCCCGCGTGACTGTGGGCTCCACTACGGTGGAAACACCGGTGCGGCTTGCTGACCTTCGCTTCGTTGGCGCGCCGATGCGCCTTGACGTGGCCGCTGAAGTCCTCAGCAACGGCACCATCCGACAGGTTCCATCCACGCGCACCGTCGACATCGTGTTCTATGCGGGCACCGGCTACGAGTTGAGCACACCTAACGGTGCGCGGGTTTTCTCCCTGCGACTGCTGGATGAGCAGCGGGAGATGCTGCGCGCTGACGCCGGGAAACCCGGCGCCAGCTCGTTGGCGGAAAACTGGGCCGCCACAAGTTTCCATGTTTCGCATTCGGCTGCCACTGTGAAGGCGGGCGGCTGGAGGGTGGGCGGCTTGCTCAAATTCAATCAATGCGAGCACTCCACACCGAACCCTGTGCCTTGGGGCGACGCGCAGGGCATCCTGCACCCAGGTCTCGACTGCCGTGATTGGAGCGTTCCCGGCCCGTTCTACTCCGCTGGCGACCCGGCAACTTCGTGGCACGAAATGCACCACGCTGCTTTCGGTCTGTCGGACGAATACTGCGTTGGAACCATCCACCACCAACATCCTCGCTTTCCGAACGTCTACACGAGCCAGGCCGAATGCGTGCGGCTCGGATCCAACGCGACCACCTGTGCCCGCATCGCGGAACCCGTGGGCTGCAACGGGGCTGCGTGCAGTTGCAGCACGGACTTCTGGCGCTCCGACAGCTCACTTAACGACGCGATGGTCGGCAACGGGGAGGTCGAAGGCCCAGATGACCTGCGCGCGGTCCGCGGGAAGTTCCTCGAGTGCCGTGCTGGTCGATGCTGACGACGGTGTTACCTACAAAATCGTTCCAAACAAAAATCCCGAGGACTGCAGTTTTGTGTCCCGCTACATCTGCGTCAGCTGCTGCAAGCAGCCTATTCCGCCGAGGATAGTCACTGAGACGAATGGGAGTTTTACAAACGTTCGTATCGAAGGCAGCCTGGCTTCGACACAAACTGTCGGCTGCATTCCGGTTACCGAAGCAAAGAACTCATTCATCCAAGCTGATCTATACAACGGTGTAGCCGAATGTCTTCGACAAGATAGATATGACCTTGCAAATAACCTGTATTTATTGGCAGGAGTCTACAGCCGATTCGATGCGGCTCGCATATCTGACAAAAGCGCCGGCCAAGCGAGTATTCCTTGGCTTTGCCCTGGCGGACTGCAGGAAACGGGGACCACATTGAAGAAGGTTATGGCCGTTGAGCATCGAATCATTTCAGTGGAGAAGCCTCGTAAGCCGAAGCAGACATATGTAAACATTAGCGGAATTACTCCGGAGTTTTCCCCTACGATCAATCACGTTCCTGAACGTAAGCGAGTTATTGAGGAATCCAAGATTCACTATGCGCAGCCAACAAGGCCCAACTAATCATCCCAGGGGCCGCTGCGCAAAAAACCGCGCAGGCATGTGATCTCAAACATTAGTCAATACTGCACAGGTGTCTGAGCTTCCCCCGAAATTTCGTCTGCCAAGGGTGACCTAAAATTAGCGTCACTTTTGGAAGGCATGAAATGAAGATACCGAAACAGGCATATACGACCGAGTTCAAGGAACTGGCGG
>JBGFRW010000040.1:0-60648 GCA_041694935.1 Pseudomonadota bacterium | reverse complement strand
AAAGCCGGTCGAAAGCGGCAGCAGAAACGACATTTCTTGCCCGCCGAGGCGAGAATCTCGAATGGATGCAGTCAGATTCCCTCATTTTCAATCAAATGCTGATTTGTTCAGCGCGTCCCTAAGTGTCAGCGTTACTCATATCACAGATCGTGCACGCGACGCCGCCACTGCCTCTGAAGACTCTGGCAAACTATCCACCAATGGCAGCAGGATCATCAAAGACACGGCAGATGAAATCAAAAATGCCGCCGAGACTGTACGCCATGGCGCCACTGCCATCGCCGCACTGGGCCAGCAGTCCGAACGCATCTCCGACATTGTCAACGTAATCAAGGACGTTGCCGACCAGACCAATCTACTGGCACTCAATGCTGCCATCGAGGCTGCACGGGCAGGAGAGCAGGGGCGCGGCTTCGCTGTCGTCGCCGACGAAGTGCGCAAGCTTGCCGAACGCACCACTGGCGCAACCGGAGAAATCTCGGCAATGATCAGCGCCATCCAGCAAGGTGCCCAGGCCTCTGTAGATGCAATGAATCAGGCCGTTACGCGCGTCGAGGCAGGTGTTGGCATGGCTCAGAACGCAGAAATTGCGATTGGGGACATCCGAGGCCAGTCTGCGCAAGTAGTCCAATCAGTCAGTGAAATCTCCCTTGCCCTGTCCGAACAAAGCGCAGCCAGTACTTCGCTGGCCCAGCAAGTTGAGCGCGTCGCCCAGTCTGCCGAGGAAAACAGCTTCTCGGCCGGCCAGACCGAGGAATCCGCGCGCAACCTTGGCCTTCTTGCCAATAGCATGCAACAAGCAATGAGTAGGTTCCGCGTCTGAGGGTTTGCCGCGCGACAAACTCACGTGACGCCACAGTAATGTGAGTAATATCAGAGCTGTCGCAAACTGGGTGCCATACTTTCACCCCAGGTAGGCGCTGGCAAGACGCGCACGCATAAGCAATGTATTTCCGTCGAGCGCTTGGCCGGCGGTACGAATTTCTCCACCGATGGACTGCGCCACCTGCACCGCACGTTGCGCGGCCAGCAGCGGCCCGCCCACTCCGCCCCCTCCGGACGGCACCAGACCGGAATAAGAGGTTACGTGGCCATGGATATCAACTTGAGCCACTTTCATCGCTCCTTTCCAGATTTCAGCATAGACGGGAGCAGGCAAGTCGCGCGCAGCTTCGATCTGTACATTCGCGGAAAGCGATACCGCCTCAGAAGCTGCACCTGCCAGATCGCCATCGGCAGCGGCAGCGGCAGACGCGACGGCTGGAAGGATGAGGGATTGATTTGATGCAGTGCGCACCGACTTGCCGTTCTGATCGGTGCCGCTCGGGGTTCCAGAAAGCGTGGAAACAAGCGATGCGGTGAGCGGGGGGGTCTGCATAAGGTTCCGAAAACAGGCGGGATGCCGGAACCTTCAGCAAAGGCTATGCCATCAGCTATTTCACTTAACTATCATATACCTACAAACATACTGCAAGGTTGCACAGGCAAGAAATGCCGCATTACCGGCAAGGACCGCATGCCGCCGCCTCGCTCACTCCGCCCTCATTCCGCCCTCATTCCGCCTTATCCCAGTAGTCCGGGCGGCTGTAGGTCTCCTTGAGCAGGTCGATGAAAAGCCGTACCCGCAGCGGCAGGTGGCGACGCTGCGGAAACACCGCATGTATGCCGACCGGCTCAGTGGCGTAGTCGTCAAGCACTGATACTAGCCGCCCCCAGCGCAAGTCATCGCCGACCTCCCAGAGCGAGCGCCACGCCAACCCCATGCCGGCGAGCGCCCATTCATGCAGCACGGCGCCATCGTTACAGGAGAATCGGCCCGGCGGCTTGAAGAGTACCGCGCGACCGGCATCGAGGAAGTTCCAGCCCGACTGGGTGGCAAGCGACAGGCAATCGTGGCTCGCCAGGTCATCGAGGCTGCGCGGCACGCCGCGCTGCTTCAGATAGGCGGGGCTGCCGACCACGACGCGCCGCATCTCGCCCAGCCGCACGGCGACGAGGCTCGAATCGACGAGGCCACCGAGACGCACCGCGCAGTCGATCCCCTCATTCACCAGATCGACGGTACGGTCGGACAGGTCGAGCTCCGCCGTGACGTCGGGATGTGCCATCAGGAATTCGTGCAACAGCGGCGCAACGTGGATGCGGCCGAAGCCGGCCGGCCCGGTGACTTTCAGATGGCCGCTCGCCCGTGCGCTGCCGAGCGACACACTGGTTTCGGCATCGGCCAGCTCGCGCAAAATGCGCTGGCAGTCCTCCAGATAGGCACTGCCTTCGAAGGTGAGGCTCACCTTGCGCGTCGTCCGTATCAACAGCTTGATGCCCAGCCGTTCTTCAAGCGCGTCGATGCGCCGACTGACTACTGCCGGCGCCACCCCTTCTGCCTGCGCCGCGGCGCTGAGGCTACCGCGCTGGGCGACCGCGACGAACGTTTCGATCTGTTTGAGCCGATCAACCATGGAGTTTCCTATTGCGCTATTTTTGCTTTTTTAGCAAAGATAGTTTGACATTTCCACTATTTCTTTACCTTTATTAATTCCGTATTCTGCGCCCATCGAAAACCCACTTTCTAATTGAGGAGACAAGCGATGGCAAAGATGCGAGCAGTGGATGCAGCGGCCCATATTCTCCGCCTTGAAGGCTGCGACACCGCCTTCGGCGTGCCCGGCGCGGCGATCAACCCCTTCTACTCCGCCATGAAGAAGAACGGCGGCTTCAAGCATTATCTGGCGCGCCACGTCGAGGGCGCCTCGCACATGGCCGAGGGCTACACGCGCGCCAAGGCCGGCAATATCGGCGTGTGCATCGGCACCTCGGGCCCGGCCGGCACCGACATGATCACCGGCCTCTACTCGGCCTCCGCCGATTCGATCCCGATCCTCTGCATCACCGGCCAGGCACCCCGCGCCCGCCTCTACAAGGAAGACTTCCAGGCCGTCGACATCGAGTCGATCGCCAAGCCGGTGACCAAGTGGGCAGTGACCGTGCGCGAGCCGACCCTTGTGCCCAGCGTGTTCCAGCAGGCCTTCCACGTGATGCGTTCGGGCCGTCCCGGCCCGGTGCTGATCGACCTGCCCTTCGACGTGCAGGTGGCCGAGATCGAATTCGACCCCGACACCTACGCACCGCTGCCGCTGCATAAGCCCGCCGCAACGCGAGCCCAGTGCGAGAAGGCCATCCGCATGCTGAACGAGTCCGAGCGGCCCTTGATCGTCGCCGGCGGCGGCATCTTCAATGCCGCCGCCGAGCAGCTGCTCGTCGAGTTCGCCGAACTGATCGACGTGCCGGTGATCCCGACCCTGATGGGCTGGGGAGCAATCCCCGACGATCACCCGCTGATGGCCGGCATGGTCGGCCTGCAGACCTCGCACCGCTACGGCAACGCCACGATGCTCGCCTCCGACTTCGTGATGGGCATCGGCAACCGCTGGGCGAACCGCCATACCGGCTCGGTGGATGTCTACACCCAGGGCCGCAAGTTCGTACATATCGACATCGAGCCGACGCAGATCGGCCGCGTGTTCGGCCCCGACCTCGGCATCGCCTCCGACGCCAAGGCCGCGCTCGAGCAGCTCATCGCCGTGGCGAAGGAGATGAAGGCCAAGGGCGAACTCAAGGCACGCCAGCAGTGGGTGGCCGAGTGCCAGCAGCGCAAGAAGACCATGCTCCGCAAGAACGACTTTGCCGAGGTGCCGATGAAGCCCCACCGCGTCTGGCACGAGATGAACGCCTACTTCGGCAAGGATGCGCGCTACGTGACGACCATCGGCCTGTCGCAGATTTCCGCCGCGCAGTTCCTCAACGTGTACAAGCCGCGCCACTGGATCAACGCCGGCCAGGCCGGTCCGCTCGGCTGGACGCTGCCCGCAGCGATAGGCGCCAAGGTGGCCGACCCATCCGCCGACGTGGTGGGCATCTCCGGCGACTACGACTTCCAGTTCATGATCGAGGAACTCGCAGTGGCCGCTCAGTTCAAGGTGCCGTTCATCCACGTGGTGGTGAACAACGCCTACCTCGGCCTGATCCGCCAGGCGCAGATGAACTTCGACATGGACTACTGCGTGCAGCTCTCCTACGACAACATCAACGCACCCGAGGTGGGCGGCTACGGCGTCGATCACGTGACGGTAGCCGAAGGCCTCGGCTGCAAGGCGATCCGCGTGCACAAGCCCGAGGAAATCAAGCCGGCATTTGACAAGGCGCGCGAGCTGATGAAGCAATACAGCGTGCCGGTCGTGGTCGAGTGCATCCTTGAACGTGTGACCAACATCGCCATGGGAACCGAGATCAACGCCGTGCGAGAATGGGAAGCTGTTCTCGACGCCAAGGCCTGACAAAAAGGGAAAACAGACATGCCGAAATTCGCCGCCAACCTGACCATGCTGTTCAATGAGGTCGGATTCATGGAGCGCTTCGACAAGGCCGCCGCCTCGGGCTTCACCGCCGTCGAGTTCCTCTTCCCCTACGACTTCACAGTTGAGCAACTCAAGGAAGCGCTCGCGCGCAACAAGCTGCAACTGGTGCTGCACAACCTGCCGGCCGGCAACTGGGCCGGCGGCGAGCGAGGCATTGCCTGCCATCCCGACCGCGTTGAGGAATTCCGTGCCGGCGTGGACAAGGCGATCGCCTACGCGACCGCGCTCAGCGTCAAGCAGGTGAACTGTCTCGCCGGCATCAAGCCGGCGAATGTGTCGGACGCCGACGCACGCCAGACGCTGGTCGACAACCTCAAGTTCGCCGCGCTGAAGCTCAAGGCCGCCGGCATCAAGCTGCTGATCGAGCCGATCAACAGCTTCGACATTCCCGGCTTCTTCCTCAACCGCACCCAGCAGGCGCTCGACATCATCGCCGACACGGGTTCTGACAACGTCTTCGTCCAGTACGACATCTATCACATGCAGCGCATGGAAGGCGAACTGGCTAAGACCATCGAGAAGAACCTGGCGAAGATCGCCCACCTGCAACTCGCCGACAACCCCGGTCGCAACGAGCCGGGCACCGGCGAGATCAACTACCCCTACCTGTTCGCCTTCCTCGACAAGATCGGCTATGCAGGCTGGATCGGCTGCGAATACAAGCCGGCAACGACCACGGAGGCCGGCCTCGGCTGGGCGGCCCCCTACCTCAAACACTAACGACAACGGGACACAGGAGATCTGGACATGAACATCGGATTCATCGGCCTCGGCATCATGGGCAAGCCCATGGTCGGCCACCTCATCGCTGGCGGCCACACCGCTTATCTCTTCAGCCGCTCGGGCGTTGCGCAGGAACTCATCGACGCCGGCGGCAAGGCCTGCGCCTCGCCGAAAGAAGTCGCGCAGAAGGCCGACGTGATCTTCACCATGGTGCCCGACACCCCGGACGTCGAGAAGGTGCTGTTCGGTGCCGATGGCGTGGCGGCAGGCCTGTCGGCGGGCAAGATCGTCGTCGACATGAGCTCGATCTCGCCGATCGACACCAAGGCCTTCGCACAGCGCATCAACGAACTCAAGTGCGAATACATCGACGCCCCGGTTTCGGGCGGCGAGGTCGGCGCCAAGAATGCGGCTCTGACCATCATGTGCGGCGGCTCGGAAGCGGCCTTCGCCAAGGTCAAGCCGCTGTTCGACCTGATGGGCAAGAACATCACGCTGGTCGGCGGCAACGGCGACGGCCAGACCTGCAAGGTCGCCAACCAGATCATCGTCGCATTGACCATCGAAGCCGTCGGCGAGGCGCTGCTGTTCGCCTCCAAGGCCGGCGCAGATCCCGCCAAGGTGCGCCAGGCGCTGATGGGCGGTTTCGCCAACTCGCGCGTGCTCGAAGTGCATGGCGAGCGCATGGTCAAGCGCACCTTCAATCCCGGCTTCCGCATCGAGCTGCACCAGAAAGACCTGAACCTCGCGCTGACCGGCGCGCGCCAACTCGGCCTCTCGCTGCCCAACACGGCCACCGCGCAGGAACTGTTCAATGCCTGCGTCGCCCACGGCGGCAAGGCTTGGGACCACTCGGCGATGGTGCGCGCGCTGGAATTCATGGCCAACCACGAAGTCGCCAAGGCAGAGTAAGCCCATGAGCGCCACCGTCGCCGACCCGCAAGCCTTCCTGCGCGGACTGTTCGACACCGCCGTCGACGCGGTGAGCGCGGCAGCCTGCGTGCCGGGCCGCCTGCCCACGCCTCCGAAAGGACGCACGGTGGTGATCGGCGCCGGCAAGGCGGCGGCGGCAATGGCGGCGGCAGTCGAGCAACACTGGCCAGCAGACAAACCGCTCGCAGGCATGGTCGTGACGCGTTACGGCCACGGTGCGCCGACGTCGCGTATCCGTGTCGTCGAAGCCGCGCACCCGGTGCCCGACGCCGCAGGCGAAAAAGCGGCCACCGAGATGTTTGAGCTGGTGAAAGGTCTGACGGCCGACGACCTCGTGCTGTGCCTGATCTCCGGCGGCGGCTCGGCGCTGCTCGCCCTGCCCGCCCCCGGCCTGACGCTCGCCGACAAGCAGGCCGTGAACAAGGCGCTGCTCAAGAGCGGCGCGAACATCCACGAGATGAACTGCGTGCGCAAGCACCTCTCGGCGATCAAGGGCGGCCGCCTCGCACTCGCCGCCTCGCCGGCGCGCGTCGTCACGCTGGGCATCTCCGATATCCCCGGCGATGACGCCTCGGTGATCGCCTCAGGCCCGACGGTGGCCGACCCGACCACACGCGAGGAAGCACTCGCCATCCTCGCCAAATACCGCATCGAAGTGCCCGCCCGCGTGCGTGCGCGACTGGAAAGTCCCGACTGCGAGACACCCAAACCCGGCGATACACGACTCGATCACTGCGAGACGCACGTTATCGCCACCGCCCAGCAGTCGCTGCAGGCGGCGGCGGATTACGCGCGCCGGCACGGGGTCACCCCGCTGGTGCTCGGCGACAGCATCGAGGGCGAATCGCGCGACATCGCCTTCATGCACGCCGCCATCGCACGGCAAGCCTACCGCTACAACGAACCCGCGAAACGCCCCTGCGTGATCCTCTCCGGCGGCGAAACCACCGTGACGGTACGCGGCGACGGCCGCGGCGGCCGCGCCGCCGAATTCCTGCTCGCGCTCGCCTCGGTGCTCGACATCCCGGCCTGGGCGCTCGCCTGCGACACCGACGGCATCGACGGCACAGAAGACAACGCCGGTGCATGGTTCGGCCCGGATATCGCCGCACGTGCCGCGGCCAAGAACCTGATGGCCAAGGACTTCCTCGCCCGCAATGACGGCTACGGCTATTTCGACGCCCTCGGCCAACTCATCGTGACCGGACCGACGCGCACCAACGTCAACGATTTCCGGGCGATTTACCTCCCCCTCTGAGTAGTTTTTGCCGTTCCCCGCTATATAAGCGGGGAATCCGCATTTGCAGTCAATAGACTTTTAACCTAGATAGGGCTAATCAAGCTGAAAATAGGCTTGCGCCCGATAAGTCTTATATAAGATACTACTGCAACGCAACATCGCTAATAGTGCATTCCGAACAATACCCAAGGAGCCCGGAGAAATGACCCTCAATCTGCCAACCGGCGTGCAGATCAACGCCCCGATCCATCCCCGTTTCGACGAGATCCTCACTCAGGACGCACTCGAACTGGTCGCCAAGCTGCACCGTGCTTTCGAACCGCGCCGCCAGGAACTGCTCAAGGCCCGCGTCGCACGCCAGGCCCGCATCGACGCCGGCGAGATGCCCGATTTCCTGCCGGAGACCAAGCACATCCGCGAAGGCGACTGGAAGGTCGCTCCCCTGCCCAAGGCGCTGGAATGCCGCCGCGTCGAAATCACCGGCCCGGTCGAGCGCAAGATGATCATCAACGCCTTCAACTCGGGCGCCGACAGCTACATGACCGACTTCGAGGATTCCAACAGCCCGAACTGGTACAACCAGATTCAAGGCCAGGTGAACCTCTACGACGCCATCCGCCGCAAGCTTTCGTTCACCAACGCGGCCGGCAAGCAGTACAAGCTCAACGACAAGATCGCCACCCTGCAGATCCGTCCGCGCGGCTGGCACCTCGACGAGAAGCACGTCACCGTCGACGGCCAGCGCGTTTCCGGCGGCATCTTCGACTTCGCCCTCGTGTTCTTCCATAACGCAAAAGAACAAGTCGCACGCGGCGCCGGCCCCTTCTTCTACCTGCCGAAGATGGAGTCGCACCTCGAAGCGCGCCTGTGGAACGACATCTTCTGCATGGCGCAGGACCACATCGGCATGCCGCGCGGCACCATCAAGGCCACCGTGCTCGTCGAGACCATCCTCGCCACCTTCGAGATGGAAGAGATCCTCTACGAACTCCGTGACCATTCCGCAGGATTGAACGCCGGTCGCTGGGACTACATCTTCAGCGCCATCAAGAAGTTCAAGCGCAACAAGGATTTCTGCCTGGCCAACCGCGCCGTCATCAACATGGAAGTGCCCTTCATGCGCAGCTACGCCCTGGCGCTGGTGCAGGCCTGCCACAAGCGCGGCGCCCCGGCCATCGGCGGCATGAGCGCGCTGATCCCGATCAAGAACGATCCCGAGGCCAACGAGAAGGCGTTGGCCGGCATCCGCCACGACAAGCGCCGCGACGCCAACGACGGCTATGACGGCGGCTGGGTCGCCCACCCCGGCCTCGTCTCCATCGCGATGGAAGAGTTCAAAAACGTGCTCGGCGACAAGCCCAACCAGTGGGGCAAGCAGGTCGAGGGCAGCTTCGGCCCGAAGGACTGGCTGAACTTCGGCCCCGAGCAGCCCATCACCGAAGCCGGCGTGCGCAACAACATCAACGTCGGCATCCACTACCTCGGCTCCTGGCTCGCCGGCAACGGCTGCGTGCCGATCCACAACCTGATGGAAGACGCCGCCACCGCCGAGATCAGCCGCTCGCAGGTCTGGCAGTGGGTGGTCTCGCCCAAGGGCAAGCTCGACGACGGCCGCAAGGTCACCGCCGAGATGGTGCGCGCCATGATCCCCGAGGAACTCGCCAAGGTGAAAGCCACCGTCACCGCCAACGGCGAGAAGACCGAGACCTACGATCAGGCCGCCGGCATCTTCGAGAAGATGGCGCTCGCCGACGAGTACCCCGAGTTCCTCACCCTGCCGCTGTACGAGGCGATGGATTAAGACTCGAAAAAGTCGGCGCTGGTAGGACGGCGCCGATCAACGAAAAACGGCGCGCCGGGCAACCGGGGCGCCGTTTTCTCTTTGCGCGAAGATAAACCACGCAACCAGTGCACCACCTACATGGAACACACAATATATTGACAGGCTGGATTCAATGAAATATGATGCAACACCACTGAGATCGTGCACTAATGAAGACACTCCTCACGCATCACGTCGAAATACAAGGCGGACATCCCTTCCGTGGCAGCATCACTGCCGATCCGGAGGGAAATGGCTACGCCTTGCAGATTCGTGACGCCAGCCCCGAAGGCGTCGCAGACTGGACCGCGCTCACGCGCACATCGCTCGACAGCTACAAGAACATCGTCTGGCTGCGCCCGGGCGACATCGTTTTTGCTGCGCGCGGCCAGAACAACTACGCGTTGTGCTTCGACGAGGTTCCCGTCCCCACAGTCTGCTCGCAGTACTTTTTTCTGCTGCGAGTCAAATCGTCCGCCTTGCTGCCCGGCTTCCTAGCCTGGCAGATGAACCGGCAGCCCGCCCAGCGCTATTTCGCCCAACATGCCGAAGGCTCAGACCAGATCGGCATCCGCCGCGGCGTACTGGAAGCGCTGCCCATTGTCGTGCCCTGTATCGAACAGCAGCGACAAATCGCAGCCCTCGATAAAGCCGCCCATGAAGAGCGGAAAGCGCTACAAGCACTGATCCACAACCGCGAACAGATGCTCGATGCACTGGCCTTCGAACTGCACAACCACTCCACCCGTTGAACGAGCCCACCATGTCAAACGACCAAATCAACCAGGACGCCATCAACGCTGCCGTCTGGAACGCCTGCGACACCTTCCGCGGCACCGTGGACCCGAGCATCTACAAGGACTATGTCCTCACCATGCTCTTCCTCAAATACATCTCCGACGTCTGGCAGGACCACTACGAGGGCTACCAGCGGGAGCATGGCGACCATCCCGAACTGATCGAGGAACTGCTCAAGACCGAGCGCTTCGTTCTTCCACCATCCGCCAATTTCTACGCCCTGTTCGAAGCCCGCCACCAGCCCGGCAACGGCGAACGCATCGACAAGGCCCTGCACGCCATCGAGGAAGCCAACATCGGCAAGCTGCGCGACGTCTTCCAGGACATCAGTTTCAACGCCAACAAGCTCGGCGAAGAGGCCCAGAAAAACGACATCCTGCGTCACCTGCTGGAAGACTTCCACCGGCCCGAGCTCGACCTGCGTCCCAGCCGCATCGGCACCCTCGACGTCATCGGCAACGCCTACGAATTCCTCATCAAGAACTTCGCCTCCACCAGCGGCAAGAAGGCCGGCGAGTTCTACACCCCGCCCGAAGTCTCGCGCCTCATGGCCCGCCTGATGGCCCCGCAGGAAGGCGACGAAATCTGCGACCCCACTTGCGGTTCCGGCTCCCTGCTCATGAAATGCGGCCAGCTCATCCGCGCGCACCATGGCAGCCGCAAATACGCCCTTTACGGCCAGGAAGCCATCGGCAGCACCTGGGCGCTGGCCAAGATGAACATGTTTCTCCATGGCGAAGACAACCACCGCATCGAATGGGGCGACACCCTGCGCAACCCCAAGCTGCTCGACGACACCGGCCTACTCAGGCACTTCGACATCGTCGTCGCCAACCCACCCTTCTCCCTCGAAAAATGGGGCCAGGAAGGCGCCGAGGCCGACAAGCACAAGCGCTTTCGCCGTGGCGTGCCGCCGCGCACCAAGGGCGACTACGCCTTCATCCTGCACATGATCGAAGTCATGAAGCCCGGCAGCGGCCGCATGGCCGTCGTCGTGCCTCACGGCGTGCTGTTCCGCGGCGCCGCCGAAGGCAAGATCCGCCAAAGGCTCATCGACGAGAACCTGCTCGACATCGTCATCGGCCTGCCGGAAAAGCTCTTCTACGGCACCGGCATCCCCGCCGCCGTCCTCGTCTTCCGCAAGAAGAAGATCGACGACAAGGTGCTGTTCATCGACGCCAGCCGCGAATACCAGGACGGCAAGAACCAGAACCTGCTGCGCGAGCAGGACATCGAAAAAATCCTCGCCACCTGCGCCGCCCGCGCCGACGTGGAGAAATACGCCCACCTCGCCAGCCGCGAGGAGATTGCCGAGAACGACTACAACCTCAACATCCCCCGCTACGTGGACACCTTCGAGGAAGAAGAGGAAATCGACCTCATGGCGGTGCGCGCCGAGCGCGAGAAGCTCAAGGCCGAACTGGCGGTGCTGGAAGATCGCATGGCCGGCTACCTGAAAGAACTGGGTTACGACTGATCCCGCATAGAAAGACGCCCCATGCACCTCTGCTACTTCGACGAAAACAAGCACTCACCCGATAACCCGCACTTTTTCATCGGGGGCTTGCTGATCCCCGACGACAAGGCCATCGAGTTCGAGAAGACCCTATCGCAGATCGCCTTCAATTTCTTCGGCTCGCGTGCGCTGACCGTCACCAACGAACTGCATGGCAAGGACCTTTTCCACGGCAAGGGCAATGCCAAGGGACGCAAGCTCGAAGAACGGGTGCAGGTCTTCCAGGACGTAGCGACCTTCGTCATCAACAACAAGATTCCGGTGCGGCTGGTCTGCATCCACGTGGACCGGCATCGCGACAAGTACGTTTACCCGATGCCACCCTATCGACTCGGGATGATGTTGATCCTCGAACGCTTCTGCGAGTATCTGGATAAAGCCGACGATCTCGGCCTGGTCTTCGGCGACTATGAAGCTGACCAGGTCACCGGTGCCGTGGTCGATTTTTCCGAGTACAAGTCGCAAGGCAAGACCCCGATGTATTTTGGACGCCCGCTCGGTCGGCTGCTGGACACGGTGTATTTCACCCAATCCCATCACAGCCGTTTCCTGCAAGTGGCCGATCTATTGGTTTACATGGCCGGTCGCTACGAAAACCGTGCTGCCGTTGCCGCCCGCTGGCACGAGCAAGCGGTGGCCGAAGCCTGGGAAAAGATAAAGGCCAGCGGGAATGTGAGCATTCAGCGCTGGCCTTGAGAATTTGGAACGACCAGCCCCGGCAGGGAGGAACTCGCCTTGGGACGAGTGTTCTAGTCGCAGGCGAATAGTAAGCAACTTCAACCGTCCGGTCAACGGACAGTCGGCAGGAACAGCAGCGAAAATTGGGGCGTATCAATGAGCGACATGACGAGATGCAATTACAGCATGCCCATCTTCCGTGGAGATGGGCGCGAGCAGCTCCAAGCCGAGTTGGAGGAAAAGATGTCCGGTTATCTGAAGGAGTTGGGCCATGAATGACAAGAACAAAGCCGTTGCCAACAGCAGCCATCGCACATTCGAAGGCATGCGCCAGATCGATGGCGAGGGCAATGAGTTCTGGTCCGCCCGCCAGTTGGCGAAGGTGCTCGACTACTCCGAATACCGGCATTTCCTTCCCGTCGTCGAGCGTGCGCGAGAGGCTTGCCAGAACAGCGGGCAATCCATCGAAGACCATTTCGAGGAAGTCCTCGAAATGGTCGAAATCGGCTCAGGGGCAATGCGCCCAATCAACGACTACAGGCTCTCCCGCTATGCCTGCTACCTGATCGTCCAGAACGGCGACCCCGCCAAACCCGTCATCGCCGCAGGACAAACCTACTTCGCCACGCAAACCCGGCTGCAGGAACTGGAAGACCAGCGGCGCCTGCTGCTGCGCGACGAACTGGCCCAGCACAACAAGGATCTTGCCGCAGCAGCAAAGCAAGCCGGTGTCGATACCCCGCTCGATTACGCCGTATTCCAGGACCACGGCTACAAGGGCCTGTACGGCGGCCTGGGCGCCAAGGACATCCATGGCCGCAAGCAGTTGAAGAAAAGCCAGAAGATTCTCGACCACATGGGCAGCACCGAACTGGCGGCCAACCTGTTCCGCGCCACCCAGGCCGAGGACAAGCTCCGCCGCGAAGGCATCAAGGGCAAGGCCGCCGCCAACCGCACCCACCTGGAAGTCGGCAAGAAAGTTCGACAAACCATCGCCGAACTCGGCGGCACTATGCCCGAAGATCTGCCGACGCCCGAAACCAGCATCAAGCAACTGGAGCGGAAGATCGACCAGATCGAAGACAAGAAAGATCGCAAGCAATGAGCGTCGAGGCAACCATTAAGCATTGTTTAATAGTTCAGATGCCCAAGCCAGTTGCTGCAAATCCTGCAACAACTGCCGGAGTGCTTTATCCGCATTCAGTTGTAAAGGAAAGCGTTACAACTGGGCGGTGCGACAACTGGCAAGGGAGATTCGCCTATGCTGCCTAAAGGCTGGAAGCGCAACCATCTGCACCGATTGATATCTTCACTGGAAGCTGGCGTAAGCGTAAACGGCGAAGATCGTCGCGCCATGCCCGGAGAAATGGGGGTCTTGCGAGTTAGCGCAGTCTCGAACGGCACCTTTCTTCCCCATGAACACAAGGCCATTGTCAAAGACGAGATAGCCCTTGCCAAGACCTCACCCAAGACTGGCCGAGTTATTTTCAGCCGAAGCAATACGGAAGCATTGGTCGGCGCGAGCGCATATGTCGCTGAAGACTACCCCGACCTGTATCTCTCAGACAAGCTGTGGCAACTGGAGCCGAATTCCGACGTGCCAACATCAATGCGTTGGCTCGCGTATTGGTTAGCTTCCGATCACACCCGCAAACAACTGTCGAAGCTGGGGACAGGAACCAGCGGCAGCATGAAGAACATTTCGAAGGAAGAGCTTCTTGCATTGCGAATTGCGATCCCCCCGTACAAAGAACAGTGCGTGATCGCTGGTATTCTATTGACATGGGATGACGCCATCGCTGCAACCGAGAAGCTGCTCGCCAACAGCCGCAAGCAGAAGTTGGCGCTCATGAGCAAAGTTCTAAGGTTTCCTGTCCCTGCAGCTGAGAATATTGGGAAGACCGACAACGGCGGCTATCCAGTATCCGTCCAGCCGGGCATCCCCAACTTGCCTGACATGCCTAATGGATGGAAGCGCATCCACCTTGGAGGACATCTACGTGAGGTCGTCCGTCCAGTGCGACTCGAACCTGAGCAGCAATACACCTTGGTGACCGTCAAGCGGTCCAGAGGTGGCGTGCAGTTGCGCGAGGTTCTGCGCGGTGCAGAAATCAAAACGCCCTCGCAGTTCCAAGTCAGAGCCGGCGACTTCCTGATCTCCAAGCGCCAAATCGTGCATGGGGCCTGCGGCATCGTGCCCGCCGAATTGGACGGTGCCATTGTCTCGAACGAATACGCAGTGCTGGCCAGCGACGGAGAAATCGACCTGAAATTCCTGCGCTACCTGTCCGAGACACGCTATTTCCAACAGACCTGCTTCCACTCCAGCATCGGGGTCCATGTGGAAAAGATGATCTTCAAGACGGAGCGCTGGCTGGCATGGCCCTTCAATATCCCCCCCCTTTGCGAACAACTGCGCATAGTGGAAGTCCTAGACACAGCGGTCGCCGAAACAGAACTGCTGGCAAGCCAATCGGAATCACTGAGGTCAGAAAAGCGCGCCCTGATGCAACAACTCCTCACCGGCAAACGCCGCGTCCGCGTCTCCGCCGCCGAGACCACGCCATGAGCGCCATCCCCCAAACCCGCGAGCACTACAGCGCCCACATCCCGGCGCTGCATCTGCTCTGCAATCTGGGCTGGTCCTTCCTCTCCGCCGCCGACTGCCTGGCCCTGCGCGGCTCGACGCGGGAGGTGATGCTCAAGCCGCGCCTGATCGAGGTGTTGCAGACGCGCCGCTTCGAGTACAAGGGTGCGTGGTATCCGCTCTCGCCGTCGGGCATCGACCAGATCGTGCGCGAGCTGTCGGCCGTCAATTTCGCCGAGGGGCTGCTGGCCGCCAACGAGCGGCTTTACGGCAAGCTGGCGCTGGGCATCACCGTCACCGAGTTCATGCCGGACGGCAAGAAGCACCAGCCGACCATCCATGTCATCGACTGGGCCGACCCGACCGCCAACCACTGGGAGGTGACCGAGGAACTGGAGGTACTTTCCAGCCAGGGCACCCACCACCGGATTCCCGATGTGGTGGGCTATGTGAACGGCCTGCCGCTGGTGCTGATCGAGGCCAAGCGGCCGGAATCCGGTCATGACGGCAAGGCGATGGTGGAGGAAGGCGTCAGCCAGCACCTGCGCAACCAGCGGCCGGACGAGATTCCCACCCTGTTCGCCTATGCCCAGTTGCTACTGGCGGTGAGCCATGTGGACGGCCGTTACGGCACCACCCACACGGCGGCCAAGTTCTGGGCGCGCTGGCGCGAGGAGGAATTCGATGAGGCCTATTTCAGCCGCGTCAAGAACAAGCCCCTGCCCTTCGCCACCCGCGTCGCCCTGTTCGCCGGCAAGCCGCAGAAGGTGCGCGGCTATTTCGAATCGTTGTGGTCACAGCCCATGCTGCCCACGGACCAGGACCGGCTGCTGACGAGCCTGCTCACGCCGGCACGGCTGCTGGAGTTCCTGCGCGGCTTCGTGCTCTTCGACCGCCGGGTGGGCAAGATCGTCGCCCGCTACCAGCAGTTCTTCGGCATTCGCGCGCTGCTGGAGCGCATCCACCGCCTGCGGCCCGACGGCGGCCGGGAGGGCGGTGTGGTCTGGCACACCACGGGCTCGGGCAAGAGCTTCACCATGGTCTTCCTCAGCAAGGCCCTGCTGCTGGACCCGGCCCTGGCGGAATGCCGGGTGGTGCTGGTCACCGACCGCATCGACCTGGAAGACCAGTTGGCGAAGAACTTCATCGCCAGCGGCGCCTTCGGCTCGGCCATCGCCACCAAGAAGGAAGGAGAAAAGAGCAAGGCCACCTCGGGCCGCGACCTGGCCCGCCGCATCGGCCAAGGCACGGAGCGCATCACCTTCACCCTGGTGCACAAGTTCAACACCGCCTCGAAACTGCCCGAGTGCCGCAACGATTCGGCCAACCTGATCGTGCTGGTGGACGAGGGCCACCGCAGCCACGGCGGCGAGACCCACGAGCGCATGAAGCAGGCCCTGCCGCGTGCGTCCTACATCGCCTTCACCGGAACGCCGTTGCTCAAGGCGGACAAGACGGCCAACAAGTTCGGCCCCATCGTCCATGCCTACACCATGCAGCGGGCGGTGGAGGACGAAACCGTGGCGCCCCTGCTCTACGAGGAGCGGGTGCCCGAGCTGACCATCGACGAGGCGGCGGTGAACCGCTGGTTCGACAAGATCACCGCCGGGCTGGCGGAAACGCAGAAGGCCGACCTGAAGAAGAAATACGCCCGCAAGGGCGCCATCTACGGCGCGGCCAATCGCATCGAGCTGATCGCCTGGGACATCGCCGTCCACTTCAACGAGAACATCAAGAAGCTGGGCCTGGGCCTCAAGGGCCAGATCGCCACCGACAGCAAGCGCGATGCCATCCGCTACCAGCAGGCGCTGGAGCAGACCGGGCTGGTGAGTAGCGCCATCGTCATCTCGCCGCCGGACACGCGGGAAGGCAACAGCGAGGTGGACGAGGACAAACTGCCCGAGGTGCAGAAGTGGTGGAAGGCCCATGTCGGCCACGACCAGGAGGGCTACGAGAAGGCAGTGCTGTCAGGCTTCGCCGACGAGGGCGACCCGGACCTGCTGATCGTGGTGGACCGGCTGCTGACCGGCTTCGACGAACCGCGCAACACGGTGCTCTACATCGACAAGCCGCTGCAGGGCCACAACCTTATCCAAGCCGTGGCACGTGTAAACCGTCTGCACGACGCCAAGCGCTACGGCGTGCTGGTGGATTACCGGGGCATTCTCAAGGAGCTGGATATTGCCATCCGCGCCTATCAGGACCTGGCGACCCAGACCCAGGGCGGCTTCGACGTGGCCGACCTGGAGGGGATCT
This sequence comes from Pseudomonadota bacterium, assembly GCA_041694935.1. GTDB lineage: Bacteria > Pseudomonadota > Gammaproteobacteria > Burkholderiales > Rhodocyclaceae > Sulfuricystis. The sequence continues at coordinate 43,683 of JBGFRW010000040.1, read as the reverse complement.
ACCGCCAGTTCAGCACCGAGTACAAGCGTCTGCCGGCCCTGCACGAGGCCCTGTGGGCCTTCTTCAAGGAGGTGAAGAACCGGCAGGATCTGGAGCAGTACCGCCAGGTGCTGATGCCCCGTTATGCGCCCGATCCCAACGGTGAGGAAGGCGCGACCTACGACACGCGTCAGAAGCTGCGCGAGGATTTCTACGAGGCGCTGACGCGCTTCGGCCTCTGCCTGCAAACGGCCTTGTCGTCGCGCAGCTTCTTCGAGGACAACAGCTTTTCCGAGCAGGACGTGCGCACCTACAAGGAGGACCTGCGCTTCTTCACCGGCCTGCGCAAGATCGCCCGCCAGGACGCGCTGGAGACGGTGGACTACGGCATCTACGAGGAGCAGATCCGCCGCATGGTGGATAAGCAGGTGATCGGCCAGGAGGTGCGCGAGCCTGAAGGCGTATATCTGGTGCATAAGCTCGGGCAGGCCGATGATCCCGAAACCTGGAGCGCGGAAAAAACCCGCAACGAGACGGACAAGATCCAGACCCGGCTGAAGAAGACCATCGAGCAGGATCTGGCCGACGATCCCTACGCCCAGAAGGTGTTCGCCGAGATGCTGAAGCAGGCCATCGCCGAGGCCGAGGCGATGTTCGACCATCCGCTCAAGCAGTACGCCCTGTTCCGCAAGTTCGAGGAACAGGTGGAACAACGAGCGGTGGAAGGTACACCCGATGCCTTCGGCGACAACCACCATGCCCGGGCCTATTTCGGGGCGTTCCGTCTTGCCTTGGGGGAAGCCTTCGAGGGCGCGGGTTCCGGGGCCTGGGAGGACGAGGCTCTGGCCATCGACGCCGCCGTGCGTGTGGCGGTAGCGGAAAACTCGCTGAACCCGCAGAACATCGAGGCGGCGATCCGCAAGGCGCTGCTGCCACGCCTGTTCGAACGCATGGGGCTGGAAAAGGCGAAGGAAGTCATCGAACTGGTAATCCACATCGTCCGCGTCGGCCTCGCCCGCGGGAAGCTCTAGCGTGCGCCGCCACATCAGTTACGGCGAGGAGCGTATCGGCTTCTCGATCCGCTTCGTGCCGCGACCGACGCGGCGGATCGCCATCCATGTCGCGCCCGACGGCACGGTGGCGGTTGATGCGCCCGACGGTACGGCGGTCGAAGAGGTCGTGGCGGCCGTGCGCCGTCGCGTGCGCTGGGTCTGGCTGCGTCTGCGCGCCTGTCGCGAGCGTGCCCGCCATGTGCTGCCCCGCGAGTACGTCAGCGGCGAAAGCCATTTTTACCTGGGGCGGCGCCATCTGCTGAAAGTGATCGCTGCCGCCAGGGACGAACCGGGTGTCAAGCTGCTGCGCGGCAGGCTGGAGGTTCGTGTACCGGCGCGAGACCCGGAAAAGGTGCGCAGTTTGCTGGAAGCCTGGTATCGACGGCGGGCCGAGGAGGTGTTTGCCCGGCGCATTGCCACATGCGCGGCGCAGGCTCCCTGGATCAGGCAGGTGCCGGTATTTCGTCTGTTGATGATGCGTACCCAATGGGGCAGTTGCTCTCCCAAGGGAGGGCTGTTGCTGAACCCGATGCTGGTCAAGGCGCCCACGCCCTGCATCGACTATGTGATCCTCCACGAACTGTGCCACCTCAAGGAGCACAACCACAGCCCCCGCTTTTACGAACTACTCGCTGGCCTGATGGAGGATTGGCAGGAAAGAAAAGCGGAACTGGATACCCTGGCCGATCATTTGCTCAACCGTTGAAGCAACCGCAAAAGTCGGCGCTGGCGGGACGGCACCATGGTATTTTTCAGTTCTTACGACATTGGCCTATTGCAGAAATCGTGCATTTTTGAAATAAGCCAGTTCCATATTGCAAGTTGGAGCGGAACACGCCCATGAAACTCAACCTGCGCCAGACCGTCATCGACTTTCTCAAGTCCCGCCCCGAAGAACGCTTCAAGGCGCGGCAGATCGCGGAATGGATTTTCGGGAACCTGCGCGAGGCCTGCGAGGAGAAGCGGCGCAACAGCAAGCAGGACTTGTCGACCGACGAAGCCTTTCTTTGGCAACTCGTCGCCGAGATCGGCGCCAACCGGCCGGAGATTCAGAAGAAGGAGCCGCTCATCCGCACGACGGAAGGACGGCCACGCCTTTACTACTACTCGGCCGATGCGAAGTACGACGACATTCTGCGTCCAGCTTCGTTTTCAGCCGACGATCTGCGTCGGTACGGAATTGCATCAAGGCAGCCCAAGTCAACACCAACCGAGCACGATCTTTATCCGCTGCTGTGCCGCTATCTGCATGCGGAATTCGGCCTCTACCCGAAGCGCATCGACGAGAAGCGCGCCTCGAACCGCAACGGCCCCAAGGGCAATATCTGGCTGTTTCCCGACATCGTGGCGATGGAAGACCTGGGCGCGGAATGGCACAAGGATATTCGGGATTGTGTACGCCACTACGGCGACCCGCGTTGCCGGTTATGGTCGTTCGAGGTGAAGCTCAAGCTCACCCGCGCCAACGTGCGCGAGGCTTGGTTCCAGACCGTCTCGAATTCCTCCTGGGCGAACCAGGGCTATCTGGTGGCGGCCGAGGTGGAGGGCGCGGACACGATGAAGGAACTGCGCCTGCTGGCCGCGGCGCATGGCATCGGCTTGATCGTGCTGGACGTGGAAGACCCGACGGAAGGCAGCGAGATTCGCATTCCCGCCCGCGAGCACAGCGATGTGGATTGGGACGCCTGCAACCGCCTGGCCGAGGAAAACGCCGACTTCCGCGATTTCATCCGCGCGGTGCGCCAGTTCCACCAGACCGACGACATCAAGCGCGGCGACTGGGACTTGCCGGCGGATTAATTTCAAAAAGTCGGCGCCGGCGACACGGCGCCAGAATGACAAAGGGCCGCAGTTGCGGCCCTTTGCGTTCGATATGACCGAGCTTCAGGTCGACATCTCGTCGAGGATCGCGGTCATCCAGCCGACCCCGTACTTCGCCTCGAGCGAGGTGATGTAGGGATCGAGGTTCGCCGTGGTCTTGGTCGTCTTGTTGTCGGTGAGCTTGCCGTCTTCGCCGATCTTGTAGACCGAGGAGATGGTGATCGCCTGGTCGGGCGCGATGTAGCTGTAGCAGACGTTGACCGTGGTGGGCGACATCGGCTCCTTGCCGTTCATCAACTGCACGACGTTGTAGGCGCACATCTTGGCCTGCGAGTTTGCGGCGTTGCCCGACTTGGGCATCGGCGCGATCGCGGCGGCGTCGCCGATGACGTGGATGCCCGGCACCTTGGTCGACTCGTAGGTGATCGGGTTGACCGGGCACCACTTCTTGTCTTCGCCGACGACGCCGGCGGCGGCGGAGATAAGGCCGGCCTTCTGCGGCGGGATGACGTTGATGACGTTGCCCTTGATCTCTTCGACGCCGGTGTCGACGCTCATGTTCTTGGTATCGACCTTGACGACCTTGTGCGCCGGCCGGTAGTCGATGATGCCCTTGTAGAACTGCTCCCAGGCGGCGCTGAAGAGCTTGCCCTTCGAGGCGATCTGGTCGTTGCCGTCGAGGATCAGCAGCTTGGAGCGCGGCTTGGCGGTCTTGAGGTAGTGCGCGATCATGCAGGCACGCTCGTAGGGGCCGGGCGGGCAGCGGTACGGCGCGGACGGGATCGCCATCACCACGGTGCCGCCGTTCTCCATCGCGTCGAGCTGCTTCTTGAGCAGGCGCGTCTGCTCGCCGGCCTTCCAGGCATGCGGCATGAGCAGCGGCGTGGCCTTAGCGTCGTAGCCCTCGATCTCGTCGAAGCGGAAGTCGATACCCGGCGAGAGGATCAGGCGATCGTAGGCGATGTAGCCGTCTTCCACCATCACGCGCTTCGCCGCGCCGTCGATGGCGCTGACTTCGCTGAAGACGGTCTGCACGCCCCAGGTGGAGGCCATCTTCGAATAGCCGAATTCGTTTTCGCCGATGTCGCGCTTGCCGATCAGGTGCAGGTTGCTGAACGGACAGGCGTAGTGGCTGCGCTCGCGGTCGATGAGCACGACCTCGATGCTCGGGTCGGCCATGCGCGCGTACTTGGCGGCGATGGTGCCGCCGAAGCCGCCGCCGACGACGACGATGCGCCGGTTGCGCTTGGGCAGCACCTCGTTGGCGCTGGCGATCATGGGAAAGCCGGTCAGGCCGAGGGCGGCGCCGGCCCCGAGGATGCGGATGAAATCTCTGCGATTGACGGTCATGGCGGCCTCCTCAGTGTTTCTGCGACGCATAGAAGTGCGCGAGGTTGTCGCAGTCCTCGTCGGTCACCTTGCCGATGCGTTCCTGCATCTCCTTCGGCATCGGCCGCTTGCCGGCCTTGTACTCGTCGAAGACGAGCTTGAGGAAGCCCATCCACTGGCCGCCTAGGATGCCTGCACCTTCCGCGTAGTCGCGGCCATTGTCCTGGTGGCACTTCTTGCAGTGCTGGTCGTGCAGCACGCGGCCCTTTTCCGCCTTGGTCGGATTCACGTCGCGCTGGTGCGTCGCCGCGACGAACGGGTACTTGGACAATTGCTCGGCAATGGCCTTGATCTCGGCATCGCTGTAGCCGCTCATGATGCGCCCCATCACGGTCGAGGGGCGCTCGCCGCTTTGGTAGCGTTTCAGCGTGTCGAACATGTATTTCGGGTTCTGGCCGCCGATCGACGGCTGTAGCGGTCCGGCGCTCGCGCCGCGCGTGCCGTGGCAGGCATAGCAGGTGAGCGTCAGCATCTCCGGCGAGGCCGGCTGAACCGCATATGCCGAAGGCATTGCGACGCATGACAGCAAGCCGGACAATGCCAGCCAGCCTTTCAAACTCTTGAAGCGCAACTTCATGGTCCCTCCCAAGAAAAAGTCCCCCTCCCTCTATCGTTTTGGCACCGACTCGAAGCGATGCAGACAAAACTCGGCGAAGCGTAGCGACCGCGAAGCAGCAAGTTGTTGACCGCAATCAATCCAGCCATCAACATGCAAAAACGCTTGTCATAAGGCATACGTGCATTTTTTGTGCAACACGCTAACCGTTTGTTTAGTATAAATATAAGCAAACAACGAAATAATCTGATTGATTGGACAATCACAATATTTGGGCTTGTCCCCCCTCGCATCGCCTGTAATAATGCGGCACACAATAAGCCCGCACCTCAGGTGGGGGATTAAAGAATAAGCGGGAGGAGATCATGCGAGCAGCCGTTGTAACCATCGGCAGGCATCACTGCCGAGAAGCAGTTCTCTTGCGCTTTTCGCGCTTGGGTTCGATGACTTTTCCTGGCGCCGCAAATATGCGCGCCAACGTGTTTAAAAGAGGATAAGCAGCATGGCCGATACGCAAAATAGCAACAGCCCCGAGTCGTCTAATAACAAAGAGGGTCTCGTCGAGCGCCTCAAGAACCCGCCGAAATGCTCGATGCTGAGGATGATCGTCGTCGGCGTGCTCGGTGGCATTTTGATCTGGGGCGGCCTCAACATGGCAATGGAATACACCAACCGTTCCGACTTCTGCATGTCCTGCCATGAGATGACGATTCCGTTCGAGGAACTGAAGAAGACGGTCCATTACAAGAACCGCAGCGGCACCACGGTGCAGTGCTCCGACTGCCACGTGGCCAGCAGCAAGACGCCGACCGACTATATGTTCAAGTCGTTCCAGAAACTGATGGCCGCCCGCGACATCATCGGCCACATCAAGGGCACCGTCGATACCCCGGAGAAATTCGAGGCGCACCGCCTCACCATGGCCAAGCGCGTCTGGGAGCGCATGCAGGAACGCGACTCGAAAGAATGCCGCAACTGTCACGACTTCAAGACCATGGATCCCGAGAAGCAGAAGGACCGCTCGGTGGTCAAGCATGAAGGCGCCATCGAAGACGGCAAGACCTGCATCGAATGCCACAAGGGCATCGCCCACAAGCCGGTGCACCATCTCCTCGAGCAGGAACAAGGCGCCGAGAAGAAGGAAGGCTGATAGTATTTCGTTAACTTATCGCTCGATAAGTTTGGTTTCACTCATGTCAGGAGTTGCTTGATGAAAAAGATTGCTTTGGCTGTGATGGGAATTTTTGCCGCAGGCGGCGCGCTAGCCGCGCCGGACTGGAGCAAGGCACCGGTGCGCAAGATCAAGGTGTTCTATCCGGGCCAGTCAGGCCTCGAGTGGGTAATGAACAAGTCCGATCACTCCGCCGTGCCCGACATCGTGGACAAGAAGCGTCCCTGCGCCAAGTGCCACGAGGGCGATGCCAACGAGATCGGCGAAAAGATCGTTGCCGGCAAGCCGGTCGGCAGCTCGAAGAGCGTGCTCGAGCCGAAGCCCATCGCTGGCAAGGCAGGCTGGATGCAGGTGCAGTTCCAGGCCGCGCATGACGGCGACAAGATCTACTTCCGCTTCGAATGGAACCCGCCCCAGATCGCCGGCCCGCAGATGGACAAGAAGAACGAGGTGAAGGTCACCATGCTGTTCGACGGCGGCGGCACGGTCGAAGGCGCCGAACTCAACGGCTGCTGGTCGACCTGCCATAACGACCTGCGCACCATGAAAGACGCGAAGGACGACAAGAAGACCAAATACATCAAGGACGGCGACCTCGCCAGCGGCAAGTTCTACGACCTGATCCAGTTCCGCAGCGGCAAGGGCGAGAAGCCGGTCGACGGCTACGTCACCGACAAGCGCTATATGGAAGGCGGCAAAGGCTTAGTCAAGGCCGATGGTGTCAAGGAAGGTAACAAGTGGGTCGTCACCTTCGAACGCAGCCTGGCGGGCGGCGGCAAGGGCGACCACGCGATCAGCGCAGACAAGATCTACAACTTCGGCTTCGCGATCCACGAGAGCTTCGCCGAAGCGCGCTACCACTACGTGTCGCTGGGCTACCAGTTCGGCCTCGACAAGGACGTGGAAGGCGTGAAGAGCTACTACAAAGTCTCGAAGCAGTAATTAGCGAGCGGAAACCTAGGGGAACCAGCAGTTCTTTGTCATCAACAGGAGGAGACCACGATGAAGCAAAGATGGAGCAGGTGGGCGCTGGCAGCAGGCGCTCTGACACTCTCGGCGACGGCTTACGCCGCCGGGCCCAATGCGCAGATGCTGGCGAACGCCTGCGCCGGCTGTCATGGCACCAACGGCGGCAGCGCCGGCTTGACAATGCCCAGTCTGGCCGCCCAATCGAAGACAGCGATCGTCGATGCGATGAAGAAGTTCAAGAGCGGCGAGCGTCCCTCGAGCATCATGGGGCGCCTGGCGAAAGGCTACAGCGACGCCGAGATCGACATGCTGGGTGATTTCTTCTCCAAGCAGAAGATCCACTTCACCGGCCAGACAGTCGACAAGGCTAAAGTGGCGAAAGGCGCTGACCTGCAGGAAGCCAACTGCTCGCGTTGCCACCTCGACGACGGCAAGGACGGCAAGGACGACACCCCGGTGATGGCCAGCCAGTGGCTGCCCTACCTGCAGATGCAGATGGAGCTCTACCACTCCGGCAAGCGCAAGATGCCCGAAAAGATGGCCGAGAAGGTCAAACCGCTGTCGAAGGAAGACATCGACGCCCTGCTGCACTTCTTCGCCAGCGTAAACAAATAAGGGAGGGGACGACATGACTTTAGACCGCAGAAACTTCATCAAGCTGGTGGGCAGTGCCTCCGGCCTCGCCCTCGCCGGCTGCGCCACGCAAGGCCCAGCCGTCTCGTCCGGCTCCGCCGCGGAGATCATGCCGAAGACCACGCGCCGCGTCGTCGTCGTCGGCGGCGGCTATGGCGGCACAATCGCCGCCAAGTACATCCGCATGATGGACAAGAGCATCGAGGTGGTACTGGTCGAGAAGAACGACCACTTCGTCTCCTGCCCGTTCTCCAACCTCTATCTGGGCGGCCTGATGCCCGACCTCTCGCCGCTGACGATCAAGTACGACAAGCTCGTCGCCAACCATGGCGTCAAGTTCGTTCAGGCGGAAGTCACCGCGGTCGACGCCGCTGCGCATACGGTCGTCACCTCGAAGGGCACCCTCAAGTACGATCGCCTCGTCGTCTCGCCCGGCATCGATTTCCGCACCGAGGAAATCGAGGGCTATGACGCCAAGACGCCCGAACTGATGCCCCATGCCTGGAAGGCCGGCCCGCAGACCGTGCTGCTGCGCAAGCAGCTCGAGGCGATGAAGGATGGCGGTACCGTCGTGCTCGCCGTACCGCTCTCGCCGTTCCGCTGCCCGCCCGGCCCCTACGAGCGGACCAGCATGATCGCCCACTACCTCAAGCAGCACAAGCCGAAGTCGAAGATCATCGTCGTCGATGCCAACCCGGACATCGCCTCGAAGGGTCCGCTGTTCCGCAAAGGCTGGGACATGCACTACAAGAGCATCATCGACTACCGCAAGGCCTCCAAGGTCACGGCGATCAATGCCGGCAACAAGTCGGTGCTGATCGAGGGCCTCGACGAGGTGAAGGGCGACGTCGTCAACCTGATCCCCCCGCAGCGCGCCGCGAAGATCGCGCAGAAGGCCGGCCTGGTCGGCGAAGACAAGAAGTGGTGCCCAGTCAATATGGCCACCTTCGAATCGACGCTGCAAAAGGACATCCACGTCATCGGCGATTCGTCGATCGCCGGCGCAATGCCGAAGTCCGGCTACTCGGCGAACTCGGAAGCCAAGATCTGCGCCGCCAACGTGGTCGCGCTGATGAACGGCCGCGAGATCGTTCCCTTGTCCGGCATCAACACCTGCTACAGCTACCTTTCCCCGGACGAGGCGATCAGCGTCGCGGCGGTGTATGCGCTCAAGGACGGCAAGATCGTCGGCGTGCCCAACTCCGGCGGCGTTTCGCCGGCCGATTGGTCGATGGCCAAGACCGAGGCGATCTACGCCAAGAGCTGGCTCAACAACATCCTCACCGAGATGTCGACCTGAGTCGGATCGCTGCAGCAAAAAAAAACAAACCCCGCTTCGGCGGGGTTTGTTTTTTTGGTGACGGAAAAGTCGGCGCCGGCAGGACGGCGCCTTGGATCTGACAGCGCTTACTGCAGGCCGCCGATATAGACCGATACCGCCTTTCTCTCGAGTTCTGTCAGCTTCGCAGCGATCGAACGCATGATCGCGTTGTCGTTGGTGCGTTCGCGCTTGTCGAACTCCTGGAGCTGGGTCTCGACATAAGCCGGATGCTGGCCGGCCAGGCGCGGCAGTTGCTCGGTGCCGTAGCCCTTCGGGCCATGACACGACGAACAAGCTGCAACGCCTGAAAAGCTGTTGCCGCGCTGGAAGATGTACTTGCCCACAGCGGCGAGGTCCGCGTCGCCTGGCTGGCGCGAGCCGGCTTTCTTGCCGGAGAAATAGTTAGCAAGTACGGCGATGTCCTCGTCCTTGAGATCCTTGGCCATATCGCTCATGGTTTCGCTCTTGCGACGACCGTCGCGGAAGTCCTTGAGCTGCTTCTGGATGTAGTCGGGATGCTGTGCCGCCAGACGCGGATAGACCGCGCTCGCGCTCTCCCCTTCCGCGCCGTGGCACAGCGCGCAGCGCCCGGTGATGATCTCCTGCACATGCTTGGGTACGGCAGCGGGCTTGGCCGCTTGGGCAAGCACCAGCGCCGACATGCCGGCAAGCATCGCTGCCACCGACCAGCGGATCGTCTTTTTCAGCATTTCAATTCTCCTGTAGGTCATCAAACTTTTCCGGTGCTGCCGAAGCCGCCGGCGCCCCGGTGGGATTCCTCGAACTGGTCGACCACGTTGAAGGCCACCTGCAGTACCGGCACCACGACCAGCTGCGCGATGCGGTCGAGCGGATTGAGCAGGAAGACCTCGTGGCCTCGGTTCCACAGCGAAACGAAGATTTCGCCCTGGTAATCGGAATCGATCAGCCCGACAAGGTTGCCGAGCACGATGCCGTGTTTGTGGCCCAGTCCTGATCTCGGCAGGATCATCGCGGCGATGCCGGGATCGGCAAGGTGAATCGCGATACCGGAGGGCACCAGCATCGTCTCGCCGGGATGAAGGCGCACCGGCGCCTCGATGCAGGCACGCAGGTCCATGCCCGCCGCGCCGGGAGTGGCGTAGTGCGGCGCATATTCGCCTCCCTCCTTCTGTGTGTCTTTCAGTCGCGCATCGAGGATGCGCACGTCGATCCTATGCATGATTCCCTTTCTCGTGCAATGTCGCGATATGGCGCACGATGGCGCGAGCGACGGAAAGTTTGTCTCCGGGCGGCAGCGGATGCGTCCCCGCTGCGTCGAACAGCGTGACCGCATTCGTCGTGCTGCCCAGCCCGTCCTGGACCAGGTTGCCGACGACCAGCGGCAGCTTCTTTGCCCGCCGCTTGCCTTCGGCATATTCGGCGAGGTTGCGGCTTTCGGCGGCAAAGCCGACGCAGAATGGCGCATCGGGACGTGCCGCCACTTCGGCGAGGATGTCCGGGTTCGCCACCAGTTCGAGCGTGAGCGTCGCTCCGGCATCGAGGCTCTTTTTGATCTTGTGCTCGGCAGCCGCTGCCGGCCTGTAGTCGGCCACCGCTGCGACGGCAATGAAGATATCCGCCGGCAGACGCGCCAGCACGGCATCGCGCATCTCCAGCGCGCTTTGCACATCGACGCGCGCCACGCCGGTCGGCGTTGGCAGCGCCACCGGCCCGGCAATCAGCGTCACGTCGGCATCAGCTTCCGCGCAGGCACGCGCCAGCGCGAAGCCCATGCGCCCAGAACTGCTGTTGGTCAGGCCGCGCACCGGGTCGAGCGTTTCGAAGGTCGGGCCGGCCGTGAGCAGCACGCGCTTGCCGGCCAGCAGTTTCGGCTGGAACAGGGCAACCAGCGCATCGAAGATTTCCGCGGGCTCGAGCATGCGCCCCTCACCCACTTCGCCGCAGGCCTGCTCTCCCTGCGCCGGGCCGAGGATCGCCACCCCGTCTTCACGCAGCTGCGCGATATTGCGCTGGGTGGCGGGGTTGTCCCACATGCGGCGGTTCATCGCCGGAGCAACAAGCAACGGGCAATCGCGCGCCAAGCAGAGCGTGGACAGCAGGTCGTCGGCACGCCCATGCACCAGCTTGGCGATGAAGTCGGCTGTCGCCGGCGCGATCACAACCGCATCCGCGCCACGGGTCAGGTCGATATGAGCCATGCCATTCGCCTGGGGCGCATCCCACAGCGAGGTGTACGCGGGCCGCCCGGTCAGCGCCTGGAAGGTGAGCGGCGTAACGAAGCGCGCCCCCGCATCGGTCATGGCGACATCGACCGCCGCGCCCGCCTTGACCAGCAAGCGGGCCAGCTCGCAGGCCTTGTAGGCCGCGACGCCGCCGGTGACGCCGAGTACGATGCGCTTGCCTTGGAGTTCGCTCATGACGGATAGATGGATAGAATGCCGGGAAACCGCACAAATTCTAACCCATGGCTATCACCGACTGGCCCGACGACCAGCGCCCGCGCGAACGACTGATCGAGAGCGGCCCCGCAGCCCTCAGCGATGCCGAGCTATTGGCGATATTCCTGCGTGTCGGCGTCAGGGGCATGAGCGCGGTCGACCTGGCGCGTGCCCTGCTGTCCCACTTCGATCACAGCCTCGCCCGCCTGGCAGCAGCCACGCCTCAGGAACTCACGCGCGTCAACGGCATCGGCCCCGCCAAGGCGGCGCAACTGGCAGCGACCCTCGAACTCGCGCGCCGCGGCTTGCGCGAAGAGTTGCGTACCCGCCCGGCGCTCTCCAGCCCAAGCGCCGTGCGCGACTGGCTTCGCCTTTCGCTCGCGCCGCTGCAGCACGAGGTGTTCGTCGCACTGTGGCTCGACGCGCAAAATCGCCTGATCGCCGACGAGGAACTGTTTCGGGGAACCTTGACGCACACCAGCGTCCACCCCAGAGAAATCGTCAAGCAGGCCCTTGCCCGCAACGCCGCTGCGGCAATCTTCGCGCACAACCATCCGAGCGGTTGCGCCGAGCCTTCTCAGGCCGACAAGCAACTCACCCAGAGCCTGCGACAGGCCCTCGCGCTGGTCGATGTCCGGCTGGTCGATCACTTCATCGTTGCCGGCAACGCCACGCCGTACTCTTTCGCCGAGCACGGCCTGCTGTAAAAAGTCAGAAAAAACGCTTGCTTAGTCGGTTGGCCATCGCGTAGAATGCACGGCTTTCCGCAATCCGAAGTTCTGGAGCTCCGATTATGTCCCGCGTCTGCCAAGTGACGGGCAAGGCCCCGATGGTGGGGAACCATGTGTCCCACGCCAACAACAAGACCAAGCGTCGTTATCTGCCCAACCTGCATTCCCGCAAGTTCTGGGTCGAATCCGAAAACCGCTGGGTGCGTCTGCGCGTTTCCAACGCCGGTCTGCGCACCATCGACAAGAAAGGCATCGACGTCGTTCTCGCCGAGTTGCGCGAACGCGGCGAAGCCGTTTAATCCGGAGGTAATCAATCATGGCAGCCAAAGGCGGACGTGAAAAGATCAAGCTCGAGTCCACCGCTGGAACCGGGCACTTCTACACCACCAGCAAGAACAAGCGCACCACGCCTGAGAAGCTGGAGTTCATGAAGTACGATCCCAAGGCACGCAAGCACGTGCTCTACAAGGAAGTGAAGCTGAAGTAAGCTTCGCCAGCCTCAGCGACAAAACGCCAGCAAGGCAACGCCTGCTGGCGTTTTTGTTTCTGCGTTCCGGAAAATAGGCGAAAAAAAGAAGCGGTGCAGGTTGCTGTAAATGCCGGAGCTGAGCCTGAGGGAAGGTATCCCAAATCCGGACGGAGGAGGAGGTCATCAAGAAGCACCAAGAATCAGGGGGGACATGGTGTTCTATCAGCAGCAACCTGTTACTTCGCACCGCTTCCTGCTTTCTATATATCAAAAGCCGTGCCAGCCACGCGAAAAAACGCAACCCTTTGATATAAATTGATTTACCAAACTCAACGACTGCCCTCGCCCCGAAACCAGTACCGATTCACGCCAGTCTGTCATAGCACTTATGTCAGACACTGCCATCGTGACATAACTTGCGCAGCTTACGATAGAGGGTACGCTCGCTGATCCCCAGTTCCGTCGCCAGGGCTTTGCGATTGCCGCGGTGCTGTGCCAGCCTTTCGCGCAGGACCTCAACTTCGAGTTGGGCTAGCGTCTCGGAACGGCCCGCCATCTTCTCGCCTGTCGGTTTCGCCTGACCAGCGTCCGCCTGTACCCTCCCGCATCCCATCTCCTGCACCTCGAGCGGAAGGTGCTGGGGAAAGATCGTATCGCCGTCGCACAGCAGCGTGGCGCGTTCGAGCACATTGCGCAACTCGCGCACGTTGCCAGGATAGTCATAGGCCATGAGGCATTTGAGTGCCTCGGCCGACAGATGCAAGGTACGCTCCGGGGCCACGCGCGCCAACAGCGACTCGGCGAGTAGAGGTACGTCGCTACGCCGTTCCCGCAGCGCAGGCAGGCTGATCGGGAAAGTGTTGAGCCGGTAATAGAGATCCTGGCGGAAGCGGCCGTCCTCGACCATGGCGCGCAGGTTGCGGTGCGTCGCCGAGATCAGCCGGATATCCGACTTGAGGAAATCGCTCGCGCCGACGCGGCGGAAGGTTCCCGTTTCGAGCAGGCGCAGCAGTTTGACCTGCATGCCGAGGGGGATATCGCCGAGTTCGTCGAGAAACAGCGTCCCGCCCGAGGCCGACTCCACAAGTCCGATGCGCCTTGATCCGGCGCCGGTAAAGGCGCCTTTCTCGTGGCCGAACAGCTCGCTCTCGAACAAGGTCTCGGTCAGCCCGGAACAGTCGACCGCGACAAAAGGATGGTCGGCGCGACGGCTCGCGTCGTGGATCGCCTTGGCGACGAGCTCCTTGCCGGTCCCCGATTCGCCCTGCAGCATCACCGTCGCATCCGATGGCGCGACGCGCGAAATCAGTTCGAGCATCTGGCGGAAGGCCGGTGCGCGTCCCACCATCGTGCGCGCATCGGGCATGTGGTGCGATGAGCCGAGCGGTTCCATCTTCTCGATGAAGTAGGCGATCTGGTCCTCTTGATCGCGCACCGGCGCCAATTCGATATTGACGTACATCTCGCCGTCCGGCGTATGGTGCAGATGCAGCACCCGCTCGCGCTGGCCGGATTTCAGGCTCTGCTGGAGGGGGCAGGTTTCGCCCGCCTTGTCGCACGGCGCGTCGTAACGGTGCGACACGGCATAGCAGGTCTGCCCCACCGGGCTGCTGTCGCTGCGGAAACGCCGCTGGTAGGCCTTGTTCGCGGCGACGATGCGATAGGCCCGGTCGAAGAGGATATGCGGTTCGTCGAGCGAATCGAGATAGGAAATCAGTTCGGCGGGCGGCTGCATGGCAAAGGATGAACTGTCAGTGTCTGGCCCTTGATTATGTCAGTTCTGTCAGCAGTCATGATTTAGCAAATGCTTATAATCGAAAAACCTCCCCGACATGGACAACAACATGAATACCCCAACCCCCTCCCCGCAATCCCGGCAGCGTCTTGAGCATTTCCCCATCTCGTTCTTCGCCATGGTGATGGGCACCACCGGCCTCGCGATCGCCTGGAAGAAGGCCCACCATGTTCTCGGCCTGCCGGCCGGCGTTGGCGTCGCACTGCAATGGTGGGCGCTCGCACTGTTCGGCCTGCTCGCCCTCGGCTACCTGGCCAAGTTGGCCAGCCACTGGGGGGCGGTCAAACAGGAGTTCGCCCATCCGATCCGCCTCAATTTCTTTCCTGCCGTCTCGATCTCGCTGCTGCTGCTCGCCATAGTCTTCACCGATGTCCTGCCCGGTCTCGCGCAGGGCTTCTGGACGCTCGGCGCCCTGCTCCATCTGAGCTTCACCCTCGTCGTGATGAGCAGCTGGATCCACCACACGCGTTATGACATCAAGCATGCGAACCCGGCTTGGTTCATCCCGGTCGTCGGCAACATCATCGTGCCGATCGCCGGCCTCAGCTTCGCGCCCCCGACGATTTCGTGGTTCTTCTTCAGTATCGGCCTCGTGTTCTGGCTCGTGCTGATGACGATCGTGATGAACCGGCTGTTTTTCCACGAGCCGCTGCCCGAGCGACTCACGCCGACGCTGTTCATCCTCATCGCGCCGCCGGCCGTCGGCTTCCTCGCCTGGGTGCGCCTCAACAACGGCGAACTCGACGCCTTCGCGCGCATCCTCTACCACGTCGCGCTGTTCCTCACCCTGCTGCTCGCAAGCAACGCGCTGCGCTTCTTCAGGCTACGCTTCTTCCTGTCGACTTGGGCCTACTCCTTCCCGCTCGCTGCGATGACGATCGCCACGCTGGTGATGGCTGAGCACCAGCCCGACCTGTTCGTGCCGCTCGCTTGGGTTCTGCTGATTGTGCTGTCCGTCGTGTTGACGCTGCTGACGCTGCGCACCGCGCAGGGCATGCTGCGCGGCGAGATCTGCGTGCCGGAATAAGCAGTCAGGCGCCGTCCCGCCGGCGCCGACTTTTATTGCAGCAGCCGTACTTCGCGCTGCGGGAAGGGAATCTGGATGCCTTCACTCTGGAAGGCTTTCCAGATCGCGAGAAGAATGTCCGACTTGATCTGAAACGAACCTTCCTCGGGATCACCGATCCAGTAGCCGAGTTCGAGATTGATGCCCGAGTCGGCAAAAGCCGTGACGAATCCTTTCGGCGGCGGGTCGGCCAGCACGCGGTGCTGTGCGCGGGCCACATCGACCATGATCTCCAGTGCGCGATCGAGATCGGTGCCGTAGGCAACTTGAACCTGCGCGGCGAGCCTCACTTTCGGATCGGTGAGCGTCTCGTTGGTGATGACCGAGCCGACCAACATCTCGTTGGGAATGATCATCTCGACGCCGGTCATGCTGCGCAGCAGCGTGTAGCGCGTCGTGATGCGCGTGACGACGCCGCGCTGGCCCTCCAGTGAAATCAGGCTGCCGATGCGGATCGAGCGGTCGAGCAGGATGATGAAACCCGAGACGTAGTTGGCGGCGATCTTCTGCAGGCCGAAGCCGAGGCCGACGCCGAGCGCGCCGCCGAAAACAGAGAGCGTGGTGAGGTCGATGCCGACGAGCGGCAGGCCGATCAGAACCGCAACCAGGATCAGCAAGGCGCGCAGCAGACGCGACAGAACGATCCTCAAGTTGCCGTCGATGCCCTCGGCCTTCATCAGGCGAGCCTCGAGCGTGCTGCCGATCCACAGCGCCACCAGCAACGTGGCCAACACAGCGCCCACCCCTTGCAGCACCAGCCAGAGATTCAGCTTCTCCTTGCCGAGGTTGAAGTGGACCTCCTCCATCAGTCCGATCAGTTCGGGCAGCACGCCGAGGATGTAGAGCGCCACCACGCTCCACGCGAGCAGCGCGAAGGTACGCTCGAAGCTTGCCAGCCACGGTGCGCTGGAGAAGAAACTCTGTCGCACGACGAACATCACCGCGCGCACGACGAGCATGGAAATCAGCAAGGGGACCGCCAGCGACAGCAGGTTGACGTGGTGCCAATTCGCCAGGATGGGGCGGGACACAAGCACCAGCAGCAGCATGACCAGGGGCAAGGCGAGTCGCCGCAAACCGCGCTGCCCGAGGGCAAGCGCGCGGCTTTCCGTTTCTTTGGAGCCACGCAGGCGCATGCCGAGCCAGCGGTCAAGGCCCCAGGCGATCGCAAAACAGAGCACGAGCGTCGCCACCTGCCACACCACGTCGGGCTGCTGCAGATCCTTCCAGAGTTCGATCAGCAGTCCGCCGATCTGGTGGCTCGGCTCGCTCATGGCTTCATGGCATCCGTAAAGGGCAGAGCGTCGCTGTGGTGGCGCCGCCAGTTGGCGAGATAGGCCTGCGCGAGCGCACGGTTGCCGCGCAGGATCAGCAGGTTCTCGGCGTTGCGCGCCTGCGCCGACCAGGTGAAGTTGTAGCTGCCGGTGATGATCACGGGGTGTTCCCCTTCCGCGTCGATAAGCAGGATTTTATTGTGTGCGGCGGCGTAGCGGGTTTCGAGGCGCACATCGACGCCCGCCCCGTGCAGCATCGGCACCAGCGAATTTTCGCCCTTCGCCACCATTTCCCCGTCGGCGAGCAACTCGACCGGCACGCCGCGGGAGCGCGTCGCCGCCAGCGCGCGCGCGATGCTGCGACTAGTGAGCAAAAAGGCCTGGACGCGCACGCTCTGCCTGGCTCGGCCGATCTCGCGGATCAGCGCCCCTTCGGCATCGTCCCAGGGCGAGAACAGCACTTCGACCGTACCGCTTGCAGGCAGTTCGGCCGCCTGCGCGACCGGCAGCCACAGCGCGAGCAGCAGCAGCCAGCGCGTCAAGCTGTTCGCTCCAGCACGGCGGCATAGAAACCGTCTGTGCCATGCACATGGGGCAACAGGTGCAGGTCGTCGCCCGGCAGGGCAATCTCGATGCCTTGCGCCTGCAGCACCGCGGCGGCCGAGCGGCGCGCGAATCCCGGATGCGCGGCGAGGAAGGCATCGACGATCTGCTCGTTTTCTTCAGGCAGCAGGCTGCATGTGGCATACACCAAACGCCCACCGGGTTTCAGCAATCTTGCGGCAGCGGCGAGGATCGCCGCCTGCTTCGCCGTGAGTTCGGCGACGCTCTGCGGCGTCTGTCGCCACTTGAGGTCGGGGTTGCGGCGCAAGGTGCCGAGTCCCGAGCAGGGCGCGTCGACCAGCACGCGGTCGCACTTGCCGCCGAGCCGCTTGACGTGCGTGTCGTTCTCGTGGGCGATGACCACCGGATGCACGTTCGACAGGCCCGAGCGCGCCAGCCGCGGCTTGAGCTTCGCGAGTCGCCTGTCCGAGACATCGAAGGCATAGAGCCGCCCGGTCGAGCGCATCAGCGCGCCCAGCAACAGCGTCTTGCCGCCCGCGCCGGCGCAAAAGTCGACCACCATCTCGCCGCGCCGCGGCGCCAGCAGGTGGCCCAACAATTGACTGCCTTCATCCTGCACCTCGATGCTGCCGTCGAGGAACAGCGGATGCTTGGCCAGCGCGGGCTTGCCGGCGAGCCGAACGCCCTCCGGCGCAAAGGGGCAGGCCGTCGCGGCGATGCCGTCCTGTTCGAGCCGCGCCAGCACGGCGGCGCGGTCCGCCTTCAGGGCATTCACGCGCAGGTCGAGCGGCGCGGGCTGGTTGAGCGCGCGCGCCAATTCGAGCATCTGCGACTCGTCCATCAGCGCTGCGAGGCGCTCCACGATCCAGTCGGGCAGATCGGTCTGCTCGGCAAGGCTCAGTGTCGGCTCCGGCTTGGCTTTGAGTTCGCCTAGCCAGGCCGCATCGCGCGCCGACAACGCCTCTTCGAGTATGCGACGGCTAACGCCACAATGGCGTACCAGTGCCGCCAGCACCAGCAGCTTTACACCCGCCCCATGGCCCTCCACGCCGATCCACGCTTCGAGCGAACGCTTGCGGCGCAAGACCGTGTAGGCAGCCTCGGCGATGAAAGCGCGCTCGCGCGGGCCACAGCGCTGCGCACGAAAGAAGTTTGACAGGACGGCATCCGCCGGTTGCTGGAAGTGCAGCATTTCGTCAGTGACGGTAATAGCTTGGTCGAGCAGCTTGCGGTTGATTGTGTTCATTGCGTTTTTTCCGTTTCCATTTCCATCGCGACCTGGTCGAAGATTTCGCCCTTGCGGTCGCGGTAGCGTATTTTGAGCGGCAGGCGCAGCACGGCGTCAAGCCAGATCTCGGTAGTATCGTCGAGTTCGCCGCCGCGTGCCGGCGCAATCTTGAGATGCCGCACCTCGCGTGGTCCGAGGGGGGTGTCGAGCGACGTCGCAGCATCCACCGTCACGACGTAATCGGCGAGCTTGCGTCCCGTCGCCACCTTGAGCGCATGCCGCTCGACATCGAGCGCCAGAGCACCGGTCTGATAGAACAGCGAGAGCATATCTTGTGCGGCATCCACGAATGCGGCGCTCTGGCCGTTGCTGAAATGGACGCGGCGTTCGCCGGCATCGAAACGCGCACTCTCCGCCGGCTTGCCGCTGCGCTCGTTCCTGAATTCCTGCGGCTGCAGGCCCGCTGCCGCGAAAGCGCCGCGGCTTTCCTGCAGCACCTGCGCCGGCCGGAAGAGTGCGGCCAGGCCGGTGGTCTCGGTCAGCGCGCGCAGCGTATAGCCCTTTCCGTCGTGTTCCCAGCGATGCTCGCTGCGGCCGACGATGAAGCCATCCTCGCCCCGCGTCACCTGGAAGACGATACGACCGCGCTTGGGCCAGCTTTCCGCATAGGGGAAAAAAGTCGGCGCCGGCGGGACGGCGCCTGCCGGCTCCGTGGGCGCTGCTGGGGCCTCTTGAGATGCTGGTTCGGCGGACACGGGCTCGTTAGATGCCAGCGGAACATCGTCCGGCACCGAAGCGACCGGTAACTCTGGTACTGCTGGAACTGGCGGAGGCGCGACGGGAGGACGCGGGCGCGACTTTGGCCGGGGCGGCACGGGTGCAGGCGTCGCCGCTTGAGGTTCCGGCACGGGTATGGCCTGGATGGGGGCGAGGAGCGTCGCCTCGAAGGAGCCGACCTCATCGGCAGCCAGCCGCCAACCGGGCGAGACCAGCAGCGCCAAGTGCAGCAGCAGCGAAACGGCCAGCGCCAGCCAGAACGGCCGCCGCGCCAGGGGAGGCTTCATCCGCCGGCGGGGACGCGCAGGGCGGCGGTCGGTGGCGTCTCGTCCGCCGACCAGACGACGCGGCCGCTGTCGAGGCGGCAGCGTCCCTCGAGGATGCCACGCGCCGCCTGCGGGTAGACGATGTGCTCCTGAGCCAGCACGCGCGCAGCGAGCGTGTCGGCATCGTCGCCCGGCAGCACGGGGACAGCCGCTTGGACGATGATGGGGCCGCAATCGAGCGTCGGCGTGACGAAATGCACCGTGCAGCCATGCACGCGCACGCCCGCTTCCAGGGCCGCTTCGTGGGTGCGCAGACCGGGAAACACCGGTAGCAGCGAGGGATGGATGTTGACGAGGCGGCCAGCGAAGCGCTGCACGAAGGCATCGGTCAGCACGCGCATGAAGCCCGCCAGCAGGACGAGGTCAGCGCCGCGGCGTTCAATCTCGTCTGCCAACGCCGTGTCGAAGGCGTCGCGCGAAGGATAAGCCTTGTGGTCGATCACCGCGGTCGGTACGCCGCGCGCGGCGGCCCAGGCGAGTCCGGCGGCATCCGGGCGATTGCTGATGACGGCGGCGCAGGTGCCGGGCAGCTTGGCATCGATCAGCGTCTGCATGTTGCTGCCGCGACCTGAGATGAGGATGACGTAGCGTTTCATTTGATGGGAAGGAAGACGGCGGTGGCGAGATTCTGGACGACCTTGACGACGGTTCGGTTCTGCTTGTCGGCGATCAGCTGCGAGAGCAGATCGAGGCTGCCGATCAGCTTGCCGAATTCGCGTTCGAAACTGAGATTCTGCACCGGCGCGATCTCGTTCGAGAACAGCAGCGGCGCACCCGCCGGAATGTCGGCCTCGGGCTGGGTACGATGCGAGTTGGCGAGCTTCCAGGCGGCGATCTCGACGTTGCGCGCAGCATTGTAGAGCCTCTGCGCGTCGAGATCGTCGAGCAGGAAGAATTCACTCTTGCCGTCGAATGCGTCGTTAAGCATTTGCCACAGGCCACCGATGAAAGCGGCGACCCGATCCTGCGCGTACTCCTCGCGCAGCCCCGCGAGCACCAACGCCGTGCCACGCGGACTATTGGGCTTGGGAGGTGGTGGCAGCACTATCCGGTCGAGCGCCGCATCGAGGCTGGCATGACCGCCTTTCTTCCACTCGCGCGGATTGCGGCGATAGAGCTTCTCGGCCAGGCGGCGCAAGCTGGCAAAGGCCTCGCGGCGATGCAGGTCGGCGAAGCGGTCCACGTCGGTCTTGGCGAACTGGGCCGGGCTTCTGACGCAGCCGGCCAGCGCAAGCAGCGGCAAAGCCGGCAGCAGGCGCAGGCAGGCCCGACGACTCATTGCACGGGGCGCGCGAACCGCTGGCGCAGCCAGCTGATGGCCATCGGCAGCACCGACACGACGACGATGCCGACGATGACGAGCGAGAGGTTGTTCTTCACCGCCGGCAGGTTGCCGAACCAGTAGCCGGCGAGCGTCAGCGAGAACACCCAGAGCACCGCGCCGAGCAGGTCGAAGGCGAAGTAGCGCGGATAGGTCATGCGCGCCACACCGGCAACGAAGGGTGCGAAAGTCCGGACGAGAGGCACGAAGCGCGCCATGGTCATCGTCAGCGGGCCGTACTTTTCATAGAAGGCGTGCGCCTTGTCGTAGGCGGAACGGTTGAAGAAGCGCGAACCCTCGCCCCAGCGCAGGATGTGGCCACCAGCCCAGCGGCCGATCCAGTAATTGACGTTGTCGCCGAGCACGGCCGCGGCGAGCAGCACGGCGATCAGCACCTGGATGTCCATGCCCCCCCCATCCGTACCCATGGCAGCCAGCGCGCCGGCGACGAACAGCAGCGAGTCGCCCGGCAGAAAGGGCGTAACCACCAGGCCGGTCTCGCAGAAGACGATGGCGAACAGGATCGCGTAGACCCACACCCCGTACTCGGCGACGAGCAGCGCGAGATGCTTGTCCAGATGCAGGACAATATCGAGGAACTGCGCAATGAACTGGGGAAGGAACTCCATGGCGGCGCGCAGTTTACCCCACCCCTTATAATTCGCCGCTCATGGCGCGCATCCACCCCCTCCCCGACCTTCTCATCAGCCAGATCGCTGCCGGCGAAGTGGTCGAGCGGCCCGCCTCGGTGCTCAAGGAGCTGCTCGAGAACGCCCTCGATGCCGGGGCGAGAAAGATCGACGTACAGCTCGAAGAAGGCGGCGTAAAGCTGATCCGCATCGCCGACGACGGAGGCGGCATCGACAAGGATGACCTGCCGCTCGCGCTGGCGCGCCATGCGACCAGCAAGATCTCCAGCCTGACCGACCTCGAGCGCGTCGCGAGCTACGGCTTCCGCGGCGAAGCGCTCGCCTCGATCGCCTCGGTCGCGCGCGTGTCGCTGACGAGCCGCACCGCGGCCTCACCGCACGCCTGGCGCATCGACTCCGGCCTCGACGGCACCAAACCCGCCGCGCTCACCGCCGGCACGGTGGTCGCCGTCGCCGACCTCTACTTCAACACGCCGGCGCGACGCAAATTTCTCAAGACTACCGCCACCGAATTCGCGCATTGCGACGAGGTGCTGGTGCGCATGGCGCAGGCACGCCCCGACGTCGCTTTCACCCTGGCGCACGATGGCAAGCTCAAGCGCCGTCTCGCCGGCGCCGACTTTTCGCAAAGGACCCGCGAGCTGATGGGCGACGACTTCCTCGTCCATGCGCGCCCCGTGGAAACGGAAGCCGGCCCCCTGCGGCTTGCCGGCTTCGCCGCGCTGCCCGCCTACGCCAAGCCGACGCGCGCCGAGCAGTATTTCTATGTGAATGGCCGCTACGTGCGCGACAAACTGCTCGTGCATGCGGCGCGCGAGGCCTACGCCGACGTGCTGCACGGCGCGCACCACCCGGCCTACGTGCTATTTCTCGAGCTCGACCCGGCGGCGGTCGACGTCAATGTCCATCCGGCCAAGACGGAAGTGAGATTCCGCGACGCACGTGCGGTGCACCAGTTCGTGTTCCACGCCCTGCAGAGGGCGCTGGCCGAACCCCTCGCAGCGGCAAGACCGCAGGAGCAGCCGTCTGCGCCGACCTACGTTTCCGCCCCCTATCAAGCCAGCCTCGGCGTGCGTGAACCCGACGCCGCCGCCTACCTCGATTTCGCGCGCCAGGCGTTCAGCGGCGCCGTTCCTTCGGAGCCTGTTGCTGATGGCGCCGTCCCGCCGGCGCCGACTTTTCCGATCCAGGATGCGCCGCTCGGTTACGCCATCGCCCAACTCCATGGTGTCTATATCCTCGCCCAGAACACCCAAGGCCTGGTGCTTGTCGACATGCACGCCGCGCACGAGCGCATCCTTTACGAGCGGCTCAAGGCCGGGGCCGACGCGCGTCCTGCGACGCAACCGCTGCTCGTGCCCCTGCTGCTCGCCGCGAGCGCACGGGAACTCGCCTGTGCGGAGGCGCATGCCGCAACGCTCGACGCGCTCGGCTTCGAGATCGCAGCGGCCGGTCCGCAGCAACTCGCGGTGCGCGCCGTGCCGGTACTCGTCGCGGGCGGTGACGTCGCGGCGCTGGTGCGCGCGCTGCTCGCCGAACTGGACGAGCATCCCGCCAGCCGCGTGCTCGAGGCGCAGCGCAACGAGATCCTCGCCACCCTGGCCTGCCACGGCGCGGTACGCGCCAACCGCGCATTGACCCTGCCTGAAATGAACGCCCTGCTGCGCCAGATGGAAGAAACCGAGCGCGCCGACCAGTGTAACCACGGCCGGCCGACCTGGGTGCAGTTGTCGATGACCGACCTCGACAAGCTCTTCATGCGCGGCAAGTAAATGAGTATCGAGCGTAGCGAGCATAAAGTCTCCCCTTCCGAGAGGAAGGGGCTGGGGGATGGCGGGCCTGCCTTGGCCCTGATCGGCCCGACCGCAAGCGGCAAGACCGATCTCGCGCTCGCCATCGCAGAGCGGTTTCCAGTCGAAATCGTCAGCTTGGACTCGGCCCAGGTTTTCATCGACATGGACATCGGCACGGCCAAGCCCGACCGGGCGACGCTGGCGCGTTTTCCGCACCACCTGATCGACCTGATCACGCCGGAAGAGCGCTATTCCGCCGCGCAGTTCCGCGCCGATGCACTCGCCGTCATGGCGGAGATCGTCGCACGCGGCAAGGTGCCGCTGCTCGTCGGCGGCACGATGCTCTACTACAAGGCGCTGCGCGAAGGACTGGCCGATCTGCCACCCGCCGATGCGGCAGTACGCGCCGTCATCGAGGCCGAAGCTGCCGAGAAAGGATGGCCGGCGCTGCATGCCGAACTCGCCCGATTGGACCCCGCTACCGCGGCACGGCTGGCACCCAACGACAGTCAGCGCATCCAGCGCGCCCTCGAGGTGCTGCGTCTGACCGGCCGGCCGCTGGGCGAATTCTGGCAGCGCCAGTCGAGTGATGCCCTGCCCTACCGACTGCTGACCGTCGCGTTGGCTGCACCCGAGCGCAAGATTCTGCACGAGCGCATCGCCCGGCGCTTCCAGGCGATGCTCGATGCCGGACTGGTCGCAGAAGTGGAGGCATTGCGCGCGAAATACCGTCTCAATGCCGAACTCCCGTCGATGCGCTGCGTCGGCTACCGCCAGGTCTGGGAGATGCTGGAGGATCGGCTGCCAGCTGGCGAACTGGCCGACCGCGGCATCTTCGCGACGCGTCAGTTCGCCAAGCGGCAGATCACTTGGCTGCGGGGATTGCGGGACAACGGCGCCGTCGATCTCATATACGACTTGGCGGAATCGACAACCGCTGCGAAAATACAGCACGAAATAGATAGGCACCTGGCCGGGACGCCAGGCCACAGAGCATGACCGAGCAGACCATTACCACAGAGGAACTCGAGAAGTTCACCACCCAGAACCGGCGCGAAATCCTGTTCTACCTGAACCAGCTCATCAACGACGGCGAGCGGGTCAGCGTGACCTTCGACGGCGGCAAGGAAACCGTGCTCACGGTACTGCTCGACGTCGATGACGCGAGCGACCGGCTGATTTTCGACTGGGGCGGCAGCGAAACCACCAACCGCAAGCTGCTGCAAAGCGAGCACAGTATCTTCGTCTGCGCGCCGCATGGGGTGAAGAACCAGTTCTCCACCGGCCAAGTCCGCGAAATCGCTTACAAGCAGCGTCCGGCCTTCGCGGCGCGCATTCCCGACCACTACACGCGCCTGCAGCGGCGCGAATTCTTCCGGCTGGTGCTGCCGTTGACGCGGCGACCGCCTTGCATCCTTAACCAGCTCGGCGGCCAACCGCTGCAATTGAGCATCGTGGATATCAGCATCGGCGGCATCGCCGCGGAACTGCCTGGCGGCAAGCTGAATTTCGGTCCCGGCCAATTGCTTCCCAAGGCGCGCATCGAACTGAAAGGGATCGGCACGCTTGAAGTCGACCTGATCGTGCGCAATGCCAGCGAAGTGCAGCGCGGCGGCAAGGTCAGCGCCCGCATTGGTTGCCAATTCGCCAAGCTGGGTCACGCGCTGGAACATCAGTTGCAGCGCTTCATCACCGACGTGCAGCGCGAGGAGCGGGCTCGGCTGGGCGGCTAGGCTCAGCCCGACCTCCCCCAGCCCCTCCTTCTCAGGAGGGGAGACTGTCTGCTCGCTGCGCTCGACTAGCGCCGTCCCACCGGCGCCGACTTTTATCGAATGATCGTCTGTTCCTGGCCGGGCTGGCGCGCCTCGATGCGGCCAAGCGCATAGACCGTCTCACCAGCCGCCGTCAGCAGTTCGGTGGCCATGGCGGCATCGGCTGCGTCCACGATCACCACCATGCCGATACCGCAGTTGAAGACGCGGTGCATCTCGTCGTCGGCGACGTTGCCCTCCTTCTGCAGCCACTGGAACAGCGGCGGCAGGGTCCAGGCGGACTTGTCGATCACTGCGGTAACGTTCTCGGGCAGCACGCGCGGCACATTGCCGGTGATGCCGCCGCCGGTGATGTGGGCCATGCCCTTGACCGCTACGCTTTCCATCAGTTTGAGCATCGACTTGACGTAGATGCGCGTCGGCGCGATCAGCGCGTCGGCGAACGGGCGGCCGTGGAAGTCGGCCTTCAAGTCGGGCTTGGCGCGCTCGACGATGCGGCGGATCAGCGAATAGCCATTCGAATGCGCACCGGAAGAAGCGAGGCCGAGAACCACGTCACCCGGCTTGATCGACTTGCCGTCGATGATCTTGGACTTCTCGACCGCGCCGACGGCGAAGCCGGCAAGGTCGTATTCGCCGGCCGGATACATATCGGGCATCTCGGCGGTCTCGCCGCCGATCAGCGCGCATCCAGAAAGCTCGCAGCCCTTGGCGATGCCTTCCACCACAGTGGCGGCGGTGGCTACGTCGAGTTTGCCGCAGGCGAAGTAGTCGAGGAAGAACAGCGGCTCGGCGCCCTGCACGAGGATGTCGTTCACGCTCATCGCGACGAGGTCCTGGCCCACGGTGTCGTGGCGGTTGAATTCGAAAGCGAGCTTGAGTTTGGTGCCAACGCCGTCGGTACCGGACACGAGCACGGGTTCCTTGAACTTCTTCGAGATCTCGAACAGCGCGCCGAAGCCGCCAATGCCGCCGAGCACCTCGGGGCGCATGGTGCGCTTCGCGGCGGGCTTGATGCGCTCGACAAGGGCGTCGCCAGCGTCGATATCGACCCCCGCGTCGCGATAGGTCATGGAGTTGGAAGCTGCTGTAGTCATTGTCGAACCCGGCCAGAAAGATGAATTTGCGGCGATAATTCGCGCTGCCGCGCAAGAAGGCGCGGATTTTACCGGAAATACCCCGCTCACCTTGACGCAACTGCTGCTCGACCTCCTGCCCACCCAGACGCCCAGTCTCGACAATTTCATCGTCGGCGAAAACGGCGAACTGCTGGCACGCCTGCGCGCGCTGGCCGCACCGGGCTGCTTCGACATGCTCTATCTCTGGGGCAACGACGGCTGCGGCAAGAGCCATCTGCTCGCGGCCACGGCCAGTCTCGCGATGCGCCGCCGCCCCGCCCTGCTGCTCGCCGATGCCCCGCCCGCAGCTTCCTTCAATGCCGCGCCCGGCGGGTTGCTGATCGTCGACGACGTCGAGTCGCTCGACGACGCTGCGCAAATCGCGCTGTTCCGCATCTTCAATACCGCGCGCATGATCGGTCTCGGCTTGCTGATCGCCGGCCGCAAGCCGCCATTGCAGCTCGAACTGCGCGAGGACCTGCGCACGCGCATCGGCCAGACACTGATCTACGAGGTGAAGACCCTCAACGACGAACAAAAGGCCGCCGCATTGCGCCGCCACGCGATCGAGCGCGGCCTCAAGGTGGAAGACGGCCTGGTGCGCTATCTGCTCAACCACGGCCGCCGCGACCTGCCCTCGCTGATGTCCGTCCTCGACCACCTCGACCGCGCCACCCTCGAACGGCAGCGTCCCGCGACGCTGCCGCTACTCAAGGAAGCGCTACAACTCCAACTCGTTCCCGACGACAACAATGAATCTGGCACTGTTTGATTTAGACAATACGCTGCTCGCTGGCGACTCCGACTTCGAGTGGGCGCAGTTCCTCATCTCGAAGGGCGTGCTCGACCGCGAGGTCCACGAAGCGAAGAACCAGGCCTTCTACGACGACTACAAGGCCGGTACGCTCGACATCCACGCCTTCCTGCAGTTCCAGCTCGCCCCGCTGTCGCGCCATCCGCGCGAGGAACTCGACGCCTGGCACAAGGAATTCATGGCGACGCGCATCCTGCCGATGATCGGCGCCCCGGCGCGCCAACTGGTGCAGCGCCACCTCGATGCCGGCGACCTGTGCGCGATCGTCACGGCCACCAACAGCTTCGTCACCGGCCCGATCTGCCGCGAATTCGGTATCGCGCATCTGGTCGCCACCATCCCCGCCCAGGAAGGCGGCCACAATGGAAAATTTACCGGCGCGCCGCGCGGACTGCCGGCCTTCCGCGACGGCAAGATCGCGCGCGTCGAGGCCTGGCTCGAAGAGCTGGGCCTGTGGTGGGGAGCATTTGAGCAAACCTGGTTCTACAGCGATTCGCTCAACGACCTGCCACTGCTCGCCAAGGTGAGCCATCCCGTCGCGGTCGATCCCGACGACACGCTGCGCGCGCATGCAAGCCGCCACGGCTGGCCGATCTTGAGCCTAAGATAAGGCCTCGGGTATGATGCAGCCCGAATCGAAAGCAACAAGCGCATGATCCGTAAGCTATTGCGTCGCGTCTTCAAACGCGGCGAACCCTACCCCCATCCCGTCGAGAAGATCGCTGCCAGCCAGCACGGCATCCGGCCGGAGCAGGTTTCGCCCGGTGCCCGGCGCACCTGCGAAACGCTGCAGCAGGCCGGTCACCGCGCCTATGTGGTCGGCGGCGCGGTGCGCGACCTGATCGCCGGTATCGTGCCCAAGGACTACGACGTCGCGACCGATGCCACCCCCGATCAGGTGCGCGCGCTCTTCCGACGATCGCGCATCATCGGACGACGCTTCCAGATCGTGCATGTGATGCACGGCGCGGAAACCATCGAAGTCTCCACGTTCCGTGCCGCACACGACGAAAGCACCCTGAAGGATGAGCATGGCCGCGTGCTGCGCGACAACGTCTGGGGCAGCGTGGAGGAGGATGCGGCGCGCCGCGACTTCACCATCAACGCGCTCTACTATGATCCTTCCAGCGGCGAGGTGTTCGACTACCACCACGGCGTGCGCGACCTGCAGAGGAAGACCCTGCGCATGATCGGCGATCCGCGCGCGCGTTACCGCGAAGACCCGGTGCGCATGCTGCGCGCCGTGCGCCTCGCGGCCAAGCTCAATCTGCGCCTTGATCCCCAGGTGCAGGTGCCGATCCGCGAGATGGCCGAGCTGATCGAGAACGTGCCGGCCGCCCGCCTGTTCGACGAGATGATCAAGCTGCTGTTCTCCGGCCATGCGGTCGAGTGCGTCAAGCGACTGCGCGGCGAGGGCCTGCACCACGGCCTGCTGCCGCTGCTCGACGTGATTCTCGAGCAGCCGCTCGGCGAGAAGTTCGTCATGCTGGCACTCGCCGACACCGACCGGCGCATCAACGAGGACAAGCGCACTTCGCCGGGCTTCCTGTTCGCCACCCTGCTGTGGCATGAGGTGCTAGCGAACTGGGCAGGCCGCAAGCAGAAGGGCGAACCGCCGGTGCCGGCACTGCACGCCGCGATGGACGAGGTGCTCGAGGTGCAGGGTGAGAAGCTCGCGATCACGCGCCGCATCGCCGGCGACATCAAGGACATCTGGCTCTTGCAGCCGCGCTTCGAGAAGCGCGGCGGCCGCGCCCCCTTCCGCCTGATCGAGCAACCGCGTTACCGCGCCGCCTGGGATTTCCTGAGGCTGCGTGCGGAGAGCGGCGAGATTGAGCGCGAACTGTCCGACTGGTGGGCCTCCTTCCAGGAAGCCGGCAACGCCGAGCGTGAGGCCATGCTGAAACCGGATACGGGACCGAAGAAGCGCCGCCGTCGCAGCCGCGGCAAGAAGGCCGCGGATGGCGCCGTGCCGCCGGAGCCGACTTCCGGAGGCGATCTTTCGGGTCCGACGCCCGCCGAGTAAACCGATGCATGTGAGAGCCTTCGTTGCGCTGGGCGCCAACCTCGGCGATCCTGTCGCCACGGTGCGCGCCGCT
This sequence comes from Pseudomonadota bacterium, assembly GCA_041694935.1. Taxonomy (GTDB): domain Bacteria; phylum Pseudomonadota; class Gammaproteobacteria; order Burkholderiales; family Rhodocyclaceae; genus Sulfuricystis. Next base: position 14,575 of record JBGFRW010000040.1, on the reverse strand, counting down.
TTCGATGCGCTCGACAAGCTGGAGCACACGCAGCTGCGCTCGGTTTCCTCGCTCTACCGCACCGCGCCGGTTGGGCTGCACCATCAGCCTGACTTCATCAATGCCGTCGCGCTGCTCGAGGTCGATGCCGCCATCCTGCCGGCGCCGACTTTCCTCGAACGACTGTTCGCCATCGAGGCAGCCTTCGGCAGGGTGCGCAGCGTCCCGAACGCCCCGCGCACGCTCGACCTCGACCTGCTGCTCTACGGCGATGAGCGCCATGATCAACCTGGTCTGACGCTGCCCCACCCGCGCATCGCCGAGCGTGCCTTCGTCATCGCGCCGCTCGCCGAGATCGCGCCGGATCTAAGGATTCCTGGCCATCGCGCACGCGTCGCCGACCTGCTGCCGGCGCTGGCCGACCAGCGCATCGAGCGCCTAAGCTGATCGCCATGACCCTGCTGGGCCTTCCTGCCGTCTGGCAGACCGCGCTGCTGCTGACGGCCTCCAACGTCTTCATGACCTTCGCCTGGTACGCCCATCTCAAGAACCTCAACGATCGGCCCTGGTGGATCGCCGCGCTTGCCTCCTGGGGCATCGCGCTGTTCGAGTATCTGCTTCAGGTACCTGCCAACCGTATCGGCTACCGGGAACTCGACCTCGCGCAATTGAAGATCCTGCAGGAGGTCATCGCGTTGACGGTCTTCGTGCCGTTCGTCGTGTTCTACATGCGCCAACCGCTGAAACTCGATTACCTCTGGGCGGGTTTGTGTATCCTTGGTGCCGTTTATTTCATCTTCCGCAGCCCCTAGATGACCTATCTCGCCTCCAACAAGCCGATCACGCTGCCGGAGCTCGCGCGCATGAAACATGCGGGCGAAAAGATCGCCATGCTCACCGGCTACGACGCCAGCTTCGCCGCACTCGAGGATCGTTGCGGCGTGGACGTCATCCTGGTGGGCGACTCGCTTGGCAACGTGATCCAGGGCAAGACCTCGACGCTGCCCGTGACCATGGAGCACATGGTCTATCACACCGAGTGCGTCGGCCACATGGCGAACCGCGCCATGGTCGTCGCCGACCTGCCTTTCGGCGCCTATCACGAGTCGAAGGAGCAGGCGATCCGCAATGCAGGCAAGCTACTCGCCGCAGGTGCGGAGATGGTCAAGCTCGAAGGCGGCGCGGTGATGGCCGAAACGGTGCACTTCATGGTCGAGCGCGGCGTGCCGGTCTGCGCCCATATCGGCCTGACCCCGCAGTCGGTGCATGCCCTCGGCGGTTACCGTGTGCAAGGCCGAGACGAGGCGGGTGCGGCGCGCATGAAAGCGGATGCACGTGCGCTCGAGGAGGCTGGCGCGGCATTGATGGTGCTGGAAATGGTGCCCTCCACGCTCGCCGCCGAGATCACGAACGAAATCAAGGTCTGCGCGACCATCGGCATCGGCGCCGGCCCGGACTGCGACGGCCAGGTACTCGTCCTCTACGACATGCTTGGGCTCTATCCCGGCAAGAAAGGGCGCTTCGTCAAGGATTTCATGGCCGAGGCCAAGTGCATCGAGAGCGCCGTTAAATCGTACGTCGCCGCCGTGAAGGACGGCAGCTTCCCAGCCCCCGAACACTGCTACTGACATGCAGATTCACACCACCATCGCCGCCCTGCGCGCGGCGCTCGCCGACGCATCCCGCAACTGCCGCATCGTCTTCGTGCCGACCATGGGCAACCTGCACGACGGCCACATCGCCCTGATGCGTCAGGCGCGCCAACATGGCGACTGCATTGTCGCCTCGATCTTCGTGAACCGCCTGCAGTTCCGCCCTGGCGAGGATTTCGACAAGTACCCGCGCACACTCGAAGCCGACTGCGCGAGGCTCGTCGCCGCGGGCGTCGACCACCTGTTCGCACCAAACGAAGAAGAACTTTACCCCGAGCCGCAGCGCTACGTCGTCGAACCGCCGGTCGAGCACGCCAACATCCTCGAAGGCGAGTTCCGTCCCGGCCACTTCCGCGGCGTCGCCACCGTGGTAATGAAACTGTTTTCGATCGTCCAGCCCGATGCTGCACTTTTCGGCAAGAAGGACTACCAGCAGTTCATGGTGCTCTCTGCCATGGTGCGCGAATTCGCCCTGCCGATCAAGGTAATCCCCGGTGAAACCGTGCGCGCTCAGGACGGTCTCGCGCTGTCCTCTCGCAATGGTTACCTCTCGACGACGGAACGTGCCGAGGCCCCGCGGCTCCATCAATGTCTGCACCGCATCGTCAAGGCGGTGCGCGCCGGTGAGCGGGACTTTGCACGCCTGGAGAAAGAGGCAACAGACGAACTTGCCGCCCACGGTTGGGTACCGGATTATGTTGCAGTGCGGAAAAGGCTTGGTCTAGAATTGCCGTCCGGCGATGGGAGCGACCCGCTGGTGGTCCTTGCGGCCGCCCGTCTGGGCAGCACGCGCCTCATCGACAACCTGGAAATCTGAAGACGGTCTTTGCACTTCAATTTGAGACAAAACGATCATGCAACGCACAATGCTGAAATCCAAGCTGCACCGCGTCACGGTCACCCAAGCCGAACTCCACTACGAAGGCTCCTGTGCCATCGACGAGACTCTGATGGAAGCCGCGGATATCCGCGAATACCAGCAGATCGAGATCTATAACATCGCCAACGGCGAGCGCTTCTCTACCTACGCGATCCGCGCAGAGCGCAGCAGCGGCACGATCTCGGTGAATGGCGCCGCCGCCCGCCTAGCCGCCCCCGGCGACCTGCTGATCATCTGCACCTACGCCGCCTACAGCGAAGTCGAACTGGCCAAGCACGAGCCCGACCTGATCTACGTCGATGCGAAGAACCGCATCATGCACCACAGCCAGAAAATACCCGTTCAGGCAGCTGCCTGAACGTTTTCTGAAAAGACTATCCGAGCCCGCCACTGGCGGGCTTTTTTATTCTAAAAAAATATAATTAGTTATATTCAATTTATTGATTTCAAGGCCTAGCCTTGATGGTGCTCAATTGACCGCGGTCAAGGAATACTCCCCCCCCGTTCCGTAGAGTGCGCACCACGCCGCATTCCGTGGCGATCAATACTAAAGGGGGCCTTATGAGCGAAGCTTTCACCACCTCAACTGCCCGAAACATCTTTTACGGCGGAACGATGTTCTTCCTCCTGGTGTTTCTGGCGCTGACCTACCAGACCGAGCAGGTCATCCCGCAACGCGACAAGCGCGAAATGCTGTCAGATCCCAATGTAGTTGCCGGCAAGAAGCTGTGGGAAACCAACAACTGCATCGGTTGCCACTCGCTGCTCGGCGAGGGAGCCTACTTCGCGCCGGAACTCGGCAACGTCGTCGCGCGCCTCGGTAGCCAGGAGGCGGTCATGGCCTTCATCCAGTCGCGCCCCGCAGAAGGTGTCCCCGGCCGCCGCAGCATGCCGCAGTTCAACTTCACGGAGCAGCAGTTGAAGGAAATCGCGGCGTTCCTGAATTACGTGGGACAAATCGACACCGCCAAGTGGCCGCCCAACATCCAGGGCTGATACGGCACCGACCAAGGAGATAACGATGCAATATAAATCCCAAGCCGTCGCGAAGCCGTATTTCATTGCGGCCATCGCACTATTCGTCGCACAGATTCTGTTCGGCCTCATCATGGGCCTGCAGTATGTCTGGGGCGATTTCCTCTTCCCGCACATCCCGTTCAACGTCGCGCGCATGGTGCATACCAACGCGCTGATCGTCTGGTTGCTGATGGGCTTCATGGGTGCCGCCTACTACCTCATCCCCGAGGAGTCCGAGACCGAGCTGCACAGCCCGGGCCTGGCGATCGCGCTGTTCTGGATCTTCCTCGTCGCCGCCGGTCTCACCGTCGTCGGCTACCTGACGGTCCCGTACGCCACGCTGGCAAAAATGACCGGCAACGACCTGCTGCCGACCATGGGCCGCGAGTTCCTCGAGCAACCGCTGATCACCAAGCTGGGCATCGTGGTGGTAGCGCTGGCCTTCCTCTTCAACATCACTATGACGGTGCTGAAGGGCCGCAAGACCGCGATCAACACCGTGCTGCTGATCGGCCTGTGGGGCCTCGCGATCATGTTCCTGTTCTCCTTCTACAACCCCCACAACGTCGTACGCGACAAGTTCTACTGGTGGTGGGTGGTGCACCTCTGGGTGGAGGGCGTGTGGGAACTGATCCTCGGCGCGATCCTCGCCTTCGTGCTGATCAAGGTCACCGGCGTGGATAGGGAAGTGATCGAGAAGTGGCTGTACGTGATCATCACCCTGACGCTGATCACCGGCATCCTCGGCACCGGCCACCACTACTACTGGATCGGCACCCCCGAGTCCTGGCAGCTGATCGGTTCGATCTTCTCCGGTCTCGAGCCCATCCCGTTCTTCGCCATGACCCTGTTCGCCTTCAACATGGTGAACCGCCGCCGCCGCGAGCATCCGAACAAGGCTGCCACGCTGTGGGCGCTGGGCACCGGCGTGATGGCCTTCCTCGGCGCCGGCGTGTGGGGCTTCCTGCACACCCTGGCTCCGGTGAACTACTACACGCACGGCACGCAGATCACCGCCGCCCACGGCCACATGGCTTTCTACGGTGCCTACGTAATGGCGAACCTGACCATCATCAGCTACGCCATGCCGCTGATGCGCGGTCGCGCCGCCAACAGCAACAAGGCACAGGTCGCCGAGATGTGGGGCTTCTGGCTGATGACGATCGCCATCGTCTTCATCACGCTGTTCCTCACCGCTGCCGGCATCCTGCAGGTCTGGCTGCAGCGCGTCTCCGACTCGCCGGTGCCTTTCATGGTCGCGCAGGACAACATCGCGCTGTTCTACTGGATGCGTGAGTGGAGCGGCGTAGCCTTCCTGGTCGGCCTGTTGGTCTATATCTGGAGCTTCTTCATCCCCGGCGAAGAAAAAGCCGCCTGACGAAGCACCTGCAGTAAAACAACCGGCGTTCCAAGCAACATGGAACGCCGGTTTGTTTTTCTGGTCCGGCATGCCGTAACACAATGACAGGCAGGTCCCGGCGGGCGCCAATCACCTCCGCAACATCGTTTTCTGCTAGGATTCTGCATCTTTCGTAAAAGAGGAAGTCATGAGCGAACACATCCAATACGTCACCGATGCCAGCTTCAAGAGCGACGTCCTGGAATCCCCTGTCCCCGTTCTCGTCGACTACTGGGCCGAATGGTGCGGCCCCTGCAAGATGATCGCACCGATCCTCGACGAGGTCGCCAAGGAATACAACGGCCGTCTCAAGGTCGCCAAGCTGAACATCGACGATAACCCTAAGACTCCGGGTGAATACGGCATCCGCGGCATTCCCACCCTGATCCTATTCAAGGGCGGCAACGTCGAAGCCACCAAGGTCGGCGCGCTGTCCAAGTCGCAGCTGACCGCCTTTATTGACAGCAACCTCTAATCCCTTTACATTCGCCCCGAAATCACGCGGACGCATCTGAGTAGCCGCCGGCGATTTCGGGCTGCAGGCCTTCCGCAAGCCTGCCCAGCACCACCACCCATCTCCCCCTGCAGTTACCCTCTTCGGGCATCCCTTGCCCGCGCTCACCCCAAGCACAACCATGCACCTTTCCGAACTCAAGAACCACCACGTCAGCCAGCTGATCGACATGGCGACGGCCGTCGGCATCGAGGGCGCCAACCGTCTGCGCAAGCAGGAACTCATCTTCGCCATTCTCAAGGAGCACGCCAAGAAGGGAGAAGTCATCTACGGCGACGGTTGCCTCGAGGTGATGAACGACGGCTACGGTTTCCTGCGCTCCGCCGATACTTCCTACCTCGCCAACCCTGACGACGTTTATGTCTCGCCTTCGCAGATCCGCCGCTTCAACCTGCGTACCGGCGACACCATCGAAGGCGAGATTCGCACGCCGAAGGATGGCGAACGCTACTTCGCGCTGGTCAAGCTCGACAAGGTGAATGGCGAATCGCCCGAAGTCTGCAAGAACAAAATCCTCTTCGAGAACCTGACGCCGCTGCACCCGACCGAGCACCTGCGTCTCGAACGCGACATCAAGGCCGAGGAAAACATCACCAGCCGCATCATCGACATCATTGCGCCGATCGGCAAGGGCCAGCGCGGTCTGCTGGTCGCCGCGCCAAAGTCCGGCAAAACGGTGATGCTGCAGCATATCGCCCATGCGATCTCCGCCAACCATCCCGAGGCCGTGCTGATCGTCATGCTCATCGACGAGCGTCCCGAGGAAGTGACCGAAATGACACGCACCGTGCGTGGCGAAGTGGTCGCCTCGACCTTCGACGAGCCGGCGACGCGCCACGTGCAGGTCGCCGAGATGGTCATCGAGAAGGCCAAGCGTCTCACCGAGCACAAGAAGGACGTCATCATCCTGCTCGACTCGATCACCCGCCTAGCGCGCGCCTACAACACCGTGCAGCCGGCCTCCGGCAAGGTGCTCACCGGCGGCGTGGATGCCAACGCCCTGCAGAAGCCGAAGCGCTTCTTCGGCGCCGCGCGCAACATCGAGGAAGGCGGATCGCTGACCATTATCGCCACTGCGCTGATCGATACCGGCAGCCGCATGGACGAGGTGATCTACGAGGAATTCAAGGGCACCGGCAACTCGGAAATTCACCTCGACCGCCGCATGTCCGAGAAGCGCGTCTATCCCTCGCTCAACGTCAACCGTTCCGGCACGCGCCGCGAGGAACTGCTGCTCAAGCAGGACGTGCTGCAGAAGGTCTGGGTGCTGCGCAAGCTGCTCTACGGACTGGACGACCTCGAGGCGATGGAGTTCCTGCTCGATAAGGTCAAGGCAACCAAGAACAATGCAGAGTTCTTTGACGCCATGCGTCGGGGCGGTTGATTTCCCGGAAGTTTTTCAGGATAATGCACGGCTTTCCGCGGTTCGCGCGGACTTCCGTCGATTCAAAGGACACCGAAATGAAAGAAGGCATCCACCCGAAATACGAAGAGATCGAGGTGACGTGCAGCTGCGGCAACACGTTCAAGACCCGCTCGACCAACGCCCGGCCGCTGCATATCGAAGTGTGCTCGTCCTGCCATCCGTTCTACACCGGCAAGCAGAAGATCGTCGATACCGCTGGCCGCGTCGAGCGCTTCAAGCAGAAATACAAGCGCCCTGGCGCCGCTGCTTGATCGGCCTGACCCCATGAGGCAAAGGCAGCCAAGGCTGCCTTTCTCAGGAAGGCAGCTTCGGCTGCCTTTGCTTTTTCTGTCGCCATGAACTTCGGCTTCCTCCAGGACAACTCACCGCGTCTGCCGATCATTGCGCTGCTGCTGCTGGCGGGAATCTACCTGCTGACAGGCATCGGACACGATCCCTGGAAGACCGAGGATGCCATCCACATCGGCATCGCCCACAGTTTCATGACGGAAGGCCGCTGGCTGTTTCCGCGCATCGCCGGCGAGGCTTGGCCGCATACCGCACCGCTCTATCACTGGGTTGCCGCCCTAAGCGGCAAGCTGTTCGGCGGCCTGCTGGAATTCCACAACGCCGCCCGGCTGGCGACCACCCTGTTCGGCGCCCTATTCCTCGTATCTCTGGCGGGTGCGGCACACGCCTTCCACGGCACTCATGCCTCGCGGCTCGCGCCGCTGCTCGCCATCGGTACCGTCGGCCTGCTGCTGCCGTTCCACGAAGCGCAGCCAGCGGTGGCCGGCCTCGCTTTTGCTGCTTTGGCCTGGTGGGGCGGGGCGCTTATCGCGACGGGACGGAGTTGGGGGGGAATCCTGCTCGGCGCCGGCATCGGCCTGAGCTTTCCCGCCCATGGCCTGGTCGGATTGCTGATGGCCGTCGCCGTACTGCCAGCGCCGATTTTCCGACGGGACTGGAGGAGCCTCGCCATCGCGCTCATCATTGCCCTGCCATTGCTGACCGCTTGGCCTCTCAAGCTGGCGGAGCAGGCACCTGGACTCTGGACCAGCTGGTGGCAGAACGAATTTGCCGAAGCCACGCGGGCACGCACCCTTCCCTCCCTGCACCACCTCGAGCAAATGACGTGGGCCATCTGGCCAGTGCTGCCACTTGCCTTCTGGGGGGCCTGGATCATGCGCCGCGAGGGAGCCCGCCTGTGGTTCCCGCTCGCCGGTAGCCTGCTCGGCCTGGGGTGGTATCTGTCCGGATCCTCGCGCACGCTGGCAATGCTGCCGATGCTCATTCCGTTGACTCTGCTGGCCGCTCCCGGCGCCGAACGGCTGCGCCGCGGCGCAGCCAACGCCTTCGACTGGTTCGGCGTGATGACCTTCAGCTTCATCGCCATCCTGATCTGGTTGGGCGCGAGCGCGCAGACGCTCGGCTGGCCGACCAAGATCGCGCGCAACTTCGATAAGCTCGCACCGGGCCATGTGGCCGCCTACTCGCTGGCCGCCCTGGCGTTTGCCGCAATGGTTACTCTGTTGTGGGTCCTATCGGCGCGCCTGCCCCGCGCCCACTGGCGCGCCGCCCTGCGCTGGGCCGCCGGAACGTTGATGATGTGGGCGCTGGTTACCTCGCTGTGGCTGCCGTGGATCGAGCATTACAAATCCTATCGCCACGTCGTTCAATCGCTGCGGGCTGCACTGCCAGACGACAGCGGATGTATTGAGCGCAACGGCATCGGCCCTGCTCAGCGCGCCCTGCTTGACTACTACGCCGCCATCCGCACGCTTGCACCGTCTGCGGCACGCAATTGCACTTGGCGCCTGAGCATCGGTAGCAAGGATCGCTCCGTGCCTGCCGGGTGGGAGGAACACTGGCATGGCCACCGTCCGAGCGACCGGATCGAACGCTGGTATCTCGACCGGCGCAGCGACTAGCGCTTCAGGAAGCTTTCACCAACACTTTCAGACCTTGAGAAAGTGCTCTCTGTAGTACTTGAGTTCCTCGATAGACTCGTAGATGTCGGCGAGCGCCTCGTGCTTGCCGCCTTTCTTGACGCCCTTGGCGATCTCCGGCGTCCAGCGCTTGCACAACTCCTTGAGCGTCGAGACGTCGAGGTTCCGATAGTGGAAATAGGCCTCTAGTTTCGGCATGTAACGCGCCATGAAGCGCCGATCCTGGCAGATCGAGTTGCCGCACATCGGCGACTTTCCGCTCGGTACGTGGCGCTTGAGGAAATCCAGGGCCTGCGCCTCGACCTCGGTCTCCGCCAAGACCGACGCCTTGACCTTGTCGATCAGGCCGGACTTGCCGTGCGTCTTCTTGTTCCAGTCGTCCATGCCGTCGAGCACCGCGTCGGACTGATGGATCGCCCAGACGGCGCTCTCGGCGATGATCTCCAGATGGGTATTGGTGATCACCATCGCGAGTTCGATGATGCGATCGCTGTCGGGATTGAGCCCGGTCATCTCCATATCGAGCCAGACAAGGGCGTTCTGGTCTTGTGCCATATAATTCTTCAGTTCTCGAGCGTTTCTGCAGCGCGCATTCTGGCACATTTCCCCTCCTTCACACCCCGTGCTTTCCCTCTTTTCCGCCGCCTTCCTCGCCATGCTCGCCCTGACCACCACGCTGCGCGTTTGGCTGGCACTACGGCACATGCGTCACGTAGGCACCCATAGGCAGGCCGTGCCGCCAGAATTCGCCGAACGAATCCCGCTCTCCGACCACCAGAAGGCCGCCGACTACACCGCGGCCAAACTGCGACTGGGCCTCGCTGAGTTGGGCGTCGACATCGCTCTGCTCATGCTGTTCACTTTCGGCGGCCTGCTGTCCGTCTTCGATGGCGTCTGGCGCGGCATTTTCCCAAACACCCCCTACGCGCACGGCCTCGCCCTGTTTGCTAGCGTGGGTGTCGCCGGCTTCATCGTCGGCCTGCCTTTCTCGCTCTATCGCACTTTCTCGCTCGAGGTGCGCTTCGGTTTCAATAAGACGACACCGGCGCTTTTCGCCGCCGACCTCGTCAAGCAACTCGTGCTGACCGTACTGATCGGCGCCCCGCTCCTGCTGGCGGTGCTCTGGCTGATGGACGCGATGGGCGAACGCTGGTGGCTCTACGTCTGGATGACCTGGCTGGGATTCAACTTCCTGGTGCTGCTGCTCTACCCGACCTTCATCGCCCCCCTCTTCAACAAGTTCACGCCGCTCGCCGAAGGCGAGATGAAGAGCCGCATCGAGGCGCTGCTGGCGCGCTGCGGTTTCTCCAGTTCAGGTCTGTTCGTCATGGACGGCTCGAAACGCTCTGCCCACGGCAATGCCTACTTCACAGGGTTCGGGCGAGCCAAGCGCATTGTCTTCTTCGATACGCTGCTCGAGAAGCTCTCGCCCGGTGAGGTGGAGGCCGTACTCGCCCACGAACTGGGCCACTACAAGCGCCGCCATGTCTGGAAGCGCATCGTCATGATGGCAGCACTTTCTCTGGCCATGCTCTGGCTGCTCGGCCAACTCATCGACCAACCCTGGTTCTACGCGGGCCTGAACGCCGGAAGCGCTGAGACGCAAAGTACAGCAATGGCGCTGATCCTGTTCTCGCTGGTGCTGCCGGTATTCACTTTCCCTCTTACGCCGCTGCTGTCGTGGCTGTCGAGGCGGCACGAATTCGAAGCCGACGCCTATGCAGCCAAGCAGACAGACGGCGGCGATCTCGTCTCGGCTCTCGTCAAGCTCTACCGCGACAACGCCGCCACGCTGACCCCCGACCCGCTCCATTCGGTGTTCTACGATTCCCATCCCCCGGCCAGCCAGCGCATCGCCCATTTGCGCGCATTGGCAGCACAATGCTGAAAGGCATCGTTACCGCCGCCTTCGGACGGCACTATGAAGTCACCCTGGATCAGGAGCTCGGCAGCAGAATCGTCAGCGGCATTCCGCGCGGCAAGAAAAGCCCCTACGCCTGCGGTGATCGCGTCTCGCTCGGGCCGCTGCATGACAGCGAAGCGCAGATCCTCGGCCATGCGCCACGCACTTCGCTGCTCTACCGCAGCGACCAATGGAAGCAGAAGCTCATCGCCGCAAATGCGACTCAGGTCGTGCTGGTCGTTGCCACCGAGCCCGCTTTTTCCGAGGAGTTGATTTCGCGCGCGCTCGTCGCCGCGAGCCATGAGCACATGCGCGCCCTCGTCGTGCTCAATAAGTGTGACCTTGTTGAAAACCTGCCGGCGGCCCGTCGCCAGCTTGAGCCTTTCGCCTCCCTCGGCATCCCGATCGTCGAATTGTCCGCACGCACCGATGCAAGTCCGCTCGCACCTTGGCTGACCGACCAGGTATCGGTGCTGGTCGGCCAAAGCGGCATGGGAAAATCGACTCTCGTCAATGCCCTGGTGCCCAATGCGGCGGCAGCAACGCGCGAAATCTCCGAGGCGCTGGACTCCGGCAAGCACACGACCACCCATGCGCGCATGTACGCGCTGCCTGCAGGGGGCATGCTCATCGACTCGCCCGGCCTACAGGCGTTCGGTCTCGCTCATCTTTCGCGCGGCGAGATCGAGCTGGGATTCGCCGAATTCGTTGCGCATCTCGGCCACTGCCGTTTCCGCGATTGCCGCCACGAGAACGAGCCCGACTGTGCGATCAAGGCAGCCATCGCCGCAGGAACCGTCGACGCGCGGCGGCTCGCCCATTTCGTCGCCATCGCGAACGAAGGCGACCGGGCCAAACCGTTCTGATGGCCCGCCGGCCGTTCCACCTGTTCGTCGACATTTCCGCGCACGGCTTCGGCCACCTTGCACAGACGGCGCCGGTGCTCAACCGCTTGGGCGAGCTGGTGCCTGAACTGCGCATCACGCTACGCAGCGCCCTGCCGGAAAAAAAGTTGCGCGAGCGCATCGGCGTGCCGTTCGCCCATCGCGCGGCGGCCAGCGATTTCGGCTTTGCGATGATCGACGCACTGCGCATCGACCACGCGGCAACCGTAGCAGCATACCGTGCAGCCCACTGCGAGTTTCCCGCACGCATCGCTGCCGAAGCTGCACTGTTTGCAGAACTTCAAGTGGATGCCGTCTTCTCCAACGTTTCTTACCTGCCGCTCGCCGGCGCGCAGCGGCGAGGCATTCCCGCCGCTGCGATGTGCTCGCTCAACTGGGCCGACCTGTTCGAGCATTACTACGGCTGCGAGTCCTGGGCGCGCCCCATCCATGTGGAGATGCTCGCCGCCTACCGCAGCGCGACCTTCCTGCGCACCACACCCGGCATGCCGATGCCCGCACTGGAGCGCCAAGTCGTCATCGGGCCGATCGCCACGTTCGGCCGGCAGCGGCGCGCCGAGCTGCTGGAAAAAGTCGGCGCCGGCAGGACGGCGCCTGGAACCCGTTTCGTGCTCGTCGCACTCGGCGGCATTCCGACGCGCCTACCCATCGAAGCCTGGCCGACGCCGCCAGGAATCCACTGGCTTGTTCCTACGAGTTGGCAACCGGCTCGCCCCGGTTTTGATGCATTCGAGACCCTGGGAATAGCCTTTTCCGACCTGCTGAGATCAGTCGACGCGGTCGTCACAAAGCCGGGCTACGGCACCTTTGCCGAGGCCGCCTGCAACGGCACGGCTGTCATTTACCAGCGGCGAGACGACTGGCCGGAACAGGAATGTCTCATCGACTGGCTGAAGTCCCATGCCCGCTGCACGGAAATCACCGGCGCCGATCTGTACGCCGGCAATTTGGAAGCAGCACTGGCAGACTGCCTGGGCGCGATACCGCCACCGCTTCCCGTTCCCGAGGGCAGCGAGGCGGCGGCGCGCCACCTCGCGAACCTGCTGAGCTGATGCTCAGTGCTTGTGCATCTTGCTGTGGTCCATCTCCTGCATCGGCATACCGCCGACCGTCGGCTTCTTCACCATGGCATGCACCTCCTTGCTGCTGCCATCGGCAAAGCCCAACGTGATGACGACGTGGTCGCCTTCCTTGAGTGGCGCCTTCATGTCGATGAGCATGACATGGTAACCGCCAGGCTTGAGCTGGGCCTCGCCCTTCGACGGGACGGCGATTTCCTTCACTTGGCGCATGCGCATCACGCCACCGTCGTTGATGTGATTGTGCAGCTCGGTGACGTTGGCCACCTGCGAAGCAGCGGTGACGACCTTGGCTTCCTTGTCGCCGGCATTCTTGATCGTCATGAAGGCACCCGTCGCCTTGGCGCCGGGCGGCGCCATCCGGACATAAGGATCGACGACGCTGATCTGGTCGGCAGCACCTGCGGCAAAGACAGGCGCTGCCAGACTGGTGAGGGCGAAGGCGGCGAGAGGCAACAGGCTTTTCATATCGAACTCCATTCAGTGAGAGGGTAAATACTTGCGAATTTCTGCGACCAGCTGTTCGGCGGGCGTTGCATGCGGCAGACTGGCGACCAGTCTCCCTTGCGCATCGATAATGTAGGTCAAGGCGGTATGGTCGATCACATAGCCGCCGGCCGAGGCATTTTCCTGACGCACGAACGTGGCACCGTAGCGGCCGGCAATTTCGGCCAGCCGGTCGGTCGTCCCGGTCAGTCCGACAATGGCCGGATGGAAAAAGTTCGTGTATTCGACCAACCGTTCGACCGTGTCCCGTTCGGGATCGACGCTGACAAAAATGGCCTGCACCTTCGCCAGTTCACCCGGCGTCAGCTTCTCCAGTGTCTGGGCGAGGATCGACAGCGACGTGGGGCATATGTCCGGACAATAGGTGTAGCCGAATTCGAGCAACACGAGCTTACCCACAAAATCGTGCAGCGCCACAGGCCCCTTGGGCCCGTCAAGGATAAAGTCACCCCCAACAGGCGTAGCAGACAATGGGACATCGGCGACCGTCCGCGCAGCGTGTGTTCCCGGCAAGGGCGTCATTTTGGGCTCGGGATGCCAGTAGAACGCTAGGCCGAAAATCAAAATTACCAGCAGGACGTTCAGCGCAACAAGCAGGTTCCGCATATCAGTGGCCGGCCTCGAAACGGAAAGGCACTGCGATTCGCTGGCTGCCGCTCTCGACCAGCACCGTCGCCTGCCAGGTCATGCGACCGGTCACACAGACCGGCAGGGTCGCCTTCCCGACGAAGTGGCCCACCCCGCTTTCGACGAGAGTGGGGCGGTTGAAACCCATGTTCATGGTCACACCGGCAAAATCGACCGCCACCCGGTCGGCACCAACACCCTCGACCTCGACGTTCATCTCCAGCGGGGCGGTCACGGGGATCGGCCGCGGCGTCAGCGCCAAGCTAATGCGTCCGCCCTTCGGCAGAGAGACCCCGCAGGAACCGCGATGCAGGTCACATGCCGGATCCGGCATGACGGTAAGGTCGGCCTTGGGCAACAGGACGGAAGACAACTTGTAGCCGACGACCCCGATGAGAATCAAAGTGAGGATCATGGCCGAATCGACGAGCACGGACTTGCTGAGTTGCATGGGAAGCGAAAGTAACACTTGAGGGCAAGCGCGGACAAGCCGAGCAATTCCCCCTATCTTGATTCCAATCAAGGATAACCGCTCCTGCCGGGCATAAAGTGCGCGACAAATTGTCGCAGTGGCATATTGTCGCTATGACTATTTAAGAAGTAGGAAGTGTCGTTCTAACCTTTGGGGAGCGTAAACATGAAACGATTTAGTATGCGGACAGTGCCCTTGCTGCTGGCGGCGGGCATGGGTCTGTCGGCGGCGACTGCGTGGTCGTCCGAGACCCTGCAAGACGTGATGAAGCGCCGCAACCTTTCCCA
>JBGFRW010000014.1:0-13843 GCA_041694935.1 Pseudomonadota bacterium | reverse complement strand
GACACTTGGTTACAAGTCGCCAATCCAGTTCTTGGAAAGCTGGATCAGCGAGCAGCATCAGGAAAAACTGGTAGCATGAAACCCACCCTTTGGCAGACGAAAAACCGAGGGAACCTCAAAGGTAGGCCTCCTTGGTCGGCACGCCGTAGAGGATGAAAGGGGTGCTTTCTTGTTTGCGATAGGACAGGTTGCCTGAGAGTTTGAGGGTGCGGGCGGCCAGCCAGTCGGCCTCCAGTTCGATGCCCTGGAACTTCTGTTCGCCCGCGTTCTGGTACTTGAGTGCCGCATCCTGGGCGATGAAATTGGTGATCTGCGTATCGAACAGGTTCAGGCCCAACTCCAGTTGTCGGGAAGCCGCATAGGAGAAGGACAATTCCCAGGTTTGCGAGCGCTCCGGCTTGAGGTTGTTGTTCGGCTTGGTTGCGGTGGTCGTGGCATACAGTTCCAGAAAGGTTGGCGCGCGGAAGGCCTTTCCATACATCAGCTTGGTCGAAAGCTTGTCGGTGGTTTGCCAGACCAGCGCGAGGCGCGGGTTGAGCGTGCCGCCGAAGTCGGAGTAATCGTCGTAGCGTGCGCCTGCGGTCAGCTCCCAGTCCTTCGAGAAATTCCAGACATCCTGCACGAAGAGGTAACCGTTCTTGCGCAGCTTTTCCGGCACGAAACTGACGGGTACGCCATTGTCGATTTGCCTGGAGTAATAAAGATCCTGCCAGACGTGGCCGCCGCCCATGCGCAGTGCATGATTGCGGAAGCCGCGATAAAGCGCGCTGGCTTCGAAATTGATGCGGCGCTCCGCCGAGTTCAGCTCGCTGAGCAGTTGGCTGGGGCCGGGGGGGTATTCCCAGAAGCCGGTGCCGGAGCTGTATTCCATATCGCGGTAGCGCAGCTCGGCATTGAGCCCCCAGTCCTTGGCGAATGTCTCGTTGGCGTAGAGCAGCGCAAGGCTGGTCTGGCTGTCGTTGGCGCGGGTCAGCGGGTCCAGGTAGGAGCCGCCGGTCAGACCGACCTCGACGTTGCGGTTGCGCGTGTAGTCCGCCAGCAGTCGCCAGTGTTCCTTCGCAATGGAGAAGCGAATGTCCTGGCCGTCCCAGCCATAGCGCGCCTCGCCTGAGGAGCCGAGCCTGTCGCTCGCGATGGTGGGACGATGGCCGTCGGTCGTCGAGGCATCGACGGTCAAGCCGATATCGAAGCCGTTCCACTCGGTGCCATGCTGCAACCAGGCCGCCTGGGTGTTGAAGCTGGCCAACCGTACGCCGGCTTCAGACTGCTGGATCTTCCCAGCGGTCTTGGTGACGACGTTGATGACGCCGGAAGAGGCATCCGAACCGTACAGGGCGGAACCCGGGCCGCGGATGATCTCGACGCGCTCAATCGCGTTGGCCGGCACGCCTTTCCAGAAAATGCCCGGCGACCAGACGAGGTCTTTCGCAGGGGCACCGTTGATCATCAGCAGGGTGCGGGTGCCGTCGGTACCGCGAAACGAGATGAGCGGCTTGAAGCCGAACTGGTTGCGCCGTACGTAGAGGCCAGGCACGCCCTGCAGGACGTCCATCAGATCGGTCGCGCCGGTGGCGCGGATATCGTCCGCCGTGATGACCGAAACGACCGAGGGCGCCTTCGAGATCGGCTGCTTGGTGTTGGTCGAAATGCTGACGGTCATCGTCATCAGCTTTTCCAGGCTCATCGACAGAAGCTGCTGCAATTCCTGCTCCTCATCCGCGAGCGCGGGCAGCGAGAAGAGGAGCGCTGGCAGCAGGAGGATAAGTCTGGATTTCTTCACGTCGGCCCGTCGAGTTCGTTTCGTGGCAAAGCTGTGAATGAAGCGTCGAGATATTACCCGAAACTATTGCTTATGTACGAACCCACCCATTGATTGTCGAAGGGTATTCTTGGCCTTCTGTTGATCGGAGAGTGATGCCCAGGCCGGGTCCGTATGGCAACTGCAGCCTGCCTGCCGCGACAACTGGCGCAAGTGCGATATCTGCGGCGAGCCAGGCGCTCGTGCCAAGGCCGTGGGCGAGGGAGGGGGCCAGCGCGGCGGCCAGATGCGCTGCCGCCATCACCCCGATGGCGGAGTCGATCACCGAGGTGAGCACGGTCTCGATGCCGGCCTCGCGTGCAGCTGCTGCGATGGCCTGGGTGGCCGCGATGCCGCCGAGTCGTGCCGGCTTCAGGACGAGACGCCTTACAGCACGCGCTTCAATCAACTTTTCTGCACCGAACTGCGGCAGCGACTCGTCGATGGCGAGAGCGTAGGGCAGGCCTTCCTGCAGCGCAGCGAGCGAGGCCAGTGTCGGTTGCGCGAGCGGCTCCTCGAGCGCGTCGATCGGCAGTCCGGCGATGGCAGAAAGGAACCGTTCGGCATCCGCTTGTGTCCAGGCGCGGTTGGCGTCGAGACGCAGCCTGAGGCGGCCCTGTGTCGCATCGACGAGCGCGTGCAGCCGTGCGAGTTCCTCATTAGGATTGCCGATGCCCACCTTGAGCTTGCCGATGGCGTAGCCCTGGACGAGCGCATCGCGAGCGCGTTCAGTGCAACTGTCGTCGAGCGGACCGAGCGCGGCATTGACCATGATGTGCTCTACCGTGCCGCCGAGATGCTGCCATAACGGGATGCCGGCGCGCCGTGCGGCGATATCGGCCTGCGCAGTTTCGATCGCCCAGCGCACTTCCGGTGGGAGATCGGAAAAGTCGGCGCTGGCAAGACGGCGGCGGAACGCTTCAAGGGCAGCGATCTTCGGCTCCACCGGTCCGCCGCTGGGCAACGGCGCGCAATCGCCCCAGCCTTCCAGTCCATCTTCGTCGGTGAGTCGCAGCAATGCGCCGCGCCGCTCGGTCAGCGTGGCGGATGCCGCGACCCAGGGACGCTTGAGCGGCAGGCGGTAAGGAAAGACCTCGGCCCGCACGATGCGCGTCAGGGCCGGCGGCGGTACTTCGAGAAATCCGGCGGCCGCTTCTCGATCCAGGCGTTGCGGCCTTCCTGCCCTTCGGCCGTCATGTAGAACAGGCCGGTGGCTTGTCCGGCGAGTTCCTGAATCCCGGCCAGCCCGTCGGTATCGGCGTTGAAGCCGGCCTTGATCATGCGCAGCGCTGTTGGTGATAGTTTCAACATCTCGCGGCACCAGGCAACGGTTTCCTCTTCCAGTTTCGCGAGCGGCACGACGGTATTGATCAGGCCCCAGTCCAGTGCGGTCTGCGCATCGTACTGGCGGCACAGCAGCCAGACCTCCTTCGCGCGCTTCATACCGATGGTGCGCGCCATGAGGCCCGCGCCCAGGCCGGCGTCGAAGCTGCCGACGCGCGGACCGGTTTGGCCGAAGCACGCGTTGTCGGCGGCGATGGTGAGGTCGCAAACGAGGTGCAGCACATGGCCGCCGCCGATGGCGTAGCCGGCCACCATCGCGACCACCGGCTTCGGCAGGCGGCGGATCTGCATCTGCAGGTCGAGCACGTTCAAATGGGGCGTTTGCGTGGCGTTGTCGTGGTAGCCCCCATCGTCGCCGCGTACCTTCTGGTCGCCGCCGGAACAGAAGGCTTTGTCGCCGACGCCGGTGAAGATGATGACGCCGACCTTCGGGTCGCGGTGGGCGCGCGCGAAGGCATCCTGCAGTTCCATGATCGTCTCGGGCCGGAAGGCGTTGCGACGCTCGGGGCGATTGATCGAGATTTTGGCGATGCCATCCTCTGACAGTTCGTAGAGGATGTCCGTATAGACGGCGGTGGGATTCCAGACGATGCTCATAACAGGCAACCGATGGCGAGAAGGGTTCCGAAGACGAACTGCGCGCGCGCCGTGTCGGCGAGTACGCCGTTGAGTTCGACGCCTTGCGCCGTGCGCATGCGGCGCACGACCTTGAAGCAGACGGGCACGGCCAGCAGTGCGAGCCACAGACCATGCTTGCCGGGCAGCAGCCAGGCGAGCACAGGCAGCGCAAGGAAAGGCGCGAGCATCAGGGCAGCATGCAAACTTCGCGAGTGCGCTTCGCCGAGCACGGCGGCCAGCGTGCGACGCCCGCAGCGCAGATCTGCGGCGAGGTCGCGCAGGTTGTTGACGAGCAGCACCGCAGCGGCGGGCAATCCCAGGATCGCCCCGCCGAGCAGGGCGGTGGCCGAGGGGCGCTCAGCCTGCAGCCAGTGGCTGCCGGCGACTGCAAGCAAGCCGAAGAAAATCCAGACGAACAGCTCGCCGAATGGCGTGTGTGAGATCGGCCGCGGCCCGCCGGAATAGGCGACGCCCGCGGCCAGCGAGGCGAGGCCGATGGCGACGATCGGCCAGCCGCCGACAGAGGCAAGGTAGCAGCCGAGCAGGAAGGCGATGCCGAAGGCGATACGCGAAGCGCCGCGCACCATCGCGGCGCTCGCCCAGCCGGCGGCAGTGACACGCAGCGGGCCGAGACGGTCGGGCTGGTCGTTGCCGCGCTCGTAGTCTGCAGTGTCGTTGTGCAGATTGGTACCAATCTGGATCAGCAGCGCCGCGCCCAGCGTTGCCAGTGCGGCGAGCCAGCGGGGAGCATTGCCCTCAGCCCATGCCAGCGCGATGCCGACCAGCACCGGGGTAGCCGCAAGAGGCAGCGTGCGCGGCCGCGCAGCGGTCCACCAGACCCGCCAACCGGTCGGTGGCGCATCAAGGACGGCATTGGGCAATTCCGGTTTCATGTGGGCTTGGTGCCGCTGTGGAGGCAGGCGATGCCGAACGACAGATTTTCCCAACGCACCGCGGCGAAGCCACTCGCGGCGATCAGCGCGGCGAACTCGCGCTGACCCGGGAAGCGTCGGATCGACTCGACCAGATATTGGTAGGCGATTGGCTGGCGCGCGACAGCCGCGCCGAGACGTGGGATCACCAGCCAGGAGTAGAAATCGTAGAACGGTGCGAGCCACCACTGCGGCCGCGAGAATTCGAGGCAGACGAAGCGGCCGCCGGGCTTGAGCACGCGATGGATCTCGTCGAGCGCGGCGCCGAGCTGCGTGACATTGCGGATGCCGAAGGAGATTGTGAGCAGATCGAGGCTGTTGTTTGCGAAGGGCAACGCCTCTGCTTCGCCGGCAACCCAGCCATCAGGCCCGCCCACCCCCAGCCCCGCCCCATTGGTTGATGGGGGTGGAGAGACTGTTGGCGCCGTCCCGCCGGCGCCGACTTTTCCCCTGCCGGCCTGCATCATGCCGATGCCCGGATCGCAGACGACGACATGGCGGTCATGGCGCAGCAGCAGCCGGGCGACGTCGCCCGTGCCGCCGGCGAGATCGACGATCTTTCCCGAGATTTCCTCACAACGTTTTCGCAGGGTGCGCTTCCAGAGCCGGTGGATGCCGAAGCTCATCAGATCGTTCATCAGATCGTAGCGCGGCGCAACAGCCTCGAAGACGCGGCGGATCAGCGCGCGCCGCTCGTCGCTGCCGACTTGCTGGCGGCCGAAGCTGGCGTCGAGATCGTGCCGCCCGGCCATGGGCTACTTCAGCGCCGCTGCCGCCGCCGCCTCGATGTCGGTGCGGCTGGCCTTGCCGAGCTTGTGCATGACGACCTTGCCTTGGCGATCCACCGCGAGAGTGAAGGGCAGGCCGGCGCGCGCGTTGCCGAGCGCCTTCATCAACTCGATGCCCTGCGCCTTGGCGAGCAGGACCGGGTAGTCCATCTCGTAGGCCTTGACGAAGTCATGCACGCTCGGCTGGTTGTCCTCGAGCCCGACACCGATGACTACCAGTCCCTTCGCGCGGTGGACCTCCCAGACGGCGCGCAGATCGGGAATCTCGTCGCGGCAGGGGGCGCACCAGCGCGCCCAGAAATTCACGATCAGCGGCTTGCCCCGGTAGTCCGCGAGTGCGACGGTTTTTTGGCTGAGATCGGGAAAGCTCGCCGCAAACAGCGGCGCACTGTCCTGCGCCTGTGCGAGCAGGCTGCAAAGCCCCAGCAGCATACCCGCCAGCCAGCGCATCAGGGCAGATCCCCGCGGCGGAACAGCAGGAAGCCGAGCGTGGCGGCGAGCAGGCCAAGTGCGCTCGGATAGGCGATGGCGAAGAGCTTATAGCCCTCAATGCTGAAGGCATCGAGGATCACGTAGGCGGCCGGGCCGAGCACGATGAGCTGCGGGTCGAACAGCGCCAGCGCGGCGGTGCGGAACACCTGCAGCGGGTTGGCGAGTGCAATGGCGACGGCGATCTCGGGCGCGACGCGGCCCTGGATCATGATGCCGAGCAGGATCAGGTCGAGGAACAGCAGCAGTACCAGCCATGTCATGAAAGCAGCCCCTTGGGCCATGTCGGTGCTGCGGGCTATCGAGGAGATCAGCATGCCGAAGCCGAGGAAGCACACCGCCATTGCCGCGAGCAGCGCGGTGTAGTAGCCGAACATGCTCCACGGAATCTCGATTTCCTTGACGAGTGCGATCAGCACGGCGGCCAGCATGGCGAGGAACACCGGCGCGAAGATGACGATGTAGCGGCCGAGGATCTTGCCCCAGAACCACGCGCCCAGACTGACCGGCAGCGACAGCAGGTATTCGAACACGCCGGCCTCGCGGTCGCCTGCCACCGAGCGTACGGTAGTGATGAGCACGAAGATCGGCAGGATCGCCATGGTGAGCTGGATGTAGGTGACCAGCAGGCGCGACAAACCGATGAAGCCGAGCACGCGCGATTCGGTGAGGCCGAACAGGAACAGCAGCGCGACGATGCCGCCGAACACCAGCGTGTAGATCATGAACCAGCGCGCGCGCAGGCTTTCGACGATATCGAGGCGGGCGGTGAGCCAGAGTTGTTTCATGGACGATCCTTATTTTCCCAGGGCGAGGACATGCTCGCGCATGGTGGCGAAATCGACGCTGCCCGGCTGCGGGTAGGGCGTGGCCGCGTAGTTGTAGCCCATCGGCGAGACGCGGCCGCCCATGTACTGAGCCTTGCGCGGATCGAGCCAGACCATGCTGTCGCGGTTCTTGCTGTTGTAGTCGGCGACCCACATGCGCGTCGCCGGCTCGACGATCCACGGGTAGTTCGCGGCTTTGTCGCGCAGCCAGAACACTAGGCAGCCGATGTCGTCGAACTTGAAGACGGTGTTCTTGTCGCCGCCGCGCATCTCGGCGGCGAAGCGACGGTCCGAGATGACCATGTTGCACCGGACACAGGTGTCGCGGTCCCACTTGATCTCGACCATGCCTTCGGGCCAGTCGCCTTTCTTGCCGCATGCGGACAGTGCTGCGGCGATGGGCGTCAGGGCGATGCCCATGGCGAGAAAACGGCGGCGCTGCATCTAGTCGCTGACCTCGTGGAGGGTCAGGTCGCCGATCAGCGCTACGTAGCGCGAGAGCATGCCCATGAAGCGCAGGCGGTCGGGACCGGCGACCTCACCCTGCCAGACGAGTCCGTCGGCGTCGGTGCTGAACTGCCAGGCGCCGAGTGCCTTCGCTAGGGCCGCATCGTTGCGACGCGCCACGAGGCGGCAGGTGAAGCGGCCGGAGAGCGAAACGTCGTCGGCGACCTTGTCGTCGAGTACCACTTTCCCGAGATCCATCTCGATCACGCGGTTGACCAGCGCGGCTACCTCGTCGATGCGGTGGCTCGAGATCAGCATCGTCGCGTCATGCTGGCGCTCGGCGAGCAGGTCGAAGAAGATCTTGCGTGCTTCAGGGTCGAGGTTGGCGGCCGGCTCGTCCATGATCAGCAGCTTGGCGTTGCGGCCGAGCGCGATGGCGATCAGCAGTTTCTGCTTCATCCCGCCCGAGAGCTTGATGAAGGGGCGGGCGCGGATGGCGTCGACCTCGAGGCCGAGACGGCCGGCGATTGTGTCGATCTGCTTCGGGTCGGCGTTCGAAAGCGAGGCGGAGAACTCGATGAGTTGCCCGACCGGCATCTTGAGCGGCGGCGGCAGCTGCGGCACGAAGCCGATGCTGCCGAGCACGGCGGTGCGTTCCTTACGCGGCGAGCGGCCGTCGATGGCGACGGTGCCCTCGTGCGTATATTCGCCGAGCAGGCAGCGGATCAGGGTGGTCTTGCCGGCGCCGTTGGAGCCGATCAGGGCAATGCGTTCGCCGAGCGCGATGTCGAGGTTGATGCCATCGAGGACGCGCGCACGGCGAAAGGATTTGGAGAGGTTTTCGCAGCGGATCATGGTGGGCGGATTCTACAGGGCAGAGGGCCGTAGGCCTTGATCCCCCTTAACTGGTCACATCAGCTTCACATGAGCTTGGAGAGCCCCTTGATGTCGAACTTGAGCGAGCCGGTCGGGCAGGTGTCGACGCACAGGCCGCAGCGCGTGCAATCGGGGCCGATCGCGACTTCGGTGCCGACGGCGCGGCCCTTGATCACGGTGTCGAGCACGTGCGGCACGAGGCAGACCTTGCGGCAGTCCCCTTCGTGGAAGCAGCCATCGAGCGTGTACTTGATGCGTAGCGGCGAGATGATGCCGACCACACCGTAGGTCAGCCCGATCGGGCAGGCGTAGCGGCACCAGGCGCGGCGCACGAAGAACACTTCGAAGACCAGCAGCGCCAGTACCCACAGCAGGGCGAGACCGGGGCCGTAGATCAGCGCGCGCGAGACGATGCCGGTCGGCGAGATCGCCTCATAGACCGTGTAGCCGGTGAGCACGGCGAGCAGCGCGAACACCACCCAGAACACGGTGCGAAGGCGGCGGTCGATCGGCTGGTCGGTGACCAGCTTCTTCTTCGCGAGGAAGAGGTGGATCTTTTCCGCCCACTCGGCGAGCAGGTGGTAGGGGCAGACCCAGGAGCAGAAGGTGCGGCCGCCGAACAGAATCCACAGTACAAGCACGGTACCCGTACCGATCAGCAGGTTGGTGATGATGTGCTTGTGGGCGAGCATCACCTGCAGCGCCGAGTTGAGGTCGATGAGGTGAAAGCCGATGAAGCGCGAGGCAGTGAGGGCTCCTTCCAGGATCTGGATGTCGAAATAGAAGGAGACGACGAACAGCAGGTTCATCAGGATCAGCGCGATCCAGCGCCGGTTGCGCCACTTGTTGGAGTGTTCGGCATGGGCGCGCGCATGGAGCTTTTCGGCGATGAGGTCACGGTTGCCGCGCTTGTACTGGTGCAATACCTTGGCTTCGGGCGAGATCATTTCCGGCGTCGGCCGAGCCGGGTCGGCGCCGAACATGACCTTGATCTGATCCCAGAAGCGGATTTTCAGTCCCTTGCTCATGCTCGCCACCCTTCGCCAGGAATGATTTCGATGCTGGCCGGCTCGGTCGGGCAGATCATCTCGCACACGCCGCAGCCGACGCAGGGTTCATGCACGACCGGCGACTTGCGCTGACTGCCATCCGGGGCG
Organism: Pseudomonadota bacterium; assembly: GCA_041694935.1. Taxonomy (GTDB): domain Bacteria; phylum Pseudomonadota; class Gammaproteobacteria; order Burkholderiales; family Rhodocyclaceae; genus Sulfuricystis. The sequence continues at coordinate 4,567 of JBGFRW010000014.1, read as the reverse complement.
AACACCGTCTCGATGCTGATTGCGCCCTTGATCGGGCAGGCCTGCACGCACAGGTCGCACAGTTCCGTATCGTAGGGGTGGTCGGCGACCTTGATCGGGCTCCAGCGGTCGACCTTCATGTAGCGCAGTTCGCCGTCGAAATCTGGACCGCGCGCCTGCCCCTTGAAACCCTTGCCCTGGATTGCGAGGCAGGATTCGGGGCGCGTCAGGCGTGCCACGCCAATACGCTCAGCCATGTTGAGTGTCGGCTCGGGATCGTTCTCCTTGGCGAGCAGCACGGGTTTCTGCGCCATCTTCGCACCGGGACGTACGTGCATGCCTGCCGGTTTTTTGTAGGTCAGCGAGCCGGTCGGGCAGGCGAGGATGCACTGCACCGCGTCGCAGGAAAAGTCGCAGGCCTGCGCACGGGCGTCGATATAGGGCGCGCCGACGCCGAAGCCGTCGACCAGATCGGCGAGCTTGATCGCCTGGACGGGGCAGACCTGCACGCACTGGCCGCACTTGATGCAGCTGGAGAGGAAGTCCTTCTCGTCGAGCGCGCCGGGAGGACGTAGCCGTTTCTTCTGCGCATAGGCGATCGGCAGGTAGCCGGACACCGCAGCGCCGAGCACGCCGCCGGTGAGTAGGATGGTGCGCAGCACGCGGCGGCGCGCCTGCTGCTTGCGCTCCTTCGACATCGGCGGCTTACCGTTGGGAGAGGGCTTTGCCGGCTGTTCAGACGCCGTCTCGTCGGCGCCGACTTCTTCGGTGTCGTTATCGCTCATCCTTGGATCCTTTCCGGTTTGCGATGGCGCGGTTTCGGGTCGCGGGCCTGCAGTTCAGGAGAGGTGATTGGCGCCAGCCGCTCGAGGAAGTCGAGCAGTTCCATGACCGGCGAAGTCTTGAAGAAGCGCGCCGGGGGAATCTCCATCCAGATCTGGTCTGCGAAGGCGTAGTCCTCGTGGGGGCGGTCGCCGTAGCCGTCGCCGTCGCGGTCGAAGCCCTGGTAGGTGTCGAAATAGTTTCCGGTCCACTTGGTCTTGTCGCCCTGGCCGCGACCCGCCTGGAAAACGTCGGTCAGGTTGCCCTCGAAGATGTTGTCGTCGAACACGTTGCCGCCCAGTTCGCTGGTCAGTTGGATCGCGATGCCGCTGTAGGCAAAGCGATTCTTCTTGAAGCGGATCGTCGTGTTGGGCTGGAAGGGCGACAGGTCGGAGCCGACGCCGACCGCACTGTAGATGATCTCGTTGTTCTCGATGAAGATGTCGGAGGCTTCCTTGAAGCCGATCGCCATCCCGGCGGCGCCGGTAGCATGCGAGACGACGTTGTTGCGCATGCCGCCGCCCTCGCAGTACATGAAGTAGACGCCCACGGAGTTGTCATAGAACTGGTTGTTCTCGACGATGTTGTCGTTGGCGAACATGAAGTGGATCGAATAGCGGCTGCGTTTGCCGATGTTGCCGCGATAGATGTTGCGGTGGGAATACCAGGCGACCATATCGCGGGTGTCGGTCACCAAGTTGTTCTCGATTAGGTTGTCGTTGCTGTACCAGAGTCGGATGCCGTCGCCGCGGATGCCCAGTTCGAACGGCTTGGAACTGATGCGGTTGCCGCGCAGGATGTTGTTGTTCGACTGCTTGAGGTCGATGCCGAACAGGCAGTTGTCCACGACGAGATTCTCGATCGTGACGCGATGGCCGCGCACGTCGAGGCAACTGTCGTCGGTATCGTGATTCGCGCCCGAACCGGTCAGGCGTACGCCGCGCAGCACGGAGTTGTCGGCCTCGAGCGAGAACACCGTGCCGCGATCCCCGGCGTCGATGGTGACCTGACCGCCGCCGTCGATGATCAGCGGCTTATTAACGACGACGGGACCGGCATAGCTGCCGGGCGGGGGCTTGAGTACCGAGCCGGCGGGTGCGGCATCGACGAGTTCCTGGAAGGGCTTGAGGCCGTGGATGCGCTTGTTGCGTTCGTAAAGCGGGAAGACCGGCTTCGGCCGGTCGACGCCGACGCGCGGGGCGCTGGCCATGTCGGCCGGCACCACGCGTTCTACCGTCTTGTTCTCGGTTTCTTCGACGCCGCGCCAGCCGAGTTCTCCGACGGTTTCGGCTGCCACCAGCAGCGTCGAGACACCCAGACCCAACAGCGGCAGCAGGGTGCGCCAGCGCGTCATCAGGCCTCAGCCTGCTCGCGCAACTGCTTGCGGCGCAGCAGCAAGGCGAGCATCAGGCAGACGAAGACGACCAGCAGCAGGGCGTAGCCCCAGTACGGATAGGAGAACGTCGAGAACTGCGCAACCTTGCCCTCGCCGAACACCGTCGGCATGAAGGGCTTGACCGTAAATGCGCCCCAGGGATGGAGGTTGTGGCCGAAGAACCACAGCCAGGCCGCGTATTCGATCACGAAGTAGATCGGCAGCAGGCCGGGCACCAGAGCCAGCAGCAGCTCGAAGCCGCGCACCTTGGCGACGCCGATTACAACGACGATCATGGCGACGATCAGGCCGGCGATCACCATGCCGGTGATCGTCGTGACGTTGTCGCCCCAGCCCTGGATCTTGTCCGGCTCCTTGAAGAAGGTGCCGGCTTCTTTGACATATTCTGCGACATGAGTGGCGAGCTTGCCCATCACGTACTGGTCGACGACGGCCCAGGCGGCGACCGCGGCGAAGCCGGCGGACAGGATGATCAGACGGCGTTTCTTGTCAGTGCAGAGGAAGCCGAGCAGCATCACCGCGAAAAAGCCGAAGAAGAACTTGGCGAGCGGCTTCTCGACCGGTGCGCCGGTGGCGATCGGGAACATGCCGACGTAGTGGTTGATGGTGTTCATCTCATGCACGCAGTCGAGGCCCTCGGCACCCTTGTCGACGTTTTTCTTCTTGTCGAGAATCGGGTTGTAGCGCTCGTCGTCATGGGCGAGATCCTTCTGGATGATCTCTTCGGCCATGCGGGTGCCTTTGCCGGCCGCCTTGCAGCCGTTATAGACGCCGTCGAAATGAAAGTGGATGCGGATGCCGTCCGGGAAGGCATCCTTCGGATAGTTCGGGGCGGTGAGCGAAACCCACCAGATCGGGGAAAAATAGGCGGCGACCATCGCCACAAGGGCGATCAGCGTCAGCCCGCCGATGAGTTTATTGTTTGCTTGCATGGCAATTCTCTGTTGTGTGAGGGATCCGCCCGCAAGGCGCGGGCGGATGCTGCATGAATCTTACGATACATCGCCCTCCCCCCGGGGCGATGCGCCTGAATTACTTCTTCTTGCCGCCTTTGCACATGGCGCCGGGCATCGACAGGCTGGCCTGGTAGGCCGAGATCGCCACCAGTTGCTCGTTGGTGTAGGGCTTGATGACCTTGACCATGTCCGGGTTGGCGTTGCGGCGGTGGCCGTCGCGGATTTCGGTCATCTGGCGCAGCAAATACTTGTAGTGCTGGCCGGCGATCACCGGATAGAACTTCTCCTTCTTGCCCTCGCCGTTTTTGCCGTGGCACTCGACGCACTGCTTTTCGTAAAGTTCCTTACCCTTGGTGATCTGCACGGCGGCGTCGGCGCCCTCGTACTTGCCATGGTCGACCGGGATGCAGAGGCTCTCGATGTAGGCGGCAACGTGGGCCAGCTCGGTCGGGTCGGTCAGTTCCTTGGCGAACGGGTACATCGTCGGGTTGTCACGCAACCCCATGCGGATGTCGGCCATCTGCTTGATCAGCACGGTAGTGTGCTGGCCGGCGAGTTGTGGGAATGTACCGTCGGGGCGGCCGGCGCCGGAAGGCAGGTGGCAGGCGCCGCAGATCTCGTAGCCGTCGCGGCCTTCCTTCGGGTTCCCCTTGATGTCGAGCGCAGCCTTGAGCTCGCCTTCCATCTTGGCCCATTGATAGTCCTTCGACTCGATGCCAGCAGTCTTCGGGGCAGGCGGGCCGGCAAAAGCGACGCTTGATGTCAGGGCGGCCGTAATGGCCAAGGTGATCAGTCGATTCATGTCCGTTTCCTTTGGGTTATCCAATGTCAAAAAATTGTAGGTCAGCGCATATCAGCGAACATTGATATTGCTCAACCGTTCTCGCGGCTTGGTTTATTTGAGCTTTGAGAGGTATTCGGCAATGGCTTTGATTTCCTCGTCATTGACGAGGCCCATGACGCCTTTCATCGCGGCGGTTTGGCCGTTGTTGCGTGCGCCACTCTTGATGTCCTTCATTTGCTGCTCGGCATACGCAGCATTCTGGCCCGCAAGTTTCGGATAAGCCGGCGTCAGGGTTTTCTTGGCATCCTTGCCGTGGCAGGACCAGCAGGTCTTTTCCTGGTAGAGCTTGGCGCCGTCCAGTGCGAAGGCGGGGGCAGAAACCACCAGGGCGGCGGCAATCAACAGGGATTTCTTCATTGGATATTCCTTTCGTTTGAGGGAGGAAGCAGGGCGGAAGTGTATGCATCCACCCTGCCTAATTCCTTGAATCAGATCAATTCACTCAACAATTACTTCACTTTCTTAGCGCCGTTTTGTTCGAGGTAGGTTTTGGCGCGGAGGCCGAGGTCGGCGGCCTTGACCTGATACTGCCAGACCTGTTCGGCCCAGAGGGCGGCCTGCTCCCAATCC
>JBGFRW010000004.1:0-236654 GCA_041694935.1 Pseudomonadota bacterium | reverse complement strand
TCGATGATGAGTCAATCCTTTGAGGACGCAGCTCACCTGTCCGTAGCGGCCTGTGGCGTGATGTGCCAGTGGACAGATAGACTTCGGTATGAAATCCGATGCTCTGGCTGTTGATGGATGAGCTTGGCTCGATTTGGATCACCCGCAGCGGCTTGCGTTGACCAGGCCGAAGACTTGAGTCCACAATCGAGTCCATTCCGTGACGCTTGGATCGGAAAAAGCGTTCGTAATAAACGAGTTAGCGACCGGGTGCTGTTCCCTTCACCCGCTCCATTCCCCACCCATGTCACTGTTCGCGCAACGCCTGATCGCCTGGCACCGCTGCCACGGCCGCCACGATCTGCCCTGGCAGGGAACGACCGACCCCTACCGCGTCTGGCTGTCCGAGATCATGCTGCAGCAAACGCAGGTGACGACGGTGATTCCCTATTACCTGCGCTTCCTCGAGCGCTTTCCGACGCTTACCGATCTGGCCGCTGCCCCGGTCGAGGAGGTCATGGCGCTCTGGAGCGGGCTCGGCTACTACGCACGGGCGCGCAATCTGCACAAGTGCGCCCGGGCCGTCGTCGCCGAGCATGCCGGTGACTTCCCCCGCGATCCGGAGAAGATCGCCGCCTTGCCCGGCATCGGCCGCTCGACGGCGAATGCGATCGCAGCTTTCTGCTTCGGCGCGCATGCGCCGATCCTCGACGGCAACGTCAGGCGCCTGCTGTGCCGCCATCGCGGCATCGAAGATTATCCGGGTACGGCAGCTATGGAAAGTCGGCTCTGGCAAGACGCCGCAGCACTTCTGCCGAAAGCGGATATCGATATCTACATCCAGGCGCAAATGGACATCGGCGCAACGGTATGCACACGCGGCAAGCCGAGCTGCACCGCCTGCCCGGTCGCCACCGATTGCGTGGCGTACCGCACGAACCGCATTGCCGAACTGCCGGCTCCACGCCCGAGAAAAACCCAGCCCGAACGCGAAGTCACAATGCTGGTGCTACTGGCACAGGACAAGGTGTTGCTCGAACGACGGCCGCCGGCAGGCATCTGGGGAGGGTTGCTGTCGCTGCCCGAACTTCCGCAGGACCAGGATGCCGCAGGCTACGCGGGAGACCGGCTCGGCGTCCGGATCGGCGCCGTGTCGCCGGCGCCAACTTTTCTGCACGTCTTCACCCACTTCAGGCTTTCCATCACGCCGCTGATCTGCACGGCCGAGCCGTTGCCGGCCCGGGTAGGCGAGGACAGCCTCATCTGGATCGCTCGGCACGATCTGGCGCGGGCGGGCCTGCCCGCGCCGGTGCGCAAAATTCTCAGCGCGATTCCTTGATCAGGCGGTCGTGGGCCGGCTGGATTGGCCGTGCATTGTTTGGGTAGAGGCGCGCGAAGATGCCGACCTGCTCCGGCGATACCTGGATCGGGTTCTTGAACACCATCCACAACACGTTCTCGGTGCAGGGCGGGGTGGTCAGCGATCCCATGTAGGTGTAGTACTCGCGCTCGGTCGGCAGCAGCTTGGTCAGGTCGATCACCACGCCGGGCGGCTGGACCGTCATGCCGACTTCGAGCGGCATGTGGTTCCAGAGGGTCTGGATCAGCGGATGTTCGGTGCCGCGGTCGATCGGCACCGCGATCACGGCGAGATTGCCGTCGTAGTCCTTGTGCACCAGGTGCGCCACCATCTCGAACTGCCGGCCGTTGATGCGTTCCTCGGAGGGACGGTGGAAATGGAACTGCACGAGCCGGTAGGTGCGTCCTGTAATGGTGATGCTGCTGTTGTCGGCGACGTCCACCTGCACCGTGTGGCCGTTGTCGATAATGCGGAACTGGGTGGGGCGATAGTCGAAGCGGATCGGATCGAGGTCCACTTTTATGCCGCCGCGGATGTCGATCGGCGACTGGCGTTTGCCCTTGCCGCAGGTAGCGTATTCGGCACGCAGCTTGGCCCAGTTTTCCGGCGCGCCGGGGCCCGCATAGCCCCAATGTACGTGGGAATAGTCGGGGACCTCGGGTTCAGCAGGTGCCTTCTCCGGCACCTTTTTCGTCGGCTTCACCTTGCGCGGTCCAGAGGTCGCCAGCAGCATTTCGCGTTCCTGACGGCTCAGATCCTGTGGAGTCGGTGCGATGGCGGCGGGCTTGGCAGGTGCTGCAGCCGCCTTGGGCGCAGGAACGGGAGCGGGGGCGGTCTCCTTCGCCGCAGACGCCGGAGCTGCCCCCTTGTAGGGGTCCTCCGCCTTCGACTTGTCGATCAGCGGCATCTCGAACAGGCGTGGCTTCTCGGGTGCCGGAACGGGCGCAGTGGTCGCGGGCGCATGGGCATCCGCGACCTTCATGGTCTGCGATTGCGCAGGTTTTGCCTCACTGACCATCTCGGCGTGCATCACCCGGGCGCGCTGTTCCCCGCCTGCAGCTTGAGCGGCGGCAGCGGCGCGCTGCGCCGTCTGCGCCATTTCCCCGACGGAGCGCGGCTTGCAAACTTCTGCGAGCACGCGGGCATCGAGGCTGTCCGGCTTGGCCGGCAGCAGCTTGCCATCGACCTTCTCGGTCTTCATTTCTCGGCCGTTGAGCAGGAACACGCGCTTCTGGGTGGCGAAGCTGTTGTTGGCGCAATCGTAATGATTGAGCGCCTGTACGACCGTATAGCGCAGGCTGTTCTCGAAGTCGAGCACCGGATGGTCGAGCGTCAGGCGCGTCCAGGCGGAAGTCTTGCCGCCCTTGTGACGTGCGATGCGGTTCTTGTCGATCTCGACAGTGCTGCCGGCACCGGCGGTGACCACCTCCCATTGCGGCTCGGACGTCGCCGCAAGGACGGCCGGGGCTGCGCTCATCAAAGCGGCAAGCAAGACGGTACGGGTATATCGGATTGCGGGCATGCGGAGGCTCCCTTTCTTTCAGGCGTCAGGGAAATTACGGCAGAGCGGCCGCTCACTTTAGGTCTATGGCAGCAGAGCCGTGCCGACCAGCTCCCTTTTTCACATCGTGGTTGCTTTCCCTGGCCGTTTCCAGTAGTTTTGGCCTTTAATCAGCTGATTTTCCCCTACAGAATGAATGCCACCGATAAATTCGTCGCCGCCCAGGCTCAGGTAGATGGCGCGGCTATCCAGTCCTTGCCCAATTCCCGCAAAGTCTACGTAACCGGCTCCCGGCCGGATATCCGCGTACCGATGCGTGAGATCGTCCAGTCCGACACGCCAACCGGCATGGGCGGTGAGAAGAATCCACCGATTTTCGTGTACGACTGCTCCGGCCCCTATACCGATCCGGAGGTAAAAATCGACCTGCGGCAGGGACTCCCCCCGCTGCGTGCCCCCTGGATCGAGGAGCGCGGCGACACCGAGCGTCTGCCGGCACAGTCCTCCAGCTACGGCCGCGAACGCCTGGCCGATCCGGCGCTCTCTGAGCTGCGACTCGCCCATGTCCAGCAGCCGCGCCGCGCCAAGGCGGGCATGAACGTTACCCAGATGCACTATGCGAAGAAGGGCATCATCACGCCTGAGATGGAATTCATCGCCATCCGCGAAAACCAGCGTCTCGACGGCCTCTCCGAGCAATTGCGCCGCCAGCATCCGGGCCAGCACTTCGGCGCCGCCATCCCGCGCGAGATCACGCCCGAGTTCGTGCGCGCCGAGGTGGCGCGCGGCCGCGCCATCATCCCGGCCAACATCAATCACCCCGAAGCCGAGCCGATGATCATCGGCCGCAACTTCCTCACCAAGATCAACTGCAACATCGGCAACAGCCCCATCGTCTCCTCCATCCAGGAAGAAGTCGACAAGATGACCTGGGCGATCCGCTGGGGCGGCGACACGGTGATGGACCTATCCACAGGCAAGAACATCCACGAGACGCGCGAATGGATCGTGCGCAACTCGCCGGTTCCGATCGGCACCGTGCCGATCTACCAGGCGCTCGAGAAGGTCGACGGCAAAGCCGAAGAGCTGACGTGGGAACTGTTCCGCGACACATTGATCGAGCAAGCCGAACAAGGCGTCGACTACTTCACCATCCACGCCGGCGTGCTGCTGCGCTTCATCCCGATGACCGCCGGCCGCATGACCGGCATCGTCAGCCGTGGCGGCTCGATCATGGCCAAGTGGTGCCTCGCGCACCACCAGGAGAGCTTCCTCTACACCCATTTCGAGGATATCTGCGAGATCATGAAGGCCTACGACGTTGCCTTCAGCCTCGGCGATGGCCTGCGCCCCGGTTCGATCTACGACGCCAACGACGAGGCGCAGCTCGCGGAATTGAAGACGCTGGGCGAACTGACCGACATCGCATGGAAACACGATGTGCAGGTGATGATCGAGGGCCCCGGCCACGTGCCGATGCACATGATCAAGGAGAACATGGATCTCCAGCTGCAGTGGTGCAAGGAAGCGCCCTTCTACACGCTCGGCCCGCTCACCACCGACATCGCGCCAGGCTACGACCACATCACCAGCGCGATCGGCGCGGCGATGATCGGCTGGTACGGTACCGCAATGCTCTGCTATGTAACGCCCAAGGAGCACCTGGGCCTGCCGGACAAGAACGACGTCAAGGACGGCATCATGGCCTACAAGATCGCTGCCCACGCCGCCGATCTCGCCAAGGGCCACCCCGGCGCGCAGGCGCGCGACAACGCGCTATCCAAGGCGCGCTTCGAGTTCCGCTGGGAAGACCAGTTCAACCTCGGCCTCGACCCTGACAAGGCGCGCGAGTTCCACGACGAGACCTTGCCGGCGCAAGGAGCGAAGCTTGCCCATTTCTGCTCGATGTGCGGACCGCACTTCTGCTCGATGAAGATCACCCAGGACGTGCGCGAATACGCCGAGAAGGGCATGCAGGAGAAGGCTGTCGAGTTCGTCAAGCAGGGAGGTGAGGTCTATCGCCACACCTGATGGCCCACTGCCGCAAAGTGAGCCGCCGCAACCCCTGGTCAATCGGCTATCCGAGCGTTGGGCGCGCTCGGAGCGCTGGCGTGCCGCCTTTCTCCGCTTCTGGCTCGGTCGTCTGCTGATCTGGGGCGGCGCGATCGGCGTCGGCCTGCTCGCCGTGCTGTTCGCCGAAATGGCCGAAGGCGCAGTCCAAGCTTTCCGCGATATTTCCGAACAACATTGGTGGTGGCCGCTGCTGATCTGCCCTGCCGGCGGAGCCGCCGTGGTCTGGGCGACGCGACGCTGGTTTCCCGGTAGCGAAGGCAGCGGTATTCCGCAGGCCATCGCTGAGATCAATTTCGACAAGCAATACCCGCCGGGCTGGCGGCCGCTGTTGTCTCTGCGCATCGCCTTCGGCAAGATCGTCCTCGGCGCCGCAGCGCTGTTTGCCGGCTTCTCGACCGGCCGGGAGGGGCCGACCGTACAGGTCGGCGCAGCCTTGATGAACAGCTTGCATGGCCGCCTGCACCGCAGCCTCAACATACAGCGCAAGCATCTGATCATCGCCGGCGGCGCGGCAGGCATCGCCGCTGCATTCAATACGCCGCTCGCCGGCATCATGTTCGCCATCGAGGAACTCAACCGCGGCCTCGAGCAGCGCATGAGCGGCCTGTTGATCGTCGCCATCGTACTCGCCGGCGTCGTCTCGCAGGCACTGCTCGGCAACACCACCTACTTCGGCTGGGTCAGCTTCACCGGCCTCAAGAGCCACCTGCAGCTCGTCTGGGTACTGCTGATCGCCGTGCTGTGCGGCCTGGCCGGCGGTGCCTTCGCACGCCTGATGCTGCTATCGACCGCCCGCAACGGGCCCTTCTTCTCCGCCTTCCGCAACCTGCACCCCGTGCGCTATGCCGCCGTCTGCGGGCTGTTGATCGCCCTGATCGGCCTTATCTCGGACTACAGCAGCTTCGGCACCGGCTATACCGAGACGCGCAACCTGTTCGAACGCGACGCCCAGTTACCTTGGCACTTCGGCATCGACAAGTTCTTCGCCACGCTGATCTCCTACGCGGCCGGCGTGCCGGGCGGCATCTTCGCGCCTTCGCTCGCGATCGGCGCAGGCATCGGCAACAACCTCGCCGTCTTCCTCGCCGACCAGATCAGCGCCGGCACAGTCCTGGTGCTGTGCGCCGCTGGCTTCCTCGCCGCGGTGACGCAAGCGCCGATCACCGCGTTCGTTATCGTCATGGAGATGGTCAACGGCTATGGCATCGTGATGGACCTGATGATCGTCGCGCTGCTCTCCTCGGCCGTCTCGCGCGCGCTGTGCCCGCCGCTCTACCGCACGCTGGCGCAACGCATGATCGGCAACGCCCCCCGCTCGGGCACCTAGTCAACGCCGCGCCTTGCGGCGAGCAGTTTCGCCTGCTTGGCGAAGCTCGCGTAGCAGCCGCACAGGATGTGCACGAGGCCGGGCAGGCCGTCGCGGAACCCGCCCCTGAGCAGGTAGAACTTGACGAATCGGACGAGTGGCGAGAGCAGCAGTCGCACCGCCGAGCCGCGCTTTCCGGCAGCCAATGCAGTCTCGGCCGCCAGTGTCGAATAGCGGTTCTGCTTTTCGAGGTAGCGCTCCAACGACTCGGCGGAATCGTGCAACAGGTCGCCCGCCAAGGTGCCTGCCTGCGCATCCGTCATCACCTTCTCATGCACGGCGTCGTCAGACCAGCGCGCATGACGACGATCGAACAGGCGCAGGCTCCAGTCGGGATAGCCCTCGCCGTACCTCAGGTAGCGGCCCATGAAGCGGTTGCGGCGCGCGAAACGATAAGCCGAAAAAGTCGGCGCCGGCAGGACGGCGCGAATACTCTCCGCCAGTTCTGGCGTTACACGCTCATCGGCGTCGATGCACAGCACCCAATCATGTGCGGCCTGCTCGACGGCATACTGCTTCTGTGGACCGAAACCGCGCCAATGCGTCTCGATCACGCACGCGCCGGCCTTGCGCGAAATGTCAGCCGTCGCATCCTCGCTGCCGGAGTCCACGACGAGAATTTCGGCACAGAAAGCGAGCGAAGCGAAGCAGCCGGGCAATTGCTCAGCGGCATTCTTCGTGATCAGGACGGCGGAGAGCGGCAGAGGAGCGGGCATGGCGGCGGCTATAATCGGCGGCCACGTCATTCTAAGGCCAATCCTCCAGGCCACCGCCTTCTCCCGCGATGCGCATTTTGCTCGTCAAGACCACCTCGATGGGTGACGTCATCCACAACCTGCCCGTCGCCAGCGACATCCGGCGCGCCTTGCCACAAGCCGAGATCGACTGGGTGGTCGAGGAAGGCTTCACCGAGATCCCGCACCTACACCCAGCGGTCACGCGCGTCATCCCCGTCGCCGTGCGCCGCTGGCGCAAATCCCCTCTATCCTCCTCCACCTGGAGCGAAATCGCCGCCTACCGCCGCGCAGTGCGCCGTCCCGCCGGCGCCGACTTTTACGATGCGATCATCGACACGCAGGGCCTGCTGAAAAGCGCCGTGCTTGCCGCGCAAGCGCAAGGGAGGAAATACGGCTACTCCGCGGCGTCCGCACGCGAGCCGCTGGCTGCACGCCTTTACGACGCAAGTTTCGACATTCCGAAGGAACTGCATGCGGTGGAGCGCAACCGCCGCCTTGCCGCAGCCGCGCTGGGATACTCGCTGAACGATTTGCCGCTCGACTATGGCGTTGGCGCACCCCCATTGCATGCCGACTGGCTTCCGGAAGGGGATTACGCGGTACTGCTCACAGCGACCAGCCGTGCCGACAAGGAATGGCCGGAGGAGAACTGGCGCGCGCTCGGCACTGCGCTGATCGCCACCGGACTGCGTTGCGTCCTGCCCGGCGGAAACGCACCGGAACGCCAGCGCGCTAGTCGGCTCGCCCAGACGCTTGGCCGTGCCGTTGCCGCGCCGCCGCTTAACCTGACGGCGCTGGCCGGGCTGCTCGCGGGTGCGAAGCTCGTCGTGGGTGTCGACACCGGCCTCGTCCATCTCTCCGCCGCGCTGGGCCGACCAACGCTTGCGATCTACTGCGCCTCCGACCCAGTGCTCACCGGCATCCATGCCGCCACGCCGGCGAGCAACCTCGGCAGCCGCGGCGCACCGCCCAGCGCAGCGGAGACGGTGGTCGCCGCCTTGAAGCTGCTTGGCTGAAAATGGCACGTTTCCTCTATACGCTCGCCATCATCGCCCTGCTGCCCTGGGCCGTCATCCATCTGCTATGGCGCGCACGTCGCCAGCCTGACTATCTCAAGCACTGGGGGGAACGCTTCGGCAGGTTCCGGCCGCGCCCGCCGGGACCGTTGATCTGGATCCACGCAGTCTCGGTCGGCGAGACGCGCGCCGCCCAGCCGCTCATCGCCGCGCTAGCCGAACGCTATCCGCAGCACCGTATTCTCATCACCCACATGACGCCGACCGGCCGGGCCACGTCGAAATCGATCTTCGGCGCGAACGTGACGCGCTGCTACCTGCCCTACGATCTGCCATGGGCGATGCACCGCTTCCTGCGCCACTACCGTCCCGACGTCGGCATCGTCATGGAAACCGAGCTGTGGCCGAACTTGATCGCCGCCTGCACCGAGCAAAGCCTGCCGCTGCTGCTGGTCAATGCGCGCCTGTCGGAAAAGTCGGCGCGCCGCTACGCCCGCTTCGCCTCTCTGACTTTCCAGTCGCTCGCCCGACTCTCCGCCATCGCCGCGATCGGCACTAACGATGCACAGCGGCTGCAGGCACTCGGGGCTCATGAGGTCGAGATCTTCGGCAACATGAAGTTCGACATCGCCCCACCGGAAGCACAGCTCGAGCTCGGCAAGGAGTTTCGCACCCGTATCGGCGACCGCCCGGTCTTCCTCTGCGCCAGCACGCGGGAGGGAGAGGAAGCAGCCATCCTGGACGAATGGAAAAAAGTCGGCACTGGCGGGACGGCGCCCCTGCTGGTCATCGTGCCGCGCCATCCACAGCGCTTCGACGAGATCGCACGCCTCATCATGGAGCGCGGTTTCAAGCTGCAGCGTCGCTCCGAGAACGGCCCGGTAGATGCGGCCACTCAGGTCTGGCTTGGCGACAGCATGGGGGAGATGTTCGCCTACTACGCCGCGGCCGATGTTTGCTTCGTTGGCGGCAGCCTGCTCGACTACGGCAGCCAGAACCTCATCGAACCGTGCGCCATCGGTACGCCGGTGCTGATCGGCCCTTCGACGTTCAACTTCGCCGCGGCAGCACAAGGTGCAATCTCCGCCGGCGCGGCGCGGCAAGTGGCGGATGCCGGAGAACTCGTCGCCCAGGCACGCGCTCTGCTGATTGACACGGCGACCCGCACGGCAATGGCAACGGCGGGGAGGAGCTTCACCGCCGCGCACCGCGGCGCGACGGTGCGCACACTGGAACTGATTTCCCGCTTTATTCCAATAGGGAATTGATCGCCGCGAGGTCGTCCTCAGCCAGGGTGCCAGCGGCGAACTTCAACTTCAATTGCGCGATCAGCGTGTCGAGGCGCGCCTTGGCGAGCTTCTGGCGCGTATCGAACAGTTGGCTCTGCGCGTTCAAGACGTCGATGTTGATACGCACGCCAACTTCGTAGCCCAGCTTGTTCGACTCGACCGCGAGCTTGGACGAGGCAACGCCTGCCTCGAGGGCCCTGACCTGCGCCAGGCCGGCATTCACACCGAGAAAGGCCTGGCGCGCGCCCAGCGACGCCTGACGGCGCGCGTTGTCGAGATCGGCGCGCGCCTTCTCGTTGAGCGCCACCGCTTCGCGCTCCTTGGAGGAGACCGCGCCACCGGCAAAGATCGGCACCGCGAGTTGCAGACCGATAGTGCTCACGTTGGTGTCGGAACCCGGCGTGGTTGTACCGGCAAGCGGGTTATAGCCGGCAGTGGCCGAATTGCGGCTGCGCGTTGCGACCAGATCGAGCGTCGGGTAATGGCCGGCACGCTGCTTCTCGATTTCGCGGCTGGCGATCTCGAAGTTGGTCTGGGCAAGCTGCACGCCGATGTTGCCGGCTTCGGCCGACTCGACCCACTTAGCGATATCTTCAGGTTGGGGGCGGCTGATCTGAACACTCGGCTTGAGTCCCTTCAGCGTCTCGGGTTCCTTGCCGGTCAGTGTGCTCAACATCTGCCGTTTGTTTGCCAAATCGTTCTCGGCAGCAATTTCCGCGGCGGCCGCCAGATCGAAGCGCGACTGCGCCTCGTGGGTATCGGTAATCGTGGCGGTGCCGACTTCGAAATTGCGCTTGGCCGATTCGAGCTGCTCGGCGATGGCGATCTTCTGCGCATTGGCTGTCGCGAGCGCCTCCTGGGCGAGCAGCACGTCGAAGTAGGCCTGCGTCACGCGCACGATGAGATCCTGGCCGGCCTGGGTAAACTGCACCTCGGCGGCAGCAGCGGCCAGCTCGGCCTGCTTGTAGCCTTTCCAGTTCTGCCAGCGGAACAAGGGCTGGGTCAGCTGCACGTTCCATCCGTTGGTGTTGTACCGGTAATTTGCATCAAGCGGCGGTTCGCTGCGGCGGTGATAGTCGTAGCGGTTCCAGTTGGTACTCGCGCCCGCGGTAATCGTCGGCAGAAGGCCGGCGCGGCCCTGCGGCAGCTTTTCCACGCCGGCATCGCGGCTGGCCCGCGCAGCGGCGTACTGGGCATCGAATCCCTGCGCATCGCGATACACCTGCAGCAGGTCGGCCGCGAAGGCCAGCGGCGCCGTGCCGGCGAAGGCAAGCGCGACGAAAACGGAAAGGGGCGACTTCATGCGCGGCTCCGGAAGGAAAAGGTTAATAGGTGGGCGCGGAGGGATCGACGTCCCGCGACCAGGCGGCCATGCCGCCGTAAAGGTTGATGACATTGCTGAAACCCTGGTGCTCCAGAAACATCGCGACCTGATAGCTGCGGGCGCCATGGTGGCAGATCACCACGATTTCCGCATCGCGCTGCAGTTCGAGGTAGCGTGCCGGGATCGAACGCATCGGCATCAGCTTGGCGCCGGGAATGCGCACGACGTCGAACTCCCACGGCTCGCGTACATCGATCAGCACTGGCGGCGCGCGGCGACCGGACTGGACCTCGTCGAGCCATTCCTTCAGCTGTGTCGCGTTCAGTTGCTTCATGCTGTGTCTTGACTGGAACTCAGAAAGAGAATTGGATCGCCGAGGCCTGCTGCAAGGCCGGCACCTCGGTTTCCATGATGTCCTCGACAAGCAGGGCTTCTGGGCCATTACGGGTCAGCCGGCGCATGGCGATCACCGGGGCCTCGCCGACGAACGCCAGCAGGCGGCCGCCGTTGGCAAGCTGTTCGATGAGGGCCACCGGAATTTCCCGCACGGCGCCGGAAACCATGATCACATCGAAAGGCGCCCGGGCGGCCAGGCCGATCAGTCCGTCGCCGACCTCGACATGGACGTTGGCGACGCCACGCCGCGACAGGTTGGCACGCGCCTGCTCGGCGAGCGCCGGATCGATTTCGACACTCCAGACTTCCTTGGCGCAGGCGGCCAGCAGCGCCGCCATATGGCCCGATCCCGTGCCCACCTCGAGCACGCGCTCATGCGGCTTGACGGCCAGCGCCTGCAGCGCATGCGCCTCGAGCTTGGGTGGCAGCATGCTCGCGCCGCTTCCGAGCGGAATGTCGGTGTCGGCGAAGGCCAGGGCGCGATAGGGCGCCGGCACGAAATCCTCGCGGTGGTCGGCATACAGCACGTCGACGACCGCGGGGTCGAGCACGTCCCAGGGACGCAACTGCTGCTCGATCATGTGGTGACGGGCGACTTCGAAATTCATGGCGTGGGTCATGGCATGTCTCGCGAAAATGGGGATAACTACGGAAATTGCAATGATTCTACGCCGGCTCCCGCACTCGGTACCAAGCGGCATACAGCGCCGGCAAGAACAGCAGCGTCAGAACGGTTGCGACGATCAGTCCGCCCATGATGGCCACCGCCATCGGCCCCCAGAAAATCTGGCGCGTCAGCGGAATCATCGCCAGCACCGCGGCCGCCGCAGTCAGCATGATCGGCCGGAAACGCCGCACCGCCGAATCGACGATCGCGTCCCAGGTCGGCTTGCCCGCCTGCTCGTCCTGTTCGATCTGGTCGAGCAGGATCACCGAGTTGCGCAGGATCATGCCCATCAGTGCAATCACGCCGAGGTTGGCGACGAAGCCGAAAGGCGCCTGGAACAGCATCAGGGCCAGCGCAACGCCGATCAGGCCGAGAGGCGCGGTGAGCAGCGCCATCACGGTACGCTTGATGCTCTGCAGCTGGATCATCAACAGCGTGATCACGGCGACGATCATCAGCGGGAAGACGTCCTTGAGCGCATTCTCGTTCTTCGCCGACTCCTCGATCGTGCCCCCGACATTGATGCTGTAACCCGGCGGCAGCTTGGTGCGCAAGGCGTTCAACTCGGGATCGATGCGCGCCGACATGGTCGGGCCGGTCACGTTATCGACAGCGAGGTCGGCACGCACTTCAATGGAGGGAAGACGGTCGCGCCGCTTGATGAGCCCCTCCTCCAGCACGGGCTCGAGCCGCGCCACCTGCGCCAGCGGCACCCATTTCCCGCCGGCGGGAACCGGTAGGTCGGCCAGCCGGTCGAGGCGGCCGCGGTCCGCCCCGCCTGCCCGCCAGACGACGTCGATCAGCTGGTCGCCTTCACGATACTGGGTCAGCGTCACGCCGACCTGATGCGCCTGCAAGGCCTGTGCGACGTCCTGGCTGGTGACACCGAGGGCACGGGCACGATCCTGATCGATTGCCACGCGCACGCTCTTGGCTTTTTCGTTCCAGTCGAGATGCACGTTGCGCAGCTCGGCATGACCGCGCATCACCGCCGCCACATCGTGCGCAATGCTGCGCAGGATATCGACGTCCTCGCCCGTAGCACGGAACACCACGGCGTAGCCGACTGGTGGGCCGTTTTCGAGGCGCTGTACGCGGGTGCGCAGGTGGCTCCAACCGCCATCCGGTGCATCAAAGGCGGCCTGAAGCCGCTGCTTCACCGCTTCACGCTCGGCAAAGCCCTTGGTGACGATCACCAGTTGGCCGAAGTTATCGTTGAACAGCTGCTGATCGAGCGGCAGGTAGAAGCGCGGTGCGCCGTTACCGACGTAGGAGGAATAGTTGGCAATCTGGTCCTTCACGTCGTCGCCCGCCAGTAATGCCTCGACCCGCTCCACTTCGCTCTGCGTGGCCTTGAGCGAGGTACCCTGCGGCAACCATAGGTCGACGATAAGCTCGGCGCGGTTCGACGGCGGGAAGAACTGCTTCTGCACCCCCTTGTTGAAGGCGACCATGCCGAGTACGAAGGCAAGCGCCGTCAGGGCGATCACGGTCCAGCGTCGGCGCAGGCACCAGACCACCAGCGCACGGAAGCGCCGGTAGAACGGCGTGTCGTAGATATCTCCGTGATGCTCCTCGCCGTACTTGCGCAGTGCCTTCTCGTCGAGCAGCTTGTAACCGATGTAGGGCGTGAAGATCACCGCGACAATCCACGATACCAGCAGGGCAATCGTAGTCACCGAGAAGATTGCGCCCGCATACTCGCCGGCTCCCGACTTGGCGAAACCCACCGGAGTGAACCCGGCGGCGGTGATCAGCGTTCCGGTCAGCATCGGGAAGGCAGTTGACGTATAGGCGAACGTGGCGGCCTTGAATTTCTCCCAGCCTTGCTCGATTTTCACCACCATCATTTCCGCCGCGATAATCGCGTCGTCGACGAGCAGGCCGAGTGCAATGATCAGCGCCCCCAGCGAAATGCGGTGCAGGTCGATGCCGAAGACGCGCATCAGCAGGAAAGTCAGCGCCAGCACCAACGGGATCGACAGTGCCACTACCATGCCGGTACGGAAGCCCAGTGAGAGGAAACTCACGGCCAGCACGATAAGTAGAGCCTCGGCCAGCGATTGCAGGAACAGTTTGAGCGAGACCTGGACGATCTTGGGCTGGTCGAATACCGTTGTTACTTCCAAACCGGCAGGCAGGTCGGCCGTATGACGTTCGATCTCGGCATGGAGATGATTGCCGAGATCGATGACGTTGCCGCCTTTCGCCATCACGACGGCAATGCCGACCGCATCCTTGCCGTCGACGCGCATGCGCGGATTGGGCGGATCGGCCGTGTCGCGGGTTACCTCGGCGATGTCGCCGAGCCGGAAGTGGCGGCCTGCCACGGCAAGATCGGCGGATTTCACCGCCTCGACGGAGTCGAACGCCCCTGCGACGCGCAGACGCACTCGATCGCTGGCCGTCTCGACGAAACCGGCTGGTGCCACGGCATTCTGCTGTGCGAGCGCAGCCGCCACCATGCCAGGGGTCAGCCCGAGGCTGGCGAGACGCGACGTCGCCACATCGACGTAAATCTTCTCGTCCTGGACGCCGAGCAGGTCAACCTTCTTGACGTCGGCCACCGAGCGCAACTCGCGCGCCAGCCTGACGGCCTCCTTGCGCAGCTCGCCGAACTCGAATCCGTCGCCCGTCAGAGCATAGATATTGACGTAGACATCGCCGAACTCGTCGTTGGGATAAGGCCCTTGCACGCCCGGCGGCAGGGTATGGCGGATGTCGTCGAGCTTCTTGCGCACTTGCCGCCATGACTCGGGCACCTCGGTCTTCGTCGCATAATCTTTGAGGATAACGAACACCAGCGACTCGCCTGCACGCGACACCGACTTCAGCACATCGATGTAAGGCGTTTCCTGCAGCTTTTTTTCGATGCGCTCGGTCAGTTCCTGCTCGACTTCGCGCGCCGTCGCGCCGGGCCACATCGTGCGTACCACCATCACCTTGAAGGTGAAGTCCGGATCCTCGGCGCGGCCGAGCTTGAAGAAGGCCATCGCTCCACCAAGCATCAATACGACGATTAGGTAGAGCACCATCGACCGGTGGTTGAGCGCCCATTCGGAAAGGTTGAGGCTCTTCATTTGCCGGACTCACTGGCAATACGCACCTTCTCGCCTTCGGTCAGTTTAAAGGCGCCGGCGGCGACGATCGTTTCTCCCGTCTTCAGTCCGCCGTTGAGCACCGCACCCGCATCAGCGTAACGCAGGATTTCGACCGGACGCTGGCTGACTGTCTGATCGGCCGATATTACCCAGACGGCCGGCTTTTCACCTTTCTGCAGAATCGCGGCGAGCGGCACGATGACCCTGCCTTGCTCCTCGGACTGCGCGAAGCTCGCGGTCGCCGTCATCCCGAGCGCGACGTCAGCATCAGCATCGACGATGCTGACGCGCGCAGCAAAAGTACGCGTCGCCGAATCTGCCGCCGGCGCCAATTCCCGGAGCACGCCCTTGTAGGTTTTGCCGGCCCACAGGCTGACCGTCGCCGGGCTTCCCGGCTTGAGGCCCCCGATCCGTCCTTCGGGGATATTGATCGCCACTTCTCGGGCGCCGTCGCGTGCGAGCCGGAACACGCCCTGTCCCGTACCGACCACCTGGCCAGGTTCGGCGAGCACCGCAGCCACCACCCCGTCAGCATCGGCCGTCAGCGTCGTGTAGGCGGCCTGGTTCTTGGCCAGTTGCGCTTGCGCGGTCGCCGCCTCGGCAGCCGTCTGCTTCGCATCCAGCACCGCCTGACTGACGAAACTCTTCTCCTTGAGTTCCTGAGTGCGCTTCAACTCAGCCGCGGCGAGCGCCCGGTTAGCCTCCGCCTGCGCCGCCGCCAGCTTCTGGTCGGCCGGATCTAGCCGCGCCAGCGGCTGGCCGGCCTTGACGCGCACGCCGGTATCGACCAAACGCTCGACGAGCTTGCCACCGACGCGGAATCCGAGCGTCGTCTCGACGCGCGCACGAACCTCGCCGCTATAGCGATGCTCGGGCGCCGTCCCGTCGGCGCCGACTTTCAATGCCTTCACCAACTTCACTGCCTGCCCCGGCTTATCCTGCGGCACCTTTTCGCCGCAGGCTGCCAATCCGGCTAGCAAGGGCAACATCCACAGTAACGTGTATCTCATCGTTTCGCCTTTCTCGTGCCTTCGGTGCGCAATCCGCGCACAAGAACTTCAAAATATTCTGGGAGGTAACGCTCGTCGGTGACGCCCGCGGCGGAACAGACATCCAGCGAATGCCGCCAGATCATCCGCATCAGCAGGGGCGCGATGACGACATACACGGCGACCTCGACATCAAGCGTGCGAAATTCGCCCCGCGCGATGCCGCGTTCAATCACGCTACGGATCAGCGCAGTGCCGCGCTGGATCACCTCTTCATGGTAAAAGCGGGCGATCTCGGGAAAATTGTGCGCTTCAGCGAATACCAGCTTGGGTATGCCGCCGATGCGCTGCGAGCCGATCTGCCGCCACATGCCAGCGAGCACCTGGCGCAGCAACTCGTCCGAACTGCCTGAAAATCTCTCGACCATCGCCTCCCCCTCGGCCAGGGCGGGAAGCAAGCCCTGGCGCACCACGGTCTTGAAGAGATCTTCCTTGTTCTCGAAATAAAGATAGAGCGTGCCCTTCGACACGCCGGCGGCAGCGGCGACATCCTCCAGGCGAGTCGCGGCATAGCCCTTGTCTACGAAGAAATCGAGGGCTGCGGCGGTCAGCTCGGCCGGGCGCGCCTCCTTGCGGCGGCGGCGCCCCAGCGCTTGCGGCGAAACGGCAGGTAGCGTCATACGAAGGTAAAACTATTTACTGACTAATAGGTCATTAATTTATCGTCATGAACAGTGCCTGTCAATCGCCGCCGTCCAGAAAGTCCGCGCGGCGACAATTGTGGGAAACGCACGAATTAGAATGGCCGGGTCGAAACCAACTGTGGAGTCGCGCCATGTCCAGCATCGTCTGCGTCGTCTTCGACCGCAACCGCGAATACGAACTCATCGCCCACGGCGGCAAGGACCGCACCGCTGCCGGCCGCTGGCTCGACGAGCAGTGGCTGGCTCTGGAGTGCGAGCCCACCAACCCGATGGGCAAGACGCTGGTGCTCGACAAGATTCTCGGTATCGCCCAGTACGCTGGAGAAAAGCGCTTCGCCGAGCCCGGCGATTGGGCACGGGACTATGCCGAAGCCGTCGCCTGCGTGCTGGGCCGCCCGACCGTCAAGGTCGACGTCGCCGACCGCGTGGTCGGCTAGCTTTCGCTATCCGGAACGTCTTCATCTTCCCCTTCTTCCTCGAGGAAGCGATAGATCGCGTCGAGACGCGCCGCACCGTCGTCCATCTCGAGAATCTGCTGCCGCAGCGGCAGCGGTAGCGGCAGGAGCTCCGCCCAGCGGTCGGCCACCCAGGCTGCATCGTAGAAGCGGTGCGGCTGCGGCGGCGCATCCTCGAGTGCATCGATGAGCGAGCGCAGCATCGGTACGAGACGCGCATAGTCGCCCGGGACCGGCACGACCGGAGGGACGGGCAGCAGTTCCACGTGGGCGCGCATCAGCCCGTTGTTTTCGACGCGGCTCGACAGGATGCGGAAGCGCTGTCCGCCGTGAGCGACGATATTGAGGATGCCCAGCTGCGGCATGTCCCAATCGACAATGGCCGCCAACGTGCCGACCGGATGTGGCAACGCATCCGCGGCGTAGGGATCGGCGACCTCCTCGCCTTGCGCGATCAGGCAGACGCCGAAGGGAGCGTCGGCGCGCAGGCATTCCTTCACCATGTCCATGTAGCGGGGCTCGAACACGCGCAGCTCGATGCGGCCGTCGCTGTGCAGCACCGTGTTGAGGAGGAACAGCGGGATTTCAAGCGCCGCACTCATGCTGTCGGCTCCCCCCAGCGCGGCATCAGCTCGTGCGGCACGGCGAGGCGGTCGAGGATGCGCGCAACGACGAAATCGACTAGGCCGAGGATGTCTTGCGGTCGGTGATAGAAGCCCGGACTCGGCGGCAGGATCACCGCGCCGGCACGCGCCAGCTTCAGCATGTTCTCGAGATGGATCGCCGAGAACGGCGTCTCGCGTGGCACGAGGATCAGCGGCCGCCCTTCCTTGAGCACCACATCGGCGGAACGCGTGATCAGGTCCTTCGCCGTGCCTGCGGCGACCTCAGCCAGCGTGCCCATCGTGCAGGGACAGATTACGTAGGCATCCGGCGGATTCGAACCCGAGGCGGGCGGCGCATTCCAGTCGTCTCGGCCGAATACGACGAGGCGATCGGCCTCATCCCCCTGCAGGCCGAAACGCTCGGCGAGCAGGCGTTGCGCCTCGCGCGGCTGCGCGGGCAACACGAGATCCGTCTCCTGCTTGGCGACGATCTGCGCCGCCTGCGAATACATGAGCCAGACGCGACAGCCGGCAGCAAGCAGGCGATCGACCAGGCGCAGGCCGTAGGGCAGGCCGGAGGCTCCGGTCCAGGCGACGGCGACGGTCTTGTTCATGATCGTGCCTCCGCGGGGCCGCCCCGAGGAGGCACGCGCCCCCCAGCGGGGGGCAGCGAGTCGGTGTTACGAGCGTGGGGGGGCATATGGTTCTTTCAACAGGCGGGCAACAATAAGGCCGTTCACGATACCGAAAACCAGCGCGCTTGCCGCGAAGATCGGTACCAAATAGAACACGCCGTCGTGCGGCACGAGCCAGAGGCGCGCAAGGATCAGCTGGCCGGCGACGTGGGCGAACGCGGCCAGCAGGCTCGCCGTCACCGGGCCGAACCAGCGGCCGGGCAGGCGCACCGCGAATGCAAGCACGACGAGGCTCGTCAGCGCACCCGCCAGGGAGAGGAAGAATCCCGGCGCGAGAAACTGGCCGACCAGCAGACTGCCGGCGAAGACGCGCAACAACGAGACCCACACCGCATCGCGCCAGCCGTGGCGCGCCAGCACCAGCAACACGACGATGTTGGCGAGCCCGGGCTTCACGCCGGGAAGCGGCGAAGGCAGCGCCGCTTCGGCCACCGTCAGCACAATCGCCGCGGCGGCGTAGCGTGCGATGCGCCGGTCGGCCTCGGTCACATGCAGTTCAATAGTTGATGCTGTCATGGCTGGCGGCGTTGCCGGCAAGGCTCAGGCTAACGTGGTTCGGCGCGCAGATGGCGACCGCGTTCGGCCGGGTGAGCCAACCCTGCTGCACGCAGTATTGCCGCGGCCCGGGGTCGGACAGCACGCGCGCCCTGCCGGGCGCGATCTCGATCTGTGTCGTTCCGAGCGGACCCGCGACGTCATAGCGCCGCGGCGCGACAAGCGGAAACTCTGCCACGACGCGGCCGTCGAGACGTATCACCGCCCGTTCGGCCTTACCGCCCTGCCAGAGCACTTGGAAAGATGTGGCCACGCCCAGCGCGCCGAGCAGCGCGACCAGCCAGTCGCCCGGGCGCAGCAGCGGGAACCAGGATTTCATTGCACCAGCGTGCGGTGCCTGACCAGTACCCGGGCGCTGTCCCGAAAATGTTCCGCCAGGCGCTCGGCGAACCAGACCGAGCGATGCTGCCCGCCGGTACAGCCAAGAGCGATGGTGAGGTAAGAGCGGTTGTCGCGGATGTAGGCCGGCAGCCAGTCGGCGACGAAGCGGCGGATGTCGACCAGCATCTTCTGCACCTCGGGTTGCGCCGCAAGGAAATCGCAGACAGCCGGGTCGCGCCCGGTCAGGGGACGCAGTACAGGGTCGTAATGAGGATTGGGCAGGCAGCGCACGTCGAACACCAGGTCGGCATCGAGCGGCAGGCCGTTCTTGAAGCCGAAGGATTCGAACAACAGCGTCAGCCCGGCACCGCCGGTGTCCAGTTCGACGAAATCCTTGATCATCGCCCGCAAGGCGTTCGGCCGCAGGTTGCTCGTATCGACATGGTGGCCGAGTTCCTTGATCGCCTCCAGCGCGTCGCGCTCCTTTGCGATGGCTTCGGCCAGCGTGATCTCGCCGCTGCCGAGCGGATGGCGCCGGCGCGTCTCGGAAAAACGCTGGATCAGCACGTCGTCGCGCGCGTCGAGATAGATGAAGCGCACGTCGATGTCATTGTCGGCCAGTTGCTTGATCTGCTGCGGCAGGGAGGCGAAGCCGCCGCCGCCGCGCATGTCGATCGCCACCGCGACGCGCTGCAACCCCTCGCGCATCAGGTAGCCCGTCAGCCCGGACAGCAGCGGCGCCGGCAAGTTGTCGACGCAGTAGTAGCCGGCGTCCTCCAGCACGTTCAAGGCGATGGATTTTCCGGAACCTGACAGGCCGCTGATAAGCACGATCTGCATGATGAGTGGAAAGCTGGATGGAATGAGGAAAACGCGCCCTATGGTAGCATCGGCGCCCCTTCAATATGTTGCGCCGCAGACGATGCACCGCGAGGTTTTTCGCTGGAAGCCACGCCCCGCCATGACCGGTGCGCCCGCCTATCTGCTGCCGTGGCTCGCAGATCCGGGTTCGCTCACCGCACGCATCGTCTCCCGCAGCAGCCGCTTCGAGGTGCGCGTGCTGCGCGAGGCGCTCGACCAGCCGTTCGCCGACGAGCGCGGGCTGATCGGCCTGCGCCACCACCGATACGCCTGGGTGCGCGAAGTGCTGCTGATCGCCGACGGCATACCCGTCGTCTTCGCCCACAGTGCGCTCGCGCTGCGCGACCTCACCGGCGCGTGGCACATGGCGCGGGCCATCGGCAGCCGTCCGCTCGGTGCCGCGCTGTTCGCCGATCCGGGTATCAGTCGCGAACCGCTGCGCAGCGCACGCCTGCCAATCAATCATCCGCTGCACCGCCATGCCGAGGCGGCCGTCGGGAAGACACTGCCGCCACTTTGGGGCCGCCGTTCGCGCTTCTGCCGCAACAATCGTCCGCTGCTGGTCACCGAAGTATTCCTTCCCGGTATCGCCGAACTTTAAGTCATCGCTGAAAACAGGCATTGCGCCTGGTTTTTCAGCGCCTGCCTCTTGCCAGCGGGGCAATAACTTCGATACTTGCGTATATCATGCCCCGACCCCTTTAATGGAAACAGGGACCGCTCAAGGCCACGCCATTAAGTGGCCAAAAAAGTCATGAATCTGGCCATATACCTTCGCAGGGTGTTGCTGACCGCACTCATTCCGTTCTTGCTGCTCCCGGGCAGCGGCTGGGCCACGGCGGGTGAACCCGTGCTACGCATCCTGGCGTGGCCCGGCTACGTCGATGCCGACGTGGTCAGCGCCTTCGAAAAACGCTTCGGCGGGCGCATCGAACTCACCATCATCGACTCGGACGCTGCACTGTGGCAGAAGATCAGCAGCAATCAAGGCGCCGACTTCGACGTCTTTGCCGTGAATACCGCCGAACTCCAGCGCTATATCGACAAAGAGCTGGTGCAACCCATCGCCCCAGAGGCGATTCCCAATACCCGCCGCCAGCTGCCGCGTTTCCGC
Organism: Pseudomonadota bacterium; assembly: GCA_041694935.1. Lineage (GTDB taxonomy): Bacteria > Pseudomonadota > Gammaproteobacteria > Burkholderiales > Rhodocyclaceae > Sulfuricystis. Next base: position 215,546 of record JBGFRW010000004.1, on the reverse strand, counting down.
GCCATCGAGCGCCTGTCCCGCGACGGCAAGGTCTATGGCATCCCCTACACCTATGCCGAAATGGGACTGATCTACGATCGCGCCCAGCTCGCCACGCCGCCCGATTCGATCAGCGCCCTGTGGGATCCTCGCTTCCATGGCCGAGTGCTGGCCTATAACGGCGGCAGCCACAACTTCTCCCTTGCCGCCCTGGCTCAGGGTAGTGCGCGACCATTCGGCATCGCGGCCGGCGACTGGAAGCGCAATGTGGAAAAGCTGGTGGCGCTGCGCCGAAACGTCCTGGGCTTTTACACCGAGCCGGAAGAGTCTGTGCGGTTGTTCCGCAGACAGGGTGCGGCGCTGATGTTCGCCAACTACGGCATGCAGCAGGTGCAATTGCTCAAGGCCGCCGGTGTCGACGTCGGCTATGTCATCCCGCGGGAAGGCGCTCTCGCCTGGCTCGACTGCTGGGCCATCTCGCGCGGCGCGCAGGATCGCACGCTGGCCCATGCCTGGATCGATTACACATTGGAGGAAAGCGTCAGCAGCCTGCTGGTCAGCCGGCAAGGCTTGTCCAACACCATCGCCACAGCTTCCGGCAACCGCTCCGAAGGCAAGCTGCACTGGTTGGAACCGGTCGAGGACGTGGCGAAGCGCGAAAAGCTCTGGGCACGAATCGTGTCGGGTGACCGGCCGGCAAAGGTACTGTTGCCGTGAGAATCGGCATCGCACTGCGTACCGGCCTGCTGCTCGCGGTGATCGGCGTGCTGGCGTCGGGCTTCACCGGATACTATGCCTACAACTCGAGCCGCACGCTGCTCGTCGGCGCCGCGGAAGAACAACTGATGGCGGCCACGCGCGTGCTGGTGCGGCAGATTTCCGTCTCGATCGAGACGTTCTCGCGGCACGCAAGCATGGCGGCAAACAGTCCGCAGGCAGCGCATTCCCTCGCCGACGGCGACGCGGCGGTGCGCACTCGCGCCGAGAACCATCTCGCCGCACTGTTCGCCGCGATACTGCAGGAGAATCCGGAATTTTTTCAGATGCGCCTGATCGACGCGAATGACCACGGTATCGAGCGTGTGCGCGTCGACCGCGACACGGACGGGCTGGTGCGCGTCACGGGCGACGACCTGCAGGAGAAGGGACATTACCCGTATGTCTTCGAAGCCCTGCGCCAACCGCCAGGCACCGTCTATATCTCGCGGCCGGCAATCAATCGCGAGCGCGGTGCCCATGCAGGCCAGGACAAGCCTTCGATCGTCTTCGCCGCCCAGGTGCGCAGGGACGGGGGCACCGCACCGCTCGGACTGGTCGTCATCAACGTCGATCTCGAAGGCGTTTTCAGGCAACTGGCGGCGGATTTGCCGTCGGGGATCGATCTTTACCTCACCAACCGCAACGGCGACTTCCTCTTGCATCCTGATCCCGCTCGCGCATTCGCTTTTGACCGGGGGCAGCGGGCACTGGTCCAGGAGCAGTTTTCCGCCGCGGCGGTGTTGTTCGACGGCAGTACCGACCATGTCATCACCACGACCCCGGAACTCGTCGCAGCTTTCGTCAAGCAGCCGCTCAGCCCCCCGCAGCAGGATGCCTTCTTCACCCTCGGCCTGTCGCAACCGCTCGACCACGTCCTCAAGGAAAGCAACGCGCTCGGCTTCACCATGCTGCGCATCGTGCTCGCCTTCAGCGGGCTCTCGGTACTGCTGGCGGCGCTGCTCGCACGCGCTATCACCCGGCCACTCGACCAGATCGTCGGGGCGGTGAAGCGCTTCTCGGCGGCGCAACAGCGCGAACCGCTGCCGCTGGAGCGCCGCGACGAGATCGGTGTGCTCGCGCGCAGCTTCGCCGAAATGCAGGAGCGCATCGACGCTCAGGTGGCCGAACTGCATGAGAAGCAGGACGAGCTCAACCATCTCGCCAGCCACGACAATCTCACCGGCCTTCCCAACCGCCGCTTGTTCCTCGATCGCCTCGATCTGGCGCTGGCGCGCGCGCGGCGCAACGAAGAACGCCTGGCGCTGCTCTTCATCGATCTCGACCGCTTCAAGGATATCAACGATATGCACGGCCACGCCGCCGGCGACGCGATGCTGCGCGCCGTGGCAGAGCGCATCCGCGCCTCCGTGCGCGAAAGCGATACGGTTGCGCGCCTCGGCGGCGACGAGTTCGTCGTCCTGGTCGAGGGTACGCACCATCCGGAAGACACCAGCCTGTTGGCGCAGAAGGTGCTCACCGCGCTTACCCCACCGGTGCCCTACGGCACGATGACACTCGAAGTTGGCGCAAGTATCGGCGTCAGCCAGTATCCTCAGGACGGACAAACGGCATCGGAGCTTGTCGCCTCCGCAGACCGCGCGATGTACCGCGCGAAGAAGGAAGGGAACCGGCGCAACAACATCGCCAGCTGAAACTGGCCGCCGGCAGCACTTCTCACGCTGCCATCGTTGGCAACAGGATGCCGTCGCGCTCCACCAGCGCGCCGCCCCGCTTCAGTTCGGTCAACAGCCAGCCGGCCAACACCGGCACATCCATGCCGAGCCGATCATTCGCGACGATGCGGAAGAACGGCACTCGGTCGAGATAATCTTCCAGTTCCTTGCGCGGCAGGCCCTGCAGGTCGAGCAGGTTGAAGATGAAGCAGGCCTTGACAGCGTTCCTGGCCATGCTCGACGGATCGGCCTCGAACGCGGCCAGACGCCGGAAGGCACGCTCAAGAGCCGCCTCGACGTCGCCAAACGGCCGGCCGTGGCCGGGAATCACCGTATCGACCGACAGTCGCCCAATCATCTCGAGCGTCGCACGCGTGGCCTGCAGTGCTCCCGGCTGACCCAACAGCTCGCCGAAGACGACGCCGAAGCCGTTCTCCCACAGCGCATCGCCGGAGATCAGCAGGCGCGCCTCCGGGCAATGGAACACCAGCGCATCCATGTCGTGGCCCGGCGCGGCATGCGCCTGCCAAACCATCCCGCCCATGGACAGCATGTCGCCAGGATGCACCACATCGTCGTGGCGGAAGCGGTCACTGCGTTGGGCGGCGGGAGCAAGCAGCAGCGCCTGCTCGTCCCAGTTGAGGATGTGCTCCTCGATTCCCGCCGGGATGACGATGCGGCAGCCGAACGCGCGCTGCAGCGCGGCGTTGCCGCCGATGTGGTCGGAGTGGGAATGGGTGTTGATCAGCCGTGCCAGGCACCGTCCAATTTTTTGGCCGCGCTCTGGCGCAAGCGCCGACGTTACGAGTTCTACAGTCTGCGCAGCATGGCCGACGTAGCCGCTGTCGACCAGCGTCGCCCCCTCACCGTTCGTGTCGCCATCGAAGAGCAGGACGTTGTTGGACGACAGCCAGCCGCGCTCGATGACGCGGACGCTTTCAGGCAGGATCGGGTGCGGGATCATCTGGCGCAGGAAAAGTCGGCGCCGGCGGGACGGCGCCCGGATTCGGCCGCGGCGTTCCCCATGGCCGCCCGCAACCGATGCAGTACGCTTCATCCTCGTCAGGCAGACAGATGCCGACGCAAGGGTACAACTCCTCCGTTTCCATCAGCCCGCGCGCTCAGTTGCCACGCTTGGCCAATATTGCCTGCGCGACCTTCGACGCCGGCGCGCGGCCGAGTTGGGCGCAGATCCACACTGCGGTATCGACCAGCTTGTCGAGATCCACGCCGCTGGCGATGCCCAGGCCGTTCAGCAGCCAGACGACGTCCTCGGTCGCGACATTGCCTGATGCTCCCTTGGCGTAGGGACAGCCGCCCAGCCCGCCGACGGCCGTGTCGAAGACGTTCACGCCCATCTGCAGCGAGGCGTAGATGTTGGCGGCGGCCATGCCGTAGGTGTCATGGTAATGGCCGGCGAGCTTCTTGATCGGCACGCGGCGCGCGACCGTCTCGATCATCGCCTTGGTTTTTTCCGGCGTGCCGGTACCGATGGTGTCGCCGAGCGACACTTCGTAGCAGCCGGATTCGAACAGCGCCCAGGCCACCTCGGCTGCCGCGGCGGGCGTTACTTCGCCCTGGTAGGGGCAACCGAGGGCGCAGGAAACATAGCCGCGCACCTTGATGCCCGCCTCCTTTGCGCGCGCCATCACCGGCCTGAAGCGCTCGAGCGATTCCTTCACCGAGCAGTTGATGTTCTTCTTCGAAAAGGCCTCGGAGGCAGCGGCGAACACCGCCACTTCCTCCGCACCGGCCGCGAGTGCGGCCTCCAGCCCCTTCTCGTTGGGCACCAGCACGGGATACGCCACACCCTTGCGGCGTTCGATACCGCGCATGACCTCGGCGGCATCTGCCATTTGCGGCACCCACTTGGGCGAGACGAAGGCGGTCGCCTCGATGGCGGGGAGGCCGCAATCGGCGAGGCGGGCGATCAGCTCGATCTTCGTCTCGGCGGCGACAGGGTGCTTCTCGTTCTGCAGGCCATCGCGCGGACCGACTTCGACGATGCGGACTTTCTTCGGCAGGGGCATGGACTTCAGCTGGAGGGTTCGAACTCCGCCAATTCTGCCCCATCTGCGACCTGCTCGCCAACCGCGTAGTGGAATGCCTTCACCCTGCCAGCGGCAGGGGCAAGCAACGTGTGCTCCATCTTCATCGCCTCGAGCACAACTAATGGCGTTCCCTTCTCAACCTGCGCACCCACTTCCACGAGCAGCGCGATGACCTTGCCCGGCATCGGCGCGACGAGTCCGCCTTCGGCGCCGGCGCCTTCCGCCGCATGGTAGAGCGGATCGACCGCAGCGAATACGTGACTCAGGCCGTCGCTGAAGACATGGCGCCGTTCGCCGGCAGGGATGATCGTCGCGTTGAGTCGCCGGCCATTGAGGGCGGCGCGCAGGGCGCCGTCCGGCTGCAGTTCGCCGGCCGCCTCCGACGTCTGGCCGTCGAGCTGCAGCGTGAAACCGCTGCCTCGATAAGCCGCCGTCACGCGCTTTTCATGAGCGCCAGCGCGCACCAAGATCTCTCGACGTGAAATGCCGTTGGCGCGCCAACCGTCCCTCAGATGCCAGGGCGAATGCGGATCGCCACTCGCAGCGGCATGCGCAAGACCGTAGTTGCGGTCTCGCAGCAGTTCGGCCAGCGCGACAAGCAGCCAGGCATCGCGCGGGGGCTCGGCTGCGGCATCGCCGGGGAACAGGAAATCGTGTTCGCGCTCGATCAGGCCGGTGTCGAGATCGGCGCGCGCAAAAGCCGGGCAGGCGACGAGGCGCGACAAAAAGCCGACGTTGCTGGTCACGCCGACGATGCGGTAGTCGGCCAACGCCTGGAGCATACGCGCCAGCGCCCGCTCCCGGTTTTCGTCCCAGACGATCAGCTTGGCGATCATCGGGTCGTAGTGCGGCGTAATTTCGTCGCCCTGCTCGACGCCGCTATCGACGCGCACATTGAGCGTCTCGGGCGGCGGCGCGAGGTGCATCAGCCTGCCGGTAGCCGGCAGGAAGCCTTTATCCGCATCCTCGGCGTAGATGCGCGCTTCAAGCGCATGACCGCGGATCGCCAACTGCTCCTGCGCCAGCGGCAGCGGCTCGCCGGCGGCGACCTTGATCTGCCACTCGACGAGGTCGAGGCCGGTGATCATCTCGGTGACCGGATGCTCGACCTGCAGGCGCGTGTTCATCTCCATGAAGTAGAAGGTACCGTCCAGGTTCACTATGAACTCGACCGTGCCTGCGCCGACGTAGCCGACGGCACGGGCAGCCGCGACCGCCGCATTTCCCATTTGTGCGCGGCGTTCGGCAGTCATGCCCGGCGCGGGCGCCTCTTCCATCACCTTCTGATGGCGTCGCTGCACCGAGCAGTCGCGCTCGAACAGGTAGACGCAGTTGCCGTGCGCGTCGCCGAACACCTGGATCTCGATGTGGCGCGGCCGCTGCAGATACTTTTCGATCAGCACATGATCATCGCCGAACGAGGAAGCGGCTTCCCGCTTGCAACTCGCCAGCGCCTCGGCAAATTCCTCGCCTTTCCAGACGGCGCGCATGCCCTTGCCGCCACCGCCCGCGCTCGCCTTGATCAGCACCGGGTAGCCGATCGCGTCCGCCTGTTTTTTCAGGAAAGCGGCATCCTGCTCGTCGCCGTGGTAGCCGGGCGTGAGCGGCACGCCGGCCTTCTCCATGAGCTTCTTGCTCTCGGACTTGAGGCCCATCGCGCGAATAGCTGCCACCGGCGGGCCGATGAACACGATATTGTTGGCCGCGCAGGCGTCGGCAAACTCCTCGTTTTCCGACAGGAATCCGTAGCCCGGATGCACCGCCTGCGCACCGGTAGATTGGCAGGCGCCGATGATCTTGTCGATGACGAGGTAGGAATCGCGTGCGGCCGCCGGTCCGATGCAGACCGCCTCGTCGGCGAGGCGCACATGGCGCGCGCCGGCATCGGCCTCCGAATACACAGCCACCGTGCGGATGCCCATGCGCCGCGCCGTCTTGATGACGCGACAGGCGATCTCCCCGCGGTTCGCGATCAGAATTTTGTTGAACATTTCAGGCAGTCCAATTGGGCTTGCGCTTCTGCAGGAAAGCGCCAAGTCCCTCCTGCCCCTCGGGCGAGCCGCGCACGTTGGCGATGCGATCCACGGTGTATTCGATCACCTTCGGGCCGAGCGGGCGGTTCGCCACCGAGCGAATCAACGCCTTGCATTCGGCCAGTGCCTGCGGGCCGTTCTTCAGCAGCAGGTCGATCCATTCGCCGACGGCTTCGTCGAGCGCCTGCTCGTCGGCGACCATCTCGTGGATCAATCCGATCCGGTACGCCTCGGCGGCGGAGAACTGCTCGGCGGTCAGCATGTAGCGGCGCGCGTAGCGTTCGCCGATGGCGGCGATCACGTGCGGACTGATCACCGCAGGAATCAGGCCGAGCTTCACTTCGGTCAGCGCGAAGCGCGCGTCGAAGGTCGCCACCGCCATGTCGCAGGCCGACACCAGGCCGACGCCGCCGCCGTAGGCGGGACCCTGGATGCGTGCGACCACCGGCTTCGGGCAATCGGCAATGCTACGCAGCATCTCGGCGAGTTCGCCCGCGTCGCGCTTGTTTTCTTCGAAGCCGTAGCCAGCGGCACGCTGCATCCAGCCGAGGTCTGCGCCAGCGCAGAAGCTCTTGCCCGTGCTGGAGATCACCACGACGCGCACCGCCTCATCGCCGGCCATCCTGCCCATCGCGTCGGCAAGTTCCGCGATCATCGTGTCGTCGAAGGCATTGTGGCGCTCCGGCCGGTTGAGGGTGACGATGCCGACCCCGGCATCGGTTTCGGTGAGGATGTTCTGATACACGAGTCTTCTCCCTTACATACCTCGTTTACATGCGAAATACGCCGAACTGCGTCGGTTGAATCGGGGCATTCAGCGCGGCGGAAATGCCGAGGCCCAGCGCGCGGCGCGTCTGGGCCGGATCGAGCACGCCGTCGTCCCACAGCCGCGCCGTGGCGTAGTAGGGGTGGCCCTGGGTTTCGTATTGCGCGCGGATGGGCGCCTTGAAGGCCTCCTCCTCGTCGGCGCTCCAGCGCTTGCCGGCGGCTTCGAGGCCGTCGCGCTTCACCGTGGCGAGCACGCTCGCCGCCTGCTCGCCGCCCATCACCGAGATGCGCGCGTTCGGCCAGGACCACAGCAGCCGCGGGGAATAGGCGCGGCCGCACATGCCGTAGTTGCCCGCGCCGAAGGAGCCGCCGATCAGCACGGTGAATTTCGGCACGGCCGCCGTGGACACCGCCGTCACCATCTTCGCGCCATCCTTGGCGATGCCGCCGTTCTCGTACTTGCGGCCGACCATGAAGCCGGTGATGTTCTGCAGGAACACGAGCGGGATGCCGCGCTGCGCGCACAGCTCGATGAAGTGCGCGCCCTTCTGCGCCGATTCGGCGAACAGGATGCCGTTGTTGGCGACGATGCCGACGGGATAGCCGTGCAGGTGGGCGAAACCGGTCGCCAGCGTCGTGCCGTAGCGCGCCTTGAACTCGTCGAAGCGCGAGCCGTCCGCGAGGCGCGCGATCACCTCGCGCACGTCGTAGGGCTTCTTCGTGTCGGTCGGGATCACGCCGTAGAGTTCCTCCGGCGCATAGAGCGGCTCCTCGGGCATCGCCAGCTCGAGCCCGATCCGCTTCTTCCAGTTGAGGTTCGCGACGATGCGGCGCGCGATCGAGAGGGCATGGTGGTCGTTCTCGGCAAGGTGGTCGCAGACGCCCGAGATGCGCGTATGCACGTCGCCGCCGCCGAGGTCCTCGGCCGTCACCACCTCGCCGGTGGCGGCCTTCACCAACGGCGGCCCGCCGAGGAAGATCGTGCCCTGGTTCCTGACGATGATCGACTCGTCCGACATCGCCGGCACGTAGGCGCCGCCGGCCGTGCAGGAGCCCATCACCACCGCGATCTGCGGGATGCCCTGCGCGGACAGGTTGGCCTGGTTGAAGAAGATGCGCCCGAAATGCTCCTTGTCGGGGAACACCTCGTCCTGCAAGGGCAGGAAGGCGCCGCCGCTGTCGACGAGGTAGAGGCAGGGCAGGCGGTTCTGCTGAGCGATCTCCTGCGCGCGCAGGTGCTTCTTCACCGTCAGCGGGTAGTAGGTGCCGCCCTTCACCGTCGCGTCATTGGCGACGATCATGCACTCGACGCCGGCGACGCGGCCGATGCCGGCCACCACGCCGGCCGCCGGCACGCCGTCTTCATACATGCCCCAGGCGGCGAGCTGGGACAGCTCGAGGAAGGGTGCGCCGGGATCGAGCAGCCCATCGACGCGGTCGCGCACCAGCAGCTTGCCGCGCCCAAGATGCTTGGCGCGCGCGTCCTCGCTGCCGCCCCGCGCCACCTGCGCCGACTTCTCGCGCAGGTCGGCGACCAGCGCCTGCATCGCGGCGGCGTTGGCCTTGAACTCCTCCGACCGCGTGTTGAGATTCGACTTGATGACGCTCACTAGAATCCTCCCGTTGCCAGCCACTGCTCGATCTGCGGCAGCCGGTCGGCGCCCCAGAACGCTTCGCCATCGACGATGATCCACGGCGCGCCGAAGGCGCCGGCCGCGATCGCCGCGTCGGTCTCGGCGCGCAGCCGGTCCTTGACCGCCTGATCGCCCATGCCGGCCTCGAGCGCCGTCCTGTCCGCGCCGACTGCCGGCGCCGTCCCGCCGGCGCCGACTTTTTCGGCCAGCGCCAGCACGACTTCCGTGTCGGCGATGTTCCTGCCCTCCACGAAGTAGGCGCGGAACACCTCGTGGGCGAACTTGCGCGCCTGCGCGCAATCCTGGCCGTGCAGCCAGTAGTAGGCGCGCGCCGGTGCCACGGTGGAGACCGGGAACTGTGCCGGCTGCGCATACGGCACATTCAAGTAGCGCGCCGAGCGCGCGAAGTCGTTCACCGCATACCTGGCCATGCCCGGCTGCTGTACCAGCGAGACCGTGCCGAGCGCCTTGAAGATGCCGCCGAGCAGCACCGGCCGCCACCGCACCTTGCGGCCGTATTTCTCGGCGAGCGCGTCGATCTTCTCGCTCGCGAGATAGGAATAGGGCGAGGTGAAGTCGAAGTAGAACAGGATCGGTTCGCTCATGTCATCCTCCTCACTCGGCGGTCACTGCACGCGCGATGACGAGGCGCTGGATGTCGGAGGCGCCCTCGTAGATCTGGCAGACGCGCACGTCGCGGTAGATGCGCTCGACGGGAAAATCGCTCACGTAGCCGTAGCCGCCGTGGATCTGGATCGCATCGGAGCAGACCTGTTCGGCCATCTCGGAAGCGAACAGCTTGGCCATGCTCGCCTCCTTGAGGCAGGGTTCGCCGGCCGAACGCAGGCTCGCGGCATGCCAGACCATCTGGCGCGCCACCTCGATTTGCGTCGCCATGTCGGCCAGGCGGAAGGCGACGGCCTGATGCTCGACGATCGGCTTGCCGAAGGCTTCGCGCTCCCTGGCGTAGGCGACGGCGGCCTCGAGCGCGCTCCTGGCCATGCCGACCGACTGCGCGGCAATGCCGATGCGGCCGGCCTCGAGGTTGGACAACGCGATCCGGTAGCCGTCGCCCTCGGCGCCGAGCAGGCAGTCGGCCGGGATGCGGCAGTCCTCGAAGAGGATCTGCGCTGTGTCCGAGGCATGCTGGCCGAGCTTCTCCTCGATGCGCGCGACGATGTAGCCTTTCGTATCGGTCGGCACGCAGAAGCAGGAAATGCCCTTGCGGCCGGCCGCCGGGTCGGTGACGGCGAAGACGATGGCGATCTTGGCGTGCTGGCCCGAGGTGATGAACTGCTTGACGCCGTTCAGCACCCAGTGGTCGCCGTCGCGCGTTGCGCGTGTCTTGATCGCGGCGGCGTCGGAGCCGACGTGCGGCTCGGTGAGGCAGAAGCAGCCGAGCAGCTCTCCCGTCGCCGCGCCCCTGAGCCAGCGCGCCTTCTGCGCGTCGCTGCCGTACTTGGCGAGGATGCCGCACACCAGCGAGTTCTGCACCGAAAGGATGGTCGAGGTGGCGCCGTCGCCGGCGGCGATCTCCTCGATGGCCACGGCGAGCGAGACGTAGTCGAGGCCGGGGCCGCCCCACTCCTCCGTCACCACCATTCCCCAGGCGCCGAGCGCGGCAAGTTCCTGCAACAGATCCGCCGGAAAGGCGTGGTCGCGATCGCGCTGCGCGGCTCCTGGAACGAGGCGCTCGCGCGCAAACTCGCGCAGCGTGTCGCGGATCATCCTCTGGTCGTCGTCGAGGATCATGTCAGTACAGCTCGATAGCCATGGCAGTCGCCTCGCCGCCGCCGATGCAGAGGCTGGCGACGCCGCGCTGCTTGCCGTACTTCCTGAGCGCGCCGAGCAGGGTGACGACGATGCGCGCGCCGGAGGCGCCGATCGGATGCCCGAGCGCACAGGCGCCACCATGGACGTTGACCTTGTCGTGCGGCAGCTTCAGTTCCTTCATCGCCGCCATGGCGACGACGGCGAAGGCCTCGTTGATCTCGTACAGATCCACGCTGTCCGCCGTCCAGCCGGTTTTCTCGAACAGCTTCTTCATCGCGCCGACCGGGGCGGTGGTGAACCAGGCCGGCTCCTGCGCATGCGTCGTGTAGCCGACGATACGCGCGATCGGCTGGAGCCCGCGCTTTGCCGCATCCGACTCGCGCATCAGCACCAGCGCCGCAGCGCCGTCGGAGATCGACGAGGAGTTGGCCGGCGTCACCGTGCCGTCCTTCTTGAAGGCGGGCTTGAGGCCGGGAATCTTGTCGAGCTGCGCCTTGCCGGGCTGCTCGTCGAGCTTGATGACAACGTCGCCTTTCCTGCCGGAAATCGTCACCGGGGCAATCTCCCAGTCGAAGCTGCCGTCGGCGCCGGCAGCCTGCGCGCGCCTGGTGGAGGCGATGGCGAAGTCGTCCTGAGCGGCGCGCGTGAAACCGTAATGGACGACGCAGTCCTCGGCGAAGGTGCCCATCAGGCGTCCTTTCGTCTCGGCCGTGTAGGAATCCTCCAGGCCATCGAAGAACATGTGATCGAGCAGCTGGCCGTGGCCGAGCCGGTAGCCGCCGCGCGCCTTGGGCAGCAGGTAGGGCGCATTGGTCATCGATTCCATGCCGCCGGCGACGATCACGTCCTGGCTGCCGGCCTTGAGAGCGTCGCACGCGATCATCGTCGCCTTCATCGCCGAGCCGCAGACTTTATGCACGGTGGTGCAGCCGGCGGCCAGCGGCATCCCCGCCTGCAGGCTCGCCTGGCGCGCGGGCGCCTGGCCCTGCCCGGCCTGCAGCACGCAACCCATGACGACCTCCTGCACTTCTGTTGCTTGCAGCCCGGATCGCTCGACGGCGGCCTTGATGGCGGCTGCACCAAGGTTGGCGGCGGAAAGTGAGGCGAAGTCGCCCTGAAAGCCGCCCATCGGCGTGCGGGCGGCGGCAGCGATCACGATGGCATCCGACATGACGATTCCTCTCAGGCAGTTTCGTTGAACAGTTCGCGGCCGATCAGCATGCGACGGATCTCCGAGGTGCCGGCGCCGATCTCGTAGAGCTTGGCATCGCGCCACAGGCGGCCGGTCGGGTATTCGTTGATGTAGCCGTTGCCGCCGAGGGTCTGGATCGCCTCGCCGGCCATCCAGGTCGCCTTCTCGGCGGAATAGAGGATCGCGCCGGCGGCATCCTTGCGCAGCGTGCGCGCATGGTCGGTCGAGTCGCAGGCGCGGCCGACCGCATAGACGTAGGCGCGCGTCGCCTGCCAGGTCGAGTACATGTCGGCGACCTTGCCCTGCATGAGCTGGAACTCGCCGATCGGCGTATCGAACTGCTTGCGCTCGTGCAGGTAGGGAATGACGACGTCCATGCAGGCGGCCATGATGCCGAGCGGCCCGCCGGAGAGCACCGCACGCTCGTAGTCGAGGCCGGACATCAGCACCTTGACCCCTTGGCCGATGCCGCCGAGCACGTTCTCCTCGGGCACTTCGCAATCGTCGAAGAACAGCGGGTAGGTGTTCGAGCCGCGCATGCCGAGCTTGTCGAGATGGCTGCCGCAGGAAAAGCCCTTGTATCCCTTCTCGACGATGAAGGCCGTCATGCCCTTGGCGCCTGCGGCCGGGTCGGTCTTGGCATAGACGACCAGCGTGTCGGCGTCGCCGCCGTTGGTGATCCACATCTTGCTGCCATTGAGCACGTAGCGGCCGCCCTTCTTCTCGGCCTTGAGCTTCATCGAGACGACGTCGGAACCGGCGTTCGGTTCGGACATCGCCAGCGCGCCGACCTGCGCGCCCGAGATCAGGCCGGGCAGGTATTTGGCCTTCTGCGCGGCGTTGCCGTTGCGGCGGATCTGGTTCACGCAGAGGTTGGAGTGGGCGCCGTAAGAAAGACCGATCGAGGCCGAGGCGCGCGAGATCTCCTCCATCGCGACGATGTGGGCCAGGTAGCCGAGTCCCGTGCCGCCGTCCTCCTCGGGCACGGTCATGCCCAGGAGGCCCAGGTCGCCGAATTTCCTCCACAGGTCGGCAGGAAATTCGTTGTCGCGGTCGATCTGCGCGGCGCGCGGCGCAATCTCGTTGGCGGCGAAGTCGCGCACCGTGTCGCGCAGCATCTCGATGTCTTCGCCGAGGTGGAAGTTCAATCCGATCATTTCTTCTTCTCCATGTCCGACTTGTCGTGCATCGTCATCAGGGTCTGCTGCATCATCGCGCAGTGGGTCAGCTTGCCGCCCTTCACCACCCAGGCGTCGCCGCGGGTGATGACGAGATTCTTGCCGGGCTTCACCACCTCGCCGGTGGCGATCATCAGTTCGCCGTCGGCCGGCGCCAGCAGGTTGATCTTGAATTCGACCGACAGCACCGCTGCATTCGGGCCCATCAGCGAAAAGCCGGCGTAGCCGGCGGCACTATCGACGATGGTCGACGTGATGCCGGCATGGAAAAAGCCATGCTGCTGGGACAGATCGTCGCGGTAAGGCAAATGAATCTCGCAGCCGCCCGGCCAGACGTCCGCCAGCGTCGCGCCGATCAGCCCCATCACTCCCTGACGGGAAAAGCTGTCCCTCACCTTCTCGTTCCAATGCGGATCGCGCGGCTCGAACCTCGCCTCGCCGCGTGGTATGCCATAGCTCATGCTTCCCCCGTTATCGGCCGACGCGGCATTCTATGTTTACGTTTACGTTAACGTCAACCGCGCCGGCGCCGCGGCTTCCGGGCGTCCAGCAGGCTGCGGCATTGCTGCTCGAAGGCGCCGATCTCGGCCAGCACCGCCTCGATGTCCTCGCGCTGCTGCTCCAGCCGCGCGCGCCGCTCGCCCAGCACCTCGAGCAGCCGGGCGAGCTGCGAGGATTCCGGCGCGGTGTCGTACATGTCGATCAGCTCGCGGATCTCGGCGAGCGACAGGCCGAGGCGCTTGCCGCGCAGCGTGAGCTTCAGCCGCGTCCGGTCACGCTTGCTGTAAACGCGCTGCACGCCGGCACGTCCGGGCGTGATCAGGCCCTGGTCCTCGTAGTAGCGGATCGCCCTGGGCGTCAGCGCGAATTCGCGCGCCAGTTCGGTGATGGTGTAGGTGGTTTCGGTCATGGCCCTGAGAAGTGGCGAGCGGTTTTGCTGCGGCGCAGCATCGTTGCCGGATTTCGGCTAGACTATGCTGGTTCGTTCGAATGATGGTGCGGCAAAGTTAATCAGATTTCCGGATGCCGGGCAACGCCGGCTCCGCATGGCCATGCAGATCAGCTATCCCTTCGACACTCTCCCCGCCACCGGCGCCACCCTCGAGGTCGCGCCGGGCATGCATTGGCTGCGCATGCCGCTGCCCTTCGCACTCGACCACATCAATCTCTGGCTGCTGGCCGACGGTGCCGGATGGACCGCGGTCGACACCGGCATCGCGCTCGATCCGGTCAAGGATGCCTGGAAGTCGGTGCTCGCCTCAGTTGCCGACAATGGGCGCCTGAAGCGCCAGATCGTCACGCATTTCCACCCCGACCACCTCGGGCTGGCCGCCTGGCTGGAAGCGGAAACCGGCGCACCGCTGTGGATGACCCAAGGCGAGTTCCTGCTTGCCCACCTGGTGCACGCCGGCACCGCCCCGTTCGGCACCGAAACGATGGTCGAGTATTTCCGCAGCCACGGCCTCTCTCCCGAACCCTGCGCCGCGCTGCTGGGGCGCGGCAACGCCTACCGGCGCGGCGTACCGGCGCTGCCCGTCACCTTCCACCGCCTGCTCGACGGCGACGTCATCGAGATCGGCGGGCGCGACTGGCAGGTGATCGTCGGCCATGGCCACGCACCCGAGCATGCCAGCCTCTACTGCGCCGCGCTGGGCGTGCTGATCTCCGGCGACATGCTGCTGCCGCGTATCTCGACCAACATCAGCGCCTTTGCCGCCAGCCCGCAGATCGACGCCCTCGGCCTGTTCCTCGACTCGCTCGACCGGCTCGCCGCGTTGCCGGCGGACACCCTGGTGCTGCCCTCGCACGGCCGCCCGTTCGTCGGCCTGCATGCGCGCGTCGCCGAACTGAAGGCCCACCACGCAGCGCGCTGCGACGACCTGCTGATCGCCTGCGCGCACGGCACGAAGACCGCCGCCGAACTGCTGCCGGTGCTCTTCTCGCGCGAGATCACCGATCCGCACCAGACCATGTTCGCCATGGGCGAGGCGATCGCCCACCTGAATTACCTGGAACACCAGCGCCGCCTAGAGCGCACCTTCGAGAACGGCATCCATCGCTACGCCCGCCGCCCCGCGGCGGAGGAATGACAATAGATCACCGGAGGGAAGTGACATGTCGCACGCAGAGGAAACCGCCAAGCCCCAAATGCCCGATCCGCAGGAGGTCGCCCAGACCTACGCCGAAGTGGCGCAGCGCGCATCGAAGCTGCTGCACCAGCATATCCAGCGCCAGATGAAGCACGGCGTCGCCGCGCCGAACGACGAGCTCGGCGTGGCCGCCGCCTTCATGGACATGATGGCCAAGATGCTGGCCAACCCCTACAAGCTGGCGCAGGCGCAGATGAACCTGGTGTGGGACTACTTCTCGCTCTGGCAGCACTCGATGCTGCGCTTCATGGGCATGGAGTCCGCACCCGTCGCCGCCCCGGCGCGGGGCGACAAGCGCTTCAAGGACGAGCAGTGGGAAGAGCATTTCATGTTCGACTTCATCAAGCAGTCCTACCTGATCACCGCGCGCCACATCCACGATGCCGTCTGCTGCGTCGAGGGCCTCGATACGCAGACGCAGCAGAAGGTTAACTTCTTCACGCGCCAGTTCATCGATGCGATGTCGCCCTCCAACTTCGCCCACACCAACCCGGAAGTCTTCCGCGAGACGGTGAAGACGCACGGCCAGAACCTGCTCAAGGGCTTCAACAACCTGCTGCGCGACATCGAGCACGGCGACGGCCAGTTGCGCGTGCGCATGACCGACACCGAAGCCTTCGAGCTGGGCAGGAACGTCGCCACCACGCCCGGCAAGGTGGTGTTCCAGAACGACCTGATCCAGCTGCTGCAGTTCACGCCGACCACCAAGACGCAGTTCAAGCGCCCGCTGCTGATCGTGCCGCCGTGGATCAACAAGTACTACATCCTCGACCTGCGCGAGAAGAACTCCTACATCAAGTGGGCGCTCGACCAGGGCCATACGGTGTTCACGATCTCCTGGGTCAATCCGGACGCGAGGCTCGCGCAGAAGAGTTTCGAGGACTACCTGCTCGAAGGCACGCTGACCGCGATCGAAAAGGTCTGCGAGCAGACCGGCGAGAAGGAGATCAATGCCGCCGGCTACTGCCTGGGCGGCACGCTGCTCGGCACCACCGCCGCCTACATGGCGGCGAAAAAGGACAAGCGCCTCGCCTCCGCGACCTTCTTCACCACCATGCTCGACTTCTCGATCCCCGGCGAGCTGGGCGTCTTCATCGACGAGCAGCAGGTCAGCAGCCTCGAGAAGAAGATGAGCGAGCGCGGCTATCTCGAAGGCAGCGAAATGGGCGGCACCTTCAACATGCTGCGCGCCAACGACCTGATCTGGTCCTTCGTCGTGAACAACTACCTGATGGGCAAGGATCCCTTCCCCTTCGACCTGCTCTACTGGAACTCCGACTCGACGCGCATGCCGGCCGCGATGCACAGCTTCTACCTGCGCAACATGTACATGAAGAACCTGCTCAAGGAGCCGGGCGGCATCGTCCTCGTCGACGAAGAGATCGACCTGGGCAAGATCAAGATCCCCGCCTACTTCATCTCGACGATCGAGGACCACATCGCGCCCTGGCAGAGCACCTATCTCGGCGCCCGGCGCTTCGCCGGCCCGACGCGCTTCGTGCTCGGCGGCTCCGGCCACATCGCCGGCATCGTCAACCCGCCCGCCGCGAACAAGTACGGCTACTGGCACAACCCCGCCAAGTCCCTGCCGGAAACGGCCGAAGCCTTCCTCGCAGGCGCCAAGCAGAGCGAAGGTTCGTGGTGGACCGACTGGCAGGCCTGGGTGACCGCGCAGAACGACGCAACGGTGCCGGCACGCGACCCCGCCAAGGGCAAGCTGAAGGTGCTGGAGGACGCCCCCGGCTCCTACGTCAAGTTCCGGCTCGACGCCAAGAAGGCGTCGTAATGGCGGACGGGACGTTGCGCGTCGTTTTCGACACCAACGTCCTGCTCTCGCTGTTCATCTTCGCCGACAGCCGCTTTGCCCCGTTGCGCGGCGAAGTCGCCGCCGGACGCTGGCAGGCGCTGACCAGCGCCGCCTGCCTGGCCGAATACCGGCGCGTGCTCGGCTATCCGCTGTTCGACCTCAGCGCCGCGCGCCAGGCAGCCGCCTATGCAGACTATCTTGCGCTCGTGCAGATGATCGAGGCCGTGCCGCAGGAAGCCGCCCCCTTGCCGAAATGCCAGGACCGGGACGACCAGAAGTTCCTCGAACTCGCGCGCGACGGCGCGGCCGACTGGCTCGTCACCGCCGACAAGATGCTGCTCAGGCTGCGGCGCGGCCGGCGGCTCGAGCACCTGTTCCGTATCATAACGCCCGACGAGGCGCTCGCCGCCTTGTAAAGAAAGCGGGCGCCGTTCAGGAAAAGTCGGCGCCGGCGGGACGGCGCCAAGAGGCGACGCGGCAATATTTGCCTCCGCATTGCCTTCCCGAACTCTCGCCGTTTCCGCTCCCTAGCCTGAACGCCCTCCCTGCGGGCCATTCCGCCGCATGGCAGGAAAGTTGCTGGAAGGCGTGCATGAATACTGCAATCACTCCCTTCGGGGTTGCCGCCCGCCCGCCGCGGCAGACGGACGCCCCGCCCTGTACCCGTCTGCAGGCCATCGCCGACGCCTATGTCGACTGTGTCGAAGCCTGGTCCTGTACGCCGCAGGATGTCGCCGCGCTCGGCACGGTTGCGGCCGAGCTCGTCCGCCTCGTCCATTCCGCGCCGCGTGTCAGCCTGGGCATGGGCCGCCATCTGCCGTTCGCCAGCTCCTCGATGCGCCATGCCTTCTTCGCCGCCATCGTCGGCCTGCACATCGCCAAGGCCGTCCGACTCGATCCCATCCGCCAACTCGCTGTGGCGAAGGCGGCACTGATCATGAATCTCTCCTCTTTCGACCTGCAGGACGACCTCGCGGCACCCAAAGCCTCTCCGAGCGCCGCCCAGCGTCTCGCCCTGACGCGCCACCCGATTCTCGTGACCAAGCTGCTGCTCGATTCGCCCGGCGCCGACCTGCGCTGGATTCAGGCAGTGGCACAGCATCACGAAGCCATGGACGGGAGCGGCTATCCCTGCGCCCTGCGCGGCGAGGAGATCTGCATCGAGGCGCGCATCCTCAAGTTGGCAGACATGTGGTGCGCCCTCGTCGCGCCGCACCGTTGCCGCCCGGCCAAGTCGCCGCGCGAGGCTGTCTACTGGCTGCTGGCGCGCAGCCGCCAATGCCTCGACCCGCGGCTGTTCGACGCCTGGCGCCGCGAAACCGGCCACTTCCCGCCGGGCACGCTGGTGCGCCTCGCCAACCGCGAAACCGCCTTCGTCGTCGCCAGCCCGCGCGGCACGGCCGCGCCGCGCCAGGTCGTGTCCTTCATCGGCGCCCATGGCACGCTCTATCGCGATCCGGTGCGGCGTGATACCGCCGCCCGTGCCGCCTATGCGATACGCGGCTATGCCGATCGCCCACCGACGGCAATCGAACCGGCCTACTGGAACCGCATCTGGGAACTATCCAGAACGATGCATTGAGATAATCGGCGCAAGCTGCGGCGCCGCCGTTGCGGCGCAATAAAATCCGCGGATGAAAAATGTCCACACCGAAGCTTTGGAAGTGCTCAGCTGCACTCCCGCCAGCGCACGCCCCGGCATGCCGCCGCTGCTGTTCATCCACGGCGCCTACGCCGGCGCCTGGTGCTGGCAGGAGCATTACCTGCCCTTCTTCGCCGCCGCGGGCTTCGAGACACACGCCCTCAGCCTGTCCGGACACGGCGGCAGCCGGCGGCGCGACCACCTCGACAGCTATTCGATCGAGGATTACGTGAACGATGTCGCCGCAACCGTCGCCGGCCTGCCGGCGCCGCCCGTGCTGATCGGCCATTCGATGGGCGGCTTCGTCGTGCAGAAATACCTCGAGAAGCACGCCGCCCCCGCCGCCGTGCTGATGTGCTCGGTGCCGCCGCAGGGGCTCGCCATCTCGGCCGTCAATATGTTCTTCGGCAAGCCGGGGCTGCTGGTCGATCTCAACCGCCTGATGAACGGCGGCCAGGTCGCGCTCGACAGCCTGCGCGAGGCGCTGTTCGCCCAGCCGGTCGCGGTCGACGACCTCATGCGCTATTACCGCCTGTCGCAACCGGAATCCCACCGCGCCATCTGGGACATGACCCTCTTCAACCTGCCGCACACCGCGCGCGCGCTGGCCCACCTGCCGAACGGCAGCGCCGACCTGCTCATTGCGGGTGCGGAACACGACCTGATCATCGCCGCCTCACTGGTCGAGATGACCGCGCGCAGCTACGGCACCAAAGCGACGATCTACGCGGGCATGGGCCACGGCCTGATGCTCGAGGCCGACTGGCAAAAACCGGCGCAGGACATCGTCGACTGGCTGCTCCTGCGCTTTGGTTAAAAAGTCGGCGCCGGCGGGACGGCGCCTGGCTGCCTACCGAACCCGCATCACTCTTCCAGCAGGCTGCGCAGCATCCACGCCGTCTTCTCGTGCACCTCGAGCCGCTGGGTAATCAGGTCGGCGGTCGGCTGGTCGTTGGCCTTGTCGAGCAGCGGGAACAGCTCGCGCGCGGTGCGCGCCGTCGCTTCCTGCGCCGCCACCAGCAGGCGGATCATCTCGGTCGCCTTCGGCACGCCTTCCGCTTCCTTGATCGAGGCGAGCTTGACGAATTCCTTGTAGGTGCCGGGCGCCGGGTGGCCGAGGGCGCGGATGCGCTCGGCGATCATGTCGAGGGCAGTCCACTGTTCGGTGTATTGCCCCATGAACATCAGATGCAGGGTGTTGAACATCGGCCCGGTGACGTTCCAGTGGAAGTTGTGCGTCATCAGGTAGAGGGTGTAGCTGTCGGCAAGCAGGTGCGACAGGCCCTTGGCGATCTTCGCGCGGTCGGCCTCGGCGATGCCGATATCGATGCGGGCGGTTTTCTGCTTTGTTTTCATGGCTGGCTCCTTTCGTGACGTTTCCGTTTGCAATGGGGTCATTCTGCGCCGTGGCCGTTCATATGGCCAACGGATTGTGTCAATTTCCGCAATAGCGAAGGGCTATTTCACCGGCTTGCAGCCGGGCAGATTGCAATCGAGCAGCGCCTTGCGCAACAGGTCGATGGCCTGATGGCGCGGAAAGCTGGCGCGCCACACCAGCCCGACGCGGCGCGTCGGCGTCGGCTCGGTGAATGGCCGCACGCGCAGCAGCGGGTCGTCCTGCGGCAACGTATCGACCGCGGTCGCCGGCATCACGGTGATGCCCACGCCCGTGGCGACCATCAGGCGGATGGTTTCGAGCGAAGACCCTTCCAGCACCTGCGGCCCACCGATACCGGCCTGCGCGCAGAGGTCGAGCACCTGCTCGCGGAAGCAGTTGCCGCGACCGAGCATCAGCAGCGGTTCGTCGAGCAGGTGCTCCGGCGCGACGACCTTCTCTTTCGCCCACGGATGCTGTGCCGGCACCAGCACCCGGAAGGCTTCGTCATACACCGGCTGGGCGACCAGGCCCGGCTCCTGCACCGGCAGCGCGAGCACGGCGACATCCAGTTCGCCGCTCTTCAGCGCCTCGAGCAGCTTGGTCGTGAAGTTCTCCTGGATCATCAGCGGCATCTTCGGCGCACGTGCGCGAATCAGCGGCACCAGCTTCGGCAGCAGGTAGGGACCGATGGTGTAGATCGCGCCGATGCGCAGCGGGCCGGCCAGGGGATCGCCGGCGGTCTCGGCCAGTTCCTTGACGCGCGCCGCCTCGGCCAGCACTTTCTCCGCCTGGCGCACGATCGGCTCGCCGGCCGGCGTCATGCTCACCTCGCTCTGGCCGCGCTCGAAAAGGATTACGCCCAGCTCTTCCTCCAGCTTCTTCACGGCCACTGACAGGGTCGGCTGCGAAACGAAGCATTTTTCCGCCGCGCGGCCGAAATGCCGTTCGCGAGCCAGGGCGACGATGTAGCGAAGTTCGGTGAGGGTCATGATGCCTCCGTCGGGCAGTCCCAAGGAGGCATCCACCCCCCCGTGGGGGGCAGCGAGCTGTCTTTGCGAGCGTGGGGGGCCATAATTGTCATTATGCCGGATGCGCCGACTTCCTTCATCCAAGCCTTGCCCGACCCCGCCGGCATCGCGGTGGTGGAGACGCACATTTCCTGGGTGCTGCTCGCCGGCGAGTTCGCCTACAAGCTGAAGAAGCCGGTGACGCTGCCCTTTCTCGACTACGGCACCCCGGAAAAACGCCGCGCCTGCTGCGCGGCCGAGTTGCGCCTCAATCGCCGCTTCGCACCCGGCCTGTATCTCGGGGTCGTGGAACTGGCCGGCGAGCCGGCGGTCAAGATGCGTCGTTTCGACGAGGCGCTGCGGCTCGACCACGTCTGCAAACGCGGGGAGCTGACCGCCGCGCAGCTCACGCAATTCGCCCGCGACTTCGCCGCCTTCCAGGCACGGGCTGCCGTCGCCCCGCAGCACAGCCCGCTCGGCGCGCCGCAGACGGTTCTGGCCGACGCGCTGGAGAACTTCGAGGAACTCGAGCGGCTCCATCCCGACGCACTCGCCCGGCTGGCCGCACTGCGGCAGTGGACGCAGGAAGAGTTCGTGCGCCATGCAGCCGATTTCGCGCACCGCAAGGCGGCCGGCCGCATCCGCGAAGGCCACGGCGACCTGCACCTCGGCAACCTCGTGCTGCTCGACGGCAGGATCACGCCCTTCGACGGCATCGAATTCAACGAGAGCTTCCGCTGGATCGACGTCGCCAACGAGATCGCGTTCACCCTGCTCGACCTGCTTGAGCACGGCCAGCCCGGCCTGGCCACGTGGCTGCTCGACGCCTGGCTGACCTGGAGCGGCGACCACGCTGCACTTGTCGTGCTGCGCTTCTATCTCGTCTATCGCGCCATGGTGCGCGCCAAGGTCGCGGGCATCCGCGGCGATGTCAAGGATGCCGATATCTACCTCGATTTCGCGGCCAGGCTCGCCGTCCAACCGCAGCCGACCCTCACGATCACCTTCGGGCCTTCCGGCTGCGGCAAGACGTTCGAATCCGGCCGCCGTCTCGCCGGCGCCGACTTTCTCGACACGGTGCGTTTCCGTTCCGACGTGGAAAGAAAGCGGCTGTTCGGCCTCGCCGCCGATGCAGCCAGCGGCGGAGCGATCTATACGCCCGAAGCCACCGCCCGCACCTACGCGCGCTTGGCCGAACTGGCGGAACTGGCACTGCGCGCCGGCTGGTCGGCGATCGTCGATGCCGCCTTCCTCAAGCGCGCCGAGCGCAAGGCCTTGCGCGCACTCGCGGAACGGCTCGGCGTGCCATTCGCCATCCTCGCTCCGCAAGCCCCGCGCGAAGAGCTGTTCCGCCGCCTCGCCCGGCGCAGCGGCGACGCGTCTGAAGCCACGGTCGAAGTGCTGGCGCAGCAGTTGAGCTGGCTGGAGCCGTTGGCGGAGGAAGAACGGTCCCTGGCGCGCCCCGTCGCCTGACGCCCCAAGCGCCGCAAATCGGGCGGAAACGGATATATTTGCGTGCTTTTTTCCTCTCTGAAACGTCATGAAATCCAGGCCGCCTGCCGTTCCGCTCCATTAACACGATGAAGCTGAGCGTCCGCCGCAAGCTCCAGATCCTGCTCGCCGGCTCCCTGGCCGGCGCGCTGTTGCTGGTCGCGCTGGCGCTGGCGTGGATCATCGACATGCGGCATGAGCAACGCGCCGGACACGAGACGCACGGAGTGCTCCTGGATATCGGCCGCTTCGTCGCCGATCTCGAGAAGCAGCTCTCCGCCAACGCCGAAGGACTTGCGAAGCGCAGGGAGTCCGTCACGACGCTCGGCCACATCACCGACGATGCGGCCCAGGCGGGCAGCCGCTCCCTGGGCCGCGACGAAGAAAAGAAGCTGTTGGCGCTCGAACTGCTCGAAGCCGTCGAAGCCGGAGAGGCAAAGGCAATCGCCGCCTACGACGGCAACGCCCGGATCGTCGCGTACGCCCGGGGTGCCGACCGCGCAGGCGCTGCAGGTTACGCAGGGTTCGCGACCTGGGAGGAAGGTCGCTACCGGACGCTCGGCACGACGGCCGGCAGCGACGACTGGGTTCCGCGCGCATTGCCCGCGAACGTGCCGGCGGAGGCGGCGGCGTTCGGCCAAGCCGACGCGACCGCCACGCAAGCGCACAGGATCGGGCGCGAACTGATCATCGAGGCGATTGCCCCGGTGAAGCGGCAACGGGGCGGGGCGACACGCACCGTCGGCTGGCTGCGCGCCGCCATGCCGCTCGCCAAGGACAATCTCGACAGGCTGGCAGCCCCGCGCAACATCAGCGTCGACCTGCTGTTCAGTGGCGATTTCGACCCAGGCAACCCCTACGGCCTGACGCCAGCGGATTTTTCCCGCGCACCGGAGCTGCGTGCACTGCGCGGCACCCAACCGCCGCACGGGTCGCCGCACGCAGCCGGCCATTATTTTTACGCTGCCGCAGCCCTGCCGCTGGTCGGCAATGAAACCGCCTGGCTGCTCGCCGCAATCGACCGCGCCACTGTGAACGCAGAACAAAGGCGCATGCAGACCATCGTGCTGGCGGTGCTGGCCGGCACGCTCCTGCTGGCCATGCCGCTGGCCGGCTGGCTGACGCGGCGCTGGATCAACTCTCCCCTCGAAACCCTGCGCGACGGCGTGCATACCTATATCCACGGCGGCATCGACAAGCCCATCGAGTTGTACTCCGAGGACGAATTCGGCGCCCTCGCCGAGGACTTCAACCTGCTGGCGATCGCCCTGCGCGTGCGCGAAATCGCCGTCAAGGAAGCCGAGGAACGCTGGCGCGCCATGATCGAGGCCATGGAGAGCAGCGACATCGGCCTCTACATCGTCGATGCGGAATTCCGGCTGCTCTATGCGAGCCGCAACCTGCAGGAGCGCCATGTCCATCGGGGGACGGGCCTTCCCTGCCACCTCGCCATCTTTGGCAAAGAGGAGCCCTGCGCCTTCTGCCCGCTCGACCGGGTGATCGACCATGGGGAAACGGTGCGCCTGCAGCCCCCGCCCGTCGAAGGACACAGCTACGACATGGTCGCCATGCCCGTCGGCGACAACGGCAACCGGCGCAACCTGATGGCGCTGATCCAGGATGTCACCGAGCGCGTCGCGGCGGAGCGCGCCATCCGCGAGGCGGCGACGGTGTTCGAGGCCACCAGCGAGGGGATCATGATCACCGACGCCAAGGGCGTCATCAAGCGCGTCAACCCCTCTTTCTCGGTCGTCACCGGCTATACGGAAGCCGAGGCGGTCGGCCAGACGCCGCGCCTGCTCAAGTCGGGCCGCCATGGCGCCGACTTCTATGCGGAGATGTGGGAGAGCCTGCAAAAGAACGGGCGCTGGGAAGGCGAAGTCTGGAACCGCCGCAAGAACGGCGAGATTTTCCCGGTCTGGCAGATCATCTCGGCGATGAAAGACGCCGCAGGCGGCATCGCCGAGCTGGTCTCGCTGTTCATCGACATCACCCAGAAGAAGCGCAGCGAGGCCGAAATCGCTTACCGCGCCAACTACGATGCGCTCACCGACCTGCCCAACCGCGCACTCCTGACCGAGCGTCTCGGCCAGGCGATGAAACAGGCGCGGCGCGAACACTTGCGCATCGCGGTGCTGTTCGTCGATCTCGATTTCTTCAAGCAGGTCAATGACACCCTCGGCCACGCCATCGGCGACCGCCTGCTGCAGATGGTCGCCGAGCGCATGCGCCTGTGCGTGCGCGAAACCGACACCATCGCGCGCCAGGGCGGCGACGAATTCGTCGTGCTGCTGGCCGGCATCGCGGATGCCGCGGATGCCGGCATCGTCGCCGAGAAGATCATCGCGCAGATGACCCAGCCGTTCCTGCTCGACGACCACGAGATCCACATCGGCGCCTCGATCGGCATCACGCTTTTCCCCGACGACGGCAACGACATCGAAACGCTTTTCCGCAACGCCGACCTGGCGATGTATCGCGCCAAGGGGGCGGGGCGCAACAACGCCCAGTTCTTCGAACTGGCGATGACCACGGCCGCGATCGAGCGCCGCGCGCTCGAAGCCGACCTGCGCGGCGCATTGGCACGCAACGAGTTCAGGCTGCATTACCAGCCGGTGATCGACCTCGCCACGGGCGCGATCGTCGGCGCGGAAGCCCTGCTGCGCTGGCAGCACGGCAAGCGCGGCCAGGTAAGCCCGGAAAAGTTCATCCCGCTTGCCGAGGAAACCGGCCTCATCCGGGAAATCGGCAACTGGGTATTCGAGACCGGCTGCCGCCAGCTCGCCGCCTGGCAGGATGCCGGCCATCGGCTGACGCTCGCCATCAACGTCTCGGTGCGCCAGCTGCCCGAGGCGCTTTCGATGACATGCATCCTCGCCACCCTGGAGCGTTACGGCCTGTCGCCGCGCAACATCGTGCTCGAGATCACCGAGGGCGCACTGCTGGCCGACTCCCCATCCATCCAGGAATGGTTCGTCGCCGCCGGCAAGGCCGGCCTGCAACTGGCCATCGACGATTTCGGCACCGGCTATTCCTCGCTGGCCTACCTCAAGCGCTTCCCCGTGCATCACGTCAAGATCGACAAGGGCTTCATCTGCGACATGGCGGAAAACCCGGCCGACCGCGCGCTGGTCGAGGCAATCCTCGCTATGGCGCACAGCCTGGGTCTCTCGGTGGTGGCCGAAGGCGTCGAAACGGCCGACCAAGCTGGCCTCCTGCAGGCGCGCGCCTGCGAGCAGGCGCAAGGATTCCTCTACAGCCGGGCCGTGGCGGCGGAAGAGTTCACCGCCATGCTGGCGCAACCGTCGGCGGGCTGAAGCACCTGCTGCGGGCGGAATTGCGGATGCGGCGCGCCTGAATCAGTCGGCTGGCTCGGTGGCGGCACGCTCGAAATCGGCGCTGCGCTCGAGCAGTTCCTTGAGCTTGACCCGCACGGTGTCCGTCTTTGTCCATGCTTCGACGATGCGGTTCGGCTTGAAACCGCCCGACGGCAGCACGATGCTGGCCGGCTGGTTGAGCGCCGCAACCGGCGGCAACAGGAAGCCGGGCCGATATGCCTCTTTCGTCGCCATCACCCCGGTACCGCGCACCGCGACCGGAACCGGCTTGCCGGGGAAAAGCTGGATGCCGGCGGCCAGGTCGTCGCCGATGACCAGCGCCCAGCGCACCATGCCGAGCAACAGTCCGGAACTGCCTGCCGGCTGCACGGCGGCCAGGTTGCCGATGCTGAAGCGTCCGCCCGGCTGCTGGAGAGAGCGCACCAGCCGCAGGCCCCCGCTCGACTGGTCGAGCATGGCCCAGTCTTCGGCGATCTCCCAGCTTTCGAGCTGAAAACCCTGGTTGCGGCTATGGTCGTCCTTGAAGCGGGGGGCGACGCGTCCGAAGGTGGCGATCTCCTCCCGCTCGCGGCGCAACTTGTCGTGATTGGTACTGCCCGGCGGCTGGAAAGGCTGGTGACCGGACAGGTAATAGTGGATGGCCTCGACGCCGACGACGAAGCGGCAGGAGCCGGCAAACGGATGGCGGTCGTGGCGGCGCCGGATGCCGCCCTTGATCCAGCGCAGGTAGACGCGGCGCAATATTTCACCGCAGGCCGGCTGGGGGCAGTCGTCGCCGAGGCCGAGCCTGGCCGGCGTGTTCTCCTCGCCGCCCTCGGCCAGCAGGCTCGCACGCTTGTTGAGGCTTTGACGCAGGCCGGCAGTATCGAGCCAGCGCGCGCCCGGGCCGGATTGCGGCTTGAAGCCCGCCGGCTCTTCGCTGTCCAGATCGACGCACAGCGGCAACGCCGGCACATCCTCCGGCGGCGGGGCCGACAACACCTGCAGCTTGCCCGACCAGCGGCGTGCCCAGCGGATCACCCAGCCCTGCTGGCGCGCCGTCAGTTCGTGCAGGCCGGCCGTGTGCAGCAGCATGATTTCGGCATAGGCGGCCAGCGCCGTCGGCGCCTGGCCCTCGCGCTGCCCGTCCTCGACGGCCAGCGTCGCCACGCCGAGCGTTTCGGCGCTGGCATAAGCCGCATGGGCGAGACGCCAGTGGGCGCTGTCCGGCTGCCTGCCGGCGCGCAACTGGTCGGCATGGTCGTCTGCGAGCGCCGCCAGCACGCGCTGGCAGACCAGGGCGGCCTGAACACTCACGCCGGCATCGCCGGCCAGGCAGGCATCGAGGCAGCGCAAATAGCCGGTCGCCTGCGCCTGCCAAAGGGAATGCACCGCGTCGAGTGCCGCCTGTTCCGTCTCGGCCAGCGGCAAGGGCTTGCCCGAGAATTTCTTCGCCCCCTCGACCTGGACGAAATGGATCGTCTCGCGCAGCGTTTCGAGCATCGCCAGGCGCACCTCCGCAGCCACGGTGAAGCGGTTGAGCAGGCCCAGCTGCCTCGCAAGGTAGGCCTGTGCCTGGCCGGGATTCGTCAGCGGCAGCGCCTTCTGCCAGGCGCGGCATTGCTCCAGGTCGGCAAACAGCGGGGGGTGTTCGGTGCCGGTAGAGGGGAGGTCGATGGTCATTGGCTTTTTCCCAGCTTGGAGACAAGTGCGGCTGCCAGGTCCGCGCTCGCCGGCTGCGCACGCGCCGGCACGGGGCGCTGAGCCGCCGCCCAGATCGGCGCCGGGAAATGGCTGTCGTCGGCCCAGCGCGGAATCACGTGCCAGTGCAGGTGCGGCACGACATTGCCAAGGCTGGCGAGATTGATCTTGTCCGGCCGCACGACCGCACGCACGGCGGCTTCGGTCGCCGTCACGATATCGAGCAGATGGCCGCGGTCGTCGGCGGAGAGATCGGACATTTCCCTCACATGCTCCTTCCAGACGATCCGGCAGAAACCGGGAAACGCGACCCCTTCCTGGCCGCCGACGCGGATCACGCGGCAGCGTCCACCCTGCCAGAGCATCTCGCCGCCAGGCGAGTCGCACAACTCGCACGCATTCATGCGATGAAGATATCACATTGACCATGGAGGCGCTCGCTGCCGAGCAGTTCCCTGAGCCATCGTGCGCGCCCCCCCACGCTCCACAACGGACGGCGGAACGGACCCGCTCAGCCGCTGATGGCTCAGCGATACTGGGGTATTCTGCCCATGCGCATCCGCCTTGTCCAAAGAGTTTCGCCATGAAATTTCGGCTCTACCTTGCCTCAGTGGTTGTGTTATGCCTAGTTTCCATCCTGGTATTTCTGGGGACTGAGGATGCACAGCGAAGCCTGCGTCTCAGCGAGGAAATCCACACACGGACTGTTCCGGCGCTGCGCCATCTCGAACAGATGCGGTTCGGCATTCTGCGCATCGTGTCGTCAACATCGGAATTGATGGTTGCGCATTTCGCCGGCGGCGGCCAAGATGAGCAACGCCCTCGCACGGGAGAAGCGGTCACAACGGAAACCAAGTTGATCGAACAGGGCAGCGACTCTTACCGAATGGCGCGCCAAGAGTTGCTGGCTCTTTATCTCAACAACGACAACCCAGCGCCAGATCATGCCGATCTGCAGGCGATCGACCGGAGCCACGCGGAGCTCGCCGCCACTTCAGAGCGAATCATCAGCCTCGTTCATGCCCGCGCCTCGCCTCAGGAATTGACGGAAGCCAAGGAGGTGTTCGAGGTCCAGGAGATGCAGGCTTTAGGCGCCATCGCTCAAGCCCTCGGCAAGACACAGCAAGCCGCCGATGCACAATATTCGCAACTAACCTTGGAGATCACGGAGCTGCGCAACCAGACGCTCGGATTGGGAGTCCTGGCGGTGGCTGTGTTGCTGATTTACAGCGTATTCGTCATCCGACTTCTGCAACGCGAAGCCAAGGCGCGCCAAGAGGCGGAAGATCTGGCAGCGGCGAATGCTGCCGAGATCGAAAGGCGCAGGCACATCGAGGACCGCCTTGCCGCCCACCAAAAGATGGAGGCTCTCGGCACAATGGTTGGCGGCATTGCCCATTCGGTGAACAACCTGCTGGTGCCGATCATCACGTTAAGCAAGATGCTGAAGCAGGATGCGCCCGCGGGAAGCGAGCAACAGCTAGATCTGGCGCGCATCCTCGCCTCGGGCGAAAAGGCCTCGCGGCTGCTCAAGGACATGCTCGCCTTTTCCAGAACCGGCGCAGCCGCCCCCTCGGGCGGCTGCGAACTTGCGGACTGCCTGCGCCGCACCTTGTCGCTCGCCAGGGCGGCCCTGCCGGCCTCGGTCGAGCTGCACGAGCGCATCCTGGTCGATGCGGCCTGGGTGCCCGTAGAGGAATCCGAAATCGACACCATCGTCTTCAACCTCCTCAGCAATGCGGCCGACGCCATCGACAGCGGCAGCGGCCGGATCGACGTCAGCCTAGCTCGCGTAATGGTAGAGAAGGGATCGGCAAAGAAGGTTCCGGTGAGACTGCAGGCCGGTGAATATGCCTGCCTGACCATTGCAGACAACGGTTGCGGCATCGCAGAAACGGTGTTGCCCCATGTGTTCGAGCCGTTCTTCACCACCAAGCCGGTCGGCAAGGGGACCGGACTTGGTCTTTCGGTCATTTATGGCAGCGTAACCCAGGCTGGCGGCGATATCATTGTCGACAGCAAACTCGGCGCAGGCACCCGATTCGACCTCTTCCTGCCCCTGCTGGAGAGGGGAACCGCCGGCGCGACGACGAATACGATCGAGAACAGGAGCAAAGAACTTGGCCAAGCTACTCTTGGTGGATGACGACGCGGACGTGCGCTACGCCCTGGGCAAATACCTCAGGCGCGCCGGTCATGAGGTCGTCGAGGCGGGAGATGGCAAGGCGGCGCTCTTCTTGCTGAAAGACGATAGCTTCGACACGATCGTCACGGACATCATCATGCCCGAAGCGGATGGCATCGAACTGGTGATGGCCGTCAGGAGACGCACCCCCGGCCTGCCCATCATCGCCATCTCGGGCGGCGGCCGCCTTGGCAGCCTCAACTATCTGTCGATGGCCGCAGGATTGGGCGCCAAGATAGTCCTCTCCAAGCCGGTCGACCCCGATACGCTGCTGGCGGCCGTGGACAAGGTCGTCGGGCATCCTTCCTCCCGGTAGGCGCCGTCCTACCAGCGCCGACTTTTTTGAGTACTGCGAGCTCGCAGTCTCTCCTTCCCCAGCAGGCATTGACGGTCATCGCGAAATTCCGCGGTGCCGTATTCGCCGAATCCGCACAGATCACGTGACAGCGTTCATCCAGCCATAGAATCTCGCCGCCCAGGGAACCGCACGACTCGCAAGTGGATGCCCGAATATTGGGATGCACGCCGATCCGCGTACGATAGGAAAAAGTTCCGAACTCTGGAAACAATGCGCCGCCAGAGCGGCGGCGTAACGTGCAGCATGATGTGCGCGCTGCACGTATTGTCGCCGACCATGTCCGCCAGCGCCTCGAGCAGCGCCGTCTCCGATCGGTCGAGGACATAATTGTCGCCTGGGCCCAGGAATACGTCGCCCGTCCGTCCGCTGCAGGTCAGCCAGACCCGCCCCGCCACGCACTCGATCCGCAACCTCCCTGCGATGCGTTGGGGACGATTGTGTTGCAGCCTGATTTCCGCTGTCCGCATGGCGATCTCCCATTCGAAGTAATGCCAGTCTAGGCGGACGGAGAAAAATGATACAGTTTCAGGAAAAGATTATTGTGACCATTACAGTTTGGGATTATGAAAACTGTATCGGTCATGACATGCGGAAACTGTGCGGGTGCTGCCATGAGCGAACTGCGTTATGAAAAACTGGCGGACGACTTCGCCGGCCTGATTGCAAACGGTGTGCTGCGGGCCGGCGAACGGCTGCCCTCGGTGCGGCGCCTGGCGCAGGAGCGGCGCGTGTCGATCTCGACGGCGGTGCAGGCTCTGCGCCAGCTCGAGATGCGCGGTCTGGTCGAGGCGCGGCCGCAATCCGGCTTTTTCGTCCGGGCGCGGCCGCAGTCCCTGCGCATTCCGGCCGCGCAGACGGCCCCCGACACGCCGGTACCGGTTGAACTGAACCAGCGCCTTATCGGGGTGCTGGAAGCCAATCAGCGTCCCGGCGTCGTCCCGCTGGGCGCCGCCCTGCCAGCGCCAAGTCTGTTGCCCGTCGCTGCGCTGCATCGCCGTTACGCGAACGTTGCGCGGCGCTTCCCACAGTTGCTCGGCGGTGCAAGTCACACCGACATCAACGACCCGCAACTGCTGCGCCAGTTGGTGCGCCGTTCCATGGCCTGGGGCGGGCCGCTCGCGCCCGAGGAGATCGTCGTCACCAACTCCTGCACCGAGGCGTTGCATCTGTGCCTGCGCGCGGTGACCCAGCCGGGCGATACCGTCGCCGTCGAGTCGCCGGGGTATTACGTGATGCTGCAACTGCTCGAGAGTCTCGGACTTAAGGCGCTCGAGATTCCTACCGAGCCCGAAACCGGGATCTCCATTCCGGCGCTTGACCTCGCCACGCGGGACGGCAAGGTGGCCGCCGTGCTGCTGGTGCCGAACGCCAGCAACCCGCTCGGCAGCGTAATGCCCGATGCCAGCAAGAAAAAGCTCGCCCAACTGATGGCGGCGCGCAAGGTGCCGGTCATCGAGGATGACATCTACGGCGACCTCTGCTACGCCGCCCAGCGGCCCTGGCCGATCAAGGCCTTCGACAAGGCCGGCAACGTCTTGCTCTGCGCCTCGTTCTCGAAATGCCTGTCCCCCGCGCTGCGCTGCGGCTTCGTCGCAGCAGGAAAATTCCGTGCGGCGGTCGGCGTACAGAAAATGCTCGTCAGCGGCGGCACCAACCCGATCACACAGCGCGTGCTTGCCGAAACCCTGGAGGCCGGCGCCTACGAGCGGCATGTGCGAGGCCTGCGCCGTCAGCTGCAAGGTCAGGTCGAACGGATGATCGCCGCAGTGACGCGCCACTTCCCCGCCGGCACGCGCATCGCGCGGCCGCTCGGCGGCTTCGTGCTCTGGGTCGAACTGCCCGAGGGCACAAATACGGAACGGCTGTGGCGCAAAGCGATCGCCGAAAAAATCGCCTTCGTGCCCGGCGACCTGTTCTCCCCGAGCGGCCTCTACCACAACTGCCTGCGCCTGAACTGCGGCAACCCGTGGAACGAGACGATCGAGGCCACAGTCAAGCGGCTGGGCAAACTGGCAGGCTAGTTAGAACTCTGCCGAGTGCAACGAGCACACAGCCACCCCTCCTGAAAAGGGTGCTGGGGGAAGGCGAGTCACTCCTCGCGGATCACCACTTCGCCGCGCAGGCTGTGCGGCAGGGCGGCGGTGATCGTCACATCGACGAACTGGCCGATCAGCCGTGCACTGCCAGCGAAGTTGACCACGCGGTTGTTGGCGGTGCGGCCGGCAAGCTCATGTTCGTCCTTCTTCGCGCGGCCTTCGACCAGCACCTTCTGCACGGTGCCGACCATGGATTCGGAAACCGCGAAGGCGAGTTCCTCGATGCGCTTCTGCAGGCGCATCAGGCGCTGGGTTTTCAGTTCGGCCGGGGTGTCGTCGGCCATCTCGGCGGCCGGCGTGCCGGGGCGCGGGCTGAAAATGAAGGAGAAGCTCGCGTCGAAGCCGATCTCGTCGATGAGCTTCATGGTCTTCTCGAAGTCCTCCTCGGTCTCGCCGGGGAAGCCGACGATGAAGTCGGTGGACAGCGACAGCGCCGGCCGCGCTGCCCTGAGCTTCCTTACCAGCGACTTGTATTCGAGCACCGTGTAGCCGCGCTTCATCGCCGCCAGCACGCGGTCGGAGCCGGACTGCACCGGCAGGTGCAGATGCGGCGCGAGCTTCGGCGTGGTCGCGTAGACGTCGATGAGCCGCTGCGTCATCTCGCGGGGGTGTGAGGTGGTGTAGCGGATGCGCTCGATCTGCGGAATGCTGGCGATGGTTTCGATGAGGAAGGCGAGGTCGACGCTGTCGCCCTCGTGCCCATCGTGAACCTGGCCGCGATAGGCATTCACGTTCTGGCCGAGCAGGGTGACTTCCTTGACGCCCTGGCCGACCAGGGTGGCGACTTCGTTGAGCACGTCGTCGAGCGGGCGCGAGACTTCCTCGCCGCGCGTGTAGGGCACGATGCAGAAAGTGCAGAACTTCGAGCAGCCTTCCATGATCGAGACGAAGGCCGCGGAGCCCGCCTCGCCCTCGACGCGCGCGGCCGGCAGGGTGTCGAACTTCTCGATCTCGGGGAACGAGACGTCTACCTGCGCCTTGCCCGACTCGCGCCGTGCCCTGAGCAGTTCGGGCAGGCGGTGCAGCGTCTGCGGGCCGAATACCAGGTCGACATAGGGCGCGCGCTCGATGATGGCACCGCCCTCCTGGCTGGCGACGCAGCCGCCGACGCCGATAATCAGGTTCGGGTTCGCCTCCTTGAGCTTGCGCACGCGGCCGAGGTCGTGGAACACCTTCTCCTGCGGCTTCTCGCGCACCGAGCAGGTGTTGAACAGGATGATGTCCGCATCCTCTGGGCTGTCGGTCCTGACGACGCCCTCCGTGCCGAGCATATCGACCATCTTGTCCGAGTCGTACTCGTTCATCTGGCAACCGAAGGTGCGGATAAAGACTTTTCTTGTCATGAAACAGAAGCTTGCAATAGGCGTCGGGGAGCAATTCTACCAGCGCAGAGTGCCTGCCCTTCCTGCTTCCAGGCTGACAAACACCTTTCTAGCTGGCCAAACAAGGCCTTAGCCAAAACTGGGGAATATGCGCGTACTAGAAAGAAAGATATAGAATTTCCGCAGGGGACAGCACAACAAAAGCATATCTTCGGACGAGGAGCCGATCGATGCCATCCACGCATCCAGCAGAGCCGCTGGCAGTACAGGTCAAAACACCCACGCCTGCGGCATTCCGCATCCGCTTGATCGCCGGGGTTGCCCTGCTCAACCTGTTCGTCTTCGCCCTGGTGGGGATGATGATCGACAACAGCTACCGCCACGTACTCGTGCAGGCGGAGGTCAACGCCTCGAACCTGGCCAAGACCCTCGACAGCGAGATCGCCGGCGCCATCAAGGTCGAGGATGTCGCGCTGCTGGCGCTGATCGACGAATACAAGCGCCAGCTCGCCAAAGGCAGCGTCGATCGCGCGGCCATCGACGCTTTCATCGCAAGGACGCGCGCGCGCCTGCCGGAAATCGACGCCATGCGGATTACCAATGCCGAGGGAATCCTCGTTTATGGCAGCGGCGTGACGCCGGGATCGCGCGTCAATCTCTCCGACCGGCCCCACTTCATCCGCCTGAAGGGCGATTCCCAGGCGGGCCTGGTGTTTTCGCATCCGCAGATCAGCCGCATCAACAAGAAATGGGTGATCGTGCTGGCGCGGCGCATCGACCTGCCGGACGGCTCGTTCGGCGGCATGGCCTTCGTGGCGATCCCGCTGGATCATTTTGCCAAGACATTTTCCACCCTCGATATCGGCCCCGGCGGGCTCGTCGCGTTCCGCGACGGCGAACTGGGGGTCGTCGTGCGCCATCCGGAATCGCAAGGCATCGGCAGCCAGGTGGGCGCGAAGAACGTTCCCCAGACCCTGCGCGACATGGTCGCGGCCGGGAACCGGCATGGGGTCTATCGTGCCGTATCGCCGGTCGACGGCATGGACAGAACCTTGTCCTTCCGCCAGATCGGCGACTACCCCTTCTACATCATCGTCGGGCTGGCTGCCCAAGACTACCTGACCGTATGGCGCAACGACGCGACCAAGCAGGCCGCCGTCGCCGCACTGTTTACCCTGATCACGGCCGTTGCCGCTTGGCTGATCTACCTGATCTGGAGGCGCCAGCACGCAGCGGTCGGGACGCTCGCACGCCAGGAAGCCAAATTCCGCACCGTCGCCGACTTCACTTACGGCTGGGAGTACTGGCTGGACGTGAATGGGGGGATTCCTTACATGTCCCCTTCGTGCGAACGCATCACGGGCTATCGTCGCGAAGAGTTCATCGCCGATCCCGGCCTGCTGCTGCGCATCGTCCATCCTGAGGATCGCGCGCTGATGGAGCAACACCTGTGTGCGGTCTTGCCGCCTGGCGGCGACGGCAACGACGTGGGCCATCTGGACTTCCGCATCGTCAGGCGCGACGGGGAAACCCGCTGGATCGGCCACCACTGCGTCGGCATCCGCCAGCCGAACGGGGATTCGCTCGGCCGGCGCATCGGCAACAGCGACATCACCGAGCGCAAAGCCGCCGAGCAGGCCATGAAAGAAGCCAAAACGGCCGCCGAAGCCGCCGCGCGGATCAAGGGCGAGTTCCTCGCCAACATGAGCCACGAGATCCGCACGCCCCTCAACGGCGTGCTCGGCCTGGCGCAGATCGGCCATCGCGACTGTGCCGGCAACCCCCAGGCGGTGGAAACCTTCAACCGCATCCTGGAGTCGGGCAAGCTGCTGCTCACCATCATCAACGACATCCTCGACTTCTCCAAGATCGAAGCCGGCAAGCTGGCCGTCGAGTCGGTGCCGTTCGACCCGGCGCAGGTCGCCGGAAGTACCCTTTCCAGCCTGGCCGAACGGGCGGCCGCCAAGGGCATCGCACTGCGCTTCGAGACGGCTCCCGGCCTGCCTGCCGCCAGCCTGGGCGATCCGATCCGCATCGCGCAGATCCTGCTCAACCTGCTCTCCAATGCCATCAAATTCACAGAACAGGGCGAGGTCAAGCTCAGCGTCGGTATCGAAGGCGAACAACTGGTGTTCGGCGTCAGCGATACCGGCATCGGCATGTCGGAGGAGCAACAGGCGCGGCTGTTCGCCCCCTTCGAACAGGCCGACAGCAGCACCACGCGCAAGTACGGCGGCACAGGCCTGGGATTGGCCATCAGCCGGCGGCTGGCGGAACTGATGGGTGGAGAGATTTTGGTGGCCAGCACGCCCGGGCAGGGCAGCCGCTTCGATCTGCACCTGCCCTGTACCGTGGTGGACTCGGTTCAGCTGGGAGCCGAGCCGGCACAGCTCGGCAATGGCATTGGACACAATGGGCAGCAGCTTGGCGGCATCCGCATCCTTGCCGCCGAAGACAACGAGATCAATCAGGTCGTGCTGGAAAGCACGCTGCGCAACCAAGGGGCCAGCGTCACCATGGTCGGCAACGGCCATCTCGCCGTGGAGGCGGTCGCGCAGGACCCCGATGCCTTCGACGTGGTGCTGATGGATGTGCAGATGCCGGTGATGGATGGGCATGCCGCCACGCGCGCGATCCGCGACCTCGCGCCCTGGCTGCCGGTGATCGGCCAGACCGCCCACGCGCTTGCCGAAGAACACCGGAAGTGCCGCGAATCCGGCATGGTCGACAGCATCACCAAGCCGCTCGACCACAAGCTGCTGGTCGCCACCGTGCTGCACTATGCACAGGGCGGATCAAGAGAAAAGGCCGGGGGCTAGCGCGGGCGCAATGCCCGCGGCGGTCCGCCCGGCCGGACCGCCAGGCCTTACTTGATCGGCGCCAGCAGCTTGGGATTGACCACCAGCTTGCGCACGCCGTGGCCATGGTCCTCACCGAACTCGTTGCTCTTGCACCACTCGCTCAGGCTGTTGATGTCCACTTTGGCGCATGCCGGACGCACGCTCCAGGTGACCTGCAGCGGCGAGCACGTCGACTCGCTGTAGCTCGGGCCGGTGGTCGAGCCGAGGAACTCGACCGGCGTGCCGGTATTGCCGGGAATCGACTTGGCCTGGTGATAGCCGTTGACGACGTTGCCGCCGTAGCCCATCTCCATGAAGTTCATGGCCGACTTGTCATTGACCACCAGGAACACCTGGGTCTCGACGCGCAGGTCGGGATTCGCGCAGCTGGCGGACAGGCAGGACCCCAGCCCCTTGCCGGGCTTCACGTCGCAGGAGCTATGCACCCAGTGGACCTCGACCGTGTCGCCCGGCTTGAGGTCCTTGCAGTGGTTGACGGCCGGTGCGGCAAGTTCCGCCTTGGTCAGGCTCGCGGTCGCATTGCACTGGTAGCCGCCGCGATGGCCCTTGTCGCCGTCGCCAGCGGAGATCGAGAAATCCTTGGCCTTGTGCTCGGCGTGCGTGTGGAAGTGGATGTTGCAGAGATTCATCTGCTTGTGGCTGGGCGCGAGCGAGAATGACCGCTTGTTTTCGCCGGCCTTGGCATCGATGTCGCGCGGCGTCTGCGGGCCGAAGCCTTCGCAGGCGGGACCGCCCTGCGGGACGCTGGCCGCTTCGCCGGCAATGGCGCCGGATGCGCCAGCCGTGCCCAATGCCATCAGGGTGGCCATCCAAACGATACGTGCCTTCATTTTTCCTCCTCAGTGAGTTGTGTCTGGCGGTTGCGATGATAACCAAAGATATGCGGGTTTCACCAGTTCCAGCGGCCTGCGCAAGGGCGGATGCTTGCCGGGAGGACGTTACGACTCGACGCGGTTGCGGCCGCCCTGCTTGGCGCGATAGAGCGCCGCATCGGCTGCCGCGATCAGCGCCTCGATGTCGGCGGCCTGGCCCGCCTCTCCTTGCGTTACCGCCACGCCGAGGCTGACCGTGTAGCGCGGCAGTTTCTTGTCGCGGTGGGTTTCGATTTCCTTGCGGATGCGTTCGGCGACGTGGCAGGCGTTGCCGAGGTCGGTATCGGGCAGCAGGATCACGAATTCCTCGCCGCCGAAGCGCGCCAGGATGTCCGGCAAGCGCAGCATGCCCGCCGCCCGGTGAGCGTAATCCTTGATGACCAGATCGCCGATGTGGTGGCCGTAGGTATCGTTCACCTTCTTGAAGAAGTCGATGTCGGAGGTGATCACCGCCAGCGGCCGATGCGAACGCGCGATGCGCGACCACTCCACCGCGGCGCGGGCGAAGAAGGCGCGGCGGTTGAGCGCGCCGGTCATCGGGTCGCGCGTCGCCATGAACTCCAGTTCGACGCGCAAACGCTCGTTGGCGAGCAGGATGAAGCCGATCGACAGGCCCAGTACACCGAGCGAGAACACGCCGAGATAGACCTGCTGGATCAGGTTGCGGTCGAACAGCGCATCGGATTCGCCGGCCGCCGTCGTCAGCGTCGCCAGCCGCCAGGCGGCGACCGCTGCACCGAGCAGGAAGGCCGCGACGAGGAAGCGGCTGCCGAAGGCATGCGGCCTGGCGCGCCAGGCGAGCCAGGCGCCGTAGGAAAAGAAGCCGATGTGCGCCAGCGACATGATGAAGATGCGCCCTTGGTAGCTGTGGCTGCCGAAGGTCAGCCAGGCGATCACCAGCAGGATCGCGCCGATCACGTCGAGCGTCGGCCGCCATACCGGCGTGCGTCCGTTGTAGCGCTGCAGGCCGATGATGAGCAGCAGCTGGCCGAGCAGCAGCAGGCCGCTCGCGGCGACGATGGCGATGCCGTCGTGCAGGACGCCGCGCAGCGAGGCCAGCCCCGAGGCGCAGCTGATCAGCACCACCGCCAGCGCCCAGTCGCGCAGGCCCTCGATGTCGGGGGGGAAGCTCCTAGCCTGCACCCACAGCACCAGCGCGCAGAGCATGCCGAGCAGGTTGGCGACGACGAGGAAGGTGCGGGGATCGACGAATTCCATGGGAGCTTCAGTCAAGCGCCTTCAGGAAGTCCGCGCGCGCAGCCTCCAGTTCGCTTCGCCTTTCCTCCGGCACGAGCGCCGCGCAGGCGGCAAGGAAGCGCTCCAGGGTCGCGAGCACCTCCTGCCTAGAAAGCGATCGCGCCGGTGCGGCGCGTGGCGCGGCAATCTCGTCGATCGGCTTCAGCACCGCATAGCGCGGGATCAGGCGCTGGCCGCTGTTGCCGGTAGCGAGCTGCGGGCCGGTCTTCGTGTATTCCTCCCCCTCGTACTCGAAGCGGGCGCCCATGGGCAGCTGGTGGATTTTCATGGCAGGCGGAAGGATAGCGGGTAACGCGCCCGCGGAAACGACGGAAACGACGGCTTCCGGCATGTTTCTCCCATGGTCAGCGCGACTCGCAGAGTTGACCGGCCAAAGCAAATGGCTGCAGTCCTGCCAGCGCAGGCGCGCCTACGCCCGTTAGTCGCAGGCCGATCGCTACTTGAGGTCCCTTGCGACCCTGAAGCCGAAATCGCTGGCGCGAAAGTCCGGTTTGAAGCCGAAACGGATCACTACTTGTCCGTATTGCGGCCCGCTTAGCCACGAGCCACCACGCAGAACCCGGTTCTTGCATTCTGTTTCCTGCCAGGCTGATCCATCCGTCGGAGCACCCTGGTAGTTGGGATGCATGCAGTCTTGCGTCCATTCCCAGACGTTGCCACTCATATCATGCAGCCCCCAGGCATTGGCCTGCTTGTTTCCTGCGGGGTGAGTGCTGCCATACTCATCCCCGTACCATGCCAGCTTGTCGGGATCGTCGCCGCCACAGTAGCGGCTCGCTTGCCCTGCCCGGCATGCATATTCCCATTCAGCTTCCGATGGGAGCCTATAGAT
This sequence comes from Pseudomonadota bacterium, assembly GCA_041694935.1. Taxonomy (GTDB): domain Bacteria; phylum Pseudomonadota; class Gammaproteobacteria; order Burkholderiales; family Rhodocyclaceae; genus Sulfuricystis. Next base: position 176,230 of record JBGFRW010000004.1, on the reverse strand, counting down.
TTTGCCAGTCTTGGCGCTCAGGCGCTTGGCGAACTCTTGGGCATCCGGCCATGTCACTTGTTCCACTGGGCAGCCATCGCCACATGCTTGGAATTTGCTTGGATTGCTGCCCATGACCGCTTTCCATTGGCCTTGAGTTACTTCCGTCTTGCCGATAGCGAAGGCAGGCAAGGTAACGATGCGGACTGGTTCCGTCAATGGCCGACCGGCCATACCCATCTGGAAACTACCACCGGGCAGCGCAATCAGTTCAGGACACTCGGCGCAGTCACGAACCGATTCGGCTTGTACCGCTGCCAGCCACAGCAGGCCGATGCCTGTGCCGAGCATTTTTGTTGTCGGCATCATCACTATCCCCCCTGCTACTTTTTTGCTGCCCGCTTGCGGCGCTCTTCCCGTCCCTTGCGCATCCGCTCCAGATCGACTGCAAGATCGGTGAAGGATACTTTCAGGGTCTGCTGGAAATCCATGAGCGTACCCCCGTGAATTTTCAGGGCTGCTGCTGCAGCCGTGGTACTGCCATACGCCACCTTGCTGTTCGCAGTCATTACACCAGGAATGTCGCTGCCGACGAGGAATGTCGCCTTGCTCACCTCGACCAGCGGGCGTGGAGCGGTCTCGATGGCGTTGTCCCCGACATAAATTGCCTTCGGGTCGAGCGACAGGTTGATGGCCAGGCTGATGACGGCGCAATGGATTGAGCAGAGCGGATCGGGCAGATCATTGCCGTAATGGATCAGCATCCGGGTCTCGTGGTTGTAGCGGCGATCCATGCCGCAGTAGGGACAGGTCGGATACTTCTCGACATCCTTCTCGTGCGGCGCCGGGTCGGGAGCGAACTTGGGCAGAAACTGCGCCGGGGTGCGGTCGGTTTCCTTTTCACAGGCGGCGCGTGCGGCGGGCATGGCGAGGCCCGCGCCCGCGAGCAGCGATAGCTTGAGTGCTTCGCGTCGTTTCATTTCATGGCTCACTTAGAAATCCGCGCTCAGAGCCAGTTTCAGGCTACGTCCTTCCTGATAGGTATAGGCGTAGGCATTGGAGGACTGATAGGCTGAGTAGCGCTTGTCAAACAGGTTGGCGACACCCACATCGAGCCTGTATTTCTGGCCCGCCGGCATCCAGCTGGCATACGCGTCGTGGGTGGCATAACCGGGGCGACGGCGCAGCACGGTCGAGTCGTAATCCTGTGCCGCGACGCCCGTGGTATTCCAGAAAAACGTCATGTCCTGCGCGGGAAGCTGGCGGCGGATTTGCAGCACGAGCTTGTCGGGCGGCGAGAACAGCTTGTCGCCGCTGCCGCGATTCTCGACCCGCACCCAGCTGTAGGCGGCATTGAACTGCCATCTGTCGAGGCTGTAGCCGCCCTCGATCTCTCCGCCATTGCGCCGTGCATCTGGCACGTTCAGGAATTGAAACTTGCAATTCAGTCCGGAGGCGGCGCAGTTGGCCGCATACGTGGCTTGCTGTGCCGGGGTGGAACCTGTCGGCGTCATGCCGCCAAAATTGGTATTGTAGATGAGGTCGGTGACTCGGGAATCGAACCACGCCGCCCGTATTTTGAGAGCATCCCCGTCAGCAATGATGGACTTACGCCCGAAATTGATCCCGGCTTCAATTGTCCTGTCGATTTCGGGACGCAAGTCGGCGTTCGGCAGAAAGTTCGAGAGTCCAAAACCGGTGAAATTTTGGTAGAGCTCGACGATGGTCGGCGCTCGGAAGGCTTCGCCGAGGTTGCCATAGAGCATCAGGCCGCTGCCGTCCTGCCAGGCGACCGAGAGCTTGGGAGAAACGCGCCCTTCGTTGTTGTCCGCCAGGCTGCCATCCGCCACGGATGCCTTGTAACGATCGGACCGCAGGCTGGGCGTCAGACTCCAGCCGCCACCCAGTTCGATTTCGTCCTGAATGAAGAATCCTGTCACTTCGCGCTCGCCGTCGCGCGTAACCGAGCTGGGTGCGGATGGATTGGCGTTCGTGGCGCTGACGGCCGTCTGCTTGTCCCTGAACCAGTCGATGCCAGCCGTCACCCGGTGCGCCCCCCAGCGGGTACCGTCGAAAACTTGGGTGCCTTGGAGGCTTGCGCCGTAGGTATTCGTTTTTGTATTGCTGTAGAGGACATTGGTGATCGCCGGGTCTGGGCTACGGTCGAACTCGTACTGCAATGTCGTCTTATATATGGTGGCCACAAGGGCCGGCGCTCCATTGATCTTGCCGAACATGCCCTTCAGTACCGTATTGGCCTGATCGACATGGACCATCTGAATCGCGGGCTTGTCGATCGGCAGATTGACCGCGCGGTAATCGGTCGCCTGGGCGTTGTTCACTTGCAGGTTGTCGCTTTTGTAGAACTGATGCGAAAGCTCTATTCGGGTATCCGCAATCGGCTGGATACCCAGCTTGACGAGTCCGGTCGCTGCTTCGCCATCGTTGGGGACGAGATAGCTGCCGCCACCTTGGCGGATCTTGTTCCAGTCGTGCGAACCGGCAGCGACCAGACCGTCGACCACATCGTTTCCACCATACAGTCTTGCGTTCAGCCTGGATGACTTGTCGGCGTCGTTATAGGCCGCCTTCGTGCCGCCGCCGATGGTTTGCCCCGGTGCGAGTAGATCGCGCGCGGAAAGCGTGGTGAACGACATGACGCCACCGTTGCCGCCGGAGCCATACAGCGAGGATGCCGGTCCGCGCACGATTTCGGCCTGGCGAAGAAAGTAGGGATCGATGAACAGAGGCGACTTCAATCCCGGGGACGTGGTGTCGTTCTGGCGCGCGCCATCGACAAGAAGGGTGATGGAGGAGCCGAACACCCCCCGGATGGCTGGAACTTCACCATTGACGCGCGGCCCGCCGCCGAATTCGACGTTGGGCAGCTTCTTCATCACCGCGGATACCGATGCGGCCTGCTGTTCCTCGATGTCATCCTGCGAGACTACGCTGACGGAACCCGGAACTTTGGATATTGGATTAGCCGTGCGGGTGCTTGCAGTCACCACCACCTCTGCAAGCACCGCATCGGGGCGGGCGGCTCCCGATTTCGGGAGGCGGCGCACGACGAAGGTGCCGGCCCCGGTGGTTTTATAGCTGAAATGCGACCCCTCAAGCAGTCGGCGCAAGGCCACCTCCGGGGCCAGAGTTCCATTCAGCCCCGACGTACTGGCGCCCTTGAGTTCGTCGGCGTCGAACAGCAGCTGAATGCCGGTCTGGTCAGCGAGCTTGCGCAACGCGGCGGGAAGGTCTTGGGCCTCGATACGGATGGCTTGCACCTGCTGGGCCAGCGCGGGCGCGGCGAACAGCGCTGCGAGCAGAGCGGCGATACGGATGTGGTCGTGCATTTTTCTTCCTTTTTCGTCCGGACTTGGAATCGCCTCTGCGCGAGGCCTTCAGAAACCAAGACGAAAAAATCCGTAAAACCCTGACATCGATCACGTCGCGTTAGCGTCGCGCCTTCGGGACGAGCCGCGTTTCCGCCCCCGCCTCTTCGCGTCGCACGGGGTAGAGCGCCTCAATCGCAGTCAGCAGCCCGTCACGGTCCGCGATGCGGAACGCGCCGCTCACGCGCAGGCGGGCGAGGCGAGCATCGGCCAGCACGGTCCGGCACGGATGATGCCGGTTCAACTGCCCGACCACCTCGTCCAGCGGCATGTCGCGGAAGACGAAGCGGCCGGAACGCCAGGCCGTCGCGGCCTCCCCATCGAAACGTCCCGGCGGCGACAGGCCGGCTGGCGAATACGCGATCCGCTCGCCGCCGCCGATGACGGTTTTTTCATTCGAGCCGGACAGGCGCACTTCCACGGCGCCCTCGATCACGCCCACCGTCACATTCTCGCCGGCCAGCGCCACGTCGAAGGTCGTGCCCATGTCGCGCAGCACGCCGGCGCCGGCCTGCACCTCGAAGGACCGCGCCGAATCATCGGCAACGATGAACAGCGCCTCGCCACGCTCGACGCGGATTCGCCTCGTCGCGGAATCGAGGGTTGCGACCAGCCGCGAGTCAGCGTTCAGGTCCACCGTCGTGCCGTCGGCCAGCACCACCTGGCGCGTTTCGCCGACGGCGGTGACGAACGTCTCCTCGGTCGCGGCGACCGGCCAGTTCCAGTGTTTGCCGATCAGCAGGCCGATGCCGAGGGCGAGGGCCGCCATCGCCACCGCCAGCCGGCCCGTGCGCTCGCCGCGCCGGCTGGACGGCTGCTCGCCGGAAAGGCCGTCCAGCCGGCGCCACAGGTTCTGGAAGCGGCGGTATTCCTCGGCGTGGCGTTCCGACGCGCCGAGCCAGGCGTCGAACGAGCGCTGGTCGTCGTCGGAACAGGCGGGATCGTTCAGGCGCAGCAACCAGGCAGCCGCCTGCTCCGCCACCGTGCCCTCGGGCAGCGCGCGCTCCGGTCCCCCCATGTCGCCGGCCTTCCCTCAGTCCAGGCACTGGCGCAGACGCACCAGCGCGCGGATCAAATGCTTCTCCACCGCATTTAACGAAATGTCGAGCTCCGCCGCGATCGCGGCCTGCGTCAGGCCGTCGAACTTGTGGCGGACGAAGATGCACCGGCACCGGGGAGGCAATCCCTCCACGACGCGGCGCAGACGTTCGAGCTGCTGGCGGGCCGTGGCGTGGCGTTCCGGCCCCGGAGCTTCCGAAACCAGATGCTCGTGCTCAGCGATATCCGAAAACTGCTCCGGCCGCACCGGGTTGGCGCGCCAGTGGTCGATAGCCAGATTCTCGGCGATGCGGAACAGAAAGGCGCGCGGATCGAGCAGAGACTCGCCGCCCTGGCGCGTCATCAGGCGCACGAAGCTTTCGTGGGCCAACTCCCCGGCCGTTTCGCGGCATCCGACGCGCGCCGCCAGAAAGCCGCGCAAGGCGGCGATGTGGCTGAGATACAGATGGGTGAGGGTTGCGTTGCTGAGCATGCCGGCGCCGAACGTGTCGAGCTTTCGATGTTAGGGACAAGACAGGAGCGGGCGGTGCGACATATCGTCGCGACACATATTAGGCCGGGGCCGCCGTCCCGCCGGCGCCGACTTTTACCGCACGGCGTCGACGTTGCGCTGCAGCCAGAACTCGAGCAGCGCGAGATGCCAGAGCTTGCTCCCCTGGATGCGCGTCAGGTGCTGGTCGGGCTCGGCGAGCAGCGTCTCGACGTAGCTGCGCCGGTAGATGCCGCGCTCGCGGCAGGCACGCGAGTCGAGGAGACCGCGCATGAATTCGAGGAACTCGCCGCGCACATATTTGAGCGCCGGCATCGGGAAGTAGCCTTTCGGCCGGTCGATGACGGACGCGGGCAGCAGGCCGCGCGCGATGTGCTTGAGCACGTGCTTGCCGCCGGAGCCGAGCTTGAGCTCGGGCGGCATCTGCGCCGCGAGCTCGACGAGCTGATGGTCGAGGAAGGGCACGCGCGCCTCCAGCCCCCAGGCCATCGTCATGTTGTCGACGCGCTTGACCGGATCGTCGGTAATCAGGAAGGTGGCCTCGGCGCGCAGCACCTGGTCGATGAACTCGTCGGCGAACGGCTCGGACAGCCGGGCGTCGATGAGTTCCGACGTCACGTCGCCGACCTGCCAGGGCGGCTCGATCATGCGGGCGAACTCGTCGTGGTCGCGGTCGAAGTAGTGATGCCGCATGCGCGTCGACGGCCTGCCATGCGCCTCGGCGGCCATTTTCGGATGCCAGGAGTAGCCGGCGAAGACCTCGTCGGCGCCCTGCCCGCTCTGCACGACCTTGACCGTTTTGCTCACCTGCTCGGCGAGCAGGTAGAACGAGACCGCGTCCTGGCTCACCATCGGCTCGGCCATCGCATCCACGGCCTCGGGCAAGCGGCGCAGCACCTCGTGGTTCGGGATTGAGTACTTGTGATGCCTCGTGCCGAAGTAGTCGGCGACGGCGTCGGAATATTCGAACTCGTTGCCCTTCTCCTCGGGCTGGTCCTCGAAGCCGACCGAGAAGGTCATCAGGTCATGCACGCCCTGCTCGGCTGCAAGCGCGACGAGCAGCGAGGAATCGAGGCCGCCGGAGAGCAGCACGCCGACCTTGACGTCGGCGATCTCGAGGCGCTTCTTCACCGCGATGCGCAGCGCCTCGTGGATCGCCTCGGTCCACTGGTGCTCGGTGAGCGGCATGGCCGGCCGCTGCGCGGCAAGCGACCAATAGCGCCGCTCCCGCGTGCGCCCGTCCGCGTCGATGGCGAGGGTCGTGCCCTGCTCGAGCTTGCGCACGCCCCTGAGGACCGTGAAGGGCGCCGGCACGGAAGCGTGCAGCGTGAACTGGTGGTGCAGCGCAATTGGGTCCAGGCTCGTATCGACGTCGCCCGCCGCAAGCAGCGCCTGGGTGTTCGAGGCGAAGCGGAAGTGGCCGGCGGTGCGCGAGAAGTAGAGCGGCTTGATGCCGAGCCGGTCGCGCGCGAGGAACAGCGTGCGCCTGCCGCCGTCCCAGAGCGCGAAGGCGAACATGCCGTGTAGGCGCTCGACGCAGGCCTCGCCCCATTCGGCGTAGGCGCGCAGGATGACTTCGGTGTCGCCGTCGGAGCAGAACCGGTGGCCGAGGCCGTGCAGCACAGCGCGCAACTCGGGGTAGTTGTAGATCGTGCCGTTGAAGACCAGCGCCAGGTCGAGCGCGGCATCGACCATCGGCTGGCGCGAATGCTCGGACAGGTCGATGATCGCCAGGCGGCGATGGCCGAAGGCGATGGGGCCATCCTGCCAGTAGCCTTTGGCATCCGGCCCGCGCCGCGCCAGTTGCTCCTTCATGCGCTCGATGGTCGCCCGTTCCGGCTGGGCGCCGTCGAATCTCAGTTCACCCGCAATGCCGCACACATCGATCTCCTTTCGCAGGTCGACAGGTTAGCGCATCAGCGGCCTGGGATCGCGCAGGATCAGGTGCGGTGACGAAAAGGGCGCCAGCCGTTCGAGGAAGTCGAGCAGCTCCAGCACCGGCGATTCGCGGAAGAAGCCGGCCTTGGGCAATTCCATCCAGAGCCGGTCGGCGAACAGCCAGTCCTCGTGCGGCGTGTCGCCGATGCCGTCCCCGTCGCGGTCGAAGCCCTGGTAGTTGCTCCAGTAGTTGCCGCTCCAGACGTTCGCGCTGCCGACGTTCGGCGCGCTGATGCCGATCTGGGTCAGGTTGCTCTCGAAGCGGTTGTTCTCGAAGCGGTGGCCGCCGGCTTCGCCGTAGAAAAACGCACCGACGATGTTGTGGGCGAAGCGGTTGCCGCGCACCTTCAGCACGCCCACGGGCTCGGGCGGCGCATCCACGCGCAACCCGACGGTGCAATGCACGATCTCGTTGTTCTCCACCAGTGCGTCGTCGCTCTCCTTGAAGACGATGCCGCCGCCCCCGCCGGTCAGCGCATGCGCGACATGGTTGCCGCGCACCGTCAGGCCGGGCGAATACAGCACGATGATGCCGGTGCCGGTGTGCTCGAGGCGGTTGTTCTCGACCAGCAGGCGCGGCGAGAACACGATGTGCATGCCGTAGCGCCCATCGACGAAATAATTGCCGGCGATGCGGTTGTCCGGCGAATTGGCGAAGGTCAGGTCGCGGGCCCGCACGAAGCGGTTGTTCTCGATGCGGTTCTCGCGGCCGTTCCACAAGCGGATGGCGTCGCCGCGCCCGGCGAGCGGCAGGTCCCTGCCGGTGACGCGGTTGCCGCGGATCAGGTTGCGATTGCCCGCCTTGACGTGGATGCCGAACAGCACGTCGGTGAGCGTGTTGTCCTCGAGCGTATTGCCGTCGCCGGCGACGAGGATGCCGGCATCGACACTGTCATGCGATTCGCCGCTGCCGGCCACCGCCAGCCCGCGCACCGTGACGCCGTTTGCCGCGATGGCCAGCACCGTGCCGCGGCCGTTGCCGACCAGTCTGGCCTTGCCGCCGCCTTCGAGGCGCAGGGGCTTGGCGATCGTGGCGGGCCCGCGGTATTCGCCCGCTTCGAGCTTGAGCACTCCGCCGGCCGGCGTGGCGTCGACAAGCGGCTGCAGCGACACTGCGGCCAGGGCCGCTGCCGGAAACCCGCCGCACAGGGCGGCGCAACAGAAGGGGAGGAACAGGAGATGCCGAAAAGCCACCGCGGCATTCTCCACGCTGCAGCGCAACCGGCCTTGCTCGGGGTCAAGAATCCGCGTGCGCGGGCTATTCCCCGATCAGGTGCAGCACGACTTCGCGCCGGTGCGGACGGGTGCGATGCTCCCAGAGGAAGACGCCCTGCCAGGTGCCGAGCACCAGATCGCTGCCGACGAGCGGGATGCCGACCGAAGTCTGCGTCAGCGCGCTGCGGATATGCGCCGACATGTCGTCCGCGCCCTCGTTGTTGTGGCGCCATCCCGGCTGGCCGTCGGGCGACAGCCGCGTGAAGAAACTGTCGAGGTCATGGCGCACGTCGGGATCGGCGTTTTCCTGGATCAGCAACGAGGCCGAGGTATGGCGGCAAAACACCGTCAGCATGCCGTCGCGGATGCCGCTGCCGCTCGCGAAGTCGCGCAGTTGCCGGGTGATTTCGACCAGGCCGCGGCCATGGCTGTGGATTTCGATGGTGGTGGATGTCTGTTTCATGTGCGTGACTCCATGGCCGGGAGGAAGCCGAACAACTGCGCAGCGGTCAGGTCGAATATCATGGACGCATTATCGCCCGACTGGAGCCGCGATGCTGTACCTCCCGGAAACCGTGCGCGCGTGGGGCACCCCTGCCTTCGCCGCCATCCTCAAAGCCGAGCTGGCCAGCCGCGGCGGCGAGCTGCCGCTGCAGCAGGCGGTCAGCGCGACGAGCGCCGTACTCGGCGACCGGGTCGATGCGATGCTCCTCAGTGCGTCTGGGGATGCCATGGCCATCCATGCAAAAGTGGGCGTATTCTTTTCCGGCATCGTCGCCGGCTGCTCCTGCGCCGACGACCCGACCCCCGTCGAACCCGTCCCCGAATACTGCGAATTGCAGCTCTCCATCGACCGGACGACGGCCGCGACGACGGTCGAGCTGACTGGTTAGAATCCGCCAAAAAGACTCCATCGCAAGTGACCGCTCACACAACATCCGACAAGCCGGCCGACGAAGATCTTGCGCCCGAGATCCAGGCGCAGCTTACCGCCTTGCTGTTCCGCAACGCCGGCACGAGTCAAGCCGTCAATGTGGCCGTCGCCTCGGCGGTCGCCTACCTTGGCTACCATAACGGTACGGGGCTGTTCGCCGTCGCCTGGCTGATCTGGATGTACCTGCTGTCTCTCGGCCGCTATCTCCTGGCGCTGCGCTACCGGGCTGCCGCCCCGGACGTGGCAGCTTCGAGCGCCTGGCGCCGCCGCTATATCGTCGGCACGCTGCTGGCCAGCCTCTCTTGGCTCGCCGGCGCCGGCACCATCATGTGGAACGGCGCCGACCCGGTGCGCTTCATGGCCGCCCTCGCCCTGACCGGCATGGTCGCCGGCGCGGTGCCGATCCTCGCGCCGGTCTTTCTCGCCTTCCGCCTCTATGCGCTGCCCATGCTCATGGGCACGGCCGCGATCATCTTTTCCTTCGCCGACAGCCGGGTGCACTGGATCTTCGGCGTGCTGACGCTGGTGTTTCTCGGCGCCGTGCTGCGCAGCGCCCGCTACCTGCACGACACGCTGGCCGCCTCGATCCGCCTGAGCCTGGAAAGGGACCGCCTGGCCAGGCATCTGGAACAGGCGCGGCATGCCGCCGAAGCCGCCAACCACGCCAAGAGCCGCTTCCTCGCGACGATGAGCCATGAAATCCGCACGCCGATGAACGGCATTCTCGGCATGGCGCAATTGCTGCTGCAGCCGACGCTCGAAAAAGGCGAGCGCGAAGACTTCGCACGCACCATCCTGACCTCGGGGCAGACCCTGCTGACCTTGCTCAACGACATCCTCGACTTCTCGAAGATCGAGGCCGGCAAGCTCAAGCTGGAAGCCAGGACATTCGAGCCGCAGCAGGTCGTGCATGAGACCCAGCTGCTGTTCTCCGACATGGCGCAGCAAAAAGGCTTGCGGCTGGAAGCCTGCTGGGACGCGCTGGGCGACCGCCGTTATGTGGGCGATTCCCACCGCCTGCGGCAGATGCTCTCCAACCTGGTCAACAACGCGATCAAGTTCACCAGCGCGGGCCAAGTCCGCATCGATGCCGCCGAGATCGAGCGGGATGCGCAGAGCGCGATCCTGGAATTCTCCGTCGCCGACACCGGCGTCGGCATCCCCGCCGAAAAACGCGACCTGCTCTTCCTGCCTTTCTCGCAGGCGGACAGTTCGACCACCCGGGAATACGGCGGCACCGGCCTCGGCCTGTCGATCGTGCGCAGCCTGGCCGCATCGATGGGCGGCAGCATCGGGGTCGACAGCGAACTCGGCAAGGGTTCGCGCTTCTGGTTCCGCATTCGCGTCGGGGTGCTCGCGGCGGGCGAAGACACCCGCAAGGCAGAACGGCCGGCGGGCACGCGGCAAGCCGCTGCCGGCACGCCGGCCTTTCAGCCGCAGCATGTGCTGGTCGTGGAAGACGTCGCACTCAACCGCGAAGTCGCGGCAGCCATGCTGGCCAGGCTCGGCCTGCAGGTTGCGATGGCCGAGGACGGACAGCAAGGTTTGGATGCAATCATGCGCGGCGACCCGGTGGATCTCGTCCTGATGGATGTCCAGATGCCGGTGCTCGACGGCATCGCAGCGACGCAGCAGATCCGCCAGTGGGAAACTGCTCACGGCCGGCAGCGCCTGCCGATCGTCGCGGTGACGGCAAACGCCTTCGAAGAAGACCGCCGGCGCTGCCTGGAAGCGGGCATGGACGACTTCCTCGCGAAGCCGGTCTCGCTCGACATGCTGCGATCCACATTGAGCCATTGGCTCAAGAGCGACACGGCCGCGAAAGACTAGTTTCCCGTCAGAGCAGCACGCGCTCGATGCCGCCGGCATTGGCGGCGCGCACGTAGTCGTCCAGCCAGCGCTCGCCGAGCAGGTGGCGCGCCAGTTCGACGACGATGTAGTCGGCCTCGATGGGGGCGTCTTCGCGGTAGCGCGACAGCCCCTGCAGGCAGCTCGGGCAGCTTGTCAGGATCTTCACCTGCCCGGGCGCCGTCCCGCCAGCGCCGACTTTTTCCATGCCGGCGATAAGCTCCTGCTGCTTGCGGAAGCGCACCTGGGTCGACACGTCGGGGCGCGTCACCGCCAGCGTGCCGGATTCGCCGCAGCAGCGGTCGGACAGCACAACGGGCTTGCCCATCAATGCGCCGGCGACCTTGGTCGGGCTGTGCTGCTTCATCGGCGTATGGCAGGGGTCGTGGTAGAGATACCGGGCGCCCTGCAGACCGTCGAGCTTTACGCCCTTCTCCATCAGGTATTCGTGGATGTCGAGCAGGCGGCAGCCGGGGAAGATGCGCCCGAACTCGTATTTTTCGAGCTGGTCGAGGCAGGTGCCGCAACTGACGATGACCGTCTTGATGTCGAGATAGTTGAGCGTGTTGGCGACGCGATGGAACAGTACGCGGTTCTGCGTGGTGATCGCTTGCCCCTTGTCCTCGTCGCCGCCCGCGGTCTGCGGGTAGCCGCAGCAGAGGTAGCCGGGCGGCAGCACGGTCGTCGCGCCGACCTGCCAGAGCAGCGCCTGGGTGGCGAGGCCGACCTGCGAGAACAGGCGCTCGGAGCCGCAACCGGGGAAGTAGAAGACGGCGTCGCCCTCTTCGCTCGCCCTTTGCGGATCGCGGATCACCGGGATCATCGCGGCATCCTCGACATCGAGCAGCGCCCGCGCGGTGCGGCGCGGCACCTGCGCCGGCATGGGCTTGTTGAGGAAATGGATGACCTGCGCCTTGATGTCGGGCTTGCCGAGCGTGACGGGCGGATGGCGCACCGTATCCTGCACGAGGCCGAGCGACTTCGCCACGGCATGGCCGAAGCGCTGGGCGCGGTAACCGAGGTCGATCATGCCGGCCTTCATCGCCTTGATCGTTGCCGGATCGGTCGCGTTGAGGAAGGCCATCGCAAGCCGCGTCGCCGGCACGCTCTTCTTCTTGCCGCTCTTCCTCAGGAAGTTGCGCATGGCGATCGAAACGTCGCCGAAATCGATATCGACGGGGCAGGGCTTCACGCAGCGGTGGCAGACCGTACAGTGGTCGGCCACGTCGCAGAACTCGGCGAAATGTTTGAGCGAGATGCCGCGGCGCGTCTGCTCCTCGTAGAGGAACGCCTCGATCAGCAGCGAGGTGCCGAGGATCTTGTTGCGCGGGCTGTAGAGCAGGTTGGCGCGCGGCACGTGAGTGGAACAAACAGGCTTGCACTTGCCGCAGCGCAGGCAGTCCTTGACCATGGTGGAAATGCCGCCGATGTCGGACTGCTCCATGATCAGCGACTCGATGCCGAGCAGCGCGAACGAAGGCGTGTAGGCATTGGAGAGGTCGGCGCCCGGCATCAGCTTGCCGCGGTTGAAATTGCCGGCGGGATCGATGCGCCGCTTGTAGTCGCGGAAGGGGGCGATCTCGGCGTCGCCGAGGAACTCGAGCTTGGTGATGCCGATGCCGTGTTCGCCGGAGATCACGCCGCCGAGGCTGCGCGCCAGCGCCATGATGCGCTCGACGGTGCGGTAGGCCGTCTGCAGCATCGCGTAGTTGTCGGAGTTCACCGGGATGTTGGTATGCACGTTGCCGTCGCCGGCATGCATGTGCAGCGCGACGAAGACGCGGCCCTTGAGCACTTCCTGGTGGATCGCCGCAATGCGCTCGACGATCGGCCGATAGGCGGCGCCGGCGAAGACCTCCTCGAGCAGCGGCTTCAGTTCGGCCTTCCAGGAGACGCGCACCGAGTAGTCCTGCAGCTTGTGGAAGACCGAGTTTGCCGCCGTCCCGCCGGCGCCGACTTTTTGCGGCAGGGGATGCCACTGCCTGACCGGCACCGGCGCGGGCGGCGCGGGCGGCAGCGGATGCCAGCGCTTCGGCTTGGGCTGCGGCGGCCAGGGCGCGTCGAGCGAATCGAGGTAGAGCTGCCAGCGCGCGCGCACTTCGGCGACGGCCTCGAGCGCCAGTTCGCGGCGGTCGCCGATCAGCGACTTGGCGGAGAGGCCGGCATCGCCGAGGTGCAAGGGCAGTTCGCCCTTGAGGAAGTCCGCCAGCGCATCGCAGAGCGCCAGCTTGTTGCGGATCGACAGCTCGATGTTGATGCGCTCGATGCCGTCGCAGTAATCGCCCATGCGCGGCAGCGGGATCACCACGTCCTCGTTCACCTTGAAGGCGTTGGTGTGGCGCGAGATCGCCGCGGTGCGCGCGCGGTCGAGCCAGAACTGCTTGCGCGCCTCGGGGCTGACGGCGATGAAGCCTTCGCCGCCGCGCACACTCGCCATGCGCACGACCTCGGAGGTGGCGCGCATCACGGCGGCCTCGTCCGCGCCGACGATGTCGCCGATCAGCACCATCTTCGGCCGGCCGTGCCGCTTGGCCTTGGTCGCGTAGCCGACCGCCTTGACGTAGCGCTCGTCGAGGTGCTCGAGACCGGCCAGTTGCACTGCGGCGGCAAGCCCGGCGCCGCCGGGCTTGAAATAGTCGGTGATCTCGACGATGCTCGGCACGGCGTCGCGCACCTGGCCGAAGAACTCGAGACAGACGGTGCGCGCCACCGGCGGCATGCGGTGCAGGATCCATACCGCCGAGGTGATCAGGCCGTCGCAGCCCTCCTTCTGCACGCCCGGCAGGCCGGCGAGGAACTTGTCGGTGACATCCTTGCCCAGGCCGGTCTTGCGGAAGGTGGCGCCAGGAATCGTCAGGAACTCCTCGCGCTCGATGCGCCCCTCGTCATCGAGATGCTTGAGCCGGAAGGTGGCGGTTTCCTGCTCGTGGATCTTGCCCAGGTTATGGCCGATACGTTCGACTTCCAGCCAGCGGCCCTGCGCATCGACCATCTTCCATGAAGCGAGGTTGTCGAGTGCGGTGCCCCACAGCACGGCCTTCTTGCCGCCGGCGTTCATCGCGATGTTGCCGCCGATGCACGAGGCATCGGCCGAGGTCGGGTCGCAGGCGAACGCCAGCCCGGCTTCTTCCGCGCGCTCCATGACACGGCGCGTGACCACGCCTGCGCCCGTCCTGATGGTGGCGTAGGGACGGTTCACGCCGGGCAGCACGGCCTCGGTCACCGGCCCCATGTCGATGAGCTTCTCGGTGTTGATGACCGCCGAGCGCGGATCGAGCGGCACTGCGCCGCCGGTATAGCCGGTGCCGCCGCCGCGCGGGATGATCGTCAGGCCGAGCGCGATGCACTCGCGCACCAGCGGCGCGATCTCTTCCTCGGTATCTGGCGTCAGCACCACGAAAGGGTATTCGACGCGCCAGTCGGTTGCGTCGGTGACGTGGGCTACGCGCGCCAAGCCATCGAAGGCGATGTTGTCCTTGCGCGTGTGGCGCGCGAGGCGCTGCATGACCTTGCGACGCAACGCGCGTGTCTCGTCGAACCACTGCTCGAAATCCGCAACCGCCTTCGTCGCCGCGGCAAGCAGCCGAGCGACCGGCTGGTTGCCGGCGCGGCGCTTCTCGATTTCCGCCAGGCGATGCTTCAGGGCGCCGACCAGCGCGGCGCGGCGCTCGGGGCTGGCGAGCAGGTCATCCTCGAGATAGGGGTTGCGGCGCACCACCCAGATGTCGCCGAGCACCTCGTAGAGCATCCGTGCCGAACGCCCGGTAACCCGCTGGCTGCGCAACTCGTCGAGGACCGCCCACATTTCCTCGCCGAGCAGTCGAATGACGATCTCGCGGTCGGAGAACGAGGTAGTGTTGTAGGGAATTTCCCTGAGGCGGGCGGTCATGGGCAACAGGTGAAAAAGGCGGCGATGCTGCAAAGCATCAAATTCTAACCGATCGCCCTGTCGTCAAGACCCGCCTGCTGATAGGGTCGCCGCCTCGCCAGCGCCGACTTTGCAGTAAGCTGACGGTCTCGACCCCGCATTGGAGCCACGCCGTGACCGAACTCACCAAGGAACAACGCATCCTGCGCGTGCTGCGCAAGGTGCTCGCCAACATCGTCAAGGATGCGACTCCGCCCCCCGGCATGATCCATCCGCTTAGCGAAACCACCCGCAACGATATTCGCGACCTGTTCGGCCTGATCGCCGAGCGCGAAGCCGAGCTCGCCGAGGAGGCCGGCCTGAACCGCAACGAGAAACCTTATTTCGTCGACGAGCCACGCAAGAGCAACGTGGTGAATATCCACCGACCGGCACCGAAGAAGCCGGACTGAAAGTTCAGGCGGCGAGCGCTGCCGCCAATGCCTCGGTCTGCCTGCGCACTGCCGCTACCAGCACCGGACAGGCGGCCAGGTCGCCGTGCTTGGCCGCCTGCTCTAGCTGCAAGGCGGCCGCTTCGCTCGGCGCGGCGGCGAAGGTCGCGCACAGGCCCTTGAGCGTATGGGCGGCGCGCGCCAGGGTGGGCGCATCACCCGCCGCCAGGCTGGCGTCGATCTCTGCGAGATAGACTTGGGCTCTCGAGACGAACATCTTTGCCAATTCGTCGAACAGGGCGTCGTCACCCATGCGTTCGACGGCGACCGCACGGTCGAACAGTTCACCCACCGGAACCATCGCATTTCCTTTCTCTTCCGGTATGCCGGCAATCAACTTGCCGCCAAACAGACGCTGCAGCTCTCCCTCCAGCGCGCTCATGCTCAAGGGCTTGGCAAGATAACCGTCCATGCCGGCCGCCAGGCAGGCTTCGCGGTCATCCTGCATGGCATTCGCAGTCATGGCGACCACCGGCAGGCGAGCACGCGCTTGCGCCGCCTCCGTGGTGCGCAGTTGCCGGGTCGCCGTGATGCCATCCATTTCGGGCATCTCCACGTCCATCAACACCAGGGCGACCCCACCGCCACCGAGCCTGTCCAGCGCTGCCTTGCCGTCGCCTGCGCATTCATGGGCGAGGCCGAGGCGGTCGAGCATGGCGGTTGCCAACTTCCGGTTCACCTCGTTGTCATCCACTACCAGCACCTTGCCAGGCAAGGCGATTTTCCCGGCGCTCGGCTTGCCTGTCGTCTGTGCGTCGGCAGGCGCCGCGGCAATACGCAGCGGCAGCCAGAACCAGAAGGCGCTGCCGGTCCCCGGCGCGCTTTCGACTTCGATGCCGCCGCCCATGCCCTCGATCAGCTCGCGCGCGATCAGCAAGCCGAGTCCGGTGCCACCGAATTTGCGGGTAATCGAACTGTCCGCCTGGCTGAAGGGATTGAACAGGCGTTTGAGCGTGTCGGCATCCATGCCGATGCCGGTATCGCGGACGCTGAAGACGAGGCGTCCGTCGTCCTGCGCGACGCGCAGTTCGATCGAACCCCGCTCGGTGAATTTCACCGCATTGCCCAGCAGGTTGATCAGCACCTGCCGCAGCCGGGTGGGATCGCCGCTGACGAAGCGCGGCAGGTCGGAGGCGATGCTGGCGACGAACTCCAGTCCCTTTTCCTTCGCCCGGTCGCTCATCATCGAGCGCACCGACTCGATGGCAGCAGGAAGGTCGTAGGGAATCTGTTCCAGCACCAGCCCTCCCGCCTCGATCTTGGCATGGTCGAGCACCGCATTGATGAGCTCCATTAGGTGCTTGCCCGAACTGTTGATGAGACCGACATAGTTGCGATGCACCGGGTCGAGCGGCTCGTCCTCGAGCAGCTCGGCGAAGCCGATGATGGCGTTCAGCGGGGTACGCAGCTCGTGGCTCATGCGCGAGACGAACTCGGACTTGGTTCGGCTGGCCCGCTCTGCCTCCTCCTTGGCGGATCGCATCGCCTCGACCGCCGCCGTGAGCTGGTCGTTGGCCTGCTGCAGGCGGCGTGCAAACAGCACCGCGAACAGGCCGGCGAAGATGACCACCAGGCCGACCAAGACCAGCTTGATCTTGCCGAGCCAGGCTCTGCGCTCCTCCAGCTGACCTTCAAGCTCATTGAGGCGCTGGTAGCTATCGTAGAAAAGGCGATTGGCGTTCTCGTTGATCCGCTCGAAGTAAGGCGGCAGCTGCTTCAGGAAGAAGGCGATCTCGGGCTGTACCCTGAACAGACAGTTGTTGTCCCCTCGCTCTACACAGTCCCCTCGCCGGAGGATCAGCGCTTCGAGTTCTTGCGCTTTGTCGGGAATCTGCTCGAGCAGCGGAGAGATCTCGATCAGTTCCATAACATAACGCTCGCCGCCCTTCTCGGCAACATAGTCGACCGCATGCACGATATTGTCGATTTCACCGATATTCAAAGGCAGCGACCGTTCCACCCTGCCGCCATTTTCCAGTACTCCTATGTCATTATGGAGCTTGGCGAGGTTCTCGTCGATATCGCCTCTCACTCGCGCGAGGCCTGGCACGCTGGTCGCCGAGACCATCTGGTACATGCTTTTCTCGACACTGTCGATACCGCGCAGGATTTCGTCGCCGACGAAGAGGCGCGCCTGTTCGTTGCGGCTCTTGGCGCGCAACTCGTCGCGCAGTCCCTCGAATACCGTCTCCAGTCCCAACACGGCGAAGGTGCAGGCCAGCGCCAGCGCGAATAGCCAGTGGATCGAGGGGAGGATGGCGCCACCGAGGCGGCGACGCAGGGCGAGTCTCATTGCAACCGCTTATTTTCCCGAGGACAGCTTGTTGTCGAGGAAGCCGTGACTGCGGAATATCTCCTGGCCTTCCGCCCCGGCCGCAAAGTCCATGAAGCGCCGGACGATCTCGGGATACTTCGTACTCTTGAGCTGGGTGAGCAGCAAAGGCTGCGGCTTGGCCAGCTTGATATCGAGATCGATGACATCGAGCTTCGCGACGTTGTCGGGAAAGAAGCCGGTGGCACGCCAGTTGAGCGCCACGTCGGCCTCGCCCTTCTTCATCGCATTCACCAGGCTGCGCGAATCCGGGGCGAGAAACGCAGACTGGCGCACGACCTGCGGATAGATGCCTAAAGCGTCAAGGATGCGCTTGGCCTCATGGCCAACGCTGCCGGATTCGGCATTCCCGATGATGGCGATCACGTCCTTGCGCAACAGCTCGCGCGGATCGGGCTTGACCTGCTTGGGGTTGCCCTTCTGCACCATCAGCGCCATCTGGTTGTGGCCGACGGTGACGTAGTCGCCGAGCAACCCTTCCTTGAAGTGCTTCTCGCGGTAGGTCGGCTCGCCGGGCAGATACCAGTCGCCGACGCCGCTCCTCTTCGCCGATTGGTAGAGATCTTCCGAGCCGCCCTGGGCGATGGCGATCCTGACGTTTTCGCGCTTTTCGAAGGCGCGCACGATCTCGGTCATCGGTCGCACCATGGTGATGCCGCAGTACAGCAGCAGTTCCGTCTTGGCCTCTTCGGCAAACGCCAGCGAGGAAACCAGCAGGGCCGAGGCAAACGACACGAGACGGCGGCGGAGTTGTTTCGTCATCTTCTTCTCTCCCGTTTCATATGCGTTTAGTTTAATTCCAAAGCAAAGCTTCGTGGGATTTCCGTGGCACGCCATCCCCGGTGGCGTGAGGCAGTCAGGCAAATATCGGCTCGGCCAGCAGCACCAACACGCCATAGCGTGCCGCCTTGCCGAATGCCATCCACAGCAGACAGGGCAGCCAGGGCAGGCGGAGCCAGCCGGCCGCCGCACACAGCGCATCGCCGATGAGCGGCACCCAGGACATCAGCAGACCCGCCGGTCCCCAACGGTCGAGCGCCGCGGTATGCCGCACCGAGAAGCGCGCCGTCCCGCCGGCGCCGACTTTTTCCGGAATCAGTCGGCCGAGGCCGTAGGTGGTCATGCCGCCGAGCGTATTGCCGAGGGTGGCGAGCACCAGCGCCGCTGCGCTCTGCTCGGGGTGCGCCAACACCAGCGCGACCAGCACGGCCTCCGACCCGCCGGGCAATAGCGTTGCGGCAAGGAAACTGGCGAGGAACAAGCCAGCCAATCCTGCCTCCGGAGAGAGGAGCAAATCCATGCCCCATGTTACCCTTGCGGGATTCCAGCAAGTCCCCACCCCATCATGGATTACCTCGAAAAGATCCTCAACGCCCGCGTCTATGACGTCGCGGAAGAAACCCCGCTCGACCTCGCCCCGAACCTCTCGTCCCGCAGCGGCAACCGCATCCTGCTCAAGCGCGAGGACATGCAGCCGGTGTTCAGCTTCAAGCTGCGCGGTGCCTACAACAAGATCGCCCACCTCTCGCCGCAGCAGCGGAAACGTGGGGTGATCTGCGCCTCGGCGGGCAACCATGCACAAGGGGTGGCGCTCTCTGCGCAGAAGCTCGGCATCCGCGCCGTGATCGTGATGCCGACCACGACGCCGCAGATCAAGGTCGATGCCGTCAGGAAGCGCGGCGCCGAGGTGGTGCTGGCGGGCGATGCCTACGATGCCGCCTACGCCCATGCCCTCGAACTCGAGAAGAAGCAGAAGCTCGCCTTCGTGCATCCCTTCGACGACCCGGACGTGATCGCAGGCCAGGGCACCATCGGCATGGAGATCCTGCGCCAGCATCCCGACCCGATCGATGCGGTGTTCTGCTGCGTCGGCGGCGGCGGGCTGATCGCCGGCGTCGCGGCCTACATCAAACGGCTGCGGCCGGAAACGAAGATCATCGGCGTCGAAGCGGCCGATGCCGACGCGATGGACCGCTCGCTGAAAGCGGGCCGGCGCATTAAACTCGACAGCGTTGGCCTGTTCGCCGACGGCGCGGCAGTGAAGTACGTCGGCCAGGAGACCTTCCGGCTGTGCAAGGAGTACGTCGACGAGATGGTGCTCGTCGACACCGATGCGATCTGCGCCGCGATCAAAGATGTGTTCGAGGACACCCGCTCGATTCTCGAGCCGGCCGGCGCGCTCGCGATCGCCGGCGCCAAGGAATGGGCCAAGCGCAAAAAGGCGAAGAACAAGACGCTCGTCGCCGTGGCCTCCGGCGCCAACATGAACTTCGACCGACTGCGCTTCGTGGCGGAACGCGCCGAGGTCGGTGAGCAGCGCGAGGCAGTGCTCGCCGTGACGCTGCCCGAGAAGCCCGGCAGCTACAAGCAGTTCGTCTCCCTGATCGGCAGCCACAACATCACCGAGTTCAACTACCGCTATCACGATGCGGGCGAGGCGCATGTCTTCGTCGGCGTGCAAGTGGCGAACCGTGCCGAATCCACCCGTCTCGTCGACAGCCTGCGCAAACATGGCTATGCGACGCTCGACCTCACCGACGACGAGATGGCGAAGCTGCACGTCCGCCACCTCGTCGGCGGCCATGCGCCTCAAGTGAAGAACGAGCTGCTCTACCGCTTCGAGTTCCCCGAGCGGCCCGGCGCGCTGATGAACTTCCTGGGCAAGATGAGTGCCGGCTGGAACATCTCGCTGTTCCACTACCGCAACCACGGCGCCGACTACGGCCGCGTGCTGGTCGGCATGCAGGTGCCGCGCGCCGAGATGAAGGAGTTCCGCGCCTTCCTCAAGAACCTCGGCTACCGGCACTGGGACGAATCGCAGAACCCGGCCTACCGCCTGTTCCTCGGCTGATTTGAGCGCATTCGACTTCACCACGCTCGCCCGCGCGCCCGACTCGACGCGCTGGGCGAAGTACGCGGGCACGGGCACGATCCCGCTGTGGGTGGCCGACATGGACTTCACCGCGCCGCCGGCGGTGCTCGAAGCACTGCAGGCGCGCGTCGCCAACGGCGTGTTCGGCTATGGCCAGCCCTGGCCCTCGCTGATCGAAAGCGTCGTCGAGCACTGCGTGCGCGAATACGACTGGCAGATCGACCCCGACTGGCTGGTCTGGCTGCCCGGCCTCGTCTCCGGCCTGCATGTCGCCTGCCGGGCCGTCGGCGAGACGGGCGACGGCGTATTCACCGCGACGCCGATCTATCCGCCCTTCCTCTCCTCCCCGGTCGAGTCGGGCCGCCGCCTGCTGACACTGCCGCTGGTGCGCGATGAGCACGGCTGGGGCTGGGATTTCGCCGCCGCCGACGCGATCATGAAGGCGGCGCGGCTGTTTTTGCTCTGCCACCCGCACAATCCGGTCGGCCGCGCGTGGCGCGAGGACGAACTTTGGCAGCTCGCCGCGCTGGCCGAGAAGCACGACCTAGTTGTCTGCTCCGATGAGATCCATTGCGACCTGACGCTCGCCGGTCGACACCGTCCTTTCGCCACGCTGTCGCCCGAGATCGCCGCACGCACCATCACGCTGATGGCACCGTCGAAAACCTTCAACATCGCCGGCCTTGGCTGTGCCTTCGCGATCGTTCCGGATGCCGGTTTGCGGCATCGCTTTCTGGCGGCGATGCACGGCATCGTGCCGCACGTGAATGTGCTCGGGCTGGCGGCCTGCGAGGCCGCCTACCGCCACGGCGGGCCATGGCGCGCGGCGCTGCTCGGCACGCTGCGCAGCCATGCGGCGCGCGTCGAGCAGGCGATCAACGCCCAGCCCGGCCTGTTCATGACGCGTGTCGAGGCGAGCTTCCTGGCGTGGATCGATTGCCGCGACCTCGGCGTCGAGCACCCGGCAGCGCTGTTCGAGCAGGCCGGCGTCGGCCTCTCCGATGGAGCGGCATTCGGTCCGTCTGGCTCCTACCGACAGTTCGTACGACTCAACTTCGGCACGCCGCGCGAACTGCTCGATCGGGCGCTGACACGTATCGGCGAGGCCTGCGCAAGCCTCTGAATCGAAAGGTATCCACCTCTCACACGCGACCCACGGAATAAGCCGTGGAGCAGGCGCGTCTACCGTAAGCAGCACCTCCCCCAAACCCAACGGAGACTCGCCATGAAAACAACGACCGCTTCCCTGTGCACCGCCGCCCTGCTTGCTCTGAGCGCCGCTCCCTTCGGTACCGCATTGGCCGCCGACAACCGCGTCGTAATGCAGGTCAGCGACAACGACGAAGGCAAGTGGAACCTGGCGCTCAACAATGCGAAGAACCTGCAGTCCGCCTTCGGCAAGGGCAATGTCGACATCGAGATCGTGGTCTACGGCCCCGGCATCGGCATGCTCAAGGCCGAGTCGACCGTCGGCAACCGCATCGCCGACGCCGGCGCCGCCGGCGTCAAGGTCGTCGCGTGCGAGAACACGATGAAGGCACAGAAGCTCGCTCGCGCCGACATGCTCGACACCATCGCCTACGTGCCGGGCGGAGTGGTCGAGATCATGGAACGCCAGAAGGAAGGATGGGCCTACATCCGGCCCTGATCCGCCGGCAGGGATGAGGCGCCGTCCCGCCGGCGCCGACTTTGTTCAAGCGGCGAGGCGCAGATCCGCCCGCAGCATCGCCGCGAACTCGTTCGCCGGCACCGCCGGCGAAAAGTGGTGGCCCTGGATTTCCTGGCAGCCGAGACCCTTGAGGAAATCGAGTTGGTCGGCCGTCTCCACCCCTTCCGCGATGACGCGGTGGCCGAGCCGTTGCGCCATGTCCACAATGGCGCCGGCGATCGCACAGTCGCTGCCGTCGTGCGGGATGCCGGTGACGAACGACTTGTCGATCTTGAGCGTCTTGATCGGGAAGCGCTTGAGATAAGCCAGGCTCGAGTAGCCAGTGCCGAAGTCGTCGAGCGCGAGCGTCACCCCCTGCGCGACGAGCGCATCCATCATGGCGATCACCTTCTCGTTGCTGTGCGTCAGCGTACCCTCGGTGATCTCCAGTTCGAGCCACTGCGCCGGCATGCCGTGCCGCGCCAGCAGCTCCTTCACTCGCTCGGCCAGGCCCGGCGCAAAATCGCGTGCCGACAGATTGACGGCAATCTTGATCGGCGGGAGGCTCTCCTCATGCCAGGCGCGCGCCTGGCTGAGCACGCTTTCCAGCACCCAGGCGGACAGGTGCGTGACCAGCCCCGACTCCTCCGCGACGGGAATGAACTCGCTTGGCGACACCATGCCGCGCTCAGGCTGATGCCAGCGGACCAACGCTTCGGCGCCGACGATGCGGCCCGTGGCGATATTGACCTTGGGCTGGTAGTGCAGTTCGAGTTCGCCGTTCTCGATGGCGCGGCGCAGTCCAGACTCGATGCGCAGCCGCTCGACCGCGCGCTGGTTCATCTCGTGGTCGAAGTAGATGTAGCTGTCCGCGCTGTCCTTCTTGGCGCGATACATCGCGATGTCGGCCATGCGCAGCAGAGACTCGGTATCGTCTCCGTCGCGCGGATAGACGCTGATGCCGATGGCGGCGCCGACCGACAGTTCGTGCTGGCCGACCTGGATCGGTGGATCAAGCGCTTCGAGGATTTTCCTGGCGACAATGGCAGCATGCTCGCGGCGCGCGATGTCGAACAGCGCCACAACAAACTCGTCACCGCCGAGCCGAGCCACTACGTCCTCGCTGCGCACTGCCGCGCGCAGCCGCTCGGCGATCTGCTGCAGCAGGTGATCGCCGACGTTATGGCCGAGGCTGTCGTTGATCGGTTTGAAGCGGTTGAGGTCGATGAACAGGATCGCGCCGTGCAGGCGGTTGCGCCGCGCCTCGCTGAGCGCCTGGTCGATGAGCTTGAAGAGCAGCGTGCGGTTGGGCAGGCCAGTGAGAGCATCGTAGTAGGCAAGATGACGGATACGCTCCTCGGCCTGTTTGCGCTCGGTGATGTCGGTAAAGATCGAGAAGTAGTTGCAGACTTGGCCCTCGCGGTTCCTCACCAGGCTGATCGAGGCCCAGCTCGGAAAATCCTCGCCGCTCTTGCGCCGCGTCCAGACCTCGCCGTGCCAGCTGCCTTCGCGCTCGACATGCGACCACATCTCGTCGTAGAAGGCCTGCGAATGCCGATCGGAGCGCAAGAACTCGGGGGTCCGCCCAAGTGCTTCCTCCTCCGCATAGCCGGTGATCCGGTTGAAGGCCGGATTGACCTGCAGGATGCGGCGGCCAGGGTCGGTAATGATGATGCTCTCCGCGCTATGCTCGAAGATGCGCGACTGCAGGCGCAGCTTCTTCTCGGCCTCGACGCGCGGCGTGATATCTGTCAAATAGCCGATCAGCCCGCAGGGCTCTCCCTCCTCGTCGCGCATTAGCGACAGTTGCAGGCTCGCCCAGAAGATCTCGCCCGACTTGCGGCGGCGGCGCACTTCGATTTCGCGGCTGCCGTTCTCGAGGAAGGCATTGTGGAAATCATCGCTCTCCTCGGCGTCCGGATCGGCGTAAAGGAACAGGATGTGCCGGCCAATCGCTTCGGGGGCCGAGTAGCCGAACAATTGTTCGGCGCTCTTGTTCCAGCCGGTGATGAAGCCGGCCACGTCCATGGTGATCACGGACTCGTGGATCTGGTCGAGGATCTGCGTCTCGGCCGCCATCTGGCATGCCCCGGGCAGGGTACGCGCAAGCTCGCAGAGTCGCCGAGCATTGTCGAAATCGAGGGAACCCATCTCATGCCTCCTTGCTAATCTTGACCGTCCAGCGCAGCGCCTCAACCAGTGCCGCAGCCCATTGTTCGTTCGTGATGGCCATGGCCTCAAGCATTCCGGCCAGCTCCTTGCCGGGCAGCCCTTCGCCGGCAGCTACGGCGGCGAGCAGTCCGCCAAGCTGGCCTTCGCCGGCAAGCAGCGCCTGCTCGATGTCTTCGGCAAGATTGAGGGGCGTGATGATCCCTTCGAGCGGCTCGCCGAACAACAAGTCGAGCAGCGAGAACATGCCGACCATGAAGGCGTTGTCCTGCAATTCGCTGGACAAGCCCAGGCGCTTGGCCAGCGCTTCCATCAGGCTGCCGCGTAACGCGACGCGCGGCAGCAACGGACTGGCTGCGCCTGCCGGCGTGCGGGCATAGAGCAGCAGTTGCAGCCAGCGCTGCAACTGACGGCGCCCAAGCAGCAGGATCGCCTGGGAAAAGCTGGCGATCTTCTTGCCAGGGGAGACTGCGACCGAGTTCACCAGCTTGAGCAGCTGATAGGAAAGGTTCGGATCGCGCCGGATCAGCGCCTCGATTTCGTCGGCCTCGGCATCCTTGGCAACCAGTGCGAGCAACTTGAGCAGCAAGGTGCGCGACGCGGGATCGCCTTTCTGCGTCGGCGGGGCATGGCCGGCCAGATGTCCGGCCAGCCAGTGGAAGCGGCAGAAGCCCGGACAGATCTTCTCTGTGGTACCCAAGGCCAGATGCGGACCCGGCAGTTTGCTCAGCCAATCACCGAAGCCCGGCGGCATCGAGTGACCCGGGCAGGGGACAGCCAGCGAGGTGACGCCGGCGGCGAGTTCGGCATCGGCAGCAGGAAATCCGGTCGCCATCAGACGGGCTCCGGCGGCATGCAGTGCATCGAGCGCCTCCCGCTGTACCGCGTCGGCAGCGGTCGCGATCGGCACGCGCAACACGAAGGAATCGCGCGGAAATTCGGCAGGCAGGGTGGAATCGACTGCTGTCGGCTCGGCCGCGACGACGATCGGCAACATCGCAGCCACTTCGGCCAGACCAAATTCGCGGAAGAGGCGCTCGAGGGAGGACTTATCGAACGCCGGATGCCCTTCCAGCAGCAAGGCAACCCAGGCGTTGCTGAAGTCCGAAGCCGGCTGCAGGGTAACGAGGGGGAAGGTATCCGAAGCGCTCATACCGGGGTCAATCTTTCGAATTATGTATTTATATATAAATGAGCGCGCATTGTCCTCGCGAAATTAAGGGGGATTGAAGTGCCTTACCCCCGTTTCCGTCACGATGGCGTCGAGGGGCACGTCATGCGGCTCGGGACGGATCGACTCGACCGCGCAGCACTCGAAGCCGACGCCAACCGTCAGTGGCCGGGGCCGGCAGCCGGCCAGGGTGCGGTCGAAATAGCCCCCGCCGTAGCCTAGCCGGTAGCCCGCGGCATCGAAGGCGACCAGCGGGAGCAGCAGCACGTCGGGAACGCCATCGACCGCGGTGGCGGGCACCGGGATACCGAAGGGGTCGGCGGTCATCGGCGCATCCGGCCACCAAACGCGGAATTCCATCGGCGCCGCTGGCACCACCACCGTCGGCATGGCCGCGCGCCACCCTCGCCCAAGCAAGCTTTCGACCAGCGGCCGGCAGTCGACCTCGGCACGGATCGGCCAGCAATAGCCGATCACCCCAGCGGGGCGGGGCAGCAGCAGCCGGGCAAGATGATCGAGGATGTGTCCGCTCGCCTGCCGGCGCGTTTCGGGCGAAAGCGCCAGGCGGGCGGCAATCTTGTCGCGCCGCAGCGCCGCGCGCACTTCGGCCCGGGCGGCAAGGGAATTAGCGGCGGTTTGCGGGTGATGATCGGTCATGGCTTGCGCATTTCTGTGTGCTACTCTGAGATGATGACAGTTATGAGCGTCGCAATGAAGCGATATTTCAAGCGTTATTTCGGAATTGCCCTGTTGATCTCCATGCCGGCCTGGGCTCAGCCCGGCCATTCGGAGGATGCCGCATTCATGGCGGCGCGCGATGCTTTCGTCAAGGGAGATCGCGGCAAGCTTTCCCGGATTGCGACCGAGCTTAGGGTGCACCCGCTCGTGCCGTGGGCAGAATACTTCCGCCTCAATCTGGCGCTGGCGGACGATTCCGACTCAGGCGTCGCCGATTTCATCGCCCGCCACGAGGGAGACTATCTCTCCGAAAAGTTGCGCGGCGACTGGCTCAGGTGGCTGGTACGCAAGGAGTCGTGGGGGCAGGCGCGCGACGTCTTCGCCCGGCTGCGGCAACCCGACGCCGACGCCATCTGCCGCGGCCTCGATGCCCGCCTGCGGCTCGGCGAAGCCGAGGCGACCGAGGATGCGCTTGCCCTGCTGTCCGGCACCGCCCCCCTGGCGGATACCTGCCTGCCCCCGCTGGAGCGCCTCGCCGCTGCCGGCGCCCTTCCCGCCGACGCCCTCTGGACTCGACTGCGTCGGCAACTGGCTTCTGGCAAGCTCAAGGAGGCGCGTACTCTCGCCGGCTGGCTACCCAAGCACGACAGTCCCCCCTGGCGCAGCGTCGAAGCCGTCACCGACCGCCCGGCTCATCATCTTGCCAAGCTGCCGAAGCGTTTCGAGGAAAGCCGCCGCGAACGCGAACTGGCGATGTTCGCGGTGCTGCGCATGGGACGCAGCGACGCCCGTGTCGCCGCCAGCCGCTGGGATGACATCGAGAGCCGCTTCGAAGCCAGCGAGCGTGGCTTCGTCTGGGGACGACTGGCGCTCGCCGCCGCCCTAAGTCATCTGCAGGAAGCCGGCAGTTGGTTCAACCGTGCCGCCGATCTCGGTGCTGCCTTCGACGACGAGCAGCATGCCTGGCGCGTGCGCGCCGCCCTGCGCGCGACCGACTGGCAAGCCGTGGCGCGCGCAATCGATGCCATGCCCGCCCCTCTCGCCGCGCAGCCGGAATGGACCTACTGGCGCGCGCGCGCCTACGCAGCGCAGGGTGACAAGCCGGCGGCGCGGAGCGCCTACGAGCGCATCGCCGCCCTGCCGGAGTATTACGGCATTCTCTCCCGCGAAGCGCTCGGCCAGCGTTTCGCCGTCCCGCCGGCCGCTGCGCCACTGAGTACTGACGAGATGGCTGTCGCGGCTGCCAATCCCGGCCTGCAACGCGCCCTCGCGCTGATCCGCCTCGACATTCGCATCGAGGGCGTCCGGGAATGGAACTGGGCGCTGGCGGGCATGAACGACCGTCAGCTGCTGGCGGCGGCCGACCTCGCCCGCCGCAACGAGGTGATTGACCGCGCCATCAATACCGCCAACCGCACGCGCAGCGAACACGATTACGCGCTGCGCTACCCGACGCCGTTCTTCACCCAGGTCGAACCGCGCGCACGCGATGTCGGCCTCGACCCGGCCTGGGTCTACGGCCTGATGCGCCAGGAAAGCCGCTTCATTCTCGATGCCAAGTCGAGCGCCGGCGCCAAGGGTCTCATGCAGCTGATGCCCGCCACCGCGCGCTGGGTCGCGCAGAAGATCGGCATGGCGCACTACCATCCCGGCAAGGTGACCGACATGGACATCAACGTCGTCCTTGGCACCAACTACATGCGCATGGTGCTCGACGGCCTCGATGACCATCCGCTACTCGCTTCAGCCGCCTACAACGCCGGCCCCGGCCGGGCGCGCAAGTGGCGCGGCGAGCGCCCACTCGAGGGCGCGATCTACGCCGAAACCATCCCCTTCAACGAGACGCGCGACTACGTCAAGAAGGTCATGGCGAATGCCGTGCATTACGCCGCGCTGCTCGGCGGCAATACCCCCTCGCTGACCCAGCGGCTCGGTACCGTACGGCCGCGCGGCTTCGGCGACACCACGGCGGAAGATCTGCCGTGAGGCGTGTGCTGCTGGTCGGCGGCACCGGCTTTTTGGGCGGCGCCATCGCCAGCCGCCTCGCCAAGGCCGGTTTCGAGTTGACGCTGCCAGCGCGGCGCCCGGAGCGTGTCCGCCATCTCGCCGTGCTGCCGACCGCCCGGCTCGTCGCGGCCGATGTACACAACGAGGCGGCGCTCGCCGATCTGATGCACGGTCAGGATGCTGCGATCAGTCTCGTCGGCATCCTCAAGGGGAACTTCCAGCGTGCCCACGCCGAGCTTCCCGGCAAGATTGCGCGTGCCGCCGCTGCCGCCGGCGTACCGCGCCTGTTGCACGTTTCCGCGCTCGCAGCCGCGGCGGATGCGCCCTCGAATTACCTGCGGTCAAAAGCGGCTGGCGAGGCCGCGCTGCGCACCGCCTTCCCCGCCGCGACGATCTTCCAGCCCTCGGTGATCTTCGGCCGCGGCGATTCCTTCCTCACGCTGTTCGCCCGCCTGTTGAAAACGGCGCCCGTCGTGCCGCTTGCCTGTCCTGAAGCACGCTTCCAGCCGGTCTGGGTCGAGGACGTGGTTTCTGCAGTCGTCGCCAGCCTCGACCGTCACGAAAGCGTGGGACAGACCTATCCCCTCTGCGGGCCGCGCGAATACACGTTGCGCGATCTGGTCGACTTCGCAGGCAAGCTAAGCGGCCACCCCCGCCCCATCGTCGGCCTGCCGCTGCCGCTGTCCTACCTGCAGGCCTTCCTGATGGAACTGCTGCCGAACGGACCGATGACGCGCGACAACCTCCGCTCGATGTCGACGCCGAGTGTCTGCCCAGCCGGCTGCACCTTGCCCTTCGGCCTCACCGCGACTTCGCTCGAGGCGGTGGCGCCCAGCTACCTCACCGCCTGACCATGGAGGTCTATTGCGTCGGCGGCGCGGTGCGTGACGAACTGCTCGGACTGCCTGTGCAAGATCGCGACTGGGTAGTCGTCGGCGCAACGCCGCAGGAGATGCTGGCTCGGCGCTTCAAACCCGTGGGCCGCGACTTCCCGGTTTTTTTGCATCCCGAGACGCGCGAGGAATACGCGTTGGCACGCACCGAGCGCAAGACCGCGCCGGGCTATGCCGGCTTCGTCTTCCACGCCGCGGCCGACGTGACGCTGGAAGAGGATCTCGCGCGCCGCGACCTGACCATCAACGCAATGGCGCTCGACGAGCGCGGTGCACTGATCGATCCCTACGGCGGCCGCGCCGATCTCGAGAAGAAAATCCTGCGCCATGTCTCGCCAGCCTTCGCCGAGGACCCCGTGCGCATCCTGCGGCTGGCGCGCTTCGCCGCGCGCTTCGCCGATTTCTCGGTCGCGCCCGAGACCGTCGAGCTGATGCGCGCAATGGTGGCGAACGGCGAGGTCGATGCGCTGGTCGCCGAGCGCGTCTGGCAGGAAATAGCCCGCGGTTTGATGGAAGCCTCCCCCTCGCGCATGTTCAAGATACTGCGCGAATCCGGAGCCCTGGCGAAGCTGCTGCCCGAGCTCGATCGCCTGTGGGGCGTGCCGCAGCGCGCCGACTACCATCCGGAAATCGACACTGGCATCCATGTGATGATGGTGATCGACATGGCGGCGCGCCTCGGTCTCTCGTTGCCGGCGCGTTTCGCCGCACTGACGCACGACCTGGGCAAGGGCACCACGCCCGCAGACATCCTGCCGCGCCATATCGGCCACGAGTTGAGGAGCGTCGAGCTGCTCGAGCCGCTGTGCGAGCGGCTGCGCGTGCCGGCCGACTGCCGCGACGTTGCGCGACTGGTCGCGCGCCACCACGGCGAGATCTATCGCATCGACGAGTTGCGGCCGGAAACCCGTGTGAAGATCATCGAACGCTGCGACGCGCTGCGACGCCCGGAGCGCTTCGAAGAAATCCTCGGCGCCTGCGAGGCCGACTACCGCGGCCGACTCGGCTATACGGAACGGCCCTTCGACGCCGCAGGCGCATGGCGGAGAACTTTGGCGGCAGTGCGCTCGGTCGATGCAGGCGCAATAGCACGAGAGGTGCGCGCCAGCGCAGACCCGGAACAAATTCCCACGCGCATCCATGCAGCGCGGGTGGCGGCAGTCGCCTCATGCTGACCGACCGCCAGTGGCATTGGGGCGTCGACCAGTGGGCTGCGCACCTCACCCACCAGACGCTGCCCTGCATGCCGCGCAGCAAGCTGATGCTGCTCGCGCTCGAGGAAACACAGGGCGAAAACCTCTCGGCCGCAGACCTCACCGCACTGGTGATCGGCGATCCCTTCTTGTGCTTGCGGCTGCTGCGTGAGGCGGAAGGCCGCCGCAGCCACCGTCTCGGCCACGACACGACGACGCCGCTCGGCGCGGTGATGCAGATCGGCGTCAGGGTTTTCCACGATCTGGTACTCGCCTGCCCGGAAACCGGCAGCGACAATCTCGGCCTGCAGGCCTGCTCCGCGCGCGCGATCCTCGCCGGCCAGATCGCGCAGATGTGGGGCAAGGCGCGCGCCGACATCGCCCCCGAGGAGGTGGCGATGGCCGCTCTGCTCGCCGAGATCGGCGAACTATTGCTGTGGCACTTTGCACCCGAGTTGCCGCAAGCGGCTCAGGATGCGCTTGCTTCAGGCCATGCATCGCGCTCGGCCCAGGCGCAACAGCTCGCCTGCGGCTTCCGCTTTCGCGATCTTTCGCTCAAGTGCGCGACAGTGTGGGGGCTGCCGCCACTTTTGGTTCAATTGATCCGGGGCGTCGACAATGTGCGCGCCAACCTGTGCAAGCTCTATCTCGACACTGCGCGCCATCTCGCCGCCGGCGCCGACAATCCTGCACTGCCAGACGATCTCGCGCAGGCGAAGCGACTGATTCCGACGGCCAGCCTCGAATGGCTCGCGGCGCACATGAACGGCCTGAACGAAGGGCGGCAGGCCGCGCTGATCGTCCAGACCCAGGAAATCCTCGCCCACGAAGGGAAAGCGCCCCAATAGGATTGCGCGGCGCCTACTTCTTCGCCAGCAGCGCCTTGAAGTTGGCCAGCTTGGCGTTGCCGGCGGCCCGCGTCTCGGAAGTCGGCGCCGACGGGACGGCGCCCCCGTATCCTTCATGCTTCACATCGCCATCGCCGCCGTCCATCTCGGCCACGAAACGCGACATGGCGCGCTCGACGATCTCCTTGCCCTGCTTGCGTTTCGCACACCAGCTGATGTTGAGCGACATCTGCGCGCGCGTGATGCCGACATACATGAGTCGGCGCTCTTCCTCGATGTTGCCCGCGTCGATGGACTCGCGGTGCGGCAGGCTGCCCTCCTCGACACCGACTAGATGCACGTGGCGAAACTCGAGGCCCTTCGCCGCATGCAGCGTGGCGAGCTGCACCGCGTCAAGATTCTCGTCCTGCTTGTCGAGCATGGTAATCAGCGCGACGGTCTGCGCGAGTTCGAGCAGAGTCTTCTTCTCCTCCTCACCTTTGGCGGAGAGCCAGCCGACGAAGTCGCGCACGTTGCTCCACCGGGTCTCGGCATCTCGCGCCTCTTGCGTCTCGAACAGCCAGGCTTCATAGCCGATCGCCTTCAACAGGTCGTCGAGCACCTGGCCGGCCGGTTCCTTCTGCGCACGCCACTCGATGCGGTTGATGAAGCTGCCAAACTCGCGCAGTGCTGCAAGTTGCGCCGGCTTAATTTCGGTCTCTATGCCCGGCGCGAAGATCGCGGCGAACAGGCTAATGTGCCGGCGCCCCGCCGCCTGCCCCAGCGCTTCGAGCGTGGTGCCGCCGATGCCGCGTTTTGGCGTGGTGACGGCGCGGATGAAGGCGGGGTCGTCGTCCTGATTGGCTAGCAGGCGCAGGTAGCTGGTCAGGTCCTTGATCTCGCTTTTGTCGAAAAAGGACTGTCCGCCCGACAGCACATAGGGCACCTTGTGGGCGCGCAGCTGCTGCTCGAACAGGCGCGCCTGGTGATTGCCGCGATAAAGGATCGCGTAGTCGCGCCATTTTCCGCGCGTCTCGAACTTGTGCGCCATCATCCGTGTCACCACCCACTCGGCCTCGTGCTGGTCGTCGCGGCAGGCCATGACGCGGATCGCATCGCCATGGCCCTTGTCCGACCAGAGCTTCTTGTCGAACAGTTTGGGATTGTGGCGAATCACGCTGTTGGCCGCCTTGAGGATGCGCGTCGTCGAGCGGTAGTTCTGCTCGAGCTTGATCACCTTGAGGCGCGGATAATCGACCTGCAACTGGCGCAGGTTCTCTACGTCGGCGCCGCGCCAGGCGTAGATCGACTGGTCGTCGTCGCCGACGGCAGTGAACGCGGCGCGTTCCCCGGTCAATAATCTCATCAGCCGGTTCTGGCAGCGGTTGGTGTCCTGATATTCGTCCACCAGCAGGTGCCAGATGCGCGAGCGCCAGCGCAACGCGGCCTCTTCGTCGCGCTCCAGCAATTGCACCGGCTTCATGATCAGGTCGTCGAAATCGACCGCCTGGTAGGCCTTGAGCGTACGCTCGTATTCGGCATAGACGCGCTGTGCGCCGGCCTCGAGATCGTTCTCCGGCTGGATTTCCTCCGGTCCGAGCAGTGCGTTCTTCCACAGCGAGATACGCTGCTGGATCGCCTTCACCCGCGCTTTGTCGGCGTCCTTGAGCAGTTCTTGGAACAGCGCGCCCGTGTCGCTCGCATCGAGGATCGAGAAGCCGGGTTTCAGGCCGATGCTGCGCGCCTCCATGCGCAGCAACTTCGCGCCGAAGGCATGGAAGGTACCGATGCTTACCTCGTTGGCGCGCTCTCCGACGAGCTTCGCCGCGCGCTCCTTCATCTCGCGCGCCGCCTTGTTGGTGAAGGTGATCGCGGTGACGTGCTGCGCCGCCATGCCGCATTCACCGATCAGGTAGGCAATCTTCTGCGTGATGACGCGCGTCTTGCCGCTGCCCGCGCCGGCCAACACCAAGAGCGGGCCGTCGAGGTAACGCACCGCCTCGCGCTGAGGCGGATTCAGTCCATGCACCGCTTACTTCAGCGTGCCGCGCAGCGGCGAGACTTTCGCGGAATCCTTGATCACGACCGTCCCGCCGCCACCGCTGATGTTGCCGCAGTCGCAAGCAGCCTTGATGTGCGAAACGGAAGCGACGATGACCTTGCAGCCTTCGCACTCGTAATAAACATTGCCGCCCTTGGGCAGCGCACCGTCCGCATCGCGCGGCACGGGATCGAAACGGTAAATCTTGCGCAGGTCGAGTTTCATGATTACTTGAGGGCTCCGAACACTTTCTTCGCCAGGTTGCCGGCAGCGCCGACGGGGTTTTCACGGATCGCCTTTTCCTCCTCGGCGATCATCAGATAGAGGCCGTCAAGCGCCTTCTGCGTGACGTAGTTCTCGAGGTGCGTGTCCTGCTCTTTGACGAGTCCGAACTTGGCACCCTTCTTCGCGAACTTCTCATAGGTTTCGGCCAGTTTGACCTTGCCGATGGCTTTCTTCACGATCGGCAGGAATTTCTCGCCGAGCGGTGCTGCGGTCTTGCCGCGGAAATACTGGGTTGCTGAGTCGTCGCCGCCGGAAAGGATGGTTTTTGCGTCTTCGACCGTCATCTGCTTGACCGCATTCACGAGCAGCGACTTGGCTTCCGGTACGGCGGCTTCGGCGGCACGGTTCATCGCGGTGATCAATTCGTCGGCCTGCTTACCCATGCCCAGGCCGCGCATCAGGCCCTCGACCTGCTGCATGCTATCCGGCAGCGGAATCTTCACCTTGGGATTGCCGAGGAAACCGTCGGTCTTGCCGAGCAAGGCGACGGCCTTGCCGGCGCCTTGCGTCAGCGCCTCCTTGAGGCCGCCGCTGGCATCCTGGTTCGACAGATCAGTCAGCGACAGCGCAAGCGCATTCGCGGCCAGCCATGCACCTGCCAGCAATCCGAACGCAACACGGTAGAGGTTTGGGGCTTTCATGTCGCCAGTTTAACCCGACGGTGGCGGAAGAGAGCAGGAGTCGAACCTACCAGGGACCGCATGGCGGCCCCTCCCGGTTTTGAAGACCGGGCGTCCCACCGGGGAACGTTCTCTTCCGTGATTCATGTCATGGTCCAGCCGTGGGCCGCCGCCTCGCGGCGCAGTACGTGGTCGTCGCGCACGCGGCGAGTGTAGCCGACGCGATCGAAGAATTCGAGGATCTGGATTGCCACCTTGCGTCCGCCCGCGCCATCGCCGTAGATGGCATCGCGGAAGGGCGCGGCACGCACGGCGCCGTGGCCGGCAGAAAGCTCGGCGACGATGCGCGCCAGCTCTGCGACGGCAGCGGAAGTGAAGTAGTGGTCGTGCGCCACCGGATAGAGTTCGCCTGCACGCGCCAGGCGTTTGAACATCATGCGCACCGTATCTTCTGGCATGTTCGCGGCGCGCGCCACGTCGCGCACGCGCGGCGGGTTGTAGGGTGCCGCGTCGAGCAACAGTTTGAGCGTCGCGAACAACTCGCGATCAGCCGGCGCGACGCTCGCGGCATGTTCCGGCAGGTGGAGCCATGCGCGCGTCTGCCCGATACGCCCTGCGGCGAGCAGTTCGTCGACGAGCGCGGCGAAGGCGGCGCGCGGCAGCTGGGCGAGCGTCATGCGGCGCAGCCGCTCGCGCTCGACGCCGACCATGTCGGGCGCACGCTCGTGCTCGTGCGCCAGCGCACCGATCAGACGTTCGCCGAGCGACTGCCAGCCCGCGGAGGAAAAGCCTACTGGTACGCTTTCGCAGGCAACCACGCGCAGCCGCGCTGACTGCCACAGCATAGCGGCGGCGGCTTCGCTCAGATTCCAGTTGGCGGCGAAGCGCGCCAAGTCGGCGCCGCCAGGCGACTGCGCGCACATCAGCGCGAGCGTGTGGGCAGGATCGTCGTCACGCATCGCGCGCAGGAGCGTGAGTCTTTCTGGCGCGCGCTTGTGGCGCGCCGGCGGGAAGATGTCGAGTACGCGCCCGCCGGCGACGCTGCGCTGCGCACTGGCATCGCGCAGCACAAAGCGGTCGCCGCGCACCGCGAGCGTCTCGCGGTCGAGCAGGATCTCGGCGAGCGCCGTGCCGCCGGCGCCGACTTTTTCGCAATCGAGCAGCGCAACGCGCCCGGTGATGTCTGCCGCGCCCAGATGCACATGCACGGCCTGCATGTGCCTAAGTTCCATCTGTTCCAACTGCCCCTGCGGCACGCGCAGCTCGCAGTGGAATCGCGTCAATGGAGTCGCAAGCGCCGGATCAACGAGCCACATGCCGCGCGCGATGTCCTGCTTCTCGAAGTCGCCGGCCAGCGCCAGCGCGCAACGCTCACCGGCGCAACCTTCCTTCGCGGGGCGGTCCTGCACATGCAGGCTCTTCACGCGCACCTTCAATCCAGGCGGCGCGATGACCGCCGTGTCGCCGGCGCCGACTTTTCCTGAATGCGCGGTACCGGTCACCACCGTGCCGATGCCGGGCAGCGTGAAGCAGCGGTCGATGGCGAGGCGGAAGCGGCCGTCGGTAGCGCGCTCGCGACATTCGGTGGCGGCCGCCTCGAGATGCGCGCGCAGCGCCGCTACGCCCTCGCCCCCCATACCATTGGCTGCGGAGAGCGGAAACACAGGAGCGCCTTCGAGCGCGCTGCCAGAGAGCAGCGATTCGATCTCGCTTCGCACCGCTTCGATACGGCCAGGCTCGACCGCGTCGCACTTGGTGAGCGCCACCGCGCCGCGCGACAGGCCGAGCAGGCCGATGAGTTCGAGATGCTCGCGCGTCTGCGGCATCGGTCCGTCGTCGGCCGCGACAACCAGCAGCACGAAGTCGATGCCGGTCGCACCGGCCAGCATGTTATGGATCAGCTTCTCATGGCCGGGCACGTCAACGAAGCCGAGCACGCTGCCGTCCGGCAATGGCGTGTAGGCATAGCCGAGATCGAGCGTGATGCCGCGCGCCTGCTCCTCGGGCAGGCGGTCGGCATCCACGCCGGTGAGCGCCTTCACCAGCGTGGTCTTGCCGTGGTCGATGTGCCCCGCCGTGCCGACGATCATGTCGCCGTGATCTCCTTCGCCGTCATCTTATAGACGAAGGCAGCCGGATCGAGGCTGTCGAGCCGGCCAGCCGCGTTCTCGCCCTGCGGATACATCAGGAAGGGAACCTGCGGTCCCGTCGAGCCGGGCAGGCGCAGATCATGCGCAAAGTTCCAGGCCAGCCAGTTCATCTCCCAGGCACCGAACAGCTTCCGGCGCGCCGCGACCACGACGTCGTCGGCGAGCGTGAGACCGGGCTTCTCTTCCAGCACCACCTTGCGCACGTCGGCCGGATCGACCGGCACCCAGCCGAAGCCGGCCAGCCAGACTTCAGCGCGGCAATGCTGTCCCTTGCTGATGTCGCCGCTCTTGCCTAGGCTCTTGTAGCCGAACCTCGAATCGGCAACGCGCACGCCATACACGTCGCGTGCCGGCAGGCCGGCAGCGCGCGCCAGCCCGACGTAGAGCGCGTTGAGATCGGCGCACTTGCCGGTCAAGTCGCCGGTCTCGAGCATGAAGCGGATGTCGCCCGTGCCGCAGCCGCGCGTCTTCGGGTTGCGCTGCGTGTTGTCGACGATCCATTCGTAGATCGCCTTCGCCATGTCAAGGTCGCTCCGCGCGCCACGCGTGATTTCCTGCGCGGTCTTTTTCACGATTCCATCGGTCGGCAGCAGCTCGGTCGGCCGCGTGTAGAGCGCGCGCGTAGCCTTGTCGAGCGGCACGACCCGCCCTGGCCGCGACAGGTCGATGGCGCGATCGCGCGTGGCGAAGCGGCTCGTCACCTCGATCAGCGGCGCCGCTTCTCCTGCATTCCAGCGTGCGGCGAGCATGCGGGCGCCATAGACCGGGTCGCGCAGTTCCTCGACGCGCGTTGCGTTGCCCTGCCAGAGATTGCCCATCGGCTTGATCCAGTCGGCATCCTCGACGGCCGGCAACGGCAGCCAGACGCGCGCGGCGGAACCGGCGGCGGCCGGCTCGACGCGCGTGGTGACCTCGAAGACGCGCCAGCCGTTGGCGGGTACGGGATTGAAGGCGGTATCCGCCGCGATGGCGAAGCGTCCGGTGCCGAGCCCGGCCGCCGCAAGCGCGGTGGCTTTCATGAAAGTACGACGATCCATTGTTGCAGTTCTCCGTTTTGAAACAACCGCCGCGACGCGGATGACGCCGCGGCTTACATGCCTACCTTGAAACAACGGGAGGCGGCCTTACGCGCCCAGTCCACTCGGGATGGAAAGCTGGGCGACGAATTCGGGTTCTTCATCTGCGCCGAGACAGCGCAGGTCGAGCAGCAGCGCGCCGTCCTCGATGCGGCCGATGACGGGGCGCGGCAGGGCACGCAGCGCCGCTTCGATGCGGTTGAGCACGCCCCCTTTCTTCCCTTGCGGGCGGATCGCGAGGCCGGCCGAAGGCAGGCGGTCGACCGGCAGCGAGCCGGAGCCGATCTGCGACTTGAGCGCGATGACCTCGACCACCACCGGCAGGTGCGCAAGCGCGACTTGCAATGCAGGCAGCAGCCGTTCTGCGGCGGTGCGCATCTCGACCTCGGGCCGCGTGAGTTGCCGCAGCGCGGTAAGCCGTTCGGCGAGGCGGTCCGGGTTGCGATAGAGGCGCAGCACCGCCTCGAGCGCCGCGAGTGTGAGCTTGCCGACGCGCAGTGCACGCTTCAGCGGGTTTTTCTTGATCTTCGCGATCAGGTCCTTCCTGCCGACCAGCAGTCCGGCCTGCGGGCCGCCGAGCAGCTTGTCGCCGGAAAAGGTGACGAGGTCCGCGCCTGCCGCGATGGCTTCGCGCGGCGTCGGCTCGTGCGGCAGTCCCCAACGCTCGAGGTCGGCGAGCGTGCCCGAGCCGAGGTCGACAACGAAGGGGATATTGTGTTCGTGGGCGAGCGCGGCCAGCTCGGCTTCCGGCACGGCGTGGGTGAAACCCTGGATCGCGTAGTTGCTCGTGTGCACCTTCATCAACATCGCCGTGCGCGGCCCGCCTTTTTCAATGGCCTCGGCAAAGTCCTTGAGGTGGGTGCGATTGGTGGTGCCGACCTCGACGAGCTTCGCGCCGGCGCGGCTCATGATGTCCGGCACGCGGAAGGTGCCGCCGATCTCGATCAGCTCGCCGCGCGAGACGATGACCTGCTTCTTCTGCGCCAACGTGTTGAGCAGCAGGAACACCGCCGCCGCGTTGTTGTTCACCACCGTCGCGGCCTCGGCGCCGGTCAGCTCGCAGAGCAGTTCGTTGACCACATCGTCGCGGTCGCCACGCCCGCCGGAGTCAATGTCGTATTCGAGCGCGCAGGGGCTTCGCGCTGCCGTGACGATGGCCGCGACGGCCTCCTCGGGCAGCGGCGCGCGGCCGAGGTTGGTGTGCAGCACGGTGCCGGTGAGATTGAAGACGGGGCGCAGCTTCGGGCGCATGCGCGCCGTCACGCCAGCGCCGATTTTTTCGGCCAGCGCCGCCGTATCGGGCAATGGCGCGCCCGCCTGCGCGGCGGCACGCGCGGCGGCGAGCGTTTCCCGCACAATGCCGGTAACGACGGCACGGCCGTGGGCTTCGATCAGGGGAGCGACCGCCGGGTGGGCAAGCAGGCGGTCGACCGAGGGCAGGCTCGAGAGGTGACTCATGGTTTCACCCGGACCGGGCAGAAACGAAAAGTGCGAATATTACCCGCCTCCACCTATTCGGCGGCGGCGGTAACGCGGAAGATGCTGAACTCGGTCTTCAAATAATGCTTTTCGGTGATGAAACGGACCAGCAACAGCGCATCGGCCTTGTCTTTGAGCTTGCCGACGACGCGCGCCACCTCCTTGCCGTTGGCGTCGAGGAACACCGTCACCGGCCGCCATTTGCGCGGGTTGAAGCGCTGGACGGTCGCATGGCGTGGATCGTCGTCGTCCAACTGCAAGTCGCTGAAGTCGGCATGCACGCCGATGAAGTGCTTGGCATACTGGGCGCTCACTTCGGGGTTGCGCAGCACACTCACGGTGTAGCGGCAGGCCCCTCAGTTCACCTGGTCGCCGAAGAACAGCATCACATACCGGCCGGGCTGGGCTTTCGCCTGCGCCACGGCGGCAATGTCGTCCTTCGCCAGGGGCAGCACGCCCTCGAGCGGGTCGGCCGCTAGGGCTGGCGCGGCCGGCATGGCGGACAGCGTCCAGGCCAGCAGCGCGAACAGCAATCGTTTCATCGCATCCTCCTCGGGTGATTTCGAAGGTAGACGCGAACGCGCCGCGAAAAATTCCCGCATGCCCGGCATCCGCAGCAGGCTCGGGCCAC
Organism: Pseudomonadota bacterium; assembly: GCA_041694935.1. Lineage (GTDB taxonomy): Bacteria > Pseudomonadota > Gammaproteobacteria > Burkholderiales > Rhodocyclaceae > Sulfuricystis. The sequence continues at coordinate 136,947 of JBGFRW010000004.1, read as the reverse complement.
CGTCGACAAACCTCACACCTCATTTCATGGCATTGGGATAAGCTGCGACTTTCCGTACATCTGTCCTGCAATGTTCAAGATCGTTCGCATCGTCATCCTGCTTCTGATACTCGCCACGGTCGCCCAGACCGCCTGGCTGGCGCGCGCCCGCGCCACCGCCTGGGAAGACACGCTCTACGTCGGCATCTACCCGATCGCTGCCGACGACTCGGACCAAACGAAGCGCTACGTCGAGGCGCTCAAGCACGATTCTTTCGAGAAGATCGAGGCCTTCTTCGACGAGGAGGCCAAGCGCCATGGCCTGAAACTCTGGAAGCCGGTCTCGATCGCGGCCGCCCCGCCACTCGCCAGCAAGCCTCCGCTGCCGCCGCGCGAGGCCAACGCGCCGCAGGCGATCCTCTGGAGCCTGCAATTGCGCTGGTGGGCCTGGCGCAACGACCGCATCGACGGCCCCAAGCCTGCCGTGCGACTGTTCGTGCTGTTCCACGACCCCGCCATCAGCCCGCGCCTGTCGCACTCGACCGGCCTCGAACGCGGCATGGTCGGCGTGATCCACGCCTTCGCCACCTCGTCGATGGCGGGCTCAAATGCTTCGATCATCGCCCATGAGCTGCTTCACACGCTCGGCGCCACCGACAAGTACGACCTTGCCACCAATCTGCCGAACTATCCCGATGGCTACGCCGAACCGGAACGGAGTCCGCGTTTTCCGCAAGATTTCGCCGAGATCATGGGCGGGCGCATCCCGCTTTCCGAAACCGAGGCCGAGACGCCGCGCAGTCTCTCTCAAGTGCTGATCGGCGAGGCGACCGCACGCGAAATTCGCTGGATCAAGCCGTGACCAATAGATAGACGGCTTGCCGCCAACGACTCGACTCCAAGCTGCTCCCCTTGGAAGTTACCAGCGAGAGACAGTGGAGACCCCACAGAAAACGTTTCGATTTTATCGAATTGTTTTGTCTGTTAATACGACTATACCGCACGATAGGTTTTAGTTAGATTGAATCTCTGCAGCATGTGCTGCGCTTTCCAGGAGATTCAAAATGCAAGTTCAGGTTCAAGTGAAGGGTCTGACCAGCGCCTCCAGACTGCGCGTCTTTGCCGCCAACAAGCTGAAAGCCGCACTTTCCCGCTTTTCTCATGCCGTCGAGGGTGTGACCATCAGCATGCACGATATCAATGGTCCAGAGCGAGGCGGGGTGGACAAGCTGTGTCGCGTGGTGCTGCGCTTCAAGAACAGCTCCATCGTCGTGATTGAGGATCTGGGCTCCAACATCATGGAAGTGATCGATCGCGTCGCCGACCGGCTGCATCACACGGTATCGAAACAGCTGTCCCGCCTGGTCAAAGTCGATCGGGCCGGCATGCGCCAAATCAGCGCTGCCGCTGCAGTGACTTAAGCATCCTGTTTTCCATTTCCTCATAGGAGATAGCAATGAACCATTCAAGAGTCCAGGCGATCGCCCTGCCGCAAGGTGGCGCGGAATCGGTGCTTGCCACCAACCGGGTTATCCGTAACACCTACATGCTGCTGTCGGTGACGCTGCTCTTCGCGGCCGTCACGGCCGCAGCGTCAGCCGCGCTCAGGCTGCCCCACCCGGGCATCCTGATTACGTTGGTCGGCTACTTCGGTTTGCTGTTCGCCATCTCGAAGTTCCGCGACAGCGGACTCGGCGTCGGCTTGGTGTTCGCGCTGACCGGCTTCATGGGGTACACGCTGGGTCCGATCATCAGCCACTACCTCGGCTTGCCCAACGGCGGCCAGACGGTGATGATGGCAATGGGCGGAACGGCCGCGATCTTTTTCGGTCTGTCGGGCTATGCGCTGACCACGAAGAAGGATTTCAGCTTCATGGGCGGCTTCCTGATGGTCGGCATTCTGCTCGCCTTCCTGGCCGGCCTGGCAGCGATATTTTTCGAGATCCCGGCCTTGTCGCTGACCGTCTCAGCTGCTTTCGTCCTGCTGATGTCCGGTCTGATCCTTTACGAGACCAGCAACATCATTCATGGCGGTGAGACCAATTACGTCATGGCCACCGTTTCGCTGTTCGTCTCCATCTTCAACCTCTTCACCAGCCTGCTGCATCTGCTCGGTTTCGCCAACAGCGGCGATTGATGGGCAACCGGGATGGGGGCATCGTTGCCACCATCCCGGCCATGATTCGGAGCACGCCATGAGCCACTCGAACCCACAACCCGTTCGTACCCTGATCGCCGCGACCGACCTGTCGCCGGCGTCGGACCTCGCCGTCGAACAAGCGGCGCTGCTTGCCAAGCGGTGGCGATCAGAACTGGTGTTGCTGCATGTTCACAACGACGGCTTCTGGTCGACCATCAAGGCCCTCTACGAAGCCGAACGCTGGGCGGGCACCGAACCGGTCCTGGCCGCACGCAATCGTTTGTCCCAGCAAGTGCGGGCGCTTGCGCAACGGCATGCCATCGCGGTGCGCGGCGAAACCCGAATCGGCCGGGCAGCCAACGAAATCGCCGCCTTCGGTCGGGAACAGGGAGCGCAACTGCTGGTCGTCGGCGAGCATGGCGAGGACTGGATCGGCGACACCGTCGTCGGCGGCACGGCCCTCAAGGTATTGAAGCGCGCCGAGCTGCCGGTGCTGCTGGTGCGCCGTCCTGCCAAGGCCGACTTTTCCGATATCGTCGTAGCGACCGACTTCTCGGACAATGCGATGCGTGCTGCGCAACTCTCGCTTCGCTGGTTTCCACAGGCGCGCCAGTTACTCGTGCACGCCTATTTCGTCGCTTTCGAAGGTCGCATGCGTTTGGCAGGCGCCTCGATCGACGATATCGAGCGCTATCGGAGCGACGAAGCCTCGCGCGCCGGCCGTAAGCTCGGGGAGCAGTTGGCCGCCTTGCAAGCGGTGCCGCCCCCTGACAAGCTGCTGAAACGCGGCGCTCCGGCCCCAGTTCTCACCGAAGTGGCAGAGAATTCCGGGGCGGACTTGATCGTCATCGGCAAGCATGGCGGCACTGGGCTGGATGAAAGATTGCTGGGTAGCGTCACCCAGAACGTGCTCTATCACGCCGGTTGCAACGTGCTGCTCGTGCCCTGATCCGTGGGCTGTACGGTCCGCATGAATGCCGGTGCTTGCGAGGCAACCGCATGATCCGATTGCCATGGCTCCGCAGCCTGCTGTTTGCGCTGCTATGGTGGGTGCTCGCCGAGGGCCGTCTCGAAGACTGGCTGCTCGGTGCGGTTGCCGTCCTGGCCGCTACTTGGGTCAGCATCAAGCTCCTGCCGCCAGGAAAGTATCCGGTCCGCCTTGCCGGCCTGCTCGGGTTTCTCGGCTTCTTCGTCTGGAACTCGCTGCGCGGCGGCGTTCAGGTGGCGGGCATGGTCTTGCGCGGACGATCCGCCTTGCAGCCGGGCCTGATCGAACTGACGATGGCACTGCCGGCGGGCGCTCCGCGCATCCTGCTGGTCAATACCTTGGGCCTGATGCCGGGCACGGTCGGCGTCGATATGAACGGCGCGACATTGCATTTGCACGTACTTGACGAGCGCCAACCGGTCATCGCCGAAGCACGGGCGCTGGAAGCGGCCATCGCCCGACTGTTCGGATGTGCGCTATGAGCATGCTGTCGCTGCTGATTGCGCTTTTTCTGCTCGCCAACCTGACGGTTGCGTTGATCGCCACCTCGCGCGGCCCGACGCCAGCCGACCACATGCTGGTGGCAATGCTGTTCGGCACGACCGGTACTGCCGTGCTGGTCTTGCTGGCAGCGACGGTCGGCGGGACGGCGCTGATCGATGTGGCGCTGGTTCTGGCCCTGCTGGCCGCCATCGGGGGCATCGCTTTCGCCAAGCGCGCCTGGCATGTGGAAGGGGACGATCGTGATTGACGCACTGAGCACGCTCCTGCTCGTCATCGGCGCCCTCTTCTTTCTCGCGGGCACGATAGGCCTGCTTCGCTTCCCGGACGTGTACAGCCGCCTGCACGCCCTCGCCAAGGCGGATAATTTGGGCCTGGGCTTCGTGTTGCTCGGGCTCGCCTTGCAGGCGGAAAGCCTTGCGGCAGCGCTGAAACTGTTGCTGATCTGGCCGCTGGTGCTGGCGGCGAGCGCCGGCGTCGGATTCGCCATCGCCCGCCGCGCCCACACGCTCGGCATTCGTCCTTGGCGGAAAGACTCCCCATGAGCATCGCCTTCGACCTGATGCTCGCCTTTTCCCTGCTGTGGAGCGCCTGGGGAGCCATGACCGCGCCCCGGCTCGACCGTGCCGTCGTCCTGTTCATCGCTTTCGGGCTGTTGATGGCCCTGGCCTGGGCGCGACTGTCCGCGCCCGACATCGGGTTGGCGGAAGCGGCCATCGGCGCCGGTCTGACCGGGGCATTGCTGCTCGATGCCTATGGCGCTTTGCGACGGCGGCGGACAGAACCATGAAGCGGGTGGCCGTCGTCATTGCCGCCGCTGCGTTCGCTGTCGCCCTGGTCGGTGCAATGCTGGAGATCGGGCCGGCCGCCATCGACTTGCGCGGCCTGGTGATGCAGCATCTGGCGGAAAGCGGCGTGGGCCATCCGGTCACGGCCGTGCTGCTCAACTTTCGCGGCTACGACACCCTGCTAGAAATCGCCGTCCTGTTGCTGGCCCTCCTGGTGATCCTGGCCGTGATCGGCGACTCGCGCGCTGCGCCACCGCGGGCAGCGCACCCGGTGCTGCAGACACTGGCGCGACTGGCCACCCCGCCGATGGTCGTCGTGGCGGTTTATCTGCTGTGGGCCGGCGCCTTTCGGCCAGGCGGCGCTTTCCAAGCCGGGGCACTGCTTGCCTCCGCGGCCGTCCTGTTGCATCTTGTTGGCCTGCTGCCTGCCTGGAACCCCCCGGGCTCGCGGCTGCGCATCGGACTGGCGGCCGGCTTTGCGGTGTTTCTTTCGATTGCGGCGGCGCTGCTGCCGCAGGGGGCACTGCTCAAATATCCCGTTGAGACGGCAGGCATGCTGATCCTGCTGATCGAAAGCAGCCTGACGATATCGCTGGGCCTGATCCTCGCCGGGCTGTTCCTCGTTCTCTCGCGCGAGGATGGCTCCTCATGACAACCGGGATGCTGTTCGCGCTCGTGGGCGTCGTCCTGTTCGCGATGGGGGTGGCAGGCGTGATCCTGATCGGCCATCTGCTGCGGCGCATTCTCGCCTTCAACGTGATGGGCAACGGTGCCTTCCTCGTGCTGGTCGGGCTGGCCCAGCGCAACGGGACGCCCGATCCGGTACCCCAGGCCATGGTGCTGACCGGCATCGTCGTCGCGGTTGCCGCCACGGCGCTGGCGCTGGCGCTGGTGCGCAAACTCCACGCGCTGACCGGGCAACTGGAACTGCCGGAGCATGCCGATGATTGATCCGCTCGTCTGGCTGATCCTGCTGCCTCTTGCCTGGGCGACGCTGGCGTTTTTGCTGGGCCCCGGCCGCGGTGCATGGTTAGCGATTGCAGCTCTGTTAGTGCAGTGGTGCCTGGCCTTTGTTCTGGCGCAGAAAGTCGGCGCCGGCGGGACGGCGCTGACCCACGCGGTCGGCGGCTGGGGCGCCCCGCTGGGCATCGACCTCGCTGTCGATGGGCTTTCCGCCGCCATGTTGCTGCTGACGCAAACCGTTGCCCTCCCCTTGGCGATCTATGCCCGCAGCTATTTCAAGCAGGATCCGGCCGGTACCTGGTTCTGGCCGCTGATGGGTTTCCTGATCTCCGGCCTGAACGCCTTGTTCGTTTCGGCTGACCTGTTCAACCTCTACGTCACGCTGGAATTGATCGGTCTCGCCGCCGTGGGCCTGGTCGCGGCTGGGGGCGGCGCCCAGCAGCTTGGCGCAGCACTGCGCTATCTCTTCGCTGCACTGCTTGGCTCAGGCGCCTATCTGCTGGGTGTCGCTTTGCTCTACGGGGCTTACGGAACCGTATCGATCGCCTCGCTGCTCCCGCTGGTTTCCGACGACGCACCACGCCTCGTCTGGATCGCCGGCGGGCTGATGGTCGTCGGGCTGATGCTCAAGACGGCGCTGTTTCCCTTCCACTACTGGTTGCCGCACGCCCACGGCGGCGCGCCAGCGCCGGTATCCGCCCTGCTGTCGGCGCTGGTCGTGAAGGCCTCGTTCTACCTGATCCTGAGACTCTGGCTGGGGCCGCTGCAACCGCTGTTGCCCACCTTTGCGTGGCTGATGGCGCTGCTCGGCGCCGGGGCGATCTTCTGGGGTTCCTGGCAGGCGATCCGTGCCGAGAAACTGAAGCGCCTGATTGCCTACTCGACGGTGGCTCAGCTCGGCTACCTGTTCCTGATCTTCCCGTTGCTGGCGGAAACTGTTGCGCTGAAGGCCGGCGTCATGCAGGTATTCGCCCACGGCCTCGCCAAGGCCGGCATGTTCGCGGCTGCCGGGGTGTTCATCAAGGCAACCGGACACGATACGGTGGCCGGCCTCGCCGGCGCCGTCGAGCGCATGCCGGTGACGCTGATCGCCTTCGGCTTGGCCGGCATGACGCTGATGGGCCTGCCGCCCTCGTCGGGCTTTCTCGCCAAGTGGCAGATCATCGAGGCGGCGCTGGCGCAAGGCCACTGGATCATCGCTGTGGTGGCCTTGGCCGGTGGACTGCTTGCCGCGGTTTACGTCTTCCGTGTGTTGCGCCAGGCCTTCTTGCTCGCGCCTGAGGGCGGCACGGTCGCACCGGTTCCGCGCGCGCTGGAATGGAGCGCCTTGGCGCTGGCCGTCGGCAGTGTAGTGCTCGGTCTGCGCGGCGTCGAATTGATGCAGCTGGCCGGAGTGGGGGCATGACGAGCCACGAATTTCTGCTCCTGGCAGTGCTCCTCTCCTCGCTACTGCCCGGCTTGGTGATCTTCGCTCTGCCGGAATCATGGGTCGGCGTGCGGACGTCGCTCAACCTTTTCGGCGCGGTAGCGAAGCTCGGGCTTGTCTTCCTGCTGCTGGCCGGCGTCTATTCCGGAGAGACTTACGGCTTCCGCCTGGAGGTGCTGCCCGGACTCGACCTGGCCTTGAAGGCCGATGCGCTGGGGCTGTTGTTCATCACCCTCTCGGCCATCCTGTGGTTGTTCACGACGCTCTATGCGATTGGCTACCTTGAAGGTGCGCCGCACCGTAGCCGCTTCTTCGGCTTTTTCAGCCTCTGCGTGACGGCCACCATGGGCATCGCCATGGCGGCGAACCTGTTCACCTTCTTCGTCTTCTACGAACTGCTGACCATCTCGACTTTCCCGCTGGTGGTCCATCGCGGTACCGACAAGGCCATGAAGGGCGGCACGATCTACCTGGCCTACACGCTGATCGGCGGCACGGCGCTGCTGGCCGGTATCGTCTGGCTGCATCACCTGCTGGGGCAGACAGAGTTCGCGCATGCCGGCATCGCGTCGGCGCTCGGTCAGGAATACGCTGGGCAGCTGAAGATCATCTTCCTCCTGCTGATCGCCGGGGTCGGGGTCAAGGCGGCCATCGTACCGCTGCATGGCTGGCTGCCGCAGGCGATGGTGGCGCCGGCACCGGTTTCCGCCCTGCTGCATGCCGTGGCAGTGGTGAAGGCCGGCGCCTTCGGCATCGTGCGTATCGTCTACGAAGTCTATGGCGTGGAGTTCGCACATTCCCTCGGCTTGCTGCTGCCGCTGGCGATCTTCGCCGCCGTGACCATCGTCTGGGGCAGTTTCCGCGCCTTGTTCCAGGATGACCTAAAAAAGCGGCTGGCATTTTCCACAGTGAGCCAGGTCTCCTACATCGCCCTCGGCATAGCGATGTTCGGACCCATCGGCACCATCGGCGGTCTCGTGCACCTAGTGCATCAGGGCGTCATGAAGATCACTCTGTTCTTCTGCGCAGGGAATTACGCGGAGACGCTCGGCATCCACAAGGTCAGCGAAATGGATGGCGCCGGGCGGCGCATGCCGCTCACCACGCTGGCATTTTCCATTGGCGCGCTGGGCATGATGGGCGCGCCCTTGACGGCAGGTGCGGTCAGCAAGGCCTGGCTGTCCGATGGTGCAGCCTCTGCCGGCATGGATTGGGCCATCTGGGTGCTATGGACGTCGAGCCTGCTGAACGCCGCCTACTTCCTCCCCATTCTCTGGCGTGCATGGTTCAGGCCCGCCCCCGTTACCTGGCCTGAGGAACACATTCCCAAACGTGGCTGGCGCGAAACCTCCCTGTTGCTCCTTTTGCCCCCGGTGGTCACAGCAGCGGCGACACTGGCGGCGGGGATATTCGCCGATGCCGAGGTCACGCCGCTGGCCTGGGCGAAACTGATTGCAGAACGGGAATACATCGCGGCGCCCCTGCATTGACCTAGCGACAGAAGCTGTGCGCCTGGTAACCAACGCAGCGCCGGCCTGCCGACTGATACGCTGTTAATCTTTCGAACTCGCGCCCAAGACGTGATCGGCCTGCTGGTCGGCGTGATAGCTCGAGCGCACCAAAGGCGCACTGGCGCAGTTGGTGTAGCCCATCTGCTCCGCCTCGGCGGCATACATCCTGAAAACATCAGGATGGACGTAGCGCGTCACTGGCAAGTGGTGGCCCGAGGGCGCGAGGTACTGGCCGATGGTGAGCATCTCGACGTCGTGGGCGCGCAGGTCGCGCATCGTTTCGAGAATCTCGTCGTCGGTCTCTCCCAGCCCCACCATCAGCCCTGACTTGGTCGGGATACTCGACAGGCGGTGCTTGAACTCCTGCAGGAGTTTCAGCGAGTGCGCGTAGTCGGCACCGGGGCGTGCCTGCTTGTAGAGACGCGGCACGGTCTCGAGGTTGTGGTTCATCACGTCTGGCGGATCGGCCGCCAGGATGTCGAGCGCGATCTCGAGCCGGCCGCGGAAATCCGGCACAAGGATTTCGATGGTTGTCGCGGGCGAGGCAGCACGGATGGCGCGAATACAGGCAGCGAAGTGTCCGGCGCCGCCGTCGCGCAGGTCGTCGCGGTCGACGCTCGTAATCACCACGTACTTGAGTTTCATCGCCGCGATGGTCTTGGCGAGCTTTTCCGGCTCGGCTGGATCGGGCGGCAACGGCATGCCGTGGCCGACGTCGCAGAACGGGCAGCGGCGCGTGCACAGGTCGCCGAGGATCATGAAAGTCGCGGTGCCCTTGCCGAAGCATTCGCCGATGTTCGGGCAAGTGGCTTCCTCGCAGACGGTGTGCAGGCCATGTTCCCTGAGAATCCCTTTGACCTCGCCGAAGCGCGCGGCCGAGTTGCCTGCTTTGACGCGGATCCATTCGGGCTTCTTCAGCGGTGCTGCCGGAACGATTTTTATCGGGATGCGCGCGGTCTTGGCTTCGCCCTTCTGTTTCGTGCTCATAGCTTCTCTCTGAGTTGGGTGACCAGTTTAGCGCCGACCGATTCCATGTCTGCCGTCGGGGCGAGTGCTGTCAGTTGGGTTACCGCCATGCCCTCATAGCCACATGGGTTGATCGCGGCAAACGGCGCGAGGTCGAGCGCGACGTTGAGCGCGAGGCCGTGGTAGCAACGGCCGTTCTTCACCTTGAGGCCGAGCGCAGCGATCTTCGCGCCGCCGACATACACCCCTGGGGCGCCGGCGAGGCGCTCCGCTGCGACACCGTAGCCGGCCAACAGGTCGATGACCGCCTGCTCCATGCGATTGACCAATCCCTTAACCGTGAGGCCGCGTCGCTTGAGGTCGAGCAGCAGGTAGCAGACGATCTGGCCCGGGCCGTGGTAGGTAATCTGGCCGCCGCGGTCGATCTTGACGATGGGCACGCCGATATCGCGCAGCAGGTGCTCGGGCTTGCCGGCGAGGCCCTGGGTGAACACCGGTGGATGCTCGCAGAGCCACAGTTCGTCAGACGTCTCAGCACCGCGCGCGGCTGTGAATTCCTGCATCGCGCGCCAGGTCGGCTCATACTCGACCCGGCCGAGCCTCTTGACGACTAGAGAACGATCTTGACCCACGGATGCGCAGTCAGTTCGCCGTAGAGCGCGTCGAGCTGCGCCTTCGAGGTGGCACGCACGACGCAGGTGAGCGAGAGATAGTTTCCCGCTTTCGACGGACGCATCTCGACCGTGGCCGGGTCGAAGTCCGGCGCATGTTTGAGCACCACGGCGACGACGGCTTGGGCGAAGCCCTCGCGCGTCGCGCCCATGATCTTGAGCGGGAAGTCGCAGGGAAACTCTAGCAGGGTGTCGGAGACCGGTGCCATCTCAGCCACCGCGCATCACGGCTTGCTTGAAGTCCTGATACCAGCTGTGCATCTTTGCGAACAGCGGACCCGGCCTTCCGGTGCCGACCGGCTTGCCATCAAGCGTCACAATCGGCAGCACTTCTTTGGTCGAGGAGGTGAGCCAGAGTTCGTCGGCCCCGCGCACTTCGGAATCCGCGATGTCGCGCACCTCGGTTTTCATTCCATGCATGGCGGCAAGTTCGAGCACCACATCGTAGGTGATGCCAGAAAGCATCAGGTGGTTCTTCTGCGGCGCGAGCAGCACGCCATCCTTCACGGCGAAGATATTGGAAGCGGCACCCTCACTGAGCATGCCATCGCGGAACATCAGCGTCTCGGCACAACCGGCGTCGAAGGCCATCTGCCTCAGCAGGCAGTTGGCGAGCAGCGAGGTAGCCTTGATGTCGCAACGCAGCCGGCGGAAATCGGCGGCGGAGACTGCCGCGACGCCCTGCTCGCGCAGTTCGGCAGAAGGCGCGACGAGCGGTTCGACCAGGCCGAACACGGTGGGCGTCACCGTGGCGGGGAAAGCATGGTTGCGCACCGCCATCGGTCCGCGCGTGACTTGCAGGTAGACCGACTGGTCGTCCCACTTGGCTTCTGCGACGAGCCGCGCGACGATGGCACGCCACTCCTCAGCGGACAAGGGATTGGCGAGGCGGATCGCATCGAGGCTGCGCTGCAAGCGCCGGAGATGCTCGTCGAGCCTAAACGGCCGGCGCGAATAAACTGGGATCACCTCATAGACGCCGTCGCCGAACAGGAAGCCGCGGTCCATCGGCGAGACACAGGCCTCGCCAAGCGGCAGGAAATTCCCGTTCAGGTAACAGGTCGTCATGGCGCCGTTACTGGAACCAGAGCTTGATGCTGTCCCACGTGCGGCCGAAGATGCCCGCGACGGGCACGTCGGCGACGGCGGCCAGCGGATATTCGCCATAGAGCTTGCCGTCGAGATGCAGGCGCAGCGTGGCAATGGCATCGCCCTGCTTCACCGGTGCGATGAGCGGCTGGCGGCTGGCGATCTCTGCCTTGAGGCGATCTCCGGTGCCGGCCACACCCTTCGGCAGCGAGAGGATGAAGTCGTTGGCGAAGCCGGCGCCCGCGGTGGGCTGCGCGCCCTTGAACACCTTCAGCTGCGAGAGCACCTGGCCCTTGTCGTAGAGCTTGACCGCGTCGAAGGCGCGGAAGCCGTAGTGCAGCAGCGCGAGCGTCTCCTGCACGCGCGCGCTATCGGAAGCGGTGCCGAGCACGACGGCGGTGAGGCGGCGCGCGCTGTCGCTACGCGAGGCGACGAGGCAGAAGCCCGCCGTTTCAGTATGGCCCGTTTTCACTCCGTCGATGGCGGGATCAAGCCACAGCAGGCGGTTGCGGTTGGGCTGCTTGATCTTGTTGTACGTGTAGTCCTTGATCGCGTAATGCTTGTAGTCCTCGGGGAAGTCGCGGATCAGCGCAGTGGTCAGCTTGGCGAGATCGCGCGCCGTGGTCATGTGCGCCGGATCGGGCAGGCCGGTGGCATTGACGTAGTGCGTGTCGGCCATGCCGAGCCGCTTCGCCTCGGCGTTCATCAGGTTAGCGAAGGCGGCCTCGTTGCCGGCAATAGCCTCCGCCAGCGCGATCGATGCGTCATTGCCCGACTGGATCACCATGCCGTGCAACAACTCATCAATCGTGACCGGTTTGTTCGGCTCGATGAACATACGCGATCCGATCGCCTTCCAGGCCTTCTCCGACACTGGCACAACCTGATCGCGCTTGAGGCGGCCGTCGCGCAGAGCGGCGTAGGCCAGGTAGGAGGTCATCATCTTGGTGAGTGAGGCCGGCTCGACCTTCTGATCGGGATTCTGGGCAGCAAGCGTCTGGCCGGTACCGTGGTCGATGAGAATCCAGGCGCGCGCAGCAAGTGCGGGCGGCGGTTCGTCGGCATGCGCCAAAAAAGAGAAAAAGCTCAGCAGCGCCAGCAAAAGAGGCAGAAAAGGCATGGGGAATACGGGGAGAAAGGTGAGCAACGCGCAAATTATAACGCCGTGTGCCGATGCCCCTTTTCAGCGCACCAGCACGCTCGGCAGGTCGAAGGCGCTCTTGAGCTGTTCGGCGACGCGACGCGCCTCGCCGGCATCGGCCCATGGGCCGAGCTGCAGGCGATAGAGGTTGCCTGCGCTTCGGATCAGCAGCTTGTCGCCGAGGTCACCTAGCGTACGCGCCAGCCTGGTCCTCAACGTATCGGCGTTGTCGCGGTTGCCGAAAGCACCGAGTTGTAGGTAATGGCCGCCGCGTTCCTGCACGTCATCGAGCACGGTCGGCGACTCGGCGGCAGGTGGAATCGCCTGCTGCTGCGACGGCGCCGCCGCCACGAGCGTCGATGGCGCGGCCGGCGCAGTCCCGCCCGGCAGTACGCTCTCGACAACCACGCTGCCGCTGCCGTTGCTGACAAGGCCGAGCTTCCAAGCGGCAGTGTAGGAAAGGTCGATGACGCGCTCGTGCAGGAAAGGGCCGCGATCGTTGATGCGCACCACCACCGACTTGCCGCTGTCAGGACCGCCATTCACCCGCGTCACGCGCACATAGGAAGGAATCGGTAGCGTCGGGTGGGCGGCGGTCATGGCGAACATGTCATAGGGCTCGCCGCTCGAGGTCTTCTGGCCGTGGTAGCGCCGGCCATACCAGCTCGCCACGCCCTGCTGGCGGAACGCCGTGCGTGCCTGCAATGGCACGTAGTCGCGGCCGAGCACGTTGTAGGGCCGGTTGGCGAATCGGTGCAGCGGCTCGTCGCGCGGCATGGCGTCGGGAATCGCGGCCAGGTCGATCGAATGATCGAGCGGACCGTCGTCGAGATAGAAGCCGCCGCCGCGCTTGATCGCACTGGCTGACGGACGCTGCTCGGGAAAAGTCGGCGCCGGCGGGACGGCGGCAGGCGGACCACCGGCGTCGGCGACAGGCATCGGTGGCTGGCTGCCGCAGGCAGCCAGCAGGAGCAGGAGGGGGAGCGGAAAGTACTTGTTCATTTCTGGACCAGCATGCGGTTCTTATTGATCGACATCAGAATGCCGATGCCGAGACATAGGGTGACGAGCGCGGTGCCGCCGTAGCTGACGAAGGGCAGCGGCACGCCGACCACCGGCAGGATGCCGGACACCATGCCCATGTTGACGAAGGCGTAGATGAAGAAGATCAGCGTCACGGCGCCCGCGAGCAGGCGCGAGAACAGCGTCGCGGCGTTGGCGGCGATCATCAGGCCGCGACCGATCAGGAGCGCGTAGAGCACCAGCAGCGCGAAGTTGCCGAGCAGCCCGAACTCCTCGGAGAAGACGGCAAAGATGAAATCGGTGTGGCGCTCGGGGATGAACTCGAGCTGTGCCTGGGTACCCTGCCCCCAGCCCTTGCCAAGCACGCCGCCGGAACCGATAGCGATGGTCGACTGAATGATGTGGAAGCCCTTGCCGAGCGGATCCTTCTCCGGGTCGATCAGCGTCAGGATGCGCTGGCGCTGGTAGTCGTGCAGCAGGTGCCAGGCGAACGGTGCGGCGGCGCCGGCAGCGGCGGCGAGGCCGATGATCACCTTCCACGGCAAGCCGGCGAAGAAGATGACGAAGAAGCCGGCAGCCAGCACCAGGATCGAGGTGCCGAGGTCGGGCTGCTTGATGATCAGCGCTACCGGCACGAGCAGGATCAGTACGGCAACGAAGTATTCCTTGAAGCGCAGCATCGCTTCATGCTTCTGGAAGTACCAGGCCAGCATCAGCGGCATGGCGATCTTCATCAGCTCGGAGGGCTGGATGCGCATGAAGCCGAGATTGAGCCAGCGCCGCGCACCCTTCGAGATGTCGCCGAACAGCGCAACGCCGACGAGGAGCACCACGCCAACAATGTACAACGGTAGCGCCAGGTGCATGAGCCGCTGGGGCGGAATCTGCGCAACGACGAGCATGACCCCGAGCGCGACACCGAGATTGACGAGTTGCGCCGTCATGCGCTCGGGGGAGGCACTCGCCATGGCGATGACGGCGACACCCAGCAGCAGGCCGGTGAAGGTCATCAACGGGCCATCGAGCGGAGCGACGACTTTCTGCCAGAGTGAGCGGATCATTCGTCGGCCTCCACAGCGGCTTCGTCGGCAGGCGCCGCACCGGGAGGCACCTTGCCGAGCAGGTAGTAGTCGAACACCTGGCGCGCGATCGGCGCCGCGGCCTGGGCACCGAAGCCGCCGTTCTCGACCAGCACCGCCAGCGCAATCTTCGGCGCGTCTGCTGGAGCGAATGCGACATACAGGGCATGGTCGCGCAGATGGGCCGCCATGGTCTCCGTCTTGTGCTCGGCACCCTTGTACGAGAACATCTGTGCCGTACCGGTCTTGCCGGCAGCGACGTAGCCGGCATCCTTGAAGGCACGTGCACCGGTGCCCTCGACGTTCACGCCGACCAGTGCGTGCTTGATGACATCGATGTGCTCCTGCTTCCAGGGCAGGGTCTTGCGCGGCTTGGGCTCGATGTAGGTCTTCGCCCCGGTCTTGGTATCGGTGACGTGGTTGACGATATGCGGACGGAACATCACGCCGTTGTTGGCGAGCGTCGCCATAGCCTGCGCGAGCTGAATCGGCGTATATGAATTGTAGCCCTGGCCGATGCCGATGCTGATCGTCTCGCCGGCGTACCACTTCTGCTGTTCGGGCTTTTTGAAACGCTTCTTCTTCCAGGCCTGCGAGGGCAGCACGCCCTCGGACTCCCCCTCGATATCGACGCCGGTGCGGCTGCCGAGGCCGAGGCTGCCCATGAAGTTCGCGATGTTGTCGATGCCCATGTCGTTGGCGAGCATGTAGTAGTAGGTGTCACAGGAATGCACGATCGACTTGTACATGTCGACCATGCCGTGGCCGCCCTTCTTGTCGTCGCGGAAGGTGTGGCCGCCGAAGGTGAAGAAACCCGGATCGGCGATCGCCTGCTCGGGACGGCGCTTGCCGAGCGTCAGCGCAGCAAGCGACATGAAAGGCTTGAAGGTCGAGCCGGGCGGGTAGGTACCGTTGAGCGCGCGATTGACCATCGGTTTATTGGGCGATTCGTTGAGCTCGCGCCAGCTCTGCGTGTCGATGCCGTCGACGAAGAGGTTCGGGTCGTAATTTGGCACCGACACCAGGGCGAGGATGCCGCCGGTCGCCGGTTCGATGGCAACCAGCGCGCCGCGGCGATCTCCGAAGGCTTTCTCGGCAATCTCCTGCAGCTTGGCATCGACCGTCAGAATCAGATTGTTGCCGGCCACCGGTGCGGTGCGCGCCAGGGTTCTGACGGCGCGGCCGCCCGCATCGACCTCGACCTGCTCATAGCCGGAAATGCCGTGCAAATCGAACTCGTAGTGCTGCTCAAGGCCTGTCTTGCCGAAGTGGTCGGTGCCGCGGTAGTTGTTTTCCTGCTCGCGTTCCTCGATCCGCTCGAGATCGCGGTCGTTGATGCGGCCGATGTAGCCGAGCAGGTGCGAAGCGAAGGCGCCTTGCGGATACTGGCGGAACAGCCGGGCCTTGATGTCCACGCCCGGAAAGCGGAAACGGCGTGCGATGAACTTCGCCACCTCCTCGTCGGTCAGTCGCGTACGGATCGGTAGTGACTCGAACCGCTTGCTCTCTTCCATCAGCTTCTTGAAGCGCTTGCGGTCCTTAGGCTGGATGTCGATGAACTCGGCGAGGGCATCGATGGTCGCCTCGAGATCCCGTACCTGCGACGGCGTGATCTCGAGCGTGTAGGCCGAGTAGTTGCGCGCCAGCACTACGCCGTTGCGGTCGAGGATCAGCCCGCGGTTCGGCGTGATCGGCACCAGCGAAATGCGGTTATCCTCGGCGCGCGTCTGGTAGTAGTCGTGCTGGATTACCTGCAGCCAGACGAAGCGCGCGAACAGTATGCCGAAGCACAACAGCACGAAGCCGCCGGCGAACACGATGCGCTTGCGGAACTGTTCCAGCCCTTCCTGCGGATTCTTGAATTCCATCGGGCGTTAGATCGGCCGGTTCTCGTCGCGTTCAGTCGGCCGATACTGCGGCAGCAGCAGCACGTAGTTGAGCGGGTGCCACAGCAGCGTCGCAACGAAGCTCGACAGGAAGTAGAGCACACCGGGGAATTCCGCGCCGGTCGCCAGACGGATCAGCAGCATCACCAGTTGGGTGCCGAGCAGCAGGAGCAGTACATGCAGCGCCTGCTGTGCGAGCGGGAACCAGAGGATGCGCCGCGACAAGCCGCCGGCGGCGAAGGCCAGCAGCACATAGGCGAGCGCGTGCTGGCCGAGCACGTTGCCGTTGGCGACGTCCATCATCACGCCAAACGCAAACCCTGCTCCCATGCCGATCTTGAGCGGCTGGTGAATGCACCAGAATGCCAGCGTCAGCGCCAGCCAATCCGGGATGCCAGGCAAACGGCCGAAGGGGATCAGGTTCAGTCCGAGCGCCACGCAGAGCGACAGGTAGATGAACCAGGCGCGGGCGGGCTGCAGGATGCGGCGCGAAGCGTGGGTCGGCTGGATCATGATGTCCTCGTCGGGCCGCCCCAAGAGGACTCAGTTGCCCAATGAGGCCCCCCTGTGGGGGGCAGCGAGCCGGGGTTGCGAGCGTGGGGGGCCATCATTTCTTGGGCTGCCTGATTTTCTTGCCCTTGGCGGGTTGGGCCGGCTGCTCTTCGGGCTCGTCGGGCATGGCCGGAGCGGTGCGCTTCCCGAGCACGAGCACCTGGCCGTGCCGCTCGACGCCGGTCAGCGGCTCGCACTCGATGCGCGCGAAGGAGAAGGAATTGTCGCGGTCGATGGCGGACACGCGCGCCACCGGCAGGCCGGGCAGATAGATGCCGTCGAGGCCGGAGGTGACGAGCGTGTCGCCGACCTGCACCTCGGCATTGGCCGGCAGATATTTGAGTTCCATCTTGCCGCTACCGGCGCCGGCAAGCACCGCGCGCAGGCCGTTACGGGCTACCTGCACCGGAATCGCCTGGTTCTTGTCGGTCAACAGCGTCACTTCGCTGGTCATCGGAAAGACACGCGTCACCTGGCCGACCACGCCGACATCGTCGATGACCGCCTGGCCGGTTTCGACCCCATGGGTCAGCCCGTGGTCGATGACGATGCGGCGCGCGAACGGGTCGCGCGCTGTGTAGAGGATGTCGGCAGCGCGCGCCGGGGCGTCGATGCGATCCTGCATGTCGAGCAGGGCGCGCAGGCGGCGGTTTTCGTCGTCGAGATAAGCTTGGCGCAGCAGGAGGTTGGCCTGCCCGAGCTGACGCTGGCGCAGCTCGGTGTTCTCGCGCTGCAGGCGCGCCAGGTCGGCGAAGTAGTTGCCTGCCTCGCCTGCGCCTTCGACCGGGAGCAGTACGGCCTTCTGCAGCGGCCACAGCACGGCGGCCACTGCCATGCGCAACGGCTCGAGCATGCGGAAGCGCAGGTCGGCGACCAGCAGCAGGCAGGACAGGGCGACGAAGAACGCCAGCCGCACGAACGGCGCCGGACCCCGCTTGAAAAACGGCGGCGGCCCATGACCAATGTGGCCGGCAACAGACATCAAGGCTGCATTCTCCCCCGCAATGCGAAAGTGGCGCACACTGCGCCACTTGGCAGACTAACGGCTGCGGGGCTTATTCGTTGGCGAAAATACTGCCGAGTTTGTCCATCTTTTCGAGCGCGAGACCCGATCCGCGGACAACGCAGGTGAGCGGATCGTCGGCTACGATCACCGGGAGGCCGGTCTCTTCCATCAGCAGGCGGTCGAGGTCGCGCAGCAGCGCGCCGCCGCCGGTGAGCACCATGCCCTTTTCGGCGATGTCCGCACCGAGCTCCGGCGGCGTCTGCTCGAGAGCGATCTTCACCGCGCCGACGATCTGGTTGAGCGGGTCGGAAAGCGCCTCGAGAATCTCGTTGGACGAGATCGTGAAGCTTCTCGGGATACCTTCGGCGAGGTTGCGGCCCTTGACCTCCATCTCCTTGACCTCGGAGCCCGGGAAGGCGGAGCCGATTTCCTTCTTGATCGATTCGGCGGTGGTTTCGCCGATCAACATGCCGTAGTTGCGGCGGATGTAGTTGATGATCGCGTCGTCGAACTTGTCGCCGCCGACGCGCACCGAACCGGCATAGACCATTCCGCCCAGCGAAATGACGCCGACCTCGGTGGTGCCGCCGCCGATATCCACCACCATCGAACCGGTGGCGTCAGAGACCGGCAGGCCGGCGCCGATCGCGGCCGCCATCGGCTCCTCGATCAGATAGACCTGGCTGGCTCCGGCACCGAGCGCAGATTCGCGAATGGCGCGGCGCTCCACCTGGGTCGAGCCGCAGGGCACGCAGATGATGATGCGTGGGCTGGGGCTGAGCAGGCGCGAATCATGCACTTTCTTGATGAACTGCTTGAGCATCTGCTCGGTGACGGTGAAGTCGGCGATCACGCCGTCCTTCATCGGACGGATGGCGGTGATGTTTCCGGGGGTCTTGCCGAGCATCTGCTTGGCGGCTGCGCCGACGGCCTGGATGGTCTTCTTGGCATTCGGGCCGCCTTCGGTGCGGATCGCGACTACCGAAGGTTCGTCGAGCACGATGCCCTTGCCGCGCACGTAGATCAGCGTGTTGGCAGTACCGAGGTCGATCGCCAGGTCGTTGGAAAAATAGGAGCGGAGGAATGAGAACATGGGGGTCCTGAACAAGCGAAAGGCAGCTGCCATAGACACCGGCGCTGCCGTTGAAGGTGGCCGCTATGATACCCTAATGCGCTTCATGCAATAAGCGTCGCCAACCCAGCCTTTTCCACGTCATTCCTGAAAAATCATGTCCTTGAGCCTGGACGACGTCGGCCGCATCGCGCGGCTGGCGCGCATCGAAATCACCCCCGCCGAAACGGCGCAGACCCGCGACCAGTTGAACGGCATCCTCGCCTTCGTCGAGCAGCTGCAGGCCGTCGACACCGCTGGCGTCGAACCGATGGCCCACGCCGTCGATGTCGTGCAGCGCCTGCGCCCCGACGCCGTCACCGAGCCCGACCGCCGCGATGCCTTCCAGGCCATCGCTCCCGAGACCGAAGCCGGCCTTTATCTGGTTCCCAAGGTGATCGAATGACCGATTTCACCAATGCCAGCCTGAAGGAACTCGGCGCCGCACTGGCGCAAAAGCAGATCTCCAGTGTCGAGCTGACTACGCTGTTCCTCGACCGCATCGAACAGCACAACCCAACCCTCAATGCCTTCGTCACCATCGACCGCGACAAGACGCTCGCCGCCGCACGGGCGGCCGACGAACGGCTGTCAAAAGTCGGCGCCGGCAATACGGCGGCCTCTGGCCAAGCGGCGCCGCTGCTGGGCATTCCACTCGCGCACAAGGACATCTTCTGCACGGAAGGTTGGCGTACCACCTGCGGCTCGAAGATGCTGGCCAACTTCGTCTCCCCCTACGATGCCCACGTCGTCGAGCGTATGCGTGCAGCCGGCATGGTGACGCTCGGCAAGCTCAACATGGACGAGTTTGCGATGGGCTCTTCGAACGAGACCTCCTTCTTCGGCCCGGTGAAGAATCCCTGGGACACGGCCTGTGTGCCCGGTGGTTCGTCGGGTGGCTCGGCCGCAGCGATCGCAGCGCGCCTCGCACCGGCCGTCACCGGCACCGACACCGGTGGCTCGATCCGCCAGCCGGCCGCGCTGTGCGGTCTCAGCGGCCTCAAGCCGACCTACGGCGTCGTCAGCCGCTACGGCATGATCGCCTTCGCCTCCTCGCTCGACCAGGGCGGGCCGATGGCCAAGTCGGCCGAGGACTGCGCGCTGCTGCTGGGCGCGATGGCCGGCTTCGATGCGCGCGACTCGACCTCCCTCGAGCGCCCCACCGAGGACTACACGCGCGATCTCGATAAACCGCTGGACGGACTGCGCATCGGACTGCCCAAGGAGTTCTTCGGCGAGGGCATGGATGACGGCGTGCGCGCTGCGGTTGAAGAAGCACTCACCGAATACCGCAAGCTCGGCGCAACGACGGTCGAGGTCTCGCTGCCCAACTCGGGGCTCTCGGTCGCGGCCTATTACGTGATCGCGCCGGCGGAGGCGAGTTCGAACCTGTCACGCTTCGACGGCGTGCGCTATGGCCACCGTGCCGCCGAATACGCCGACCTCAACGACATGTATGCGAAAAGCCGTGCCGAGGGCTTCGGCGCAGAGGTCAAGCGCCGCATCCTGATCGGCACCTACGTGCTCTCGCACGGCTACTACGACGCCTACTACCTCAAGGCGCAGAAGATTCGGCGCCTGATTGCTGCCGATTTCCAGAAAGCGTTCGAGCAGTGCGACGTCATCATGGGGCCGACGGCGCCTTCCGTGGCGTTCAAGTTCGGCGAGAAGAGCGCCGATCCCGTGCAGATGTACCTTTCCGACATCTACACCATCGCGGTGAACCTCGCCGGCCTGCCGGGCATGTCGATCCCCTGCGGCTTCGACAACGGCCTGCCGGTTGGCTTGCAGCTCATCGCGCCGTGGTTCGCCGAGGCGAAGATGCTCAATGCCGCCCATCGCTACCAGTTGGCGACTGACTGGCATCGACGCGCACCGGCCGGGTTCGCCGCATGAGCGTGCGGCCTTTCGCGCTGCTTGTACTGTTACTCACGGTACTGGCAGGTTGCGCCACGCCCGTTCCGCCACCTGCCGCGACAGGACCGTCGCCAGCGCCCCAGGCTGTACCTGCGCAACCCGAAACGGGGCCGGAACCTCGTCAGGACAAACTTAAGCATCTTGCCGGCCGCAGCCTCAAGCCGATCCCGACGCGCCCCCTCAATGCCAAGGCGAACTGCAGTTTCCGCGACGAGACCGGCTACCGTGCCCAGTTGGAGCTCGACGTCAAAGGCGCGAAAGTCGAGAAGCTGAACGCGCGCGTGGATGTACCTAGGCAAGGCAGCTGCAATTTCCGTCTCGCCGATTTCCAGCAGACGGACAGCCTGCCGAATGTGGTGCTCGCGGCAAAACGAAGCGACTGCAAGGTGAGCCTGTGGGAACAGGGAGAGCAGGTCACCGTGGCGTTCAGGGGTTGCCGCTCGGAATGCAGCGGCGGTTCCGCCGATTATCTTTGGCCCATCCTGGTGGACAACCGGAAGGGCAGCTGTTCGTAAAGGAAGTTTCATGAGCCAGTGGGAAGTCGTGATCGGGCTGGAAACCCATGCCCAGTTGCAGACTCATTCGAAGATCTTCTCCGGCGCGGGCACGGCCTTCGGCGCCGAGCCGAACCGCCAGGCCTGTGCGGTCGATATTGCTCTGCCCGGCGTGCTGCCGGTGTTGAACCGAGAGGCGGTCGTCTGCGCGATCAAGTTCGGTCTTGCGATCGGAGCCGACATTGCTCCGCGTTCGATCTTCGCACGCAAGAACTACTTCTACCCTGACCTCCCCAAGGGATATCAGATCAGCCAGTTCGAGATTCCCGTCGTCTCCGGCGGCAACATCACGATCCGCGTCGGCGAGCAAGAAAAAACCGTGCGCCTGACACGCGCCCACCTTGAGGAGGACGCCGGCAAGTCGCTGCACGAGGACTTCCACGGCAAGACCGGCATCGACCTGAACCGCGCTGGAACCCCTCTGCTGGAGATCGTGTCCGAGCCAGACATGCGCTCGTCGGCTGAGGCAGTCGCCTACGCAAAGGCGCTGCACTCGCTCGTCACCTGGATCGGCATCTGCGACGGCAACATGCAGGAAGGCAGCTTCCGCTGCGACGCCAACGTCTCGGTGCGTCGCCCGGGCGCCCCCCTCGGTACGCGCCGCGAGATCAAGAACCTCAACTCCTTCCGTTTCCTGCAGCAGGCCATCGATTACGAGATCCAGTGGCAGATCAACGAGATCGAGGAAGGCCGCAAGATTCACCAAGCCACCGTGCTGTTCGATCCGGACAGCGGCGAGACGCGCGCGATGCGCAGCAAGGAAGACGCCCACGACTACCGCTATTTCCCCGATCCCGACCTGCTGCCGCTGGAGATCAAGCCCGACTGGATCGCCGAGGTGCGTGCGCACCTGCCTGAGCTACCGCAGGCGATGCAGGCGCGCTTCCAGGCAGACTACGGCCTCTCCGCCTACGACGCCGCGACACTCGCCGCGACGCGCGACAGTGCGAACTACTACGAAAACACGGTCGCTGCCGCCGGCACCGGGAATGCCAAGCTCTGCGCCAACTGGGTGATGGGAGAACTGGCGGCCCGACTCAACAAGGCCGAAATGCCTATCGAAGCCTCGCCAATTTCCGCTGCCCGGCTCGCAGGAATGATCAAGCGCATCGCCGACGGCACACTCTCCTCCAAACTCGCCAAGGAAGTCTTTGAGGCGCTGTGGAGCGGAGATGGCCAGGATGCCGACACGATCATCGAGGCGCGCGGCCTCAAGCAGGTGTCGGACGCCTCGGCCATCGAGCCGATCATCGACGAGGTGCTCGCGGCCAACCCGAAGTCCGTCGATGAATTCCGCGCCGGCAAGGAAAAAGCCTTCAATGCGCTGGTCGGCCAGGTGATGAAGGCCACCAAGGGCAAGGCGAACCCACAGCAGGTGAACGACCTGCTCAAGAAAAAGCTCGGCAGCTAGCCATTAGCCTCCCCTCCTGCGAAGGGGGAGGGGTTGGGGGAAAGGACGGGGAAAAGGTCGGCGCTGGCAGGACGGCGCCAGGCGGCTATTTCGCGCCGCCCCTGCCCTTGAGCAGGAGGTAGCGCGCCTTGTCCATCCCGTAGCGCTCCTTGATTGCCGCCGCGTCGACATCCTTCTGCTCGAGAATCTTTTGCTGGGCAGTGATCTCGTTGTCGTTGTCCTTGAGCTGCGCGGAGAGCACCGCCGGCATGGGCTTCTTCTGGTAGAACTCCTTCTTCTGGTCGAGCTTCTGCTTCTTCTTCATCGCAGAATCCAGCCGGTTGCGCGCCTGCTCGGCATTCTTATCTAGGTCGGCCAGCGCCCGGTCGCGCGCGGCGTCGATCTCCTTCTCGCTGGTGTAGCTGTCGAGTAGCGCACGGTCGCGGCGCGCCTGCTCGGCAGCCTGCTTCTCCTCCTCGATCTTGCGCGCCTTCTCGGCCTCTCGTGCCGCCCGCTGTTCAGCCGTCAGCGGCGGCTCGACTTCGCGTGCGACGCCGCCCTTGTCGAACACCGTCTTGGCCTTGTTGAGGCACTGGGGCGGCGGCGGATCTCCGCAGGTGCGCTTGCCATCGACCTCGCAGCAGGTGATTTTCGCAGCCGCCGGCAAGGCGACCGCCATGCCGAGCAGCACCCCGACCAACGAATGGAAAGCGTTCCTAGACGACACCATAGGCCTCCCGATAGCGGCGCACGGCCGCAAGGTTCTGTTCGAGCGCCGGCTGGCCGGCGAGATAGTCGATTACGTCAGTCAGGTGTGCGACGGCGACGACCGGCATGCCCATGTCGCGCTCAACTTCCTGCACCGCAGACAGTTCCCCCGTGCCGCGCTCCTGGCGGTCGATGGCGATGGCGACGCCCGCCGGTACGGCACCGGCGGCACGGATAATCTCCACCGACTCGCGCACCGACGTGCCTGCAGAGATGACGTCATCGACGATCAGCACCCGACCCGCGAGCGGCGCACCGATCAGCGTGCCGCCTTCGCCGTGATCCTTGGCTTCCTTGCGGTTGAAGGCGAACGGCAGGTTGCGGCCGCGCTCGGCCAGCTTCATCGCGATCGCTGCGACGAGGGGGATGCCCTTGTAGGCTGGGCCGAAGAGCATGTCGAACCTGATCGGCGCAACGAGGATCGCCTGCGCGTAGTAATCGGCGAGCCGGGCCAGCGAAGTACCGTCGTTGAACAGTCCCGCATTGAAGAAATACGGGGACAGGCGCCCCGCCTTGGTCTTGAATTCGCCGAAACGCAGCACACCCTTCTCGCAGGCGAAGGCGATGAACTCGTGGCTAAAATCGGATTGGCTCATACGGAATCATTCTACATGCTGAAAATCGTCACGCTGAACCTCAACGGCATCCGCTCAGCCGTCAAGAAAGGGTGGCTCGACTGGCTGGCCGAGCAGGACGCCGACGTCGTCTGTGTTCAGGAACTCAAGGCGCAGAACGCCGACCTCAGCGAGGCGATGCGCCTTAGCGACGGCATGCAGGGTTACTTCCACTGCGCCGAAAAGAAAGGCTACAGCGGCGTCGGCCTGTACACCCGCCATCCGCCAGAGCGAGTGCGCGAAGGCATCGGCGTAGTCGAATTCGATGCCGAGGGGCGCTATCTGCGCTGCGACTGGCCGGGGTTGGCGGTGATTTCTCTGTATGTGCCTTCCGGCTCCTCCTCCCCCGAACGGCAGGCGGCGAAGTTCCGCTTCATGGAGGTGTTCTATCCGCACCTGCAGGCCTTGCGCGCCGAAGCTGCGGAAACCGGCCGCGAGATCGTGCTGTGCGGAGACTGGAACATCGCCCCAACCGCCAAAGACCTGAAGAACTGGAAATCGAACCAGAAGAATTCCGGCTTCCTACCCGAGGAGCGTGAGTGGATCGCGAATGTAGGCAACGAGTTAGGCTGGATCGATCCCTATCGCAAGCTCTATCCGGACGCGGAAGGCGAAGCCTACACTTGGTGGTCCAACCGCGGACAGGCGTGGGCGAAGAACGTCGGATGGCGCATCGACTATCAACTCGCGACACCGCAACTTGCGGCCAGCGCCACTGCCGCTCATGTCTTCAAGGAAGCGCGCTTTTCCGATCACGCCCCCTTGACAATCGAATATGCATGGCCATGATTCAATATGAGACAATGATTTTTCGAAAAGTCGCTTAAATTCAGCCAAGGAGTTGGAAATGACCGAAATGACCGATGTCAGCAAAGAGAAACTGATTGCCGATTTCAAAGTAGTGGTTGCGGATGCTGAAGAATTGCTGCGCGCCACGGCCAATCAGGCGGGCGACAAGGCGACTGAATTGCGAGGAAAGGTTCAAGCCCGTCTTGCGGACGCCAAGTTGCGCTTGGCAGAAGCGGAGGCAGTTGTAGTCGACAAGGCCAAGCAGGTTGGTCGCGCCACCGACGATTACGTGCATGACAATCCCTGGCGCTCGGTCGGCATCGCCGCGGGGTTGGGCTTTATTGTGGGCCTGCTCATCGGGCGTCGCTAATACGCACCCGGTTCCGTGAATCAAACTTCGCTAGGCCTTTTTGCCTCGTTGCGCGGCTTTGCGACGACTTCCGTCGCATTGTTGCGCACGCGCCTTGAATTACTCCGCGTCGAGGCTCGTGAGGAGGTCGGTCGCCTCACCGGCCTCGTGATATGGGGTATCGCTGCAGTTTTGCTCAGCATCGTCGGAGCAGTATTCCTGGCCGTTTTTCTCACGGTGCTGTTCTGGGAAACGCATCGAATGCTCGCCCTTGGCGTCTTCTCGGCGATATTCCTCACGGCAGCCATCGTCGCCATCGTCATGGCTACGAGACTGGCCAGCCGAAGATCTCAACTTTTCGCAACCAGCCTCGCCGAACTCCGCCGCGACGAAGCGATGCTCCGAGACGAACCTCGCCCATGAATGCCGTCGAAATCGCGCTCGAAAAGCAGCGGCTGCAACTTGAGGCCGCTTCGCAGCGGGCGGCGCTAGCCGAGTATGCCCAAGGGCTCCAGCCAATGTTTCACGCTGCAGATCAGGTACGCGAAGGCACACGGTGGCTCGGACGCCACCCTGAAGTTGTTGCCGGCGGCGTCGCCCTGCTCGCCGCCGTAAGGCCCGGCTTTCGTCGATTTCTCTGGAGAATCGGGCAGCGCGGAATTTTCCTCTGGCTGTGGCTAGGTCAGCACTCCAGCAAACTACCAGTCAATTTCCGTGGATAACCCGGATCCAATACAGCCCCATCTCCGCCCATCGAGAATCCTTCTCAAGCAAGGAATTTCTCCTCGCTTCCTCGAGCCGATGCTCGACGCCCAGCGGCGCGAGCGCGAACAGATCACCGGGGAAATTCTCAAGGTCAAGGGGTTGATGCCGCTGCTGATGAAGAGGCGCAACGGTGGTCGCTGGACTGTCGACGAGCGTCACGAACTGGTCGAGCAGCTTAACGCGCTCGCCTATCTCTCCCCCTATCTGGTGGTACTGGCCTTGCCAGGTTCCTTCATCGCGTTGCCCTTTCTCGCCTGGTGGCTCGATCGGCGCCGCATGCAGCGCCGCCTCTCCCCTTTACGCCAGGAGAGATAAGACCCTTATCCGACATCCGCGCAACATTTGATCCTGAGCAATATCAGCATCTCCTAATTTGCTTAAAGTCTTGCACATCGAAGGAGATGTGCCATGACGCAACAAGTTCGTTCAGTGCTTTATGTACGGTTGCCGGTCTGGAAGATCTGGCCCGGGGGTGTGGTTTATGTCGCCGACTACATCCACAAGCAACGCCCCGGCATCCGGCAAGAGATTCTCGATCTCGCCGTCGTTCCACCCAAGCGCCGCAAAGCCGTCCTGACCGAGCGCATCGCTGAACTGCAACCGGACGTCGTCGCTTTCTCCTGGCGAAACATGCAGACCTTCGGGCCGCATCCGGAAAACGACGCGCTCGACGTGGTCATGAACTACGACCACTCGCCCAATCCTCTGCGGCGGCTCAAGGCAGCTTGGCAGGCTGTCGGCATCATCGCCGACTACGCCGGCCAGCGGCTGCGCAATTTCGGTTATCTCAAACTGGTTCGCAAGCTGGTGCCCGCGGCACGGCTGGTGGTCGGCGGCACCGCGGTCTCGATCTTCGGCAAATACGTTGCCGCAAAATGCCCGAACGACACTGTGGTGGTGGTCGGCGAAGGCGAACAGGCGATGCTGTCCATCGTCGACGGCTTCGCGGAGCCGGCAGGACATCATTACTACAAGGACGCCGCAGGCCAGGTACATCACCGGCCTGCCGAGGAGAGTTTCGATCTCGGGAAGCTGACCGCCATCGACTTTCCCTACATCGCCTCTGTTTTCCCGGCCTTCTCCGAATACGTCGGTCCGGAAGGGACCATCGGCGTACATACCAAGCGCGGCTGCCCGTTCCAGTGCCACTTCTGCCTCTACAACAAGATCGAGGGAGCCCAACAGCGCTACCGCGATCCGGTCGAGGTAGCGAAGGAGGTTGAAGTCCTCAACAAGACCTACGGCGTCAAGCACATCTGGTTCACCGACGCGCAGTTCTGCTCGACCCGGCGCAGCATGGCGCATGTCGAGGCCATCCTCGACGAGATGCTCGCCCGCCGTGTGCAGGTACGCTGGACCGGCTATCTGCGCCTCAACTATCTCACACCCGAAGCCGCGCGCAAGATGGTCGCGAGCGGCCTGGAAAGCATCGACCTCTCCTTCACCGGCTCGCAGGACATGATCGACAGCCTGACGCTCGGCTACGAACTCGAACAGCAGATGTCGGCTTTCCACATGTTCAAGGACGCAGTGACAGGCACCGGCAGCGACCTGAAGGTCAAGCTCTACCTGCCGCTCAACGCGCCGGGTGAGTCGCCGGAAACGCTGCGGGCGACGATGGCGCGCATCGAGGAACTTTACGCAATGTTCGGCCGGGACAAGGTGCTGCCCTTCATCTTCTTCGTCGGCGTGCAGCCGAACACGCCGATCGAACAAAAGCTCATCGCCGCCGGCTATCTGCCGAAAGGCTACGATCCGCTGACGCTCTGGCCGTTCACGATCAAGAAGCTGCTCTACAACCCGGGCAAACTCGGACGGATGATCGGCCGCGCCTATCTCCGAGCGCTCGAATATTCGAGCAAGCTCGACGACACGGCGGGCGAATACGTCGGCCGCGCGACGCTGGAGATCCTCGAACGCGAGTTGGCAAAGCTGCCTGCTTCGCCGTCCCCATCTGGCGGCGGATCAGTAACGCCATCCCGCCAGCGCCGACTTTTGTCGCCCTTGCCGGTTGCGGTCAAGTCAGAGCCCTAGGCAGACGTACTTGATCTCGAGGTATTCCTCGATGCCGTACTTCGAGCCCTCGCGGCCGATGCCCGATTGCTTGACGCCGCCGAAGGGTGCGACTTCGTTGGCGATCAGGCCGACGTTCACGCCGACCATGCCGTATTCGAGCGCCTCGGCGACGCGCCAGACACGGGAAAGATCGCGCGCGTAGAAATAGCCCGCCAGGCCGTACTCGGTGGCATTGGCGAGCGCCACCGCCTCCGCCTCGTCCTTGAACTTGAACAGCGGCGCAACCGGACCGAAAGTCTCCTCTCGCGCGCAGCGCATCGCGGCGGTGACGTCGGCAAGCACCGTGGGCTCGAAGAAGGTACCGCCCTTCGCATGGCGCTTGCCGCCAGTAAGCACGCGCGCACCTTTCTCGACCGCGTCCGCGACATGGGCCTCGACCTTCGCCAGGGCTTGTGCGTCAATCAGCGGGCCTTGGTTCACGCCTTCCTCGGTGCCGGTGCCGACCTTAAGTGCGGCAACCTTCGCAGCGAGCTTCTGCGCGAACTCCTCATAGACCCCTTCCTGCACCAACAGGCGGTTGGCGCAGACGCAGGTCTGGCCGGCATTGCGGTATTTGCTCGCCATCGCACCCTCGACCGCCGCGTCGACGTCGGCATCGTCGAAGACGATGAAGGGTGCGTTGCCGCCGAGCTCGAGCGAGATCTTCTTGAGCGTCGGCGCGCACTGCGCCATGAGGATGCGGCCGACCTCGGTGGAACCGGTGAAGGAGAGCTTGCGCACGATCGGATTGGAGGTCAGCTCGCCACCGATGGCCGGTGCGTTTGCCGCCGATCCGGTGACGAGGTTGAACACGCCGGGCGGGAAGCCGGCGCGCTCCGCCAGCACGGCGAGCGCCAACGCGGTCAGCGGCGTCTGCTCGGCAGGCTTCACCACCACCGGGCAGCCGGCGGCCAGCGCCGGCGCTACCTTGCGCGTGATCATGGCACATGGAAAATTCCACGGCGTGATTGCTGCGGAAACGCCGATCGGCTGTTTGAGAACAACGAGGCGCTGGTTGGCGACTGTGCCAGGAATCACATCGCCGTAGGTACGCTTGGCCTCCTCGGCGAACCATTCGACGAAAGTAGCGGCATAGAGTGCCTCGCCGCGCGCCTCGGCGAGCGGCTTGCCCTGTTCCGAGGTCATCAGCAGCGCAAGGTCGTCGGCGTTCGCGACAATCAGATCGTTCCATTTGCGCAGGATCGCGCCGCGCTTCTTGGCGGTAAGCGCACGCCAGGCCGGCCAGGCGGCATCCGCAGCTTCGATCGCGCGGCGGGTTTCCGCGGCACCCATGTCGGGCACCGCCGCCAGTTTCTCGCCAGTCGCGGGGTTGTTGATCGTGACCGTGGCGCCGCCGTCGGCGCCCGTCCAGGTGCCGTTGATGTAGGCAAGCTCGCGAAAGAGTTGGGGATCGCGAAGTGGGATGGCCATGTTTTTCTCCTTTAATCGTCTGGCTGCGGCGGAGTCTACCGGATTAGGATTGGCTCATGCATGTGCTCCTCCTGATTGCGGCAACACTCGCGCTCGCCGGCTGCGGCCTGCTGAGTACCGCGCCTCCTTCCGCGCCAGCCACGATTGCCACCAACCCGATGGACAGCCCGGCAGCAGCCGATCCGCGCGCCCATGATGTCGTGATATTTGCACTCGGACTGATCGACACCGGCTACCGCTTTGGAGGCAAGAACCCAGAAGCCGGCCTCGACTGCAGTGGCATGGTGAGCTACGTCTTCGACAAGGCTGCCGGACTGCGGCTTACCGGATCAGCCGCCGATATCGCCCGCGAAGGACGGCCGGTCAATGGCGAGGGGCTTCGCCCTGGCGACCTGCTGTTCTTTAACACGCGCAACCGGCCACGTTCGCACGTGGGCATATACATCGGCGACGACCGCTTCGTCCATGCACCGAGCAGCAACGGCAAGGTGCGTGTCGAAAGCCTTTCGCGCAGCTGGTTCGCCACGCGCTTCGAGGAAGCGCGCACCTACTTCGACTGAGGCCGCCGCCAACCGCACTCCGAGTGCCCACGAGCACTCATTTCCGGTATTCGCCTTGACCGGCGAATTAGTTTTGTGCAAACATGGTTTCGCGTTCCCATGACTTTTGGATACCGGCGCAGGTAGCCGCCGCACGAAGAGGAGACACGACATGAGGCCATCCATAGCGACGACCGCCCTGCTTGCGCTCGGCGCCCTGTTCATCCAGTTGCCCGCCCAGGCCGCGGAGACCCGCTTCGTCACCATCGGCACCGGCGGCGTGACGGGGGTGTATTACGCGGCCGGCGGCGCGATCTGCCGACTAATGAACAAGGAGCGCGCCAAGCATGGCTTCCGCTGCTCGGTGGAAAGCACCGGCGGATCGGTGTACAACATCAACACGATCAAGGCGGGCGAACTTGATTTCGGCGTCGCACAGTCCGACGTACAGTACAACGCGGTGAAGGGGCTGGTGCAGTTCAAGGACGGCGGTCCGGTTGGCGACCTGCGCGCGGTATTCTCGCTCCATCCCGAGCCGATGACGGTCGTGGCGCGCAAGGAGGCCGGTATCGCGAAGTTCGAGGACCTGAAGGGCAAGCGGGTCAATATCGGCAACCCCGGCTCCGGCCAGCGCGCCACGATGGAAGTGCTGCTGCCGGCGCTCGGCATGAAGGCTGGCGATTTCGCGCTCGCCTCGGAGCTCAAGGCCGACGAGCACAGCGCCGCACTGTGCGACAACAAGATCGACGCCTTCACCTACGTAGTCGGCCACCCTTCCGCCAACATCCAGGATCCGACCACCACCTGCGGAGCGAAGCTCGTGAATGTCGCCGGTCCGGCGATCGACAAGCTCGTGGCCCAGTATCCCTACTATGCGGTGGCGACCATTCCAGGCGGCCTGTATGCGAACAATCCCGATCCGGTGAAGACTTTCGGCGTGGTGGCCAGTTTCGTCTCCTCGAGCAAGGTGCCGGCCGATACCGTCTATCTGCTCGTGAAGTCGCTATTCGACAATTTCGAAGACTTCAAGAAGCTGCATCCTGCATTCGCCCACCTCGACCCGAAGGACATGGTCAAGAAAGGTCTTTCCGCCCCGTTGCATGAAGGCGCACTCAAGTACTACAAGGAAAAGGGCTGGATGTAAGTTTCCCGCCCCTGCGGAGGCGGCATGCCCCATCCCAGGCACGATGACCTGATCGACAAGGAACCGAATATCGTTGCGTCCGCCGATACCGGCGGACGCAAGCCGCAGGGGCCGGCAGCGACGGTACTGGTCGGCGTCGCGCTGCTATGGTCGCTGTTCCAGTTCTGGTATGCCTCGCCGCTGCCGTTCGCTTTCGGCATCGGCGTATTCAACGACACCGAAGCGCGCGCCTTGCACCTCGCCTTCGCGGTATTCCTAGGCTTCCTGGCCTATCCGGCGTTCAAGCGCTCGCACCGCGGCGCGATTCCGCTCATCGACTGGATGCTCGCCCTGGCCGGTGCATTCTGCATGGCCTACCTGCTCCTGTTCTACGCGGAGCTCGCCGCCCGTCCCGGCCAGCCCACGGCGCAGGACTTGGCAGTATCCGTCTGCGGGTTGCTCCTGCTGCTGGAGGCTGCCCGCCGCGCGCTCGGCTTGCCGATGGTGGTCCTCGCCTGCCTGTTCATCGCCTACATCTTCCTCGGCCCCCACATGCCGGAAATGATCGCCCACAAGGGCGCCTCCTTGTCCAAGGCAATGTCGCACCTGTGGCTGTCCACCGAGGGCGTATTCGGCGTAGCACTCGGCGTCTCGACCGGCTTCATCTTCCTGTTCGTGCTGTTCGGCGCGCTGCTGGAGACCGCAGGAGCCGGCAACTATTTCATCAAGAGCGCGATCTCGCTGCTCGGCCACTTGCGCGGCGGGCCAGCCAAGGCGGCGGTGGTTGCCTCGGCAGCCACCGGGATGATCTCCGGCTCGTCGATCGCCAACGTGGTAACCACCGGTACTTTTACGATTCCGCTGATGAAGCGCGTCGGCTATCGGCCGGACAAAGCGGGTGCCGTCGAGGTCGCAGCCTCGGTGGATGGCCAGATCATGCCGCCAGTCATGGGTGCGGCGGCCTTCCTGATGGTCGAATACGTCGGCATTCCCTACACGCAAGTGCTCAAGCATGCCTTCCTCCCCGCTCTGATCTCCTATCTCGCGCTGTTCTATATCGTCCATCTCGAGGCGATGAAGGCGGGCATCCATGGCCTGCCTCGTCGCACTGTGGCACCACTGACCGCACGGGCCATCACCTTCGGCCTGACGGTGAGCGGCCTCATCGTGCTAGCCGGTGCGATCTACTTCGGCCTCGGCTGGATCAAGCGGTTTGCCGGCGACGCCTCCGTCTATCTAATCGCTTTCGGCATGCTGGGCATCTATGTCGGATTGGTCCGTTTTGCTGCGCGCCACCCCGAATTGCACATGGACGATCCCAACGAGCCGCTCACCGAACTGCCGCCGGCGGGACAGACGCTGAAATCGGGCCTGCATTTCCTCTTGCCGGTAGCCGCACTGATCTGGAACTTGCTTATCGAGGAGCTTTCCCCAGCGCTGTCGGCCTTCTGGGCCATCTGCTTCCTGATGTTCATCGTCGCAACACAGCAACCGTTGTTCGCTTGGTTTCGCGGGCAAGGCCGGCTGGCCTTGGCCTTCCGCCAGGGTTGGCGCGATCTCTACGACGGCCTGGCGATCGGGGCGCGCAACATGATCAGCATCGGCATCGCCACCGCAGCGGCGGGGATCATCGTCGGCACCGTGACGCTGACCGGCATCGGCCTGGTAATGACCGATTTCGTCGAGACGGTATCGGGCGGCAACCTGCTGCTGATGCTGCTCCTGGTGGCGGCGATCTGCCTGATTCTCGGGATGGGCCTGCCCACCACGGCCAACTACATCGTGGTATCGACGCTGATGGCGCCGGTAGTGGTCGAGATCGGCGCGGAGAACGGGCTGCTCGTGCCGCTGATCGCCGTACATCTGTTCGTTTTCTACTTCGGCCTGATGGCCGATGTCACTCCGCCGGTAGGGCTGGCCTCCTACGCCGCCGCCGGCATCGCGCGCTGCGATCCGATCAGGACCGGCATCACCGCGTTCGGCTATTCGATCCGCACCGCGATTCTGCCGTTCATGTTCATCTTCAACGCCCAGTTACTGCTGATCGACGTCCACTCCTGGTGGCACTTGGCGATCGTGGCCGGCAGCGCGATTCTCGCCAACCTGTTGTTCGCCGCTGCAACGCAGGGGTGGTTTCTGACGAAGAGTCGCTGGTGGGAATCCGCTCTGCTGCTTGCGGCCTGCTTCACGCTGTTTCGCCCCGGCTTCTGGATGGACATGATCTATCCGCCTTTTGAAAGCGTAGGCGGTACCCGGGTGCTGGAAATCGCACATGCCATGTCCGACGATGCGCGCCTGCGCCTCTGGGTCGAGGGGTTGAGCCTCGAAGGGGAGGAAGTGAAGCGGGGCGTGCTGCTGCCGCTCGGCCCACGTGCAGAGAATGGGCAGCGGCGTCTCGACGCGGCGGGTATCAAGCTCATCCCGAACGGCGACACGGTGCAGGTGCTCGCGGTGAAGTTTGGCAGCCGGGCGGAAAAACTCGGTATCGAGCAAGGATTCACGATCACCGCGGTCGAATTGCCGGCAGCGCGCCCCGCCAAGGAGTGGGTCTACCTACCCGCGCTGCTGCTGGTCGGTCTGGTCATGGCGAGCCAGCGACGCCGAATCGGCGCCTAGGTTTCAGTGCCTGCTCAGCGCGTTGCGTGCCACCCGATACGCCTTGCCGCATGGAAGGCAGAATGTCTTTGGGCAGGTCAGGTCGTCATTGCGCCAGATCGCAACGAACCAAAAGACGAGGCCGAACAGCGCACCCGCAATGACGAAGACCAGCAACAGGAACGGAAAGGCGAATGGCCCGCCGTAGAAGGGCAATGCGCAGAGGCCGCCGCACAGGGTGCCGAGCAGAACGGCGCGCCACGGCTCCCACATTCGTCTCTTGCAGCAGTAGAACATTGCTGGGAATCCAACCGCCAGCACGCCGACGAACACGCCGAGCGCACCCAAGCCCCGGTTGCCGAACGCACGATCGGCATCCAGCCAGAAAACCAGCGCGGCGAAACACGCCGCCTCCGCGATCAGGGCGGCAACGACACGACGCATCCGAACCTCCTCCGTCGCGGCCTTCGCATGCCGGTCATTTCGCCGGCGGACCGCCAGGAGGAAATTTTGACAACGATCGGGCGCCGGTTCAATACCCCGGCACGGTGACCCAGCCCTCCGGACAGTAGTTCACCGTCGGGTAATAGGCCCGATACGACTCGCAGTAGTACCACAGGCGCTGGGGACGGGGCGGGGGGGGTGCGACGACCGGCGCGACTACGACCGGCGGGGGGCTGGGGGTCACGGTCGAGTAGATGATGCTGCCCAGCGCCAGGCCGGCGATACCAAGTGCAAGGGCGTTGTTACCGCCACGGTGGTGGTGGTGCTCGACCCGCGGCGCGGGGTAGTAGCCGCGATGATGGCCATGGCCATGGCCACGGCCATAACCGTCCCGATCGGCCAGAGCGGGCAGGGAAGTCGCCATCATGGCGGCGGCTAGTGTGACGGCAAAAATTCGCTTATGGGTCATGTTTTCCTCCATGCGTCGAGAAACGCCGGAGGAAACGGCCGGGCTGACAGCCGATTTGTAAGGGTTTGTGTCAGCCGGCTCGCCCACCGCACAGTGGTCTAAAAACCGTGCTGCTTGAACCAAGCCTGCAATCGCTGCCAGCCGTCCTCTGCCGCCTCTTTACGGTAGGTCGGGCGGTAATCGGCATGGAAGGCATGTGGGGCATCGGGATAGACGTGGATCTGCGACCTGCCGCCGCCCTTCTTCAGGGCGGTCTGCATCGCCTCGACGTCGTCGAGGGGAATACCCTGGTCCTTGCCACCGTAGAGGCCCAGCACCGCACCCTTGATCTCGCCAGCCAGGTCGAGCGGCCATTTCGGAGTGCGGTCGTTCACCTCGCCGTCGATGCGGCCATACCATGCAACCGCCGCCTTGATGCTCGGGTTGTGAGCGCTGTAGAGCCAGGTGATACGTCCGCCCCAGCAGAAGCCGGTGATGCCGAGCCGCCCTGGGTCGCCGCCGTTGGCCTTCGCCCAGGCCGCGCAGGCGTCGAGGTCGGCCATCACCTCCCGGTCGGGCACCTTGCCAATGACCGCGGCGAGGATTTCCTGCACGTTGGTCATCTTGCGCGGGTCGCCGTGGCGCGCGAACAAATCGGGGGCAATGGCAAGGTAACCGAGCTTGGCGAGCCGCCGGCAGACGTCGGCAATGTATTCATGCACGCCGAAGATTTCCGAAACAACGAGGATGATCGGCAGGTTCTTGCCTCCGGCGGGCTGGGCACGGTAGGCGGCCAGTTCGCCGATCCTGATCTCACCCGCTTCGAGGCCGGCCGTATCGGTCTTGATCGCGGACTGCGCCAGCGTCGGCTGGGCAGCGAGCGCGAAACCAGCGCCCAGGGCGGCGGCGACAAAACCACGACGGGTGAAGCCCATCTCGGGCACCAGACTGTCGAAATCGGGATTGCGGGTCTTCTCTGTCATGGGGATCTCCTTCGTCTTGTTATGTTGCGGGCTGGCACGGCTAGAGCAGCACGATATCGTACTGTTCCTGGGTGTAGCTCGGTTCGGCCTGAAGTGAGATCGGCCGGCCGACGAAGTCGGAGAGCATCGCCACGGCCTGCGACTCTTCGTCGTGAAAAAGGTCGATGACCGGCGGCGCAGCGAGGATGCGCATCTCGCGCGCCGTAAACTGGCGCGCCTCGCGCAGCAACTCGCGCAGGATTTCGTAGGCGACGGTCTGCGCCGTCTTGACCACGCCGCGGCCACCGCATGTCGGGCAGGGCTCGCACAGCACGTGGGCGAGTGATTCGCGTGTGCGCTTGCGCGTGAGCTCTACCAGGCCAAGCTGGGTAAAGCCGTTGATCGAGATGCGCGTATGGTCGCGCGCGAGCGCCTTGTCGAGCTCGGCGAACACGGCGTCGCGGTGCTCGACGGATTCCATGTCGATGAAGTCAACGATGATGATGCCGCCGAGATTGCGCAGGCGCAGCTGGCGGGCGATGGTCTGCGCGGCCTCGAGATTGGTCTTGAAGATGGTGTCGTCGAAATTGCCACCGATGCGATTCCCGACGAAAGCGCCGGTGTTCACGTCAACGGTGGTCAATGCCTCAGTCTGGTCGATGATCAGGTAGCCGCCCGACTTGAGGTCGACGCGGCGCGCCAGCGCCTTCTGGATCTCGTCCTCGACCGCATAGAGATCGAACAACGGCCGCTCGCCGGTGTAGTGCTCGAGCAGCGGCGCAAGTTGCGGCATGTATTCCTGAGCAAACAGCACGAGCTTCTGGAAATTCTCGCGCGAGTCGATGACGATGCGCGTGGTCTCGGGACCGGCAAGGTCGCGCAGCACGCGCTGGGCGAGCGTAAGGTCGTGGTGCAGCAGCGCCGGAGCCTTGCTTGCCTTGGCACGGTGACGGATTTCCTGCCAAAGGCGGCGCAGGTAAGCAATATCCGCGGCCAACTCGGCATCCGTGGCGTTCTCGGCCATGGTTCGCACGATGAAGCCGCCCTCCTCGTCCTCGTGCAGCAGACTCTGGATGCGCTCGCGCAGCTGCTCCCGCCCGGCTTCGTCCTCGATCTTCTGCGAGATGCCAATATGGCGTTCCTGCGGCAGATAAACGAGGAAGCGGCCCGCGAGCGAGATCTGCGTGGACAGCCGGGCACCCTTGGTGCCGATCGGGTCTTTGAGCACCTGCACCATGAGCGTCTCGCCCTCGACGATAAGGCGCTCGATCGGACGAGCTCCCTTGTCGCCGTTCTTCTCGCTCCAAATGTCGGCAACGTGCAGGAAGGCGGTGCGCTCCAGGCCGACCTCGACAAAGGCCGATTGCATGCCGGGCAGCACGCGCACGACGCGGCCCAGGTAGATGTTGCCGACGATGCCGCGCCCGCCGGTACGCTCGACGTGCAACTCCTGCACCGCACCCTGCTGCATCAGCGCGACGCGCGTTTCCTGCGGCGTGAAGTTGATCAGAAATTCTTCATTCATAATTTCCCACCATCATCCCCCAGCCCCTTCCTCACGGAAGGGGAGACTGCCGGCTCGCTGCACTCGATGGTTTCTATCAGCTTCATACCGGATATCCGAAGTCACGCAGCAGCAGCGCGGTCTCGCACAGCGGCAGCCCGACGATGCCGGAATGGCTGCCGCGGATCTCTGCGACGAACGTCGCGGCGCGGCCCTGGATGCCGTAGGCGCCCGCCTTGTCGCGCGGCTCGCCGCTCGCCACGTAATGCCGGATCTCTTCGGCGGAGAGCGCACGGAAGCGTACCTCGCTGATTGACAGCCGCGTCTCGAGCCGTGAATCGTGGGCAACGGCGACTGCGGTCAGGACGCGATGGGTGCGATCCGACAACCGCGTCAGGATGCGCGTCGCGTCGGCATCGTTGGCCGGCTTGCCGACGATCTCGCCATCCACATCGAGCGTAGTGTCCGCCGCGAGCACGGGACGAGCGGGTAGGTGCCGCAATGCCAGCAACTGCACGCCGTGGCGCGCCTTGGCTTCGGCAACCCGCAACGCGTAGGTATCGGGTAGCTCGCCGGGCAGCGGATCTTCGTTGGTTTGCGGGTCGCTGCGCCCCCCGCCCCGGAACAGCAGCAGATCGAAGCGCACGCCGATCTGCGCGAGCAGCTCGCGCCGGCGAGGACTTTGCGAAGCGAGATAGATGCGCGGTTCGAGCGTGGTCATGGATTCAGTGCATCAGTCGCGATGATAGGGATGACCTTGCCGCAGGCTGTGGGCGCGATATAGCGCCTCGGCCAGCACCACGCGAGCCAGGCCATGCGGCAGGGTCAGCGACGACAGGCGCAGCCGTTCGTGCGCACCCTGCTTGAGCGTGGCGTCCAGGCCGTCCGGCCCGCCGATGAGGAAGGCGACGTCGTCGCCCGTCTCCTGCCATTGCCCCAGGCGCTGGGCGAGTGTCCGGGTATCGAGCGCCTCGCCGCGCTCGTCGAGCGCAATGCGCCGACAACGTGCCGGCAGGGCCGCCTCGATACGCTTCGCCTCGGCAGCCATCATCGCATCGACAGGCTTGCCGCTGGTGCGCGGTTCGGGCTTGATCTCGGCGAGTTCGAGCGGCAATTCGCGCGGCATGCGCTTGGCGTACTCGGCGAAGCCGGCATTCATCCAATCCGGCAGACGCGTGCCCACGGCCGCCACGATGAGCCTCACTCTTCGTGAGGGGCAGCTATTGCCGCCGCGCTCCGCTTTGGCTTGGTTTGCCAGAGCGATTCGAGATCGTAGTACTGGCGCACTTTGGGCTGCATGACATGCACGACGATGTCGCCGAGGTCGACCAGCACCCACTCCCCGCCATCTTCCCCTTCGACGCCGATCACTTCGCCGCCGGCCTCCCTGACCTTCTCCTCGACGTTACGTGCAAGCGCACGCACCTGGCGATTCGAGTCACCGCTGGCGATGACGACGCGAGCGAACATGTCGGAGAGCTTGCGGGTATTGATGACTTCGATGTCCTTGCCCTTGATGTCTTCGAGGGCGTCGACGACGATTCTCTGCAGTTTGCGGATGTCCATGAATCAGTTGCAATAAAGACGATTGTGCCGAATATAGTCGAGAACAGGCGCGGGCAGCAATCCGCTTAGCCTGGCGTCATCCGCACCGGCGGCGGCGAGGGCGCGCACCTCGGTCGCCGAAACCGTGCCGGCGACCAGTTCGAAGGGAACGATAGCGCCAGCCGGCTGCGAATAAAAGTCGGTTCTGGCGGGACGGCGGCTCTCCGTATCGATGCCAAGATTTGCGCGACGCGCGGCGAATTCCTCGGCCACCGGCGAGGGGAGGCTGTCGAACGGGTAGCCCGGCCGCGTGGCGACGCCGAGGTGAGCGAGCGCGAAGAGGTCGCGCCAGCGGTGCCAGCTCGCCAGCCCTTGCAGGGCATCCGCCCCCATCAGCAACACGAGCGGCCGCTCGGGACCGAGCTCGCGGCGCAGGCGTTCCAGCGTATGCACGGTATAGCTCGCCGCCGTACTATCCACCTCGCTGGCATCGAGTTCGAAGCGCGGTTCGCCTGCTATCGCGAGGCGCACCATGGCAAGGCGATGCTGAGGCGCTGCCAGCGGCGGCGCGCGATGCGGCGGGTGGCCGGCGGGAATCCAGATGACTTTCGAGAGGCCGAGCCGTTCCAAGGCAGTGCGCGCGAGCGCCAGATGGGCCAGATGCACCGGATCGAAGGTGCCGCCGAGGATGCCGACCGGTTCGTTCATCGACACGTTATCGGGCGCCTCGAGCGCAGCAAGTCAGCCCTCCTGCCGGAAGATGTCGCGGTAGCTGACGTAGATGCTGGCGGTAAGTACCGGCGCGACGAGGAAGATGAGCAGCATGCGCAGCGCAATGAAAGCAACGTTCAGGGCCACGCCGGCCACCTGGCTGACGGCGATCAGAATGAAGCCCGGGATGATTCCGGCGAGCACGACCACGCCCAAGCCGAACATGATCATCGCGCGCCAGTTGCGCCAGCAGGCGACGGTGCTGAAAAAC
Organism: Pseudomonadota bacterium; assembly: GCA_041694935.1. Classification (GTDB taxonomy): domain Bacteria; phylum Pseudomonadota; class Gammaproteobacteria; order Burkholderiales; family Rhodocyclaceae; genus Sulfuricystis. The sequence goes on along the minus strand of JBGFRW010000004.1, from coordinate 97,353 downwards.
ACCGCCTTGGCCGGCGTGACCCGATCCCAGCCGACCAGAAAAGGGGCGAACCAGAACGCCATGATCAGCGGCGTCGCGAGCAGCAGCAATTTCAAGAGCGCGCCAAGCATGGCGGCTTCGGCAGCGGGATCCTGTGGTATTCCGCCCTCCCCCATGTTCGGCGTACCGGTCGGCGCTTCCATGCCGGAGAACGGATCGATGCCGCCGTTGAGCGCCATGTTCGCCAGCACCAGCAGCACCGCTCCCACCAGTTGGAGCAATCCCAGCCTGAGCATGGCGGGAGCGTTGCTTCCCGGCCCGGCCAGGCCCTGGAGCAGGCCTGACCTGCTCGGTGTTTGCTTCTGGTCGATGAGGCGGCAGCCGTTGGCGACGATCAGGCTCAGCGCCGGCAGCACGAGCGGCAGCAGGATCGGTCCGATACCGGGCAGGAGCAGCGTGAAGACCTGCACCACCAGCAGGTAACCGAGCGTCAGCGCGGTGATGAGCGGTGGATGGCGGCGAAACAGCCGGAAGCCCTCGAGGAGCCAGAAGGTCCCGCGCGCGGCGGGCAAGCGACTCGCCTGCATTGCTACGGGATCAGAAGGTCTTGATGACCCACATCGGCACGGCGAGGGATTTCTCTGTGCCCATCAACTCCTGGCGCACGAAGCCGCCGTTGCCTTTCGGATCGACCAGATAATAGGGCGTGCCATGAGGCGGCGTCACCTTGATCATGTAAAGCTGCCCATTGATGCGATATTCCTCGACCTTGTCCTCGCCCTTCTTTCTGATGGTGACCTGAGGCTCGAGCGCTGCATCGTCGATCATGCCCGGGGGCGGAGGCGGCGGCTCGGGAATCGGCTGCAGGTCGGCGGGGCGGGTCTGCGCGGCGACCGGAAGGACCGTGGCGCCGAAGAGCAGGGCAAGCAGGAGACGGCTGAGAGAGGGGCGCATAACTTGGCTGTTCGGCTTTGATTCGTGTGGATGACGCGATTTTATCTACAAATTCAGCAGCAGGTCGTGTTCCGCCGGCAGGCGCTCGAAGCCGCGTGTCTCGTAGTGCTTGAAAATCGCCGCGACGATCGCCTCGGGCTCGTCGATGATCTGGATCAGATTCATGTCGTCGGGATGGATCATGCCCTCATCCACCAACCGGGTGCGGAACCATTCGACCAGACCGTCCCAGAAGCCGTTGCCGACGAGAATTATGGGTATCTTCGGCGTCTTGCTGGTCTGAACCAGTGTAAGCGCTTCGAGCAGTTCGTCGAGCGTGCCGAAGCCGCCGGGCATCACGACGTAGGCGCTGGCGAAGCGCACGAACATGTACTTGCGTGCGAAGAAGTGGCGAAAGCTCTGCGAGATGTCCTGATAGGGGTTGGCCTTCTGTTCCATCGGCAGCTGGATATTGAGGCCGATGCTGGGGCTCTTGCCCATGTAGGCCCCTTTGTTGGCCGCCTCCATCACGCCGGGCCCGCCCCCGGAGATCACCGAGAAGCCGGAATCAGACAGCAAGCGCGCGATTCGCTCGGTCAGCTGGTAGTAGGGCGAATTCGCCGGAACGCGCGCGCTGCCGAAGATCGACACCGCAGGACGCACGCCGGCCAGTCGCTCGGTCGCCTCGACGAACTCTGACATAATGCCGAACACCCGCCACGCCTCGCGTCCCGTGGAAGCCGGCGCCGCCAGCCGCGGATCGGCGATTTTCGGCAGTTTGTCCTTCGCGCTCACGCACACCTCCGATGCTATTACTTGTTGACGGGTCTTCCTATTTATATCGCGCCTTCCATGCGCTACCCGATCTGCGCAACCGCGCCAACGCGCCGACCGGCGCGATCTACGGCGTGTTGTCGATGCTGCGCCGGCTCGCGACAGATTACCCCGCCGCGGACAAACGTGCCATCGTTTTCGACGCCAAGGGAAAGACCTTCCGGGATGAATGGTATCCCGAGTACAAGGCCCATCGCCCGCCGATGCCCGACGACCTGGTCGCCCAGATCGTGCCGTTGCACGACTGCATCCGCGCACTCGGCTGGCCGCTGCTGTGCATCGAGGGGGTCGAGGCGGACGACGTGATCGGCACGCTCGCCGCGCGCTCGGCGGCAGCCGGCGAAGACTGCGTGATCTCGACCGGCGACAAGGACCTCGCCCAGCTCGTGAATGACCACGTCACGCTGGTCAACACCATGACCGAGGAAAAGCTGGACGCCGCTGCGGTAGCGGCGAAGTTCGGTGTAGCGCCCGAGCGCATCGTCGATTATCTCGCCCTGGTCGGCGACGCGGTCGATAACGTGCCGGGCGTCACCAAGGTCGGCCCCAAGACCGCCGTCAAATGGCTGACGGAGTTCGGCTCGCTCGACGGCGTGGTCGCCCATGCCGATGCGATCAAGGGCGTGGCCGGGGAGAACCTGCGCAAGCACCTCGACTTCCTGCCGCTCGGCAAGAAGCTCGTCACCGTCGCCGTCGATCTCGACCTGCCCACGATCAAACTCACGCCGCAGGCGCCCGACAAGGAAAGACTCTCCTCGCTCTATGCCGAGCTGGAGTTCAAGACCTGGCTGCGCGAACTCAATGGGGAAGCTTCGCCTCCCGCCAGAAAAGTCGGCGCTGGAGGGACGGCGCCCGCGACTCCTCCTGAGCCTTCACAGACCTCGACGTCGGAACTGGACCGCTCCGGCTATGAGTGCATCCTGACCGAGGCGCAGTTAGCCGACTGGCTGCACCGCATCGAGGGGGCGGAACTGGTTGCATTGGATACCGAAACTACCGCGCTCGACCCGATGCAGGCCAGACTGGTTGGCATCTCCTTCGCCTGCATGGAAGGCGAGGTACTGCACGCCGCCTATCTGCCACTGGCCCACAGCTATGCAGGCGCACCGGATCAGTTGCCGCTCGCAGCCGCACTCGGGACACTGAAACCCTGGCTCGAATCGTCGCAACACAGGAAAGTCGGCCAGCATCTCAAGTACGATCGGCACATCTTCGCCAACCACGGCATCGCGCTGGCCGGCGTCGTCGACGACACGCTGCTCGAATCCTACGTACTCGAATCGGACAAGCCGCACGAGCTCGGCTCGCTTGCCGAACGCCATTGCGGCCTGAAAACGATCAGCTACGACGACGTGACCGGCAAGGGCGCCAACCGCATCTCCTTCGCGCAGGTCGACATCGAGCGTGCCACCGCCTATGCCGCCGAAGATGCCGACGTCACGCTGCGCGTCCATCGCGAACTCGCGCCTCGACTCGCCGCCGAGGACAAGCTCGAACGGCTCTACCGAGACATCGAACTGCCGGTCGCCGAGATTCTCTTCCGCATGGAGCGCACCGGCGTGCTGATCGACACCACCGCGCTGGCTCAGCAGAGCGATGCGCTCGGCCGCCGTCTGCTGGAAATTGAAGCCGAGGCGCATGTACTCGCCGGCCAGCCATTCAATCTCAACTCGCCCAAGCAGCTCGGCGAAATCCTGTTCACCAACCTCGGCCTGCCGGTGGTGAAGAAGACCCCCTCGGGCACGCCCTCGACCGATGAGGAAGTGCTGCAGAAACTCGCCGAGGACTACCCATTGCCGAAACGGCTGCTGGAGCACCGCACACTCGCCAAGCTCAAGGGCACCTATACCGACAAGCTGCCGAAGATGGTCGATCAACTCACCGGCCGCGTGCATACCAGCTACTCGCAAGCCGTCGCCGTCACCGGCCGGCTCGCCTCCTCGGACCCGAACCTGCAGAACATCCCGATCCGCACGTCTGAAGGCCGCCGCATCCGCGCCGCCTTCGTCGCGCCCGCAGGCCGCCGTCTCGTCAGCGCCGACTATTCCCAAATCGAGTTGCGCATCATGGCGCATCTTTCCGGCGATCCCGGCCTGCTCGATGCCTTCGCGCGCGGCGAGGACGTGCACCGCGCCACCGCCGCCGAGGTCTTTGGCGTCACACCGCTCGAAGTGACGAGCGACCAACGCCGCGCCGCCAAGGCCATCAACTTCGGCCTGATCTACGGCATGAGCGCCTTCGGGCTGGCCAAGCAGATCGACGTCGAGCGCAGCGTCGCGCAGACTTACATCGACCGCTACTTCGCGCGCTATCCCGGCGTGGCACGGTATATGGAAGAGACGCGCAGTGCCGCCCGCGAAAAAGGGTATGTCGAGACCGTCTTCGGCCGCCGCCTGTGGCTACCCGAGATTCGCTCCAGCAATGTGGGCAGAAGGCAGGGCGCCGAGCGTGCCGCAATCAACGCGCCGATGCAGGGCACCGCCGCCGACCTCATCAAGCTGGCGATGATCGCGGTGCAGGACTGGCTCGACCAGAAACATATGCAATCGCAATTGATCCTGCAGGTGCATGACGAACTCGTGCTCGAGGTACCGGAGGGGGAAGTCCCGCTCGTAAAGGAAGCGCTGCCGAAGTTGATGGCGGGGGTCGCCAAGCTATCGGTGCCGCTGCTGGCGGAAATGGGTGTCGGCTCTAATTGGGACGAGGCGCACTGAGCGCAGCAGTACGCCCCATCAAACGCACGAAGGCCGCATAGGCTTCGTCCACGCCGATATCGGCGACATCCTGAGAAGGCTTCTGCAGCAGCTCGTAGGGCACGCCCCACGGATGCCAGCGTTCGGCCGACGAATTGCCGAAGAAGCAGACGATCGGCTTTCCCAGCCCCGCAGCGACGTGCATCGCGCCGCCGTCGCTGCAAACGACCCGTTCGCAAAGCGACAGGCCGGCGACCAGTTCGGACAGTTCGCGCGTCGGCACCGGCGTCACCGGCAAACCATGAAGCCTCTCCATCAGCCGGACCGCCTTTCCGTCGTCGCCCGGGTGCAACGGATCATCCTCTGCGCCCGGCGCCCAGAACAGCAGGATGCGATCGGCATGACCGCCAGACAACAACCGCCGGATCAATTCGGCATAGCGCTCTTCCGGCCAGCGCTGCCGCGGCTTGCGCGCGGAGATGTGGATCGCGACGCGGCGCTCCTGCGACGGCAGACCAAGCCCTTCCCTCATGCGTCCAGCCTGCTGTGGGTCGGCGTTCAGCACCAACGGTCCCGGCGACGCCGCGATGCCCAGCGATTCGAGCAAGCGGAAAGTGATCTCGGCTTCATGCCCGCCACCCGTACGATCCGCATCGACGATGCGCCGTGCGCCGAGCAGCCGAGCAAAACGCTGCGCGCCCGGCGATGCGCACAGCACGAGGTCGAACTTCATGCGCCGCAGCCGCCAGAGCAGCGTTGCTGTATCGGACCATACGGATAAACGGCTCTCCCCGGCAGCGCGGTGCTTCGCCTTGCGATAGGCGAAGACTGTGTCGATATCCGGATTGCCGGCGAGGATCGGTGCGTTGTATCGGTTCGCCAGCACGCCGATCCAGGCATCCGGCCATTGCCGGCGCAGCGCAGCGACAAGTGGTGTGGTGCAGATCAAGTCACCGATATTGTCGCGACGGATGACGAGGATCTTCATGCACCACATTCCTGGCGCGCCCACTCCACTACTGGGTTGAGCCGATCGACGAACGACTTGAAAGAAAACTTTTCGAGGTGCGCCGTTGCTTGCCGGGGATCCGGCCGTGCCGGCAGTGCGCGCAAACGCTCGAGCAGCCGACCGAAATCCTCGCCGCCATCCTCGCGCGGATCGCGGTAGAAAAACCCGGTGACGCCATCGACGATCGTCTCTGTGAAGGGCGGCGCGGCCGGCGCAATCACTGGCGTTCCACAGGCCTGCGCCTCGATGACGTTGAGGCCGAGCGCCTCCTTTTCAGGCAGCCCGGTGAGCAGATAATCGATGCCGCGATAAACCGGCTCCACATTGCGCTGCTGACCCCAGAAGCGCACGCGATCGGCGACTGGGGCCAGCGCGCGCGACAGGTCACGCACCGAAGCATAGCCCCCGCTGCCGAAGATCTCCAGATTGATTTCGGGATGGCGTGCCAACACCGGCGCCAGTTTCTCGAACATCTTCGGGAGTTGCTTGATCGGCGTAAGGCGAGAAACGATGCCGAGCGTAAGCCCGGCCCGCCTCGTGTATTCTGGATGCGAACGCATCAGTTCAACAGCAGGCTCAAACCAGGAGAGCAAGCGGTCGCGAACTTTGCGAAGATCCCAGTCGTAACGGCTCGCACGGCGCAGCGGTTCGCCCTCTCCACGCCCGTTCAAAGATGCCACTCCGTAAAGGGGCTCGGGCCATGCGGGCAAACCGGCAGCTACCAGGCCATCACGCACCCACCCGGATACGGGGAAAATCATGTCGTGGTCAGCAAAGGCCGCCGGATTGCGTCCCTGAACCGGCATATGGGCAATCGCGGTACGAAGGTGGCCGGGCGCCGGCGCCCGCAGCACTGCCGGCAGCGGGCCATGCGACAGCAGCCACAGTGGTCCCTCCGGCAGATGCACGGTCAAATCCTCAACATTGTTCACTGGGATGATCGCGACATCATCAGGTAAGCCGACCCGGTTCCAGTAGGCAGCAAGTGGGTGTACCAACAACTTCGTTGAGACACCAAGCCGAGAGAGCGCGCGACAGAGGAATGCGGTATAGACCTCGCCGCCGCCGAAATGAGGTTGGAGATTGACTTGCAGACAGATCATTGAATCCGCCTACTTTCTTTCTGTTTCTGCTGCCTGTACCCGCAAATATCCGATTAACAGGCCTATTACCAGCCAGAAAAACAACGCATTATTACGGACAAAGAAATCATCCGTCATGTTCTTGGTAAAGATGGCAATTACCGCGGAGAATCCAGCAATTGCCAGGGGAGCAACATGACTCCGCGTCTTGGTTGCGTGTAGGAAAAGTTCACGCACAAGTGCGAACCATAGAGCAACAAAAGCAAGCATCCCAGGAAAACCCATCTGGATCCCTTTGTTGATAATCATATTGTGAGCATGCCATATCAATTTATCCTCAGGCATGAAGTCAGGGTAAAGCTTGTCAAACACCCCGCGGCCGATACCCCCCCCAATTAGGGGGTGCTCAGCGATTTTCTCCAATGAAAATCGCCATATTTCCCAGCGGATGTCTGTTCTAGCTTTTGCGCCGACATATTCTCCAACATCCCCAAATGCCTGTGAGAATGTATTTCCATCGGTCTGGACTGAAATTACCTCATTGCCCCGACGCAGCATCTGAAACATTATTAAGGAAGCTGCCAACATGAGAATAAGAATGTAGGCGAGAGCGCGTCGCCAAGAAAAATTTCGGGCCAGCAGGAAGAGGCCCGCAGCGATGATGCCGCCCCCTAAGGCGACTAAATTCTGGCGGTTTTGCGTCGCAATCATCGCCCAGATGTCCAGGGCAACCAGAGCGATCAGCAAATAGGGAAGAGCCCTGCTTCCCTCGACCCATTCACGCCATGCCAGCCAACAGCTCAAGAAAATTACTATGAGCAACCAATTCCCATCCAGCCCTGCATACGCAATAGGAGGGACACGTTGAATCGCCCCAAATTCCATATCCAGACTAACGAAATAGAAGGCGGATGTTGTTAGGATGCCATTGATGATGACAAGAATAAGCGCTGGTATCCGGAAATCCGTTAGACGCCGTCCCCAAGTGACACCTACGACAATTACGATGATCCAGTAAATAACCTCTACGCGCAGTTCGCTCCATGACAGGTCGGGAGAAACTGCAAAAAAAGCCGAATTGGCTGCGATAAGCGTATAAGCAAGCCAATATAAAGGGAATGGGAGTTCTGGCCTGATCTTGTCACGAAGTAGAAGCAGTAGTGTCCAGAAGATCAAAAAGAGAAAGGCCAGGTTACGAAGCCCTGTGGTTCCTGCAATAGGCAAAACAAATAAATAAAGCGATAGGGCAATCCATGCGATACGGTCTCGTTTCGGAATATTGCCAAAGGTCGAAGTCATCATAGAAAGCTCTTCAACCACTGTTTTGCAATGCGACGGTGTTGCGGTAATCCGCAGGCACGGTGCCATAGCAACTGGAAAAAACCCTCCCGGCGTAGTTGAGCGAGAAGGTAACGCGCAACAGTACGATCCGGCATTTTTTTTAATTTGTGGAAGATACTTAAAGCACCATCCACCATTTGCTCCCCCAGCAGTTTGGAGAGTTGCCGATCCCCCTCTTTCTCTAGCCGTGCTGACATGTCATCGAGAACTCGGGCATTGGTCACACTGCTGGAGACAATACTCTCCAAACGCTGCTGCCCCTTTTGGGCTGAATACACTCTGACAGGAATGCGGTAATAGATGCCGGTGCGATGTAAATAGCGCACACGTTGCGCCGCCAGCAATACCTGTGTCGTCCAGATGACATCTTCGTGGATTAGGCGCGGGATAAAGCGAAATCCGTAGCGTTCGATAAAGTCTCGCCGATAGAGATGCAGCCATACCATATGCAAAAAGCGTCCGGCCAAAAGGCGCCTACGCAGCCACTCTGCGCCAGTGATGATATCCGTCGTGGCAGCATCCACATAGATCGGCCGATCAGGCTGCCGACCCTCGAAGTGATATTCGCCGTTGAACAGAACCATGTCAAGTGCATCGCATTCAGCCACGCGCAGCGCATCGGCGTAGGCGTCCGGCGCAACACGATCATCCGAATCGACGAAGGCCAGGTACTTACCGCGCGCAGCAGCTAGCCCCGTGTTGCGAGCCGCCGAAAGGCCGCCGTTCTCTTGCCGGATCACGCGCATCTCCGGTAACCGCTCTGCGTAGCTGGCCAATATCTGCGGGCAGTCGTCGGTCGATCCGTCGTCAACCACAATGATCTCGTCGGGCCGCGGGTTAAGCGTAATCAGACTGTCGAGACAAGCCGGTAGATAGGGTGCAACGTTGTAAACCGGCATCACGATTGAGAATAACGGCTCGCTCATCCGAGCCTCCCTCGTTTGTCGGCATGCCAATCGAGCAAAGCGTTGTGCAATTTTTCGGCCCGGTGGGCATAGGTGTGATGCGCCAGCACATGCGCATGGCAACGCTCGGCTAGGTCGCGCGCCGCACTAAAGTTCGCTAGCCAGAACTCGATCTGCGTCACGCAATCGTCGAGACCCTCGAACTCAGCCCAGTTCTCGCCGGGCGTAAAGTCGTCGCGCGCATGGGTACGCTGGTCGCACAACAGGAAACCGCCGCTGGCAGGAATGCCGTAACAGCGCTCGGGCAGCCCAGAAGCTACAGGTGCGCAGTAATCGCAGGAGGCGCCGAAATTGAGATTGATGCGGCTCTTCCGGATTAGCGCCACTTGCTCCACCACATCCATCCCGGAAGCCTCGCGAAAGAGAAAGCGGATGCCCTTGGCGCGCAACTTGTCGCCAAGCGCAGCGAAGAATTCCTGCCGTGCCCGCATTTCCTTGTAGCGATTGCCGTCCATGGCGCCGAAAAAGCTGACGTCCCATTCATAGCCTGCAGGGTCACGCAGCTGTGCAAGCGTGTTGCCCTGCAAATGATAGCGTTCGGTATCGGCGGCATTCGCCAGATAAAGCGTCGCGTCAGCAAAGCGGCGGCGCTCATCGATCAGTGTGTGTGTCGCATAGATATCCAGCATGCGTGCGCGGTCAAGCAGATCGAGGCGCCAGCCGGCCCGATTCAGGTAATGTGGCGCGTCCCGGTTCCACGCCAGCAGCGGGACACCCTGCCGCGCCAGCGCGCGTTTCAGCCGCCACAGCGCAATTGGATGACGCAGCGGCGCATAGAACCAGACAATACAGGCAAGGCCGTCATCAAGATCGGTGGGCAGCTGCCGCGCGTCCAGTGGCCGGAAGACAAGACCGCGCCGCTCGAGCGCCTCCTCCAGCGCCGGCGTTAGGCCGCGCCCGTGCGTATGATAGAGGACGTGTCGCCGGCCGCTCATCAGTTCTGGGCCGCCAGCCGGCGGTGGATGCGCTTTTTCAGTTTCTCGCACAGGGCGACCAGCAGGTTGCCCACCGGCGCCGGCAAGGGCAAGCGAAAGATATGGCCGGCGGGGGCGGTGCGAAGCGCGCCGAAGCGCGGGAAGGACGCTTTGATGCGCCCGTATTCCTCCTCCGGGTCTGCGCCCAGTTCGCGCATCTTGCGGTAGAACGGACCGTCGCCGAGGTCGACTGGCTTGGTGTGGGCGACACGCACGGCATCGACGATGGCGATGGGACGCCGGCCGTTTATGCGCGAAGCCCACGCATAATCGATGCCCCAGGTACTGCGGTTGAGCAGGAACGTGTCCTGCAGCTCCGTGACGGCCTCCGCCGAGAAGCAGGGCGCCATCACCTCAATGAACGTCGTGGTGCGCAACTCGCAGGCTGGATTCCAGAGTGTGACGTCGTGGTTGCTATTTGTGCCCCAGCGAAGCGCGGGCTGACACAGGTAGGTTCCGTGGCGCTCACATAGCGCTAAGAAGCGCGAAATGTCCCCTGGCGCGAAGTCGATGTCATCGTCGAGGACGAGGTAGTAGCGGTAGCCAGCCTGACTGCCAATACGTTGGTAGAAATCGTGGAAGGCCTCGAACTTATTCTCTCCGCCAGTGACTGAATATTCGGCGGCTGGTTCGTCGCGCGGCGCGCAGTACCAGCTAACGCAGCAGTCCCAGTTGCGCTCTGGCTCGGCCGCGATTAGCCGCGGATGAAGCGAATTGGGGCCAGCACGGAAGAATACTAAAAACTCTCTCATCATCACGACTGCTTGCGCACGACACAAGCATATTGAAGATATCTCGTATCTTCTAGATTTCCCAGACTCAGCCAATTCAGCAATGCGTACTTGAGAGGAAAGCGGCGAGGTCCATTGATCCCTTTGATAATATCTACACGAAGACCCGCTGGCTCAAACAAGCCAGGAATGGTTGTTTTCGTAAAGAAACGCAAGTGGGTTTTGTCCAAAACTCCTTTGTCTGCATATGTCCATGTTCTTTTCTGCACCAGATCCCTGAGTACTTTGTAATAACGCACGTTTGGGATAGATGCAACTATGCAGCCATCTGGAGCTAAAAGTGTCGCAAGATGAGCAACTACGGACCATGGATCTACAAGATGCTCGAGGATGTCGTTGCACACAATACAGTCGAATGACTCTGGAAGAAGCTCGATAGTTGAAAGCTTGTTTGCATCGCAAACGATAACCTCATCAAGACGAGTATTCGCTTTGCTGGCCGCTTCTGCCATATGCTCGATTCCGGTAACACGACACTTTTGACGCGCCTTCAATTGCTGTCCAAACGAACCATCACCACAACCGACATCTAAAACGTTCTTTGCCGACAATGGGATGAATTCAAGCATTTCAGCTCGAGCAGCGGCAAAGTACCCTACTGTTTTTGACGTATAAATTTCAGTTACAGACATAAGACCGGTTATGAATATGCTGACGTACTAGATAGACTGGAAAGAACTCGATGTAGGCTGAGTAAAACACTCGATTTTCAGCTTGACGCTGACACAGAATGAACATGGGGGTTCATGTTTCGATAGGATGGGTATCGAGCCATGCCAGCAGCACGATGAAGGTGTAGAACAAACGGACATTGTCACGCCCCTTGCGCGCTGCGCTGCCCAAGGAAACGATGGCATTGGCATCGAGCCAAGGTGCGCGTATTTTAGCCGCTGCCACTTGTGTCTCGCACCAGTCCCGCCAGGGGCCGGCAAAGTTCGTGCGCAAAGGTACGGAGAAACCGTGTTTCTCCCGGTTCCACACAGCTTCAGGCAGATGCCGGCGCGCCAGCGCGCGCAGCAGCGCCTTGCCGCCGCCGCTGTCAAAATGCGCCGCGGCCGGGAGGGCCAGCATGCGGTCCTGCAGCGCATTCGCCAGCAACGGCACTCGTACCTCAAGGCCGTGCGCCATACTGGCGCGGTCAGTCTTGGCCAGGCAGTTTTCAGACAAGTAGGTCCACAGGTCGGCGCGCAGAAGCGCTGCCTGGTCGTAGCCGCCGTAGCGCTCGGCCAGCGAGCGCCAAAGCTCCAGGGTGCGATCCGGTCGCGCGGCGGCGGCCAGTTCCGGAGCAAGGTAGCGGCGGATGTCCTTGCGGCTGCCAGGGTAGTCGCCGAGTTCCACTCGGCGATATAGCAAGAAGTCGTCTCCTGCCAGCGCTCGCCGAGTCAGGCTGCCCGGTGCAAGACCTCGCTGCAGCAGCATCCGCAGCACTCGCTTGATGGCTGAGTCCGAATGACGATCTGCAGTATCGAGAAAGCGTGGATAGCCCCCGAATAACTCGTCGCCACCGTCCCCAGAAAGAGCAACGGTGACATGCTGCCGCGTCAGGCGGGCCAGCGCCCAGGTGGGAACATAAGCCGGATCGGCGAGCGGCTGGTCAAGATCAGCGAGCGCCGCCGCCAGCGTATCGGCTGTAAGTTCGGGGGCGTCGAGCACGTGATGCTCGGTACCGAACTTTTCGGCGACGGTGCGGGCTGCAGGGCTTTCGTCGAAGCCCTGCTCGGCGAAGCGGACGCTGAAGGTGCGGATCGGCGCTGCGCCCGCCTGCGCCATGTAATGCACCACCAGGCTGCTGTCGATGCCGCCGGAAAGGAAGGCGCCGAGCGGTACGTCGGCGACGAGTTGATCTTTGACGGCCTGCGCGAGCAGCCGGTCGGTTTCCTCAACCAGCGCATCCCGCTCCGGCATCTCAGCAGTGGCGGCTGGGATCGTCCACCAATTTCGTGCCGTCCCGCTGGCGCCGACTTTCCATTTCAGGCAAGCGCCAGGCGGCAGGGCGTGGATGCCACGCACCAGCGTATGCGGCGCCAGTGGCGTCTGGAAAGCAAGGTAGTCGCGCAGCCCTTCTGCATCCAGCTTCTTCGGAAACGCCGACAGGGAGAAGAAGGGAGCGAGGGTGGAGGCAGCTACCAGCCCGCCTCCATGCCCGCCCCAGAACAGCGGTTTGATGCCGAGCCGGTCGCGGGCGAGGAAGACGCTACCGTCAGCGCGATCATGAATCGCGAAAGCGAACATGCCGTCGAGGCGTTCGAGAACGGCCTCGCCCCAGTGCAGGTAGCCGGTCAGCAGCACCTCGCTATCTGAGTGCGTCGCGAAAACATGGCCAGCAGCCTCGAGCTCTCTACGCAGAACGGCGAAATTATAAATTTCGCCGTTGTAGACCATCGCCAGCCGCCCATCCGGCGAAACCATCGGCTGGCGCCCGCCCTCGAGGTCGATGACAGCGAGGCGCGCATGGCCGAGCAGCGCATCACCGTGGGCAAGCACTTCGCGCGCATCGGGGCCGCGCGTCCGCAACGCCGCGAGAGCGGCGGAAAAGTCGGCACGGAAAGCATCACCGACGGCGAGCAGGATGCCGCACATCAGGCAGCCTCCCGTGCCAGCGCTTCCCATGCGTCGAGCGCTCGCGCGCTGTCGTAAGGCGCCAATACAGCCTCGACGGCGGCAGCGGCGGGTTTCGGCCGCGCCAGCGTATCGCGCATGGCCTGCGCCAGCGCGGCGGCATTACTGCAGGGAACGAGTCCGTTCGCGAGTTCGCCGCGCAGGATCTCGCGCGGCCCTGAAGGGCAGTCGGTACTGAGCACACGCGTACCGCTGGCGAGCGCCTCGATGAGTACGTTCGGCAGACCCTCGTGGTCGGAGCACAGCACCAGCAGGTCGGCATTCGCCATCCACGGATAAGGGTTGGTTTGAAAGCCGGCGATGACGACGCGGCCTTCCAGGCCATGCTGCGCCACCAGTTCGGCGAGCTTCGGATCGGGCGGCGCCAGCAGCACGAGACGATGCGGAATCCCCTCCCGCGACAAGGCAGCGAATGCGGCGAGCAGCAGGTCGTGGCGCTTCTGGGCCGCGAAGCGGCCGACATGCACGATGTAAGGCTGTGCCGGCAGCGTCGCACAAGGCTCTGCCGCATGGGTGCGGATCGCGGCGATGTCGAAGGGGTTTGCAATGACACGCACACGATCAACGGGGACGCCGAAGCGGGCCCGCAGGTCGTCGGCCACGCCTTGCGACACGGCCACTAGCAGCTGCCGACCATAGAGCGCACGATAACGCTCGGCGCGGCGCGTTGCTTTCTTCCCCGGCAGACGGGCGACCTCGGCGGAGAGGGTGTTGGCGATGCGGCAGACATGGTGCGGAGCGCGGGCCAGCGCTGCCACCTCGTCCGCGAACGGCAGCGTCGAGACTAGCAGATCGTAAGACCAATCGCGCAGCAGCCGGCCGAGGTGCCAGGCAAGGCGCCGCTTGCCAAGCCATCCATGGCCAGCGCGCCGGCTCAAGGCATGGAAGCAGCAACCGGCTGGCGGCTGGTATTTGCCCGCATCCTCGCAAACGACAAAATCTACTTCATGCCCACGCTCAGCCAGCCCGGTGCCGATTTTCGCCAGCGCCTTTTCGGCGCCGCCGCCGGCGAGGTTGGTAGTGAACAGCACGAATCTCATCCGCCCAGCGCCTTGCGCACGGCGTCCCACACGCGCTCCACGGAGATGTCGGCCATCGAGGCCTCTGTCGAGCACTCCGGCCCGGCACGCGGATGATCCACCGCATAGAAACAGGGGTGCTCTAAAGGGCCGATCAGCTCGCTACGCGAGAAGCCGTGATAAAGACCGACCAGCGGAATATCGAAGGCGCTCATCAGGTGAGTTGGGCCAGTATCGACGCCGATGTAGAGATCGAGCCGACTCATCAACGCACCGGTCTGACGCAGGCTAAGTCTGCCCGCATAGAGGGTCGCCGCCGTTCCGAGCTTCCCCTTCAGTGCGGCGGTGCGCCCATGTTCCGCGGTCCCGCCGAAAATTAGAAAATGGGCTCGCGGCCACTGCTGCCGGATGCGCCCGCACAGCTCCATGAAGGATTCGATCGGCCAGTCGCGATAGGCCTTGGTCGGAAAGCTCGCGACCTGAACGCCGATCAACGGCGCTGCACCGGACGGCGCATCAGCAGCAAGCGTTGTCTCCGTCCAGGCACGCTCGGCATCCGTGACTGCGTAGGACAATCTCAGGCCTGCCGGCTTGACGCCGAGCGCTTGAGGCAGCGCCAACGCCAGTCGGACCGCATGCTCGCTCTGGAACGCAGGTGGTTCGACCGCCACGGCAAGCTGGGCGTTGATTCGTTCGCTAGCCTGTCGGAAGGCTGCCACCTGTTTTGCCACGCGCAGCGCATACGCGACCAGTGCCTCGTCGAAGCCGTATACAACGGCCAAGTCGTAGGGTTTGGCGAAGTAGTCGAGCCAGCCACGGAACGGTGCGGACTTTTTGCTGATTGCGCCAACCCGACCGACGAATGGGAGATGCTCGAGTACCTCGACGCGATTCGGGTGGCCGAGCACATCGACGGTTGCTTCCGGCCAGGCAGCAGCCAGTGCCCTGATCGCGGGCGTAGCAAGCAACGTATCGCCGATGCGCGAGACGTTGATGACGAGGATGCGCCGTGGCTGCATCACGCCCCTTCGCGGCGGAATATGTAGTTGCGCCCCTCGGTATGTACGAGACGGAAGCCTGCGGCAGCAAGCTTGTCGACTGCCTGCTGCGTGTCTTCCAGCGTATGGCGCGTCACCCGGTGATGGAATTCGATCAGCACTTGACGAGCTGCTCGGATACGGCGGCTCGCAGTCAGTGCATCGAGCAGGGCATACTCGGCACCCTCGATGTCGAGCTTCAGCACGTCGCACTCGGTGCGCCCGCCCTGCGCCAGCAGGTGTTCGAGATCGACGGTGCGCGTCTCGATGCGCTCGCCGCCGGCCACGTATTCATGGCTCGCATCGAGACTGCCGGAAACGCCGTCCGCGCCCTTGGGCAGCTGGTCCTGCGGACGCGGCAGATGGAAGGCGACCGGTTCGCCGTCGCTCGTCCAGAAGGCGGCATCGAGAATTTCCATGCCAGAAGGGCAATGTGTGTGGCAGTAGGCAAGGCTGTGGGGGTTGGGGTCCACCCCGATTACCCGGGCATCAGCGAATCGCCTCAGAAACGCGGTCGGGAAGCTGATGTCCATGCCCAAGCCGCAATCGATCAGTAGCGGTTGCGGACCGACCGCGCGGGTATCGATCCACCAGCCGCCATAGCGCGTGCCGAGCCGCTCGTAGCCGCGCGGCAGGCGCCATTCTCTCCAGCGGCGCGACAGGCTGCGCTTCAGGCGGTTCCAGTGCTTGCCCATGTTCAGCCTCTCTCCATCGCGGCACGAAAGACGCCTGTCATCTTGTCCACCATGCGCTCGTGCGAAAAGTCGGCGCCGGCGATACGGCACGCGGTCGTGCCGAGCTGTTCGGCCAGCGCCGGATCGGCGATCAGGCGGCCAATGGCGGTAGAGAGAGCCGCTGCATCCTTGGGCGGCACGACCAGTGCGCTCTTACCTTCCTGCACCGCCTCAAGGATCGCGCCGACCGGGGTGGTGACGATCGGCAAGGCTGTCAGCATTGCCTGCAAGACAGCCTGCGGCACGCCTTCGTTCGCGTAGGAAGGCAGACAGAAGATGTCCAGCGCGCGCAGCCAGTCTTCGGGGTTGTCCTGCTGGCCAACGAGGTGCACGCGACCGTCGAGGCCGAGCTCGGCGATTTTCGTTTCGATGTTCGCGCGCATCGGGCCGGTGCCGACAACCAGAAGCTGCCAGTTGGGTGCATCCAGCACGGCGAAGGCTTCGAGCAGGTAAAGGTGGCCTTTCCAACTGCGCAGCGTGGCGACGATGCCGATGTAGCGCGCCTGCGGATCGAGTCCCAGCGCACGTCGAGCCTCCTGCTTGTCACCGGGGTGAAAACGCGCCGTGTCGATGCCTGTCGGCACCGAGGTGACGCGTTCCGCCGGCACGCCGACCCGTTCTATCAGCTGCCGGCGTAGCGCCTCGCCGGTGGTGACGACATGGCGCACCGCACTTGCATAGAGCCAGCGGCTCGCGGCATTGTCCGGCACCGCTGCGGAGATGTGACGGGTACGCACCAGCGGGGGCGGATTGCGCAAAGTGGCGCAGGCCAGCGCGGCGAGCCAGGTGTCGGTCGAGCTGTGGGTATTGACGACATCGGCGGAATGGTCGCGCAACCAGCGACGCAGCGCCAGCAAGCCGCGCAGGTTCTTGCGACCTATCGGCAGCGCGACGACCGGCACGCCACGGCGCGGCGCTTCGGTAAAGATGCGCGCTTGGGGCGGGCACAGCACCACAACCTCATGGCCGCGCGCAATCATGCCGCGCGCCTCCTCGATGATGCGGATTTCCTGGCCGCCCCAGCCACAGGAAGCTTCGGTGTGCACAATTTTCATGCCCCGCCCTCGGCGAACTGCAAACGATAGAGTTGGGCGTAGGCTCCATCACGTGCCAGCAGTTCCGCGTGGGTCCCCTTTTCGGCGATCTGGCCGTGCGAGAGGACGACGATACGGTCGGCGCTTTCGACCGTCGACAGGCGATGGGCGATGACAAGGGTGGTGCGCCCCTTCATCAATTCTTCCAGTGCCGCCTGTACTTGGCGCTCGGATTCGGAGTCGAGCGCCGACGTGGCTTCATCGAGAATCAGCACCGGCGCGTCCTTGAGGATCGCACGAGCGATCGCCAGCCGCTGGCGCTGGCCGCCGGAAAGGCGAATGCCGTTCTCGCCGATCTGCGTGTCGTAACCTTGCGGCATCGCCAAGATGAAGTCGTGGGCATGGGCGGCACGCGCCGCCGCCTCGATCTCGGCGCGTCCGACCTCGCGCAGGGCACCATAGGCAATGTTCGCCGCGACTGTGTCGTCGAACAACACCACATCTTGGCTGACATGCGCGATATTTGCGCGCAGCGAGGCGAGCGTCAAACTTTCGAGATCGTGGCCGTCAAGGCGGATACAACCGCTGGTCGGGTGATGGAAGCGCGGCAGCAGATTGGCCAGCGTCGTCTTGCCGCCGCCGGAGGAACCGACCAGCGCGACGGTTTCTCCCGGCGCAATTGCCAGATCGATGCCGGCCAGCGCGGCCCGCTCGGCGGCCGGGTAGCCGAAATGCAGGTTCTCGAAGGCAATCTCGCCGCGCGCCCGTCCCAGCGTGATGCTGCCGCGGTCGTCCTCGGGCGCCTCGTCGAGCAGAGTGAACACGCTCTCCGCGGCGGCCAGCCCGCGCTGCAGTGGTGCATTGATATCGGCAAGGTGCTTGAGCGGTGCCAGCAGCATCAGCATCGCGGTGATGAACGAAACGAAGCCGCCGACCGTGGTCTGCTGTACCGACGATTGCAAGAGCGCCACGTAGATGACGATCGCGATGGCGATGGCGGCGGCGATCTGGACCAGCGGCACCGAGGCGGCGGCGGCAATCGCCTGGCGCATGCCGTAGCGGCGCAGGTCGTCATTGACCTTGCCGAAACGCGCAATCTCCTGCGGTTCGCCTCCATAGATCTTGACGACCTTGTGGCCGTCGATCGCCTCCTGCAGCGCCTGCGTCATCGACGCCATGCCGATCTGTGCGGCGCGGCTCATCGCACGCAGTCGCTTGCCGAAGGCGCGGATCACCAGTGCGATAACCGGCACCACCAGAAACAGCACCAGCGTCAGCCGCCAGTTCAAGTAGAGCAGCCAGCCAAGCAGGCCGGCAACGGTGAGCGAATCCTTGAGCACGGTGGTGATGACGTTGGTCGCCGCCGAAGCGATGCCGGTAACGTCATAGGAGACACGCGAGATCAGGCGGCTCGACGGGTTGGCGTGGAAATAGGCGGCCGGCAATCGCACAATGCGTTCGAACATCTGGGCACGCAGATCGCAGATCACCCGATTCGACACCCAGGCCATGCAGTACGAGGCAATGTAGCCGAACAGTCCGCGTGCGACGAAGATGGCAACGATCGCGAATGGCACCAAATACAAATCTTCGCGATGCTGGCCGTCAAAACCCTTGTCCAGCAATGGTTTCATCAGTGCCGGAAAGAGCGGCTCGGTAGCGGCTGTGAGAATCAGCGCGGCTACCGCAAAAGCGAATACCCGCAAGTAGGGCCGCACATAGCCCAGCAGTCGGAAGTAAAGCACGCGGCTGGGGACGGAAGGAGCGTTCATCAAGCAGGGACCGCTAAGAGTCCACGTAAAAACAATGGATTATATCAGCCGGCCATACAGAGCCGCTAGTCGCGCAGCCATATCTTCCGCGCCGAGAGCGGCGACGGCGGTACGTGCCGCAGCGCGCATTTCGGCAGCCACGCCCGCTGCACACAATGTATCGAGATGGCCGGCCAGCGTGCTTGCATCCAGCGCGTCGCAAACGTTGCCATTTTCGCCCGGCTTGACCAGCTCAGCCGCCCCGCTGGTCGGCGAGGTCACCACAGGCAAGCCACAGGCCAACGCTTCGAGCGCGGCGTTGGGCATCGGGTCGTAGAGCGTCGGCAGACAGAACACGTCGGCCGAGCCGTAGAACGGCCGCACGTCCTCCTGGCCACCGAGGAAGCGCACGCGGGCGGCGATGCCAAGGCGCTCTGCCAGCGCCTGGTAGCGAGCTGCGTGGCGGTCGCGGCCGACGATCCAGGCCACGGCATCGCGGCGCTCCATCCGCGCCAACGCGGCCAGCAACACGCCGACGCCCTTGCGCTCGAAGCCCGAGCCTACGAACAGGATCACCGGCGCCGTGTCGTTGTTGGCGGTGGATCCGGCTGGCGCCGTCCCGCCAGCGCCGACTTTTTCCC
This sequence comes from Pseudomonadota bacterium, assembly GCA_041694935.1. Taxonomy (GTDB): domain Bacteria; phylum Pseudomonadota; class Gammaproteobacteria; order Burkholderiales; family Rhodocyclaceae; genus Sulfuricystis. Next base: position 77,917 of record JBGFRW010000004.1, on the reverse strand, counting down.
GCGTCGCTTGCCGGAACTCGTCGCGCAGGCCAGGATGGAAACGCGCCAGATCGACGCCGTTGTGGATCACATGGAGCTTATCGTCGGCCACGCCGAAGCGGCGCGCGATGTCGTCCTTCACCATGTGCGAGTTGCAGATCACTGCCCTGAGATCCGGATGGCGGAACATCGCCGCTTCGGCCGCCAGCGTATAGCGATGCCAGGGCGAAAGGGATGCCGCGAGACGCGCAAAGCCGCCGCGCGCATGGGCGCGCAGTTCGAGCCAGGTCGCATGCACGCCGTCGCCGGCACGAAAGATGTGGCAGCCGGGAATCCGCTCATGCGACTGGACGAGATCGTAGCGGCCGGAAGCGATGACGCGCCGCACGCAACGCGCGAAGCCGGCATCGCGCCAGGTGCGGCCCAGATAGAACGGATCGCACTTGACACCGGCGGCATCGCCCTGCCCGTTGGTTTCCCATTCGCGCGCGACGATCTCGACCTCGATCCCCTGGGCGCGCAGCGCGTCCAGCGCCCGCGCGACGAAGCGCTCCGCGCCCCCGAACGGCGTGTATTTCTGGCGCACGATCGCCAGCTTCATCGTATGGTTTCCGCCAGCAGCGCGTCGCAGGCGTCCAGTACCTGCGCCACCGGCAGCGTCGTCAGGCACTCGCTGATCTTGCTGCCCTCACAGCCGTCACGGCCGCAGGGGCGGCAGGGGTGGTTCATGGAAGCGACGACGCGGTGCGCGACGTTCCACGGCCCCCACTCACGGTCGCCGGAGGGACCGAAGATCGCCACGGTCGGTGTGCCCATGGCCGCCGCGATGTGCATCGGTGCCGAATCGACGCCAACGAACAGGCGCGCACGTGCCGTCAGCGCCGCGAGCTCCTTGAGCGACAGTTTGCCCGACAAGTCGAGGAGCGGTGCCTGCGCAGTTGCCCGTACCTGCGCGATCAGGGCGCGCTCCTTGTCGTCCGGTGCCGCCGTCAGCACGATCGGCCAGCTGCGCTGCGCCAGCACGTCGCACAGCGCGGCGACCCTCTCCATCGGCCAGCACTTGAAGGTCCACCGCGAAGCCGGGTGCACATGGATGAACTTGCCCTGCGCCAAGCCGTGCTGTGCCAACAGCGCCTTGATCCGCGCCTCGACCGTATCACCCGGCACCAGCGCGACGCGCTTGTCTTCCGCCGTGGGCTGGTAGCCGAGTACACGCAGGCTGTCGAGGTTGGTCTCGACCGTGTGGCGGTCCGGGTGCGACTGCGCCGCGTAAAAATGGTTGAAGCTGCGTGCCCAAAACCCGCCCGTGTAACGGGGCGCCACCGACCAGCGCGGCCGCAGCAGCCGGGTCAGCCACGCGCCGCGCCGCTGTACCGACAGGTGGATCACCAGATCGTACTTGCGCGCACGCAAGGCGGACAGCAAGCGCCACTCGGCCGCCCCCCGTCGGGCAGCCCCCAGCTGCTTCCAGTTGCGGTCGATGGTATGGAGTTGCGCCAGCGCGGGATGGCCGGCGAGCATCGGCGCCGTATCGGCATAGACGAGCACATCGACCTCGCATTGCGGGGCGGCATGCTTGAGAGCGGAGAGAACCGGCGCGGCAAGCAGCACGTCGCCATGGTGGCGCAGCTTGATCACCAGCGCACGGCGCAGCTCGGCGAAGGGAATGGCGTGGTCCGTCATGCGCGAATTATCCCCCGGCATCATTCCGCCCGCAGCGCCTCGACCGGATCGAGGTTCGCGGCGCGGCGCGCCGGCAGCACGCCGGCGGCCAGCCCGATCGCGATGGCCACCGCCTCGGCCAGCAGCACGAAGGTGAGCGGCGTCTGCACCGGCAGGCCGGGCAGCGCGAAATGGATCAGTTGTGCGAGGCCGATGCCGAGGGCGAGTCCCAGGATACCGCCCAGCGCGGCTAGCAGCACCGCTTCGCCGAGGAACAGGCCGAGGATGGTGTGGCCCGGCGCGCCGAGCGCTTTCAGCAAGCCGATCTCGTTGGTGCGCTCGGTGACGGCGATGGTCATGATGGTGACGATGCCGACGCCGCCGACCAGCAGGGAGATGCCGCCCAGCGCCCCGACCGCCATGGTCAGCACGTTGAGGATGTTCGACAGCGTGGCGAGCATCTCCTCCTGGGTGACGATGGTGAAGTCCTCCCTGCCGTGGCGCGCGATCAGTCGCTCCTTGACCAGCGCGGCGACGCGGGCAGCCGGCACGCCCTCCTCGGCTGCAATGTTGATCTCGTTGAGGCCGTCGCGGTTGAACAGTTCCTGGGCGCGCACCGCCGGAACGAAAGCGGTATCGTCGAGATCGATGCCGAGAAACTGGCCTTTCGGAGCCATCACGCCGATCACGCGGAATTGCAGGTTGCCGATCGTGACGCGCGCGCCGAGCGCGCTCTCGCTGCCGAACAGCTCGTGCTTGAGCTTGCTGCCGAGCACGACGAACGGCCGAGCGCTCGTCGCTTCCTCGCGCGGCAGGTACTGGCCGCTGCCGACGGTGCCCTTGAACACCTTGGGCATGTCCGGGCCGACGCCGTAAATCGAGGTGCGGCGCACACGGCCGTTGCCGCCGACCTCGGCATTACCCCACAGGCTGGGGCTGACGGCAACCACGTGCGGCAAGGTGGCAAGCGCGGCGGCATCCTCCAGCGACAGCGGCCGGGCCGAGGACGGCAGGCCGGACGGCGGATGGCCGCCGGTCTTGGTCTTGCCAGGATGGATGCCGATCACGTTGGTGCCGAACTGACTGAACTCGGCGAGCACGAAGCGATGGATGCCCTCGCCGATCGAGGTCAGCAGGATCACCGCAGCGATGCCCACCGCGATGCCCAGCAACGTGAGGAAGCTGCGCAGCCGTTGCGCAGCGACGGTACGCAAGGCAAGCAGAAGGATGTCATGCCAGCGCATGTTTGTTCTAGTGCTTCATCAGCGCCTGGATCGGATCGAGCTGCGCGGCGCGGCGTGCCGGCATCACGCCGAACAACAAGCCGGTGGCGACCGCGGTGCCGAGCCCGGCGAGCACCGCCCAGCCGGGCGGGTAAGCGGGAAACACTGGGAAAATCTGGCGGATGACGGCAGCACCCGCCTGGCCGATGCCGTAGCCGGCCAGCGCACCGACACTGGAGAGCAGCACCGCCTCGGTGAGAAACGCCAGCCGGATGTTCGCGCCGGTTGCGCCGAGCGCCTTCAGCAGGCCGATCTCGCCGGTGCGCTGTGCCACCGCAACCAGCATCACGTTCATCACGAGGATACCGGCCACGGCAAGGCTGATCGCGGCGATGCCGGCGACGGCGAGGGTCAGCGCGCCGAGCAGACGATCGAAGGTGGCCAGAACGGAATCCTGGGTGATCACCGTGACATCCTCCTCGCCGCCGTGGCGCGCCTTGAGGATCTCCAGTGCCTGCGTGCGCGCCACAGGAATCGCGTCGCGGCCGCGCGCCTCGACGAGGATGCGGAACAGCGTGTTCGAATTGAACAGCGCCTGCGCCAGGGCCACCGGCACGATCACCAGTTCGTCCGTGTTCATGCCCAGCCCCTGGCCGGTGGACTTCAGCACGCCGACCACGCGCACGCGGCGGTCGCCGATGCGCACCAGTTGGCCGACCGCATTCTGGCTGCCGAAAATCTCTTCCTGGATCTTCGCACCGATCACCGCGACCGGTGCGGCACGGTTCCAGTCGTCCGGCGGCAGGAATTGGCCCGCGGCCATCTCGTAGCGGCGCACCGTATAGAGTTCGGCGGTCGAACCCGCCACCATCACCTCGCGCAGACGGCCACCGGCACTGATTTCCGAGGTGCCGACGGCCAACGGTGCAAGGCTGAGGATCGCGGGAGCACGCTTCAACGCGGCTGCATCGTCGACGGTCAGGTCGCGCGGCGTGCTGGTGATCGCATTGGCAGGATTGAAACCGCCGGTGCCGGAACGGCCGGGCAGGACGATCACGAGGTTGCTGCCGAGCGATGAAAATTGTCCGACCACATACATCCGCGCACCATCGCCCAGCGCGGTAAGGACGATCACCGCCGCCACGCCGATCGACATCGCCAGGACCGAAAGCACCGTGCGGAGGGGATAACCGGCCGCCGCACTGGCAGCGAAGCGCAGCGTATCGGCCGCGCGCATCAGCCGCCTCCGCTGCTGTCGTGCAGGAGTGCGCCGTCTTCCATGCGCACCTGCCGTCCGGCGCGCGCGCCCAGCACGCCGTCATGCGTCACCATCAGCAGCGTAACGCCGCCGGCGTTGAGCCCTTCGAGCAGGTGCATGACCTCCTCGCCGGTGGCGCGGTCGAGGTTGCCGGTCGGCTCATCGGCCAGGATCATCGCCGGCCGCATGATCGTCGCGCGGGCGATGGCGACACGCTGGCGCTGGCCGCCGGAAAGCTGATCGGGACGATGGTCGGCCCGGTTGGCGAGACCGAAATCGCCGAGCGCCTTGTCCACGCGCGCCTTGCGCTCATCCGGGGCCAATCCGGCGAGCAGCAGCGGCAGGCCGATGTTTTCGGCAGCCGTCAGCCGCGGCACGAGGTGAAAGCTCTGGAAGACGAAACCGATGCGCTCGCGCCGCACCTGCGCCTGCTCGTCGGCGGACAGCGTGGTGACGTCGCGGCCTTCAAGCCGGTAGGTGCCGGCATTGGGACGATCGAGCAGGCCGAGCAGGTTGAGCAGCGTCGACTTGCCGGAGCCGGACGGCCCCATGATCGCGACATATTCTCCGGCCTCGATGACGAGGTCGAGCGCATGCAACGCATGCACCTCGCTGTCGCCGAGCGTGAAAATCCGCTCGATGCCAGACAGTTCGATCAGCGGCATTTACTTCGGCTCTTCTACAACGAGCGCGCCGGCCTTGATGCCGGTCTTCTCCAGCGAGAGAACGATGCGATCGCCGGCAGCCAGCCCTTCGAGCACCTCGGTGAATTCCCAGTTGGCCAGCCCCGGCTTCACGCTGCGCGCTTCCAGCTTGCCGTCGGCGCCCAGCAGCAGCACCCGGTTGCCCTCCTGCAGGGCGGCAGTCGGGATGCGCGTCACGTTGTCGCGCACCTCGAGCAGGATTTCGGCGTCGGCGCTGTAGCCGACCAGCAACCCGCGCGCTTCCGCCGGCTCGGCGAAATCGACTTCGACATCGACGGTGCGTGCCTGCTTCTCGACCGCGGTGACGTAGGGCGCCACACGACGAACCTTGCCGGCGAACACGCGGTCGGCGTAGGCGTCGATGCGGATGCGCACCGTCTGTCCGGCCTTGATCTTCGGTGCGTCTATCTCGTCCATCGGTGCCTTGACGTAGAGGCAGGAATCGTCGATCAGGTCGATGGCCGGCGGCGTCGGCACACCGGGCGGCGATGGCGTCGAATATTCGCCGACCTCGCCGACGATCTTCGCCACCGTGCCGTCGAACGGGGCGATCAGCACGATACGGCGCGGCTCGACGCGCGTCGCGGACAGCCGCGCCTCGGACTGGCCGACATCCGCCTTGGCGGTCGCGCAGGCGGCCTCGCGGGCGGCGGCCTCGGTGCGCGCCGCGTCCTCCTTCGACTCGGAGACGAAGCCGCGCTTGCGCAGGTCGGCGGTGCGTTCCGCCTCGCGCCTCGCATTAGCTGCCACGGTGCAGGCCTCCACTACGCGGCGGCGTGACAGTTCAAGCTGGGTTGCCGCTACGCGCTGCTGGGCCTGCTGGTCGTCGTTCCAGAGCTTGAGTAGCAGTTGGCCCTTCTTGACGCGGTCGCCTTCCTTGACGCCGAGGTACTCGATGCGGCCGCCCATGATGGTCGACAGTTTGGTGCGCTGGCAGGCCTCGACGGTGCCGGCGCGTGTGTTGGCCAGCGTTGCCTCGACTTTGCCGGCCGCCACGGCATGCAGCCGCACCGGGATCGGCTTGGGCCGCGAGAACCACCAAACCGCCGCGCCGATACCGGCGACGACGAGAAAGATGACGATCAGGCGCGGCAGGGATCGCTTCATGCGAAGACGGCTTCGGCCGCCGCCACCGTCGCCGCGATGTCGGCGTCACTGTGGGCAGCCGAGACGAAGCCGGCCTCGAACGCCGAGGGCGCGAGATAGACGCCCTTCTCCAGCATGGCGTGGAAGAAGCGGTTGAAGGCTTCCTTGTCGCAGGCCATGACTTCGGCGTACGAGGTCGGACAGGCGGCGGAGAAGTAGAGGCCGAACATGCCGCCGACCGACTGTGCGCTGAAGGTGACGTTGCGCTTCTTCGCGGCGGCAGCGAGGCCGTCGACGAGCGATTTGGTCTTGGCGGTCAGCGCTTCGTAGAAACCGGGTGCGGCGATCTTCTTGAGCGTAACGAGGCCGGCGGCGACGGATAGGGGGTTGCCGGACAGCGTGCCGGCCTGATAGACCGGGCCGAGCGGCGCGATCTTTTCCATGATGTCGCGGCGGCCGCCGAAGGCGCCGAGCGGCATGCCGCCGCCGACCACCTTGCCGAAGGTGGACAGGTCAGGCTTGATGCCGAACAGACCCTGGGCCGAACCGGGTCCGACGCGGAAGCCGGTCATCACTTCGTCGAAGATCAACACCGCGCCATGCTTGGTGCACAGTTCGCGCATCGCCTTGAGGAACTCGGGCTTGGGCGCGATCAGGTTCATGTTGCCGGCCACCGGCTCGACGATCACGCAGGCGATCTTGTCGCCGTGCTTGGCGAAGGCGTCCGCGAGTTGCTGGGCGTCGTTGTAGTCGAGCACCAGCGTGTGCTGCGCGAGGTCAGCCGGCACGCCGCCGGAGGACGGGTTGCCGAAGGTCAGCATCCCCGAGCCGGCCTTGACCAGCAGGCTGTCGGCATGGCCGTGGTAGCAGCCTTCGAACTTGACCAGCATGTCGCGACCGGTGAATCCGCGGGCGAGACGGATCGCGCTCATCGTCGCCTCGGTGCCCGAGGAAACGAGGCGCACCATCTCCATGCTCGGCACCCGTTGGACGAGCAGTTCGGCCAGTTCGATTTCCGCCTCGGTCGGCGCTCCGAACGACAGGCCCTTGGCGGCGGCCTCCTGCACGGCCCTGACCGTGTCCGGTTCGGCGTGGCCGAGGATCAGCGGGCCCCAGGAGCCGACGTAGTCGATGTAGCGCTTGCCGTCCGCATCCCAGACGTAAGCGCCCTCGCCACGCGAAAAGAAACGCGGCGAGCCGCCGACAGAACGGAAGGCGCGCACGGGAGAGTTCACTCCTCCGGGAATAGTTTTTTGGGCACGGGCGAAAAGATCTTCGTTGCGAGTCATGGAGATTCCTTCATTGATTCAAAAGTCGGCGCCGGCTGGACGGCGCCAAGGCACCACTTGCCTGCCGCTCACGGCTGCCGGAAAAGCTGCTGGAATTTGTCTGCCTGCTTGCGAATATCCATCGCGTCGAACAAATCGGACAATACCGCCAGCATATCAGCACCGGCGGCGATGACCTGCGGCGCGTTCTTGACGGTGATGCCGCCGATGGCTACGACCGGCACCTTGAAGCGCCGCTTCGCCTCGACGAGTGTTTCGATCGAGGCGCGGGTCGCCTGCGGCTTGCTGACCGAAGCGAAGACGCTACCGATTGCGATGTAATCCGCCCCGGCATCGACCGCCACCTCGGCGCGTGCCAGGTCGTCGTAGCAGGAAACGCCGAGGATGCGCTTCGGCCCGAGGGCATCGCGTGCCGTCGCCAGCCCACCGCCTGGAATATCGTCGCGGCCGAGATGGACGCCGTCCGCACCGATTTCAATGGCGAGCCAGACGTCGTCATTGACGATCAGCTTCGCGCCGTAGGCGCGGCACAGGCGCAGCAACTCGGCGGCCTGGGCACGCCGCAAGGCGACCGGCGCCATCTTGTTGCGGTACTGCACCCACTTCACCCCGCCCTTGAGTGCGCTTTCCACCAGGGCCGAGAGGCGCGGCAGCAGGTTGTCGTCCGGCGTCAGCGCATACAAGCCGGTATATGGCATTGCAGAATCAGGAGATGCAGGCATTGGCAACATCCTCCGGCTGGGATGCGGCATCCCGCGGCACGGCACGCCACAGTCGATGCGGCACGAACTGGCCCATGCCGGGACGGAAACCCGCCGCTAGGCTGTGCCAAGTGTAATGCTGAGCAGCTTGGACCGCCTCGGGCAGCGGCTGTCCCCAGGCCAAGTTGGCGGCGATCGCCGAAGCCAGGGTGCAGCCCGAGCCGTGGTAACTGCCTGGCAGACGCTCCCACTCGTCGCGGCGGATCGGGCCGTGCGAACCGTAGAGCGTATTGACGACGCGCGCCGAATGCTCATGAGTGCCAGTCACCAGCACGTGGGCGCAGTCGGCGCCGATCAGTCGCTGGGCGCATTCCGACAAGTCGGAGGTCGCCTGGCCGAGTTCCTGCGCAAGGCGGCGCGCCTCGAGGCTATTGGGCGTGAGAATATCGGTCAGCGGCAGGAGCAGTTCGACCATCGCAGCGACGGTATCCTCGTCGGCGAAGGCATCGCCGCGCCCGGAAGCCAACACCGGGTCGAACACCACCGGCGTGTCGGGATAGTCGGACAGCACCTCGGCGACGGCGGCGATCGCCTCGACGCTGCCGAGCATGCCGAGCTTGAAGGCGGCCACCGGCATGTCTTCGAGCAGCGCGCGCGCCTGGTCGGCGACCCAGCCACCCTCCAGGGGCAACAGGTCCTCGACGCCGACGGTGTCCTGCACGGTCAGCGCAGTCACCGCCGTGAGGGGATGGCAGCCGTGCGCGGCAAGCGTCAGCAGATCGGCCTGTAAACCTGCGCCGCAGGTCGGATCGGACGCGGCGAAGGTCATGACGATCGGGGGCGAATGGCGCGAGGCTGCACTGGGCATGGAAATCGAGTCAAGGGCTTGCGGTATGATGCAATCGATTCTAACCGAAAGCCCCGCCAGCCCACTTCCACCCACGCCCCCTCCCTAGGCGACGACCATGAGCCCGACCGATGCCGCCGCCCAGGATTCTGCCGGCAAAGTGCCCCGCCAGTTCCATGGGCTCACGGTGATGGTGGTCGACGATTCGAGCACCGTCCGCAAGAGCGCCGAAATATTCCTTGCCGAAGCCGGCTGCCGGGTGCTGCTGGCCGAGGACGGTTTCGAGGCGCTGGCCAAGGTCGTCGACCATGCGCCCGATCTCGTCTTTTGCGACATCCTCATGCCGCGTCTCGACGGCTACCAAACCTGCGCGCTGATCAAGCGCAACGCGCGCTTCGCGGCCACGCCAGTGATCATGCTTTCGTCGAAGGACGGCTTGTTCGACCGTGCCCGCGGCCGGCTGGCCGGTTCGGACGAATACCTGACCAAGCCCTTCACGCGCGAGGCGCTGCTTGCCGCCGTCGCGGCGCATGCTCGCCCCGCCCGCCCCGACTGACCCGCCGTCATGCCGATCCAGCGCACCGACCTGCGCGCCTACCAGGAAAACATCGCCGCCCGCCTTGCCGCGGCGCAGGCCGGCGCTGCCGTTCCGGCGCTGCTCGGCTTCGAATCCGGCGGTACCCATTGGCTGATCGACCTCCCGGCCGCGGGCGAGGTGCTGCCGCTGCCGGCATTTTCTCCCGTGCCGCTGACCCAACCCTGGTTTCTCGGTCTGGCGAACGTACATGGCGAGTTGGAAGGCATCGTGGATTTCTCTGTATTTTGCGGCGGGCCGGCGACGCCTTGCGCCAAGGCGGCGCGCCTGCTAAGAATCGGCGCGCCCCACGGCGCAAACACCGCACTGCTGGTCTCCCGGGTACATGGCCTCAAGCGCACCGACGCCCTGCAGGCCGAGTCGGACGCCTCAAGCGGCTGGCGCGGCCCGGAATTCGTCGACGCGCAGGGCGTGCGCTGGCGCCGTTTCGAGCCGGCGCAGCTGCTCGCCGATCCCCAATTCAACGACGCCGCGCTGCCCTTGGCCAGCGCCCGGGCATAACATCCAGGAAGGAAGAAGCGCATGCCTCTTGGTTTCGGCAACTCCGCGCCAGCCCGACAAGGAAACATGCTCGGGCTGGAACTGCAGATTCTCGGGTTGGTGTTCCTGCTCTTCCTCACTGTGGCGACCTACATCGTCTTCGTCGACGCACGTACCGCCGCACATACCAGTTCCTATCAGGCCGCGACCGGCCAATTGCGCACCCTCGTCCAACAGATCGGCAAGGCCACGTGGGCAACGAAGGCCGGCGCCCCCGACGGACCTCAAGAACTGGCCCAGGCACGCGAGCGCTTCAATGCGATGCTGGCACGCCTCTCCGACGGCGGCGAATTCGAGGGCAACAGCATCCCGCCCACCGGCGAGGCGGCCCTCCCTGCGCTCGATGCCCTGCGCACCGCCTGGAACACCCACGAGCGCCATATCTTGGCCATCCTCGCGCAGGCCGACGCCATCACCGCCACACAGCTCCAGACAGCCGAGCCCGCCGCGGCACTCCTCAAGGATGGCGCCACGCTCGATGCGGCCATCGTGCATCTGTCGCGCAACTATGCCGCCGCGCTCGACGGCCGCGAACTGCGCACCGCCATCGCTGCCGTGCTGGGTTCGCTCGCGCTCGGCCTGCTGGTGCTGATGTTCAAGGTCTTCAACGACGACGCCACGGCCCGCCAGCTCGCGGCCGAGCAGCAGCGCCGCATCGCCGAGACGGCGAAGGACGAGACCCAGGAAGCCATCCTGCGGCTCAGGAACGAAATCGGCGATCTCGCGAGCGGGAATCTCGGCGTGCGCGCCACCGTCGCCGGGGATATCACGGGCGCCATTGCCGATGCGTTGAACTACGCGATCCAGGAACTGGCGGTGCTTGTGAAGCGCATCAACGACGCAGCACAGCGCGTCGATGACGCGACGCGCGCCGCGCAGGCCACTTCCGCCACCTTGCTATCCGCCTCGGAGCAGCAATCCACGGAGATCCGCGATGCCAGCGCCCAGGTGCTCGCCCTCGCCGACTCGATGCAAGCCGTCTCGGGACGAGCCGGCGAAACCGCCGACGTGGCGCGCTCTTCGCTCGCCGCCGCGGACAAGGGCGACGCCTCGGTCAGCGCCGCCATCGCGGGCATGAATGACCTGCGCGGCCAGATCCAGGAAACCTCGAAGCGCATCAAACGCCTCGGCGAGTCCTCGCAGGAGATCGGCGAGATCGTCGAGCTGATCTCCGACATCACCGAACAGACCAACGTGCTGGCACTCAACGCAGCCATCCAGGCGGCGAGCGCAGGTGCGGCAGGCCGCGGCTTCGCCGTCGTCGCGGAAGAAGTGCAGCGGCTCGCCGAGCGCTCCGCCGAAGCGACGCGCGAGATCGCTGCCATCGTCAGAACCATCCAGGCCGACACGCACGACGCGGTCGCTGCCATGGAGCATTCGACCCTCGGCGTCGTCGAGGGCGCCCGGCGTTCCGATGCTGCCGGCCAGTCGCTCGCCGAGATCCGCGCCGTCACCAACCGCCTCGCAGCACTGATCGAAGAGATCGCCGCCGACACGCGCCTCCAGGTGGGCGTGGCCCGCAACGTCGCCGCAGCGATGGAGAGCATCCTGCGCATCACCGAGGAGACCTCGGACGGCACGCGCCAGACCGCCGGTTCGGTGGGCGAACTCGCCGCCCTCGCCGACGAACTCAAAGGCTCGGTGGCGGACTTCAAGGTCTGATGACGGCCGCGGCACTCGACATCAGCACGCTGTCCTGGGTCAGGGACGAGATCGACCTCGCACTCGAACGCGCGGCCGCCGCCCTCGCTCGCTACGCAGCCGCGCCAGACACCGCCGGACCGCTGGCCGAGGCACGCAGTTACCTCCATCAGGCCTGCGGCGCGCTCGCCCTGGTCGGCCTCACCGGTGCTACCCAGTTCGCCGCCAGTATCGAAACGCGGCTCGCCGCGCTGGCTGCACCGCAATCCGGGAGCGATGTGCTGGCCGTCAGCGCCGCCGCCGGCGCGGCGCTCGCCGTGCTACGGCGCTACTTGGGGGATCTGATGGCCGGCCACCCCGACCAGCCGCTGCGGCTCTACCCGGCCTACCGCACGCTGCACCTTGCCGCCGGCCTGCCCGAACCCGAGCCCATCGTTTTTTTCTTTCCCGACTTGACCGTGCACCCGCCGCAACGCACGCAGCCGGCACCCATCGCAGCAGCCCGCCGTAAAGCCTTGCGCCTAGGGTTTGCGCGCGGGCTTGCCAAATGGCACGCCGGCGAAATGCGCGGCCTGACGGAAATGCGCAATGCCATCGCCAGCATCGAGCTGGGCTGCGCAGATGGGGCCGAGCGCACCTTGTGGTGGGTGGCGCTCGCCTGGTTCGACGCCGTCGTCGCGCAACAGCCGCCGGCACCCGACGATGCCCTGCTGGCGGGCCTCGATCTGCAGATCGGCGCTTTCGCCCAGGAACGCCGCGGCAGGGTGCCGGAAAAGCTCCTGACCGGCTTGCTCTACGAGATCGCCCTCGCACCGCCGGGCAGCACACTGCTCGAAAATGTACGCGCCGCCTACCGACTCGCCGATCTCGTCCCGCGGGAAGGCGTCGCCGCGACGCGGCGCGAAGCCTGCCGCGCACCGCTCGCGACGGCCATGGAGGAATGGGAGCGCTTCGGCCAGGGTCAAGCCATCGCCTTGATGCGCTTCCACGAAGTCGCGCAGTTACTGGCCGCCAGTGCGAGCGACAGCAACGATGCCGAATTGGCGCGGCTGGCGCAGGCAATCGCCGACTTCGCCGCCTGGCTGCGCCAGCAGCCGGAACGAGCAGACGGCACGATGACGCTCGCAGTGGCCGAAGCGCTCGTCCTGGTCGAGGAAGCCATAGCGCAGGAAGGCGCACTCAACGCCGGCGACGCCACATTGTTCTCCGCTGCGGTCACGATCTTGATCGACCGTCTTGCTTGCTGCCAGCGCGGGGAGGCGGCAGGGCCGCCGGCGAGTCTGCGCTGGCATGAGCGGCAGTTGATCGGCCAGGCCGCGCGCGAAGCGGGCGCCAGCCTGGAAGCGGTCGAAGCCGCACTCGACGCCTTCTTCCGAACCCCTGGCGACGCTGCCAGGCTGCCCGCAGCACGCGCGCAACTCCATCAGGTTGCCGGCGTCCTGGCCATGCTCGGCGAGGACGATGCGGCTCGCCTCGCCCGAGCAGCCGTCGCACAGATCGACGCGTGCCTGACGGGGGCGCTGCCAGCCGAAAAGTTCGGGGTCGTCGCGGAACGGATCGCCACCCTCGGTACGTTTACCGATGCGCTGGCCCGCGGCCAGCCCGATTCCAACCTGCTAACGCAATGGCCAGACGAGATCGCCGACAAGCCACTGCAGCCTATCGGTGCTTCACAAACGCCTGCCGTCCCGCCCACGCCAGCCGCCCAACCCGAGCCTGCCGCTCAGGCCTCTCCGCTTGCGGAGCGTCGCCACTCGCGGCCAACCGACGAGGTTGATCCGCAATTGGCGCCGCTGTTCCTCGAGGAAGCCGAAGAGCAGCTGAAGGAGATCGAAGCCGGCTTGCGCGCCTGGCGTGCCGCGCCGGACGACGCCGAGATCGGCCGCCGCATTGCCCGGCTACTGCATACTTTCAAGGGCGGCGCGCGCATGTGCGGCGCGATGGGCCTCGGCGAACTCGCGCACAGCATGGAGACGCGCGTCGAACTGGCGATCGCCGCAGGCGGGGCCGGCGGTTCGGTGCATGACAGCCTGCTCACCTCGCTCGACCGAGCCAACCATCTGGTCGACCGCATCCGCCACCCGGCCCCGACCGAAGTCTCTGAGAGTGCGGGCAGCGTCACGGCCGGCGAAACCTCCGGGGCGGTGCTGCGCATACGCGCCGATCTCATCGACCGCCTGGTCGGCGAGGCGGGCGAAATGGCGATCTCGCGCAGCCGTATCTCGGGCAGCCTGAAGAGCGTCAAAACCTCTCTGCACGACCTGACGTCCGATGTCACACGCCTGCGCAATCAGCTGCGCGAATTCGAGATCCATGCCGAAGCGAGCATGCAATCGCAGCTCGGGAGTATCGCCGGCGTCGACGGACAGCCGCGCGATTTCGATCCCCTCGAGCTCGACCGTTTCACCCGCTTGCAGGAGCTCACGCGCATGATGGTCGAAAGCGTGGGCGACATCGCCGCCGTGCAGCATGGGCTGCTGCGTCAGATGGACATCGCCGGCGAGGCGCTGGCAGTCCAGACGCGCCAGAACAGCGATCTGTCGCATGCGCTGCTACGTGCGCGCATGCTGCCCTTCAGCACCGTCGCCGAGCGCCTTCACCGCGTAGTGCGTCTCACCGCCAAGGAGCTCGGCCGCCAAGCCAATCTCGATATCCGCGGCGGCGACACGCCCGTCGACCGCACGGTGCTCGAGCGCATGGTCGCGCCGCTCGAGCATCTGCTGCGCAATGCGGTCGCCCACGGCATCGAGGATCCCGATGCACGCCGCACCGTGGGCAAGGAGGAGCTCGGGCAGCTCACGCTCTCGATCGCTACGACGGACAACGACATCGCGCTGACGCTCGCCGACGACGGTCGAGGGCTCGACTTCGACGCCATCCGCCGGCGCGGCGTCGAGCGCGGGCTGCTGGAGGAGGAGGCACGGCCTGACGATGCAGCACTCGTGGAGCTGATTTTCCAACCCGGCCTGTCCACCGCCGCGGCGCTCGACGCCACCGCAGGCCGCGGCATTGGCCTCGACGTGGTGCGCGCGGAGGTGAACCAACTCGGGGGGCGCATCGAGGTTCGGACGCAGCCAGGAAAGGGGGCGCAATTCAGGATCGATCTGCCCATCAGCCTCGCCGTCATCCCGGTCATGCTGGCGACGGCCGCCGGCCAGCGCTGGGCGATCCCCACCGCGATGGTCGAGGAAGCACGCGAACTCGATGCCGAGGAAGCCGCCGTCTGTCGCGCCGCCGGCAGCATCGTGCGCGAAGGCCACGCCTATCCCTGGCACAGCCTGCCCGAGCTATTCGGCATGGCCGAGCCGCCTGGCCCGCCGGCCTGGCAACTCATGCTCCACAGCGGCGGGGAACGCATCGCCCTCGAAGCCGAGGCGCTGACGCAGCACCTCGAAGTCGTCGTCAAGCCAGTCAGCGACCAGTTGGCGCGCGTACCCGGCCTGGCCGGCGCCACCGTGCTGCCCGATGGGGCGGTGGCACTGATCGTCAATCCCATCGCGCTCACCGGGCGGAGCGTAACGTCATCGTTTGGCGCCGTGCCGCCGGCGCCGACTTTTGTCGCGCCGCTCGTCATGGTGGTGGACGATTCTCTGACAGTGCGCAAGATCACCGGACGGCTGCTCGAGCGCGCCGGCTACCGCGTGACGACGGCAAAGGACGGCATGGATGCACTCGAGCAGATCGAGCGTGAGCGGCCGGCCGTCATCCTCGCCGACATCGAGATGCCACGCATGGATGGCTTCGAGCTGGTGCGCGCGCTGCGCGCCGCGCCTGCACTGGCGCGCCTGCCTGTCGTGATGATCACCTCGCGCATTGCCGAGCGACACCGCCAGGTGGCGCGCGACCTCGGAGTGCGCCACTATCTCGGCAAGCCCTACGACGAAGATGCGCTGCTCGCACTGGTCGCCGATCTGATCAAGGCCGCGTAAAGCGCGGCTCGCGGCCACCGCAGGGGAATTTTTCGGCCCCGAAAGATTACAATGTGCGACACACCATGCCCAGCGACAAACCCATCGAAACCATCAGTCTCGCGAATCACTTCCTGATCGCCATGCCCGCCATGACCGATCCGAATTTTTCGCGCACGCTGACCTACCTTTGCGAGCACAACGCCGAGGGCGCGCTCGGCATCGTTGTCAACCGCCCCCTCGACATCAATCTCGGTACGCTGTTCGAGCGCGTCAGCATGCCCCTCGCGCCCGGCGAAAACCAGGCGAAGTACAACGACCTGCCGGTGTATTTCGGCGGCCCGGTACAGACCGACCGCGGCTTCGTGCTGCATCGTCCGGTCGGCAGTTGGCAATCGACGCTCAACGTCGGCGGCGAAGTCGGGCTGACCAGTTCGCGCGACATCCTGCAGGCGATGTGCGACAACGGCGAACCTTCCGAAGTGCTCGTCTCCCTTGGCTACGCCGGCTGGGGTGCCGGGCAGCTCGAGTGGGAGCTGTCGCAGAATGCATGGCTCACTGTCGCGGCCGATCCCGAAATCATCTTCAGCGTGCCGCCGGAAGAACGCCTGCCCGCGGCAATGCAACTCCTCGGGGTGGATTTCGCCAACCTGTCCGAAGTCGCCGGTCATGGCTGATGCCAGTGAAACCGCTCATTCGGAAACCATAATGGCCTTCGATTTCGGTGAAAAGCGTATCGGGGTGGCCGTGGGCGAGACGCTGATCGGCCATGCGCGGGCGTTGGCCACCATCGCCGAGTCCGCCAACGACCGGCGTTTCGCCGCCATCGCCAAGCTGATCACCGAATGGCATCCGGCACGCCTCGTTGTCGGGCTGCCGCGCCATGTCGACGATACGGAACATGAGTTCGCCGGGCGCTGCGAGCGTTTTGCGCGCCAACTGGCGGGCCGCTACGGGCTACCGGTCGAATTCGCCGACGAACGCTACAGTTCCTGCATCGCCGAAGCGCAGATGGAAGGGGACAAGTTCAAGAACAAGTCCCGTCTCGACGCCGAGGCGGCCGCCGTCATCCTACAAGCCTGGTTGGACCAACGCCATGCCCTCCCTGCAAACATTGCCCTCGGCCACTGAACTGATCGAGCGGCTCGCCGCGCAGTTGCGCCCCAATATCACGCCCGACACCGTGCTGGTCGGCATTCACACGGGGGGCGTCTGGGTTGCCGAGGCGCTGCACGACGCGCTCGGGCTGGCCACACCGCTCGCCTCGCTCGACACCTCGCTCCACCGCGACGACCACCATCTCGGCAACGGTCTCAAGGCCGGCGGCCATGCCTCGCAGCTGCCCGACGATGTCGAAGGTGCGCATCTGGTGCTGGTCGACGACGTACTTTATACGGGGCGCACCATCCGCGCCGCCATGAACGAGATCTTCGACTACGGTCGGCCGGCGAAGGTCGAATTGGCAGTGCTCGCCGACCGCGGCGGGCGCGAACTGCCGATCGCCGCCACCTACTGCCCGCATATGCTGCCCGCCCCGCTGCCCGCGAGCCAGAGCCTGAATCTGGAGCGAGATGCGGCCGGCCGGTTGAGCTTCAGTCTCAGGGAGAAGTGACACGATGAGCGCAGCCAACCCCCAACTGAACACCCACGGCGAGCTGATTCACCTGATCACCCTCGAGGGGCTGTCGCGCGAGATCATTCACGGCATCCTCGACCGCGCCGAACCCTTCACCGCGGTTGCCGAGCGCGAGGTGAAGAAAGTGCCGCTGCTGCGCGGCAAGAGCGTGTTCAACCTGTTCTTCGAGAACTCGACACGCACGCGAACAACCTTCGAGATCGCCGCCAAGCGCCTCTCAGCCGACGTCATCAACCTCAACATCAACACCTCGAGTGCCGCCAAGGGTGAAAGCCTGCTCGACACGGTGGACAACCTCGCAGCGATGCAGGCCGACATGTTCGTCGTGCGCCACGCCAGTTCCGGCGCGCCCTACCTGATCGCACGCCACCTCGCCGCCACCGGCCGCGACCACATCCACGTCGTCAATGCCGGCGACGGACGCCATGCGCACCCCACGCAGGGCCTGCTCGACATGTACACGATCCGCCACTACAAGAAGGACTTCACAAAATTGACCGTGGCGGTAGTCGGCGACATTCTCCATTCGCGTGTGGCGCGCAGCCAGCTGCATGCGCTGGCGACGCTCGGCGTGCCCGATATCCGCCTGGTCGGTCCCAAGACGCTGCTGCCGACTGCAGCCGCGCAGATGATCCCTGGCGCGCCGCTGCGTGTCTGCCACGACATCGCGGAGGGCTTGCGCGGCGCCGATGTCGTGATGATGCTGCGCCTGCAGAACGAGCGCATGCAAGGCGCGCTGCTGCCGAGCCCGCAGGAGTACTTCAAGTCCTACGGACTGACGCAGGAAAAGTTGGCACTGGCCAAGCCGGATGCGATCGTCATGCATCCCGGCCCGATGAACCGCGGCGTCGAGATCGACTCGGCCGTCGCCGACGGCCGCCAGGCGGTGATCCTGCCGCAGGTGACCTTCGGCATCGCAGTACGCATGGCGGTGATGAGCATGCTGGCGGGAGGAAGCCAATGAAGATAACCATCCAGAACGGCCGTGTCGTCGATCCCGCGAGCCCAAGTGAAAAAGAGCGTGACCGCGCCGCGAACATCTACATTGCCGACGGACGGATCGTCGGCATCGGAGAGGCGGCACCGGGTGGCTTCCGTGCCGAGGGCGTGATCGACGCCAGCGGCTGCGTGGTCTGCCCAGGTCTGGTCGACCTGTCGGCGCGGCTGCGCGAGCCCGGCTTCGAATACAAGGCCACGCTCGAATCCGAGATGGCCGCGGCCGCGGCCGGCGGCGTGACGCGCCTGGTCTGCCCGCCGGATACCGACCCACCGCTCGACGAACCCGGCCTCGTCGAGATGCTCAAGCATCGCGCCCGCCAACCCGGATTCGCCCACGTACATCCGATGGGCGCGCTCACGATCGGCCTCGCCGGCCAGCGGCTCACCGAGATGGCCGAACTGGCCGAGGCCGGCTGTGTCGCCTTTGGCCAGGCCAACGTCAGCGTCGTCGATACGCAGGTGCTGATGCGCGCGCTGCAATACGCCGCTACGTTCGGATACAGCGTCTGGCTGCAGGCGCAGGACACCCATCTAGCCAAGGGCGGCGTCGCCCACGATGGCGCGGTTTCTGCCCGGCTCGGCCTGGCCGGCATCCCTGTGGTCGCCGAAACCGTGGCGCTCGCGACGCTGTTGCAACTCGCGCGCGAGACCGGGGCAAGATTGCACGTGCGCCGGATTTCCTCAGCCGCCGGGCTGGCGATGATCCGCGCCGCACGTGCCGAAGGACTGACGGTCAGCTGCGACATTACGATCAACCATCTGCACCTCTGCGACGAGGACATAGGCTTCTTCGACGCCCACGCCCGTCTCGATCCGCCGCTACGTTCGGCGGAGGATCGCGATGCGCTCGCCGCCGGCCTGGCCGACGGCAGCATCGATGTGCTGTGCTCCGACCACACGCCGGTCGATGACGACGCCAAGCAGATGCCGTTCGACGAGGCCGAGGCGGGAGCCACCGGCCTGGAACTGCTGCTGCCGCTCACGCTGGCCTGGGCGGAGCGGGCAAACGTCCCCCTGGCCACGGCACTGGCGCGGATCACCAGCGATCCTGCGCGCATCCTCGGTAGCGACAGCGGCCGCATCGCCGTCGGCAGCCCCGCCGACCTGTGCGTCTTCGATCCTGCCATACGCCACACAGTCAGCCGCGAACGTCTGAGAAGCCAAGGCAAGAACACACCTTTCCTCGGCCGCGAGCTCGTCGGCGAGGTGCGCTACACGCTGATCGGCGGTCATCTGGCCTACGCGGCTGACCGCCTTCTCTAACATGGGCTCGATCGTCACCTTCAAGTCGGCCGCCAGCGCAGACGTCATCTACTTCGGCGACGTCGCAAAACACATGATGGAGCTGATGGGCAAGGAAGCGGCCGACCAGGGTATCGTCACCGTCGAGCAGTTACCCGATGCCATCGCGCACCTGAAGGCTGCGATCGCGGAAGACAAGGAGCGCCATCGGCAGCTCGTGCAGAACGAGGAGCCACAGACCGAGGCCGCCGAGGGCGGCGGCACCCGCCCGCGCGTCAGCCTGACGCAGCGCGCACTGCCTTTATTGGCGATGCTGGAAGAATCCCTGGCCGAGAAGAAGCCCGTTGTCTGGGGGGTCTGAGCGCAGCTCAGAACAGTTCGACGTCACCGCCGGAGTTTTCAACTTCCTTCATTCGCGCGGCCATGTAAGCATCAAGAGCCTCTTTGACGGTGGCGCCATTCAGTACCGCCTGGAACATCGCGTGCTCCTCGACCATGGTGTACTTGGCGAGGATCGATTCCTGCAACCCCTTCCATTCGCCAGGGTTGTAGAGGCGCTGTCGGTCGGCAACCAGCTTCGACAGCCCGGCCAGGCCATGGCAAACGTGATCGAGACGCTGTACCAGTTTGTCGTAGAACTGGAAAGCGATGATGGCCTGATGCACCTTCGTCGCGACAAGCCGGGTGTTTTCCTGGATCTCGCCTTTGACCATGCCATTGCCGACCGTGTCCGGCAAGGTGTCGAGCGCGATTTCGATGTGCTGCAGCACTTCGGCTAGCGAGGTAAAGGTATCGGTCAGCACCTCGACCGAAGTGTTCGAATCCTTCATGGCGGCCTCGACCTGGCCAGCGGCCAGTTCGAGCATCACTACGGTCTCACGAACCTGGCTCCAGTCCAGGTCGGGCGCATCGGCACGGCTGCCGCGCAGTTCCAGATTCATCGCTTGCTCCAGACGGCGAAACAAGCACGAATATTAGCGGAAACCGCCGTACCGCGGTGCTGTCGCTCAGTGCGTCTCGCCTTCGTTGCGGCCGATGAAGTTCACCGGAAAGACCGCCTCGGAATCGGCGCTGCGGCTCGGCATGCTTTCGTAGTCGGGTATCTGTGCTGCGACGCCGCTGCCTTGCACGAGCTTCTGGATCAGGATCTGGATCTGTTCGTCGTACCAGCTGTCTTCGACGCGCGTCGGCATGAAGCGCAATTCGCGCACGCTCTCGGGCACCTCTTCCGGATGGATGACCTCGTTGGCCGCATAGGCGTTGGAGAAGAAGGGGCCGGCGACGAAGCGCATCTGCCAGTCTTCCTCTTCGGGGTTCGGCTCGATGATGAAGATGCGCGCACCCTCGGCGGTCTGCTCCTCGTCTTCGGTGCGATCGCCGAACACCGGCATCGCCGAGAAGGCCGCCTTCTTCTGCTGCATCACATACGCAACAGCTTCCTTGAAGGACAGGCGGCCATCATTTTCTTCGCTCATTTATCGTCTCCTGAATAGGGTCATAGCAGTGGGGCGAGCCATTTTTCGGCTTCTGAAACTGCGTAGTTGGAGCGCATTGCCCAATCTTCAAGCTGGTCTCGGCTGATTTTCGTGATGGCGAAGTATTTGGCCTGCGGATGAGCGAAGTAGAAGCCGCTGACCGAGGCCGCAGGCGTCATCGCGAAGTGCTCGGTCAGTCCCATGCCGGCGTTGGTCGTCGCGTCGAGCAGCGCGAACAAGTCCTTCTTGACGGTATGGTCGGGGCAGGCCGGGTAGCCGGGCGCCGGGCGAATGCCCTGATATTTTTCCGCAATCAGCTCCTCGTTGGAAAGCGTCTCACCGCGCGCATAGCCCCAGTCGTCGATGCGTACGCGCTCATGCAGCCACTCGGCGGCTGCCTCGGCAAGACGGTCGGCAAGCGACTTGAGCATGATCGCGTGGTAATCGTCATGCTGCGCCTCGAACTCGGCGAGCTTGCTTTCGATGCCGATGCCGGCGGTAACCGCGAAGGCGCCGATGTAATCCGGGGTTCCTTTGGGTGCAATGAAGTCGGCGAGGCAGAGGTTGGCCTGATCGGCCGGCCGCTCGTGCTGCTGGCGCAAGCCATGCCAGGTCATCAGCACCTCCCCGCGCGTCTCGTCCTTGTATATCTCGATATCGTCGCCGACGCTGTTGGCCGGGAACAAACCGAACACCGCGTTGGCCGTGAGCCATTTCTCTTCGACGATCTTCTGCAGCATCGCCTGGGCGTCGGCGAAGACGGAGCGCGCCTGCTCGCCGACCCTGGCGTCGTCAAGGATCTGCGGATAGCGGCCGGCGAGGTCCCAGGTCTGGAAGAACGGTCCCCAGTCGATGTAGCGCGCCAGGGTCGCCAGATCGACCTTGCAGAGCGGTCGGATGCCTGGCCGGCGCGGCTGGAACGGCGTGTAGTCGAGTTGCGGTTTGTTGGCGCGCGCGGCTTCGATCGTCAGAAGTTTCACGCCCTGCTTCGAGGCGTGCTGGGCACGGACCTTCTCGTAGTCGGCGGCGATCTCGGTCCGATAAGCGCTGGCCTGATCCTGTGACAGCAGCTTGGTCACCACGCCGACGGCGCGCGAGGCGTCTGGCACATAGACGACCGTGCCCTGATAGTTCGGCGCAATCTTGATGGCGGTATGGGCACGGCTGGTCGTCGCGCCGCCGATCAGGAGCGGCGCGGAAAAGCCCTGCCGCTGCATTTCGCCGGCAACGTGGGCCATCTCTTCCAGCGAGGGTGTAATGAGGCCGGAGAGACCGACCGCATCGGCATCGTGCTCTTTCGCCGCGGCAAGGATCTTGTCGGCGGCAACCATCACGCCGAGATCGACAATCTCGTAGCCGTTGCAGGCGAGCACTACGCCGACGATGTTCTTGCCGATGTCATGCACGTCGCCCTTGACGGTGGCAAGCACGATCTTGCCCTTGGCCGCCGCGCCGGTCCTCTTCTTGTCTTCCTCGATGAAGGGCACGAGATGGGCGACGGCCTGCTTCATGACGCGCGCCGACTTGACCACTTGGGGCAGGAACATCTTGCCGGCGCCGAACAGGTCGCCGACTGCGTTCATGCCGGCCATTAGCGGACCCTCGATGACGTGCAGCGGCGGCTTGCCGGCGGCGGCAAGCGCGGCGCGGCACTCCTCGGTGTCCGCGACGACGAACTCGGTGATGCCACGCACCATCGCGTGTTCGAGTCGCTTTTCCACCGGCCACTCGCGCCAGGCGAGATCCTGGATTTGCTCCTTCGCCTGGCCCTTCACCGTCTGTGCGAACTCGACCAGCGCATCTCCTGCGCCGGGCTTGCGGTTCAGCACCACATCCTCGACCATGTCACGCAATTTCGGTTCGAGCTGGTCGTACACGCCGAGCTGGCCGGCGTTGACGATGCCCATCGTCAGGCCCGCCTGGATCGCGTGGTAGAGGAAGACGGTGTGGATCGCTTCGCGCACCGGCTCGTTGCCGCGGAAGCTGAAGCTCACGTTGGAGATGCCGCCCGAGATGTGCGCATGCGGCAGGTTGGCGCGAATCCAGCGACAGGCTTCGATGAAGTCGACGGCGTAGTTGTCGTGCTCGGGGATGCCGGTAGCGATGGCGAAGACGTTCGGATCGAAGATGATGTCCTCGGCCGGGAAACCGTCGGAGACCAGCAGGTCGTAGGCACGCTTGCAGATCTCTATCTTGCGCGCGTAGGTGTCGGCCTGGCCCTGTTCGTCGAAGGCCATGACAATCACGGCGGCGCCGAGGCGGCGCGCCTGGCGTGCCTGTTCGAGGAACTTCGCCTCGCCTTCCTTCATCGAGATCGAGTTGACGATGCCCTTGCCTTGCACGCACTTCATGCCGGCCTCGATTACCTCCCACTTCGAGGAGTCGAGCATCACCGGCACCTTGGCGATATCGGGCTCGGAGGCGATCAGGTTGCAGAAGCGCACCATCGCCGCCTTGCCGTCGAGCATGGCCTCGTCCATGTTGATGTCGATCACCTGGGCGCCATTCTCCACCTGCTGGCGCGCGACGCGCAGCGCATCGTCGTAGCGCTCCTCGAGGATCATCTTGGCAAAGGCGCGAGAGCCGGTGACGTTGGTACGCTCGCCAACGTTGACGAACAGGGAATCGTTGCCGATGTTGCAGGGCTCGAGGCCCGAGAGCTTCAGCGAAAAGTCGGCGCTGGCGGGACGGCGCGGAGGTATGGATGCGAGCGCATCGGCGATCGCGCGGATATGGTCGGGCGAGGTGCCGCAGCATCCGCCGGCGATGTTGAGCAAGCCATCCTTCGCCCACTGCGCGAGTTCGGCGGCGAGCATCTCGGGCGTCTCGTCGTAGCCGGTGGGGGACAGCGGATTGGGCAGGCCGGCATTCGGATGGGCCGAGACGCAGCAGTCGGCGATACGGCCGATCTCCTCGACATACTGGCGCAGTTCTTTCGCCCCAAGCGCGCAGTTGAGGCCGAAGGACAGCGGCCGGGCATGGCGCAGCGAGTTCCAGAAGGCCTCGGCCGTCTGACCCGACAGCGTACGCCCCGATGCGTCGGTGATGGTGCCGGAGATCATCACCGGCCAGCGCCGGCCCACCTCGTCGAAGAAGGTTTCGATGGCGTAGAGCGCAGCCTTGGCATTGAGCGTGTCGAAGATCGTCTCGACCAGCAGGATATCGGCGCCGCCATCGACCAGGCCGCGTGCAGCTTCCGTGTAATCGGCTACCAGCGCATCGAATGTGATGTTGCGAAAGCCGGGGTCGTTTACGTCCGGTGAGATCGAGCAGGTGCGCGATGTGGGGCCCAGTACACCGGCGACGAAACGGGGCTTGTCGGGCGTCGAATACTTGTCAGCGATCTCGCGCGCCAGCTTCGCTCCCTCAACATTCAGTTCGTAGGCATAATCCGCCAGCCCATATTCGGCCTGCGACACGCGCGTCGCATTGAAGGTATTGGTCTCGAGGATGTCGGCGCCGGCTTCCAGATATTCGGCGTGAATGCCGCCAATCACGTCCGGTCGCGTCAGGCAGAGCAGGTCGTTATTGCCCTTCAGATCCTTGCCATGCGCCGCGAAGCGGCTGCCGCGATAATCTGCCTCGACAAGGTTGTGGCGCTGCACCATGGTGCCCATGGCGCCGTCGAGTATGAGAATACGCCGTGCGAGTAACTCGCGCAGCTCGCCGGAACGGTCAGGTTGCATCAGAAAATCACGGAAGTTATTGAATTGAGAGAGATTCTAGCACGCAAGCAATCATTTACTTGATTTATATAAGGATTAGTTATATTGTTCTTCTGCGACCCACGAGGAGAGATCAACCATGGAACACCTGACTCCAAAAGAGACTGCCCAATTCCTCCACGACAACCCCAAGGCCCTGTTCATCGACTGCCGCAGCGAGATGGAATTCCTTTTCGTCGGCCACCCGGTCGGTTCGCTGCACGTCGCCTGGAACGACGGTCCGGACTGGGAAGTCAATCCGCATTTCGTCGGTGAAGTGAAGAAGCTCGCCGGACATGTGCATGACCGCCCGGTCGTGCTGATCTGTCGTTCCGGCAACCGCTCGGTCGACGCCGGGCAGGCACTTGAAGCAGCAGGCTTCACCCGCGTTTACAACGTGCTGCACGGCTTCGAGGGAGAGCTCGACGATCATCACCATCGCGGTACCGAGAACGGCTGGCGCTACGACGGCCTGCCCTGGGAGCAGTGCTGAAACCCTGAAACCGCAGATACGCTAGCCGGCATCCTCGAGCGCCAACAGGCACAGTCCAGCCTTGCCGAGGCCGATGGCGCATGGGCCGTGTTCACCGACGACCCGATAGCGCTGGTTGCCCATGTGCACATCGGCACCCTCATACACGGCTTGCTCCACTATGACGCGAGACCCCTTCGCGAGCTCGATCCTTTTGGTCAGCATCTCCTCCGCTTGACGCAAGGCGGCAATGTCCGCCGAAAGGACGGCGGCGGTCTTTCGTGCCTTTTCAAGCATTTCGGGACCCAGCTTGCCGGGATGGGCAGTAGCGAACGCCATCAGCTTGCTGATTTCCAGTAACTGATTTTCCTTGCCATCGCGCTCATCGGCCTTGGCGAGTTGTTCCTTGTGCATGAGCGGATTGACACCAATCTCCAGGTGCGTGGCCACGCGATGGGGCGAGCCGATCACCTTGGCCCTAATCGAAAGCGTCGCACGCGCGGAACCGCCGATGATGTGGCCGCGCCGCTTGTTGCCGACGCGAATATGGTTGATGGCGGTCAGCTCGCACTGCATGGCCACATCGTCGATGAAGATACTGTCGCCCGCCTCGATGACCGCCTGCTGCGCATAAGCCGCGTTGAAACAGCCGCCGCAGACGATGCGATGCTGCTCGCCACTGCTCTTACGCCCCAGACCGCCGATCACGCCGCCTTTGATGACGATACTGCCTCCGGCTTCTAGCGTCGCCATCTCGACGACGCCGCCGATCTCGATGTCGCCACTGGCACGCACCGTCATGCCGGCGGCGACATCGCCACGGATAACTACGCTGCCGTCGAATTCGATATTGCCGCTCGACGTGTCGACCGCTGCGGACTTGAATACCGGCTCGACTATCATGCCGCCGGGCACGATGAGCGGCTGACCGGTGCACGAAGCCTGCAGGAGGTCGGGGTTGTCCGGTGCTGGGAGGCTGCCCGCCAGGTTGGTTGCGAAGAAAACTTCCTTGCCAGGATCGGCAGGAATCGCCTCGCCATGCAGGGTCAACCCGTAGCTGCCTTCGGTCGGCGGATGTCGCTGCATCAGCGAGTCGCCGGCATGTACGACGAGGATCTCGCCGAGATCGCGATAGTCGGTATGGCCAGTTTCGTCGATGCGCGGCGCACGGCTGCGTGCTTCCGGCAAGAGGGATGCGAGCC
Source organism: Pseudomonadota bacterium (assembly GCA_041694935.1). GTDB lineage: Bacteria > Pseudomonadota > Gammaproteobacteria > Burkholderiales > Rhodocyclaceae > Sulfuricystis. The sequence goes on along the minus strand of JBGFRW010000004.1, from coordinate 51,754 downwards.
AGCCGTCCTTGCCGTGCTGAGGCGGTCGACCGCGGGCAATGACCACGTTGTGCGCCGACCCGGCGGTGATTGCAGCATCGATAGCATCGATCTGGATACCCTGCTCGATGCCTTGCTCGGCGAGCGCCGCCAATACCGCTTCATGCGTCACCGGTGCTCCGCCCTGTGCGGGCTGGATGCTCAGCCAAGCCTCCAAGTCGTCCGGAGAAAGCGAGATACTCAGGCTGGCATCGACGGCCTCCGCTAGCCGTACCTCGACGGGACTGCCTGAGTTGTAATTTGCGAGGAGCTGGGTAGCCGCCGCCGGTAGATAGCGCAAGTCCCCGTAGCCGAGCTCGGCGAGGCGCGCACGCAACCAGTCCTCGTCGATCGGCAGCGACGCCGGGGCCGGTTGCACGGTTGCAATCAATGTCCGGCCCTCCGGATCCATCCGGAAGTTCAATCCCGCGCCTTGCTCTCCTCCACTCACTTCCATAGCTTTCTCACCTTTCATCTGCCGGCCATGCGCAGCAACCTGCACATGCCATTCAGCTTGGCATTAGGCGCCGCCGGCATGGTCGACAAAGTAGCAAATACGCTTGCGCGGGCTGAGATAATCATGAATGGCCTCGGGCAATGCGGCAGGTCGCAACGTGCGCTCGACCGCATCGTCGAGATCGCGCTTGAGATTGACGACGGCGGCCTCCTCCTTGCGGATGGCCGGATCGTAGAGCATGAGGTTTGGATGCAGCAAGTCCGCGGAATCCACCGACATGACAATCCCGACTCGGCCGCTCCTGAGCTTCACGATGGTTCCCGGCGGATAAATGCCTAGCGACTTGATGAACGCCGACAACGCCGTCTTGTCGTATTTCTCCTGCTCGTTCTTGAACATGTGCGAGAGCGCTTCTGATGGCGTGCGCGAACGCGCGACGACGCGCTGGTTGCACAAGTTGTCGTAGGCATTGGCGATGCTGACGATGCGTACCGACTGATCGAGTGCTTCCGCCTTGACGCCCTTCGGATAGCCGCTGCCGTCCGCCAGCTCATGATGGAACAGGATGATTTCGCGAACCCGATGGGGCAATTCCTGCACCGACTGCATCAGCTTGATGCCGTAGCCCGGATGCATCTGCAGCAGCTTGTTTTCGGCAGCCGTCAAATCCTCGTCCTTCAGCAGAATCTGGCTCGGCACCATCGCCTTGCCGATATCGTGCAGCACCGCCCCCTGGGCGATGTCGCGCATCACCTCCTGGCTATCGACGCCGACGGCTCGCGCCAGGATCAACGACAGCACGGTGACGTTGAGACTGTGGAAATAGGCGCTTTCGTCCGCAACGTTGTCGCCCATCAGGTGGATGAAGGGGTTCTGCTCTGCTAGGAAAATGTCGGACAGCTCGTCAGCGATCTCACCAGACAACTGCACGGCATGTCGCGGATTGCTGTTGGCCAGGCGCATGACGTTCTTGACGCTATTCGCGGTCTTCACGTACTTGCGTTCGGCGGCGCGAATCTGCTCGCGCTCTCGGTTGAGGGTTTCGATGCGTTCGCGCTTTTCGCGCATCAGCTCTTCGAGGACATGGCTGTCCGCGGGTGGCTGAGGCTCTTCTGCTTTCTCTTCCGTCGGTGGCGGAGCGGGCTCGACATCGCTTTTATCGGGCAGATAGTCGATTTCGCTCAGGCCCATCGACCGCAGCGTGGCGATCTGTTCCTCGTTCTTGATCTTGAAGCTGCTGAAGAGGAACGGGTGGCCGAGCCAGCTGTCGAGCTTGATGTACAAGCCGACGCGGACTTGTTCGATCCTGATCTTTTTCAGTCCCGATTTGCTGCCGGCCATGGCGTTATTCCTTGATTCTCACCTGGAGTCGATTGTATCGACATGTAACAAGCTTGTCTTTTTCGTACTTTCACCTTCGACATAGTGGCGGCAACGGCACGGCAACCATCCTTCGTCAGTTTCTCGCCCACTTCCGCCAGGGAGCGCTGTTACCATTGCGCGCCATGTCATCCTTTCGCCTTTCTTTTGTCGCTGCACTGCGCGACCCCTCCCGCTGGAAGCGCTGGCTGCTCGAAGCCCTGCTGATCGCAGGCGTCGTCGTGGCAGTCACGCTCTGGCAGAACCGCGGCCTGGCCGAAGGTGCGGCTCCGCCACTCGCCGGCTTGCGCACCGACGGCACGCAGATCGACCTGCGCGACAGCAAACAAACGACCCTCGTCGTGTTCTGGGCCACCTGGTGCGGCGTCTGCAAAGCCGAGGCGGGCAATATCGAGTCGGTCGCCAAGGACTGGCCGGTCGTCACGGTGGCGATGCAATCGGGCGATCTCGGCGAGGTCGCCAAGTATCTCTCCGAAAAAGGCCTGCGGACGCCCGCGGTCGGCGACGACGACGGCGACATCGCGAAGGCCTGGAAGGTACGCGTCGTACCGGCACATTTCATCGTTGACGGCAAAGGCGACATCCGCTTCCGCATCGTCGGCTACACGACCACGTGGGGCTTGCGCGCGCGGCTGTGGTGGGCGGAGAATTTTCCAGCATGAACTATCCTCCGTTGAAGCTGGCCTGGACTGTCTGGGGTCTCGGTGCCCTGCTCTACCTCTTCGCCTTCTACCAGCGCGTCGCCCCGGCAGTGATGACCGACCAGCTGATGGCCGACTTCGCCATCGGTGGCGCGGCGCTCGGCAATCTGTCCGCCTTCTACTTCTATGCCTACGTGGCGATGCAGATTCCTACCGGCGTGATGGCCGACCGCTGGGGGCCGCGCCGCGTGCTCGCCGCTGGGGCGGGCGTGGCAGCTGTCGGCAGCCTGCTGTTCGCCTTCGCGCCCACTTTCGGTTGGGCCGGCGTGGGTCGCCTGCTGGTAGGCGCCTCGGTCGCGGTCGCTTTCGTGTCGACGCTCAAGCTCGCCAGCCACTGGTTCGCGCCGCGCCAGTATGCGCTCGCCTCGGGCATGGCACTGTTCTTTGGCGTGAGCGGCGGCGTGATGGCCGGCGTGCCGCTCCGGATGCTTGTCGAGAGCTTCGGCTGGCGCATGGTAATGGGCAGTGCCGGCATCTTCGCCCTGCTGCTGTGCGTCGCAATCTGGCTGCTGGTGCGCAACGATCCAAGCGAGCGCGGCTTCCGGAGTCATCGTCAAGGTGAGCCAGCGGAGGGGGGCACCCACATCGACCGTACGCCGATCCTGGTCGGCCTCGTCGAAGTCCTGAGCTACCGCAACACATGGTTGCTGATGCTGGCGCCGATCGGCTTCTCCGGCGCGGTGCTGACCTTCGGTGGTCTATGGGGGGTGCCCTGGCTGCGCCAGGTGCATGGCCTCGATCCGAAGTCGGCCGCCGCGGTGACTTCGACGCTGCTCGCGGCCTGGGCGCTCGGCGGACCGCTGCTCGGCAGTTGGTCCGAGCGCATGGCCCGACGTAAGCCGCTCTACCTGATCAGCGGCGCCGTCGCCGCCGTCGGCTGGGCGGCAGTGATCTTCCTGCCCTTGCCGTTGTGGCTGACGATCCCGCTGCTCGTCGTCATCGGCTTCGCCTCGGGCAACATCATCATCGGCTTCGCCTGGGCGAAGGAATCCTTGCCGCTGCGTCTGATGGGCACAGCCTCCGGCGTGGTCAACATGGGGCCGCTGATGGGCGGCATGTTCCTGCAGCCCGGCGTGGGTTGGATGCTCGACCGTGGCTGGGCAGGAGCCGAAGCCAACGGGGCGCGCCTCTACGATGCAGCCGTTTGGCAAAGCGGCTTCGGCCTGATGTTCGTTGCAGTCGTCGTCGCGCTGGCCCTGGTGCCGTTCGCGCGCGAGTCGCACTGCCGGCAGCACGCGGGCTAAGCCGCGGAAGCCGATCTGCTCGCAGCGCGAATAGCCGCCACGGCCGGATGCTGGATGCGGCGTTCGGTCGAGATGGCGTAGCAGTACTCCGTCACTCCATCGAGCCGGCCCAGCGTATGCGCGTCGTAGTGGGCCAGCACGTGATCTGCCAGCGAGGCCGGCGCCGGAAACAGACCGACGCCAGCGCGGCCGAAGGTTTTCAGCAAGGCGCTGTCGGAAAACTCCGCCACGATGCGAGGCCTGATACCGCGGTGCTGGAACCAGTGTTCCAGCATGTCGCGCAGCGGATTCTCGTGCGTCGGCAGCAGTAGCGGTGCCCCTTGCAGACCGGCCGGAAAGTCCTTGCTATAGCGCCGCCACAGTTCGGGGGTGCCGTAGAGATCCATGTCCCATGCGCCGAGCGGATGCGAATACACCTTTAAGTTGGCCGTCGGCGCAACGGGCCGGTCCGCGAGGACGAGGTCGATGCGATGCAGGGCCAGTTCGGCGACGAGCGCATCCAAGCTGCCCTCGTGGCACACCAGCCGGCTTTCGTTCGGCGGCTTGAGGGTCGCCTCCAGCAGATGGAAGGCGACGAGCTTCGGCACGGCATCGGTCAGCCCCACGACGAAGCGGCGTCGTGGATCGGCGCCGGCCTCGGTCAGCGCCTCGCGCAGTTGCGTGCCCAACTGGAAGATTTGGTCCGCGTAGGCAAGGGCAGCGCGGCCGGCTTCGGTAGGGATCAGGCCCCTCCCCTGCGGAGCGAACAAGGCTTGGCCCAGTTGGCGCTCGAGCTGCGCGATCTGCGTGCTGAGGGTCTGCACCGACAGGCCGAAGCGCTCGGCCGCGCGTGTGATGCTGCCCTCCTTGGCGACGGCCCAAAAGTAGAGCAGATGGCGGAAATTGAGATCGCTCGGGGTCACAGTCGGGTTTCTATTGTTCGATATTTTAGAAATGATATCTCTGTTTTCTTCTGTTCATTGTGAATATTCACTTCCTTATAGTCGCGTCATGCACGCCGGCTTTCGGGTGCGGCCAACCTGACCAGGAGACAAGCATGGCAACTCACGAGAACCGTTCCACTTGCATCGACCCCAGCCTGTTGCGCGACTATCCGACCGATAGCCCCATGGCCCAGGCGCGCCTCGTCGCACTGGCCATGCTCGCCGACGGACGCATCGATCCCAAGGAGATCGATGCGCTGTCCGAAACGGGCTTGGCACGGCTCGGTCTGACGCAGCGGGAGTTCTTTCAGGTGCTGTACGACCTGTGCGCCGATCTCAGCCGCTCGCCGGCAAGGAGCGGAAGCGTCTGTCTGTCTCCGGAAGTGCAGGAAATCTTGCTCAACGACATCGCCGACCCTCAAGCCCGCCACCAAACGCTGAGCATGATCTTCGACGTGATATCGAGCGACGGCAGGCTTTCCGAGGAAGAACTAAAATTGTTGAGGAACGCGATCGAAACATGGCAGCTGAGGCCGGAGCAGTCTGGCAGCCCCGTCGCAGGCGCGATCGGCTGACGCAGCAGGGCGGGCAAGGGGAGAAAAATGGAAACTATCGGAACATGGTGGCTGTGGGCCGCGTTCGCCGCAGTCGTGATCGTCATGCTGGCCGTCGATCTGCTGCTGCTCAAGGGGGGGAATGGCCACAAGGTCACGATCAGGGAGGCAGCGGGCTGGTCCGTCGTCTGGATCGGCGTCGCAATGGCCTTCAATGCCGGACTTTGGTGGTATTTGGACGGTTCCTTCGGCCGCGAAATCGCGAACGAGAAATCGCTCGAGTTCCTCACCGGCTACCTGATCGAGAAGTCGCTGGCGGTCGACAATGTCTTCGTCTGGCTGATGATCTTCGGCTACTTCGCCGTTCCGCTCGAATTGCAGCGCCGCGTGCTGCTCTATGGGGTGCTCGGCGCGATCGTCATGCGCGCCGCGATGGTCTTCCTCGGCGTCTGGCTGATCACCCAGTTCCACTGGCTCCTCTACGTCTTTGGCGCCTTCCTGTTCATCACGGGCATCAAGATGATCTGGTTCGCCGAGCACAAGCCCGACCTGGAGAAGAATCCCATCGTGCGCTGGCTGCGCAGCCATTTCCGCATCACGCCAACCCTCGAGGGCGAACGCTTCTTCGTGGTGCGCGAGGGGCTGCGCTACGCAACGCCGCTGCTGATCGTGCTGGTGCTCGTCGAGGTGAGCGACCTGATCTTCGCCGTGGATAGCATTCCCGCGATCTTCGCCGTCACGACCGACCCGTTCATCGTCCTCACGTCGAACATCTTCGCCATCCTCGGCCTGCGCGCCATGTACTTCCTGCTGGCGGGCAGCGCCGAGCGCTTCGCCTACCTCAAGTACGGCCTGGCCGCGATCCTGCTCTTCATCGGCGTCAAGATGATGCTCATCGACGTGGTGAAGATTCCGATCGCAACCTCCCTGGGGATCACTTTCGCCATCCTGCTGGTGTCGATCGTCGCCAGTCTCTGGCTGTCGCGGGGGAAAAATACCTAGCCACCCCGGCGGTCGGGCAACAACTTATTCAAACAATAAGAAAATTTATCTGTTGCCGCCGCCGGCCTCCCGCTAAAGTGCCGCCCATTCAATCCATCCAGGAGAAGTCACATGCATGACGGCCGCACTACTTTGACCCAGTTCATCATCGAGGAGCAATCCCACGTCGCCGGCGCAACCGGCGACTTCACTGGCCTGCTCAACGACATCGGCACCGCCATCAAGGTCATCAGCAACGCCGTGTCGAAAGGCGCGCTGATCGGCGTGCTCGGCAGCGCCGGCGAGGAGAACGTACAGGGCGAAGTGCAGAAGAAGCTCGACGTCATCTCCAACGACGTGATGATCAAGTCGAACGAGTGGGCCGGCCACCTCGCCGGCATGGCCTCGGAGGAGATGGACGACATCTACCCGATTCCCGCGGGCAAGAAGCGCGGCAAGTACCTGCTGGTGTTCGATCCGCTCGACGGCTCCTCGAACATCGACGTCAACATCACCGTCGGCACCATCTTCTCGATCCTGCGCACCGCCAAACCGGGCGAAGACGCCACGATGGAGGACTTCCTGCAGCCCGGCACGCAGCAGGTCTGCGCCGGCTTCGCGCTCTACGGCCCCTCGACGCTGCTGATCATCACCACCGGCCATGGCGTGAACGGCTTCACGCTCGACCGCGAAGTGGGCGAGTTCATCCTCACCCATCCGAACATGAAGATCCCCGCCGACACGCAGGAGTTCGCCATCAACGCTTCCAACGAGCGCTTCTGGGAATGGCCGGTCAAGCGCTACGTGGACGAGTGTCTCGCCGGCAAGAACGGCCCGCGCGGCAAGGACTTCAACATGCGCTGGATCGCCTCGATGGTCGCCGAGGCCTACCGCATCCTCACCCGCGGCGGCGTCTTCATGTACCCGAAGGACACCAAGGACCCGAGCAAGCCCGGCCGCCTGCGCCTGCTCTACGAAGCCAACCCGGTCGGCTTCATCGTCGAGCAGGCCGGCGGCATCTGCACCACCGGCCTGCAAAGAATGCTGGAAGTCCGGCCGACCGCGCTGCACCAGCGCGTGCCGCTGATCTTCGGCTCGAAGAACGAGGTCGAGCGCATCGAGCAGTATCACCGGGAATTGCAGGGCGGCAAATAAGCGCCGTCCCGCCGGCGCCGACTTTCGCTAAGTCCCCAGCCCGCACCGGTACTGGATCGCCTCGGCCACGTGCGGGCCGCGGATGATCTCGTCGCCGGCGGGGGTAGAGATCATGTGCGCAGCTTTGAGGATACGATGGTAAAGATTACTTAGGGAACTCTGGGATGAAATTCTTCGTTTCGCCAACATCACCTACTTCAACCGTTCTCAGCGCTAACAGTCCACTTAGACCAAAAGCACATCCAATAATTATCGCTACAGGCCAAAGGTAAGCGTGTTCAGTTAAGGCCGCCACAAGTGGAATGCCAATCAGTTTAGAAGCTGCATCGATGGTACGTAACCCACCATTTGCCATACCCAGAGAATCCGAATCACATTTGTGTTGAAGCCACATCGTGTGCGCAAATAACATCGTAGAAACCCCGATTCCAAGGAAAAATTGCAAAATGGAAAACAAGGCAACCGTTTTGCTAAATGCAATAGCAAACAATGAGGCAAGCGCAAATGATGCACCGATGGCGAAAAATCTAGGGTACGTAGTCGAGAAGTATCTACTCCGGGCGTATCGGGCTGCTGCAGTACGCCCAAGAAACATTGACAGTATTGGGAGCGCAAACGCGAACTCATTGCCATTCGCGATTTCCTTGTTAAACACCGCCAACGAAAAAAATAGTGTTGACATCCCAAAAGAGAAAGGTATGTAGGCAATAACTAATACTTGGAGTTTGCCTGAACGCACCTGCTCAATTACCGCTAGCGTCGTGGAAAAAAAATTGGCACTTGGTGCGCAATCTGTGGCTGATCGAGTCACAGGGAAGCTATTCAAATTAAAGCAATACAGATAAACAAATGCCGTCACAAAGAAGCACACGGCATCAATCAAATACATTGAGGAGAGACTAATGTTCAGGAGTGGGAACACTGGCCCAAACAACGGCCCAAAAACGGGGCCGATAGCTGCAATTTCCGTAAGCATAGCGCTGGCCCTACGCAGCTTGGTGTCAGAAAAATATATTGGCAACAGCCGGCGAATCAATATCGCATTTGATAAAGATAAGATTGTCGCGCTAACCACTAAGGTCACCACAAGTTCAAATCGAGGCATAAACGCCAACGCAGCGGAACAGGCCGCCGCTCCTAGATTAATACTTAACAACGTCAATCCAAAGCGGGATATGCGATCTGCACATATTCCAATATAGACTGATCCTAACAGGGCGGTTATTGTCGCCCCATACATGATAATTGCATACCTCCCTGTTCCGTCTGCCCTTAAAAGGAACTGATACGCGAGCGCAATATTTGTGAGTGAGGCCCCCAAGGTACTCAATAAAAAAGCAACCAAAAATAGGCTCTGGCGCCTTTCCTCAGACCGGACCATTTTCATCATTTTTTAAAATCGAACCGATAGCACGGGAGCTTCCCTGAAAAGCTGCCAGTCCAGAGATAGCGCAATGAGCGGCTCCGAAAGGAGCAATCAGAATCACAACCCTCGCAAAGAAGGGGGTCTGCTGCCGCTCTTAGCGATGTGAGCAGTTCCGAAGAAAACCACAGCTGTCGAAGGTCATCAATAAACGCGTTACCCAGCTTCAGCGAGTTCATTTCGAGCAACGGAAACGGATAAATATCCCCATCTTTATTGATAAATAGGATTGAGTGTCCCTCGTACCCTCCATGACGTTTTTCGACACTCTGTGCCTTCTGCAGTCTGCTCATTGTTGGATCAAAGTGGCAGTCAATTTCGATGGCAGGCCCATCAGATGTCAATACGCTATTAAGTGACTCTCGAGCCCAGTTAAGGCACTCGAAATAATTCATAGCATTCGCAACCGCTCGGCCTTGTTTCGCTAGGATTCCAAAGGTGATTCCACGCGCGCCCACTAGCTCACCCAGAGACACTATCTGATTTAAGCTTCTTGCATTCTTACGCGTCACTACACATGAAAGCCAAACGTTTCCACAAGAGTCATTAATCAATTTCACTGATTGAACGAACTTTTCGTAGACAGACTTACCTACGATAATGTTGTAACTATCGCCTACTGCATTCGCGGACACTTGAATTGTGGAGAAGGCTCTAAGGGTATTCATAAATTTTTTGGGCCTGACTCCTGGGATTATCCCGTTGGTAATGATGTTCTGGACCAACCCCAAGCTTTGTGCATACTCAACGATTTTGGGGAAATCCTTATTAACGAAAGCCTCTCCGCCAACCCACTGTAGCTGAGGTACTCCCCAATTGAATGCAGTATCAATTAATCTCTTGGCGTTTGCGAATGTCATGTGGGCTTCTGAAGAACTTGCGTTGATTGCATTTGCATAGCAAAAGGAGCATGACAGATTGCATGCCTTTGTAACCTGAATTTGGATGCTGTTAGGGACAGGAGGAAACTTTTCCGACCATGCAATCTTCGGGAGAAGCCTTGACACAGCTTCATGGCTTTCCGTACCGCGCCTGATTCTCCGGAGCCGATTCTGGTGCAGAAATATTATGTCGCCACGAATGAAATCATTCCTAGCCAACACGTCGTCTTGGATTCGTGTAAACCCATAGTGGTTCGGTTCGTTCATTATGAACTTCTCGTTTTATACGGGTAGCGAACACACCTTTCGCTACCCGTCTTTGTTATTACCAATGAACTGATTCGGTAACGCTCATAGGTGCTACAAAGTGGGCTTCATCAGAATCGGAAATAAGCTTTGAAATGCACATAAGACCTCCACGTTAGGTTGAGCAAACAATGGGCAATTCTGTGGCACAGATACTGACTTGCCGCACAACACCGAACTGCCTAAATAAATGCTATAGACATCTCGCTAGAAAATCCATGCGTCATTTTGACTCAGCTTACTTTCGTTCCCAAAGGACAATGGGTGCGTACTGGTTGGACAAGTTCCTTTTGTGCGCCAGCAGAACTTCAGTAGCACCCGCCCTAAAAGGTGCTGCCGGCAAACCGGCTAGCTTTATCCCCGACGGTACTGCACCGCCTCGGCGATATGCGGGCCGCGGATGATCTCGTCACCAGAGAGATCGGCGATGGTGCGCGCCACCTTGAGGATGCGGTGATAGGCGCGCGCCGAAAGATCGAGCCGCGCCATTGCCTGCTTGAGCAGTGCCGCGCCGGCGCAGTCCGGCAGGCAGTGAAGGTCGATCTCATCGGGCGACAACTGTGCGTTCGGCTTGCCCTGGCGGGCGATCTGCCGCTCCCGCGCGGCGATCACGCGCTCGCGCACGACGGCGGAAGTCTCCCCCTCGCCGCGTGTCGAAATTTCCGCTTCGGTCACCGCCGGCACCTCGACCAACAGATCGATGCGGTCGAGCAGCGGACCGGACAGCTTGCCCCGGTAGCGCGCGATCTGGTCCGGTGTGCAGCGACACTTGCCTGAACTGTGACCTAGCCAGCCGCAGGGGCAGGGATTCATCGCCGCCACCAACTGGAAGCGCGCCGGAAATTCCGACCGTCGTGCAGCGCGGGAGACACGGATATGGCCGGTTTCCAACGGTTCGCGCAGCGCCTCGAGCACGCGGCGCTCGAACTCCGGCAGCTCGTCGAGAAACAGCACGCCATGGTGCGCGAGGGAAATCTCGCCCGGCCGCGGCACACCGCCGCCGCCGACCAATGCGGGCGCCGAGGCGGAATGGTGCGGCGCCTGATAGGGACGCTGCGCCCAGCGCGATGCATCGAAGCTGCCGGCGAGCGAATGCACGGCGGCGCTCTCCAGAGCCTCGCCCTCCGTCATCGGCGGCAGGATGCCCGGCAGGCGCTGGGCCAGCATCGACTTGCCCGAACCCGGCGGGCCCGACATCAGCAGGCTGTGGCCGCCGGCCGCGGCGACCTCGATGGCGCGTTTGGCTGGTAGCTGTCCCTTCACCTCGGCAAGGTCGGGCACGAAAGTCGGCGCCGGTAGTACGGCGGGAACATGCGGCGCGAGCGGCGCTGAGCCGGTCAGATGGGCGCAGACGTCGAGCAGGCTACGTGCCGGCAGGATCGTCGCTCTGCCGACCAGCCCGGCCTCGTCGGCACTGGCAGCGGGCAGCACGAAGGCGCGGCCGGCACCGGCGGCGGACAGGCACATCGCCAGCGTGCCGCGCACCGGGCGGAGTTCGCCCGAGAGGGAAAGTTCGCCAGCAAATTCGTGGGCATCGAGTTGTTTCGCATCAATCTGGCTGGAGGCGACGAGGATGCCGAGCGCGATAGGCAGGTCGAAACGGCCGGATTCCTTGGGCAGTGGGGAAAACAATGCTAAATAAGAATAACTGTACCAGTATTTAGGAATAATGCTCTTATTTGCTGTTCTTGACCCTTACTTTGGCTCAAGACACCTCAAAGCTGTAGCCGTTCTTCTCTAGGTACGCCAGGCATGCACGTCCTCCCAGACGTGAAACCTTCGGCAGCAACGCTACACGGGGAGGTGAGTTAATGCGGCAAGAACAGATTGAGCGGATGGTCAGCCATCTGCTCGAAGCCGTATGGCATGGTGGTATCGGCAGTATGCAAAGGAACAACCCCCGCTGGATAGGGAGCACTACGAGGTTGCTGAGTTAAATGCGAAGACTCGACGGATCGGCCTGTGGGCGGACAAGAACCCGATGCCGCCGTGGGAGTGGCGGAAAGCAAGATGAAATGAGAGCGAAATTCCCTTTCATCACGGGCCTGCCCCCTCGAAAAGCTATCTGTCTTGATGCCTTATCGAGCGTTTAGAGGCCAACAAGGCGTCACTATACTGGCCGGATAAAACCAATGGGGGAGGCGTTCTATGCGGTGCTGGCAAGGCATTAGTCGAAGTATGGGGACGCAGGGGTGCCAACCCGTCGTATCACCAGTAGCCCTGTAAAAGTCACAGGCACGGTACCGGACGGTCAGAAATTCGAATCCTCCCTTGAGGAGGATTTCTTTATCCTTCTTCGCTTCAACAGGATCGTCGCCAGCTTCGAACATCAGCCAGTTACTCTCGAGTGGCAAGACGCTCAGGACAAGATCCGAAGCTACACCCCTGACGCCCTCATCTTTTATCGCACCGACCTGCCCGAAGCTGCCGGGATGATCCCTATGCTTTGCGAGGTCAAGCCTGATCTGTCTGAAGATTCGAAGACATCCCGCCGCTACAAGCTGCCCCGGCAGGAAGACGAAGCGGAAAACCTGCTCAAATGGGCTGCAGCCGAGCGCTATGCCTCCAACCATGGCTGGGGCTTCAAGGTTTATCGGGAAAGCGAGATTCGTACGCCCTATCTCGACAATGCCCGCTTCTTGATGCGCCACATTGAACGCGGCAAGCCTAATCCCGACCTCGAGCGGCGCCTGCTAGACACCCTGAAAAAGCACGGAGCCTTGAATCTAGGCGACTGGATCGGCACCTTGTCAGCAACGATCACCGGTCGGGCGCAGATCCTTCCTACCTGCTACCGTTTGATAGGCGCTTCCCGGGTAGATGTCGATCTGAGTGTCCTTCTCTCCCTGGGTTCGATCGTAAAGGCGCTCCCCGATGCCTGACGTGATCTCCCTGCAGGAAGGGCAAACCGTCGAATATGGCGGCGAGAACTGGCGGATCCTCCACACGGAGGATTTCGATCGTGTCCTGGCCAGGCGGCTATCAGACGGCCGCCACGACTTTCTCAGGATCTCCGATCTCGGACCGCCTATCCGTCCGGATGGCGCCGAGGAGGAAAACGCACCACGTCGAATACGGGCCCTTGCACCGGAAAAGCAGCCTCGTCGCAAGCACGCGACCACCAAGGCCTACTCCGCCAAGAAAGACCGCTCCCCTGACAGGATTCGTGAGGAATTCCAGTTTGCACTGAAGGTACTGGGGTTGCCGCGAAACGAAAGGCGGGGTGTGGTTGAACAAATGGCCAAGGTATTTGGCTACAACCTGGCATCCGCCTACCGTCGAATTGCCCTGGTCCGTATCCATGGCACCCCAGAAGCCCTGATACATGCCGTACGGAAGGACGCCGGCAATCGACGGCTCAGGCCAGAGGTCATCAGGATCGTCCGGGAAAAGCTGGCGAAGCATCGCTACATCCCGACCCCCAAGACGCTGCCCCGGATACTCGACCTGATCAATGGCGAATGCCGTAGAGAGGAATTGCCCGAGATATCTCTTGGCACGCTTCAGAGCTTCGATCGCGAAACCACGTACAAACAGAAGCTGGAAGCCCAAGGCCGGAAAAAGGAGGTCAAGGACCACTTCCGTCCGAAGATCGATCACCTGCCCAACAACGACTACCCGCTCGCCATCATCCAGGTGGACCACACCCCGTTGCAGGTCTGCCTGGTTGACGAGGAAGACCGGATGCCGATCAACGACCCCTGGCTGACGCTGGTGATCGACACCTACAGCCGGATGGTGCTTGGGTTCTTCCTGACGTTCGATTCTCCAGGTGCCCTATCTGCCGGAATGGCGCTCGCCCATGCCTTCCTGCCGAAGGAGGAATACCTTCGCTCTGTCGGTGTCGAAGGGGAATGGCCGTGCTGGGGGTTCCCGGACGTGATCCTTGTGGACAATGCCGCCGAACTGAATGGCCAGTTGATGCATGGCGCCCGCAAGACCTATCGTTTCACCTTGCGCGACAGGCCAGTCGGCTCCCCAAATTTCGGCGGGCACGTCGAGAGCGCCTTTAAGACCTTCATGCACGAGTTCAAGAGCGTTCCCGGCACCAAGTTCTCCAACCCCGTCGAGCGTGGCGAATACGATTCCGAGGGCAATGCAATCTTCACCATCGCGGAGTTCGAGGTCTTCTTCACCGAATTTCTGGTGAACGACTATCACCTTCGGGAACATGGCGGCGAAGGCATGAACAAGTCCGTGCCACTCCTGAAGTGGAAACAGGGAGTCCTGGAGGGCGACAAAATGCCGCCGACCGGCCTCCCCGATCGGCCTGCCGATCCGCTGTCCCTACGCATCTCACTGATGCCCTTTGAGATGCGCGTGATCGAAAAAGGCGTCGTTCGCGTCAATAACCGCCGGTATCACAACAACGAATTAGTCCTGATCGGGAACAGGGTCGATCCCACCTTTCCGAGGGAGAAGCGCGAATTCGAGATCCGCTACGATCCGCGCAACCTGTCGGCCACCTGGATCTACGACGAGGTTTCCAAAAGGTACATCGAACTGGACTCCCTCGATCTGGACATGCGAGCGATCAGCCTCTGGGAGGATCGCGCCATTCGGAAACGGCGTGGCGACATTGCCGGGCAATTCGTCGATCAGCGTTACGGCAGCCTGCTCAAGCGCGAAGAGATGAAGGAATCCGCCACCAAAAAGACGAAGCAGAAACGCCTGGAGGCGGAGAAAGCCAAGCAGCGATCCAAGAAGGCAGTCCTCCAGCAGCCACCGCCGCCCAAACCGTCGAAGACCAATCTGACTTTCGACAAATCCCGGGCGCAACGAATGCTGGCCAAGGTACGGCCGGCATCGACGGCTTCACTTCCCAAGAAGGAGGATGACCATGAGTAAAAAACTGGATCTTTCACATCTTGAAGCGAGCGTCGCCGAAATCGCCCGGCTGGATAGCAAGTCACGCATCGACTACATCCGAAAGGATCGCATCATTTTCCATGATCGAGCCGAGAAGATTCTGGCCGAGTTGGAAATGCTGATGAATCTCGATGATTCCGTTCGACCCCAAGGCCGACTGTTGGTCGGCTATTCCCTGATGGGCAAGACAACCCTCCTTTCCGAGTTTATCCGACGGTATCCAGCTGACGACAATCCGACCGGGGACGCTGCTTATGTTCCCGTTGTGTACGTCCAGTACCCTGAAATCGCCTCCGGAAGCATCTATGGAGAAATTCTCGGCTCGCTCAATGTCCAGATGCCCGTCAGAACGAGGGTCCAGGATATCCGTCAGGCATGTATCGACATTCTGAAGAGGGTTGGAATGCGCATCATGTTGATCGATGAATTCCACAACATCCTCGAGGGCAGCAAGCATGCACAAACCAAGGCAGTCAATTCGGTCAAATACCTGATGAACCAGTTGCGCCGCCCTGTCGTTGTCGCTGGTACGGAGGATGTGATTGCCGCCACCCAAACCGACCGGCAGATCTCCAGCCGCTTGCCTGTGCTGCCATTGCCACGGTTCAAGTGCGATAAGGATTTTCAGGAGCTACTGTCCGGCTACGGACTGCTTCTTCCCCTGCGGAAACCCTCCGGCCTCGATCATCCTAAGCTTGCAAAGCTAATCTACAAACATACGCTCGGCATCACCGGTGATGTTTCCGACTTGCTCAATGCGGCCGCTATCATGGCCATCGAGACGGGCACCGAACAGATTACCGCCGTAGAGATCAACGGCCTCAAGAACACCACCTTGAAGTCAGTCGGCACGCGGAGCATTGCGGAGTTGTTGGGGTAGCCCCGTGATCGTCGCCACCGGACTGACCGGCAAGCTTTGGCCAGCCCACCCACATCGGCAGGATGACGAGTTGCTGAGCAACTGGCTCGTTCGAACCGCTCACGCCAATCGCCTCAAGGCGCAATCCTTCGGCTCGCAGGTCTTCGGCAAGCGCGCATTCGTCATGGCGCGCGACCTCGACCGATGCCTGTCCGATGCGCAGCTCAGTCTGCTGAGCGAGCAGACTGGTTCGCCCCTTGAGGAATTGCGCGGCGGCATGCTGACATCCTACGAAGGGAGTGTCTTCGAGCAGCATAGCGCCTTCGGCAATACACAATGGATACTTCCCTCGGTGTCCTATATCCGCCGACGCAGGCGGTTCGGCATGCAGTTCTGCCCGCTTTGCCTTTTCTTCGACAAGCAGCCCTACTTCCGAAAACGCTGGCGCATGGCCTTCGTCACGATCTGCGACGTCCACGGAACTATGCTGCATGACCGCTGCCCCGAATGCGGAGCGCCGGTCGTGTTTTTCCGCAATGAAACAAGCGATGTCGGCCACTCCCGTCTCTACGATCTGGCGTCCTGTTGGGAATGCGGGTACGACTTGCGGCGCGCACCCGCCATCTGCCCATCCGGGCCAGACGGGCGCACGATCATGTCAGGGCGATCTCTGGCAACCTTCCACGATCTCGGCTGGTGGTTTCAAGGCTCGGAGACGATTCAGTACGGGCCGCTCTACTTCGACGTGCTGCACCGCCTTGCCTATTTCCTTCCCACTTCATATGGCCGGAAATTCCTCGCGGCCATCGAGAGGGAGACCGGATGGAAGGTGGAGATCGCCCGCGACAGAAAACGTTGTGAATTCGAATCCAAAGCGGTCGGGCATAGGCATGGGATATTGATGGCGATCCTGTGGTTGCTGGACGAGTGGCCAGCGCGTTTCGTCCGGATCGCGAAATCCATTGGCGCCACGCAATCGCAGGTCAACGACGGCCGGCCCTTTCCCTACTGGTTCGATTCCGTCCTGCGTCAGGAACTCGGCAACGGATTTTATCGCCTGACTGCCGAGGAGGCTCGTTCGGCCGCCGCTTTTCTTGAACGGACAGGCCAGGAGGTATCAGCCAATGCCATCAAGCGCCTCGTTGGCGGCAACAATAGCGCCCAGAGCGTCAGGCCCTATGTAAAGGCCGGCGCAAGACCATTCACCGACACTGAACTGGATCGGATCATTTCGCATTACGACGCCTTGCATGCCGCACTTCCTCACGTCAGCCGGCCACGGCTGATATGGCAGCGTGACAAGACGATTCTTCTCTTGATGCACATGACCGGATGGGCTTATCGGAAAGTTCGGGGGTTGGACGTGAGCGCCGTATCCGGCGGTATCCCCGAACCTGCCATGCCAGCCTGCGCCTTTCACTTGCTGTCAGAGTACCTTCGCGACACGCGTGGCCATATGGCCGGCGAGTCGAGCGGCGGCGCGCTGTTTATCAAGTGGAAGGGCAAGCAGTTGTCCGGGCCTAGCTGGGAATGCCGCCATCTCAAGTACCTGCGTTTTCTGAAGGCACTGCCATTCACTTCCTCTCATTCGAGCCAATGAACACAAGCCCCAAATACTTTCCCGCCTTGAAGCCACTGAAGGGGCCGCATCGGATCGAATGGTTCGGCCAGATCTATCAAGGAACCGCCACCAGCATCGCCCTGGTGTTTTCTCCTTGGGGCACAGATCCCGCCACCGGGGAGTTGCGGTCCAACCCGGCAGAGAGATCGACGCTCTTAATGCCGGCTCCCTTCCTGAACCTGTTTCGGATCGGCGATATCTGGGAGGATGGCCGTTTTACCGGGCAGCGCGATATTTCAACCCGTGAAACGTTTCACCTCGATGTCCGCGAAGGTAGTGCCAAGATCATGCCGGCCGGTGCACCCCTTGGCGAGGATTCGGGACCACATGCGGAGTACCCGCTGCCATTCGCGGTTTTCGGCGCACACAGGGATCATACCCACGCCTACTGCGCGCGCATCGAGATCGATCCAAACACAATGCTCGTCATCCCCTGCATGGAACTGGTGCGGTTCTACTTCGGGGCAAGCGGCAGTTTCTTGAAGCGCCTGTTTTCTGGTGCTTTCGCACTGGACAAACTGTTCTTTCGGAAGCGGCGAGGCGCGAACTCAAGCGTGGTCAATATCGATCTGGCAGATGATCTTCCAGGTTCAGCAGCAGCGACCGTTGCTCGGATTGCCTTCGATACGCAGGCGCGCAATGCGGCTGCCTGGATCGTTAATAGCGGCACGTCGGCCTCGGCCAACAAGAAGCGCTACTATCCAAAGACGACCTTCCCCTTTTATGGCGAGACCGACCTGACAGTCGATGGGCGATGGATAGAACAAAATGGGCGACGAGTGTTTCTTGCCGAGCAGATAAAGTGCTGCACGCACCCCTTCCCCTTCGACACGCTGTTCTATACGACCCGCAAGTCGCCTTTAAACAGCAAAAGGGACTCTGCATCGCCAAAACAGGATTCAGGCACCGCAGCCGACGAAAGCGTGACCGGCAATGTGGAACATCAGCTTGAGGAAGGCCTGGTATCGAGCACGCTTCAGCCAATAGGCATTCCGGTTGAAGCAGAGATCGACGAACCTTTTCCAGACCTGGCGTCCAAGAAAATCCGGCGGTCCAAATCGGACGCGGAACGGGGTTACTTCAGGCCGTCGGCGGATATCCAGCCCGAACTGGCTACGGGTAGGGAAACCACTTCAGTCGATACCCGGGCTGCCGAGGTCATGCAGGAAATGGAGGAAGACATTTTTGACGAGGCATTCATCGAGGAACTGCCGACGCAAGCAGTGGAGGCTTTCAAGGAAGCGTTCGGCGCTTTCAGATCAGCCGGCTCCAGGCATTACCGCCTCATGCCGCCAATCCCCATCGATCCTTCCGATCCCATGCGTCCCGGCCCCTTTGTCAGGGGGAGCGATGTGTGTTCTGGAGGAGGCCGACAGCTTGATCGCGTCTGGTGTGCCGTCATTACTTCTCGAGACAATCCAGTGGGGTTGACGCTGGTTCTTGTCCGAGATGGAGACCAGGAGGAGTACGAAGACCATCTGCTGCTGGTTGGTGTTGATCAAACGGATAAAGCAATATCGACAATACAACGTTACTGCAGGGAATTCGCAGAGCAAAGGCTATCTAGCCAGCTCATGGAGAGCATTCTTGTGAGCAAACACACTCATTTGGCCACAGATATCTACTCTCTATTGCGCGGAATGTCTGCCGGGATTAATTGGCACGGCAAGGTTAGCAAACGTCCGGTCAGCACACTACTGGATTCTCTTCCGAAGGATATGCTGGAACAGCCATTGATCAGAATGGAAGCGTTGGATAGGGTTCCGGGAAAGATGGGACGGAAATAGTTTTCTTACTCTATCCTTTTGATGTACCAAGGGCGGACTCCGAAGTCGGCCGGTCGCACGACACGACCATCCACGGCTAAGTCCTAGGCCTTGGCCGCCATAACCGGGGCGGGCATGTCGAACGGCAATGTGTCGGCAACTGCCGTTCAGCCACAAAACACGTTGAAGGATAGCTTTCCGGTCTGGTGGATGCGGACTACCAATTCAAAGCAGGAGTTGCCGATCTAGGAAAGCGGACGTTCAGAACGTAGAGGTGATCAGCCTGCGCTGCATTTCGCGCAGACCCACTCGCCTGTCCCCTGTAGTGTGATTATCCGTTTGGTTTCGCTTGATCTCAGGGATCAATTTCTGAGTGTGTGATTCCAGTATGCCTTTCACCTGATAAAGGCGATTTCTTTTCAGGCAGCGCGTGGAAGCGGTTGCAGCTTTTTGGAGAGCGCCGTACAGAGGGGGCAGCCGTTCGTATTCTCGAAGACATACTGTCGCACTTCAGCACCTGCTTGCCCTTCAATGCGGTCAATAATTTGCGCTAGGTTGGCAACATCATCGCTACTGAGGTGATAGCCTGATTGGATTTTGGACAATACCCCTATACCGGTAGTAGCATTACTCACAGCCGTAGCTGTATCGACTGCGTGTGCGATACGGGAGAGCATTTGGGGTAGTTGGCATCGTTCGACCATGCCTAAGATTCTAAGCTTGTCGTTATGCAAATACCATCCTGCGAAAGTGTTAGAAATATAGCCTAGCAGTGGCGAGTCCCATAAGGAATGGCAGCTGCTAATGGTCACAGCAGAGCGTTCCTCGAATTCCCTGATTTGATAAATCCAGCCGCCCGAAACATGGTGAGCCAGGCATAGATAAGGAAGCAGCCCCCCGTCACGCACCCCGTGGCGATGACGGCTACTGCCATCGTTGGCCATTTGGCCAAGTCCAGCAACACGGCCCAAAGACAAGTGGCCGCAAGTATGCCGAAGCTGGTCAGCAGCGGGCGCAGTGAGGCATGGAAGGGGCGGATTCCCTTGTTCCAACCCTCGATGAATGCTTGTATCAGGGTCATGGCCTTCCTCTGTTCTGTTTGGAGGTACACGAACCCGATGGTAATAAATTGCAACTTGGCGATCAAAACAAAAACCGTCACCTTTCTCCGCTCGCCGACTTCTGGCTGGACGTTGGGGAAAGGCGGTTGCTATTCAGTTGTCCCTACAACTCTAATGACCTTGTTGCTTAAGGCAGCGTTGCTACGCTAGTTCCGCTCCTCGGCCTGAGCGGCCGTTGGTTAGATGGGCAATGTCGGTCGGCAAAGGGCCGATCACCTGTCGCAGACCCTGCGCAACCATCAGGCACTGCTGCAGGCCGTATTGGGCGAGCACTTCACGCGACTGCACGCCGCGCTGGAAGATTTTGAGTTCGATGCGGCATTGACGGCCTTAAAAACAGGCGTATCTGGAGCAGGCGGGCCTGCTTAGTTCACCAACTCCAGCGACCAACCAACGCAAGGATCGAGCGCCGCCACCATGTGGCCGACCTCGCCGCGCAGTCGCTCACGATCATCGACGGCACGATCAAACAGCCAATCGTGCAGCGCGCCCCGCAGATGAAAATTCCACTCGGTGGGGGCGACGATCACGTAGTCGTCGATGTGCCCGTCAGCATCGACCGTGACCTCATGCATGAGCAGGCCACGAGCGGTATCGACCAGCGCCCGACCGGTACGGGGTCCAGCCGAAGCCGCCGACGCCGTCCCGCCAGCGCCGACTTTTGCATCCCCTGCCGCCCACGACCAGAGCTCGGCGCAGCGCGCCTGCCAGCGTGCGGCCAGGGCTTCCGCCCCGGACGGGTTCTGCCCGTTCCAGCGGGCATAGGCGCCGGTCTCGGCCGGCTCGTCGTTCCACAAGGGAGCGCACGCAAACTCGGCCGTCAGGCGCGGCCAGCAGCTTAGCGATTGCACGGCCCCCATCACCGGCAGCAGAACACTTTCCACATCAGGAACAGCCGGCAGCTGCTCGAGGGCGAGCATCCACTGGTTCCAGAACGGATCGGCGAGCAATGCCTGCAAGCCGGAGCGATCGCCAGCTTCGAGGCAGCATCGCACGCCAGCAAACAGGGCGGTCTGTGCCGGCAGACCCAGCAGCGGCGGCAAATCGAGCAGGATGCGCCAGGCATGCTCGCGCAACGCCTCGGCTTCGATGGCAGGATGCAAATGCGGCGCGGTATCGACACCGCAAGCAGCGGCCAAGGCCAGTACGGCAGCCTGGCCCTGTGCCTTGCCGCACAGGGCATAGATCAGCGGCAGCTGCTGCACGGCCCAGTCGGCGGGTTTGCCGCGCAGGGCCCGGGCAATGTCAGGGCGCTGCACGACAATGGCGACCTTGCGTATGCGCGCGCCCTCAAGCGTCAGGCGCAGGTGGATATGGCCGGCATCCATGGCTGACGAAACAGGCGACTCAGCAAATACGCGGCAGCTGGTCGCCGGCCAGCCAGTCGATATTGCGCCGCCCGCCGAAAGCCGTGGTAAGCTGGATAAAATGGTGGGCATCTTCGGTGACTATGCCAATGCACGCGGCATCACGCCCGAGTGGATCGCCACACATCGTCGCCAGTACCCGTTCGACATCACCGGCGGCGCAGATGCAGATCAGCTTGCCTTCGTTGGCGACATAGAGCGGATCGAGACCGAGGAATTCGCAGGCAGCCGCCACTACCGGCTTGAGCGGGATGTCTTTCTCGCGCAGCATCATGCCGACGCCAGACTGTGCGGCGATTTCGTTGAGCGTGGTCGCCAGTCCGCCACGGGTCGGATCGCGCATCACGCGGATATCCGCGCCGGTCGCCAGGATGGCTGCAATCAGCCCGTGCAGCGGGGCGGTGTCGGAAACGATCGGCGCCTCGAAGCTCAGATTCTCCCGCTGGCTCATGATCGCCATGCCATGATCGCCCAGGGTGCCCGATACCAGGATGGCATCGCCGGGACGCGCCCGCTCGCCGCCGATCGCCCGCCCGACCGGCAAGGCACCGATGCCGGTGGTGGTGATGAAGATGCCATCCCCCTTGCCGCGCTCAACCACCTTGGTGTCGCCGGTCACCACCGGCACGCCGGCAGCACGCGCAGCCTCGGCCATCGATTCGACGATGCGCGCCAGATCGGCCAGCGGAAACCCTTCTTCGAGAATGAAGCCGGCCGCGAGATACAAGGGCCGCGCCCCCATCACCGCGACGTCGTTGATCGTGCCATGCACCGACAGGCAGCCGATGTCACCTCCGGCGAAGAACAGCGGCGTCACCACATGGCAATCGGTCGACACCACCAGGCGCTCGCCGGAAGTCGGCGTTGGCAGGACGGCGCCATCATTGCCCTGGCCGAGGAATTCGTTGCCCAGGTGCCGGGCGAACAACTCGCCGATCAACTGGGCCATGGCCCGGCCGCCCGAGCCATGACTCAGATCAACACAGCCGTGCTTGAGGTCGAGTGGCCGCACGTAGCCTTTTTTCATCTCAGCCATGACCACACCCTCCGGTGCATTCGCACATGCAGTTCTTCATGATTTCATGATTTGCCTGGGCCTGCAGAGTGAGGCCTGCCTCCAGCGTGGAGCTTACCCTATTTCAGGCGACCGGGGCACCCGTCTGAACGGCTGGATCGACCGGCAGGCCATCGGGCATGGCGGCCAGCACCGCTTCGGCTTCAGGCACCCGTTCGCCGCGCAGGATACGGCCGAGCAACTCCTCATTGACGGGATCATCAGCACTGGCCTGTTCGGCCGGAGCCAGCGCCCGCCCGAGGAACAGGCTGGCTTCAACCAGTGCCGATTCCTGGTTGGGGAAGAGCCACATCGGCGAGTGCACCGAATACATCATGACCGGCCCCAGACTCTCGATGCGGTTGAACATGAAGCGATAGGTGCCACCGGGAAAGGCGATGCTTTCCTTGTCGCCAAGCGCACGTTCCGCCCAGTTGTCGTCCGCCCCTGGAAACAGCAACAGACTCATCATCCAGGGCGTCACCACCACGCCGCTAATGCGCCCGGCAATTTCCTGAAAGCCGGCAACGGCGACAGTCAGCTCCTTGTTGAGCAGGGGCAACCCGGCCATCTGGTCGCGATGGATGGCCTCGAAGGCGTCTGCCACCTGGGCGGCGCGTTGCTCGGGGGAGATCCAGACAGTCATTGCACCGCCTCCGCAACCGACTGCCCCAAACCGGGGAAATGATGGTCGACATCAATGGCCTCGGCGCCGTCCATGATCTCCTGCAAGCCATCGAGCGCCAGGTCAATTTCGCGCGCCTGCTGTTCGCTCAGAACTTCGCGCGCCCAGCCGAGGAATTTCAGCACCCAGGTGCCTTCCGGCTGCAGGCCGACCAGCAGCATATTCACTTCTTCGTCACCATTGCGGCCCCGGCACAGCGCTGTCAGTTCGCCGGCACGGATCACCTGCATCGGCAGGGCTATGCACACGATTCGGCGGCCTCCAGTTCGGCCTGGCGACGCCAGTGGCCGCTCTTCACCTCGTCGCGCGCCGTCACGCGAGCGCCGACTTTCTCCAGCTCATCCACCAGCATCCGCACCATCTCGTCCAGCCCGGCCGTTGCCGGCGCGCTCAGCCCCAGCTTGTTTTCCAGCACGTGCGGCACCATGCCGATGATCGCCACATGCTGCGGCGTCTCGCCTTTGAAAGCGAGCAGCGCCAGCAGGTCGGACAAGCCGAGTTGATGGTTGGATAACTTGGTCTGGAAAAACGCGCGGATCTCCTCGTTGGCAATACGCACCAGCGTACCAGGCGGTACGTCGGCATTCACCGCATCGGCGACGATCAGGCAATCGGCATGGCGCATCGGCTCGAACAGCTCCATGCCGGTGGTGCCACCATCGATCAGGCGGACATTCTCCGGCATCGTGTAGCGCGCATCGAGTTCCTCGACGGCGCGCACGCCGATGCCTTCGTCACGCATGAGCACATTGCCCATGCCGACAACGAGAATGTGCTCAAACTCCGCCATGGGTTACAGGGCCTTGACCTTGACAATGGGCCGTTGCTCGTTGTCGAACATATGAATCGCACAGGCGATGCAGGGGTCGAACGAATGTACCGTGCGCAGCACTTCCAACGGCTTTTCGGGATCGGCGATCGGATTGTTCATCAGGGAGGATTCGTAGGGGCCGATCTGGTCGTTGGCATCGCGCGGGCCGGCGTTCCAGGTGCTTGGTACGACCGCCTGATAATTCTTGATCTTGCCGTTCTCGATCACGACCCAGTGCGACAGTGTGCCGCGTGGAGCCTGGTGGAACCCGACGCCCTTGATTTCGCCTTTGGGGAAGGAAGGGGCGTTGAACGTCGTTTGATCCTTGCCGATGTTGGCAACCAGCTTTTCCCATTGATCCTTTATCGTATCGATCATTACCGCGCACCGCACCGCGCGTGCCGCATGGCGGCCGATGGTGGATTGTAGCGCCGACAGGGGAACGTCCGACAGCTTGCCGACCGCCTTAAGTGTGCCGATGGCCTGGTTCAGATACTTGGTATAGCGCTTATTGCCAGCGGCAACACCGATATGCACATCGGCCAGCGGACCGACTTCGCAGCGCTTGCCGTAGAACGTCGGTGCCTTGACCCAGGAATACTTGCCGTTGTCCTGGAAATCGGTGTACTGGGGTTCGGTTTCGCCTTGCCACGGATGCAGTGCCTTGTCGCCGGTATACCAAGCATGTTTGGAGCTTTCGGCTACCCCGTCACGGAAGTAGGCATCGTTGAAGGTGGTGATCGGCTTGTAGGTCTTGAGGTCGCCACCGTCGATGTAGCCGCCGGGGAGATCGAACACGGTGCCCTTGGTATCTTGCGGGCAATCGGGGACGGAGAGATAGTTGGTCACCCCGGCACCGTATTTGGTCCAGTCAAGGTAGAAGGCGCCGATCGCCGGCACGTCGACCAGATACGTCGATTTGATGAATTGCTCAAGCTTGTCGATGAAGGTCTTAACCAACATCAGGCGCTCGATGTTGAGCACGGAAGGAGCATCATGGCTGACCGAGTTGGACACGCCGCCGACCGCGACGTTCTGGATGTGCGGGCTCTTGCCGCCGAGGATGGCGACGATCTTGTTGGCCTGGTTCTGCACGTCGAGCGCCTGCATGTAATGGGCGACGGCGAGCAGGTTCACGTCCGGCGGCAGCTTCATCGCCGGGTGACCCCAGAAGCCGCTGGCGAAGGGGCCGAGCTGGCCGCTGCCCACGAAGGTCTTGAGACGCTCCTGCACCGCTTTCATCTCGTGCGGGCCATTGAGTGGCCAGTCGGACAGCGACTCGGCAAGTTTTGCGGTGGTCACCGGATTAGCCTTCAATGCCGAGGTCACATCCACCCAATCCACCGCCGACAGGTGGTAGAAGTGCACGATGTGATCCTGAATTGCGTGCGCCGTCTGGATGATGTTGCGAATCAGCTGCGCATTCACCGGAATTTCAAGCTGGAGCGCATTTTCGACGGCACGCACCGAAGTGATCGCATGTACCGTAGTGCACACGCCGCAGAAACGCTGGGTATAGGACCAGGCTTCGCGCGGATCGCGGCCGATCAGGATTTTTTCAATGCCACGCCACATCTGACCCGACGACCAGGCCTTGGTGACGCGACCGTTATCGACCTCGACATCGATGCGCAGGTGTCCTTCGATACGGGTAATGGGATCGACTGTAATACGTTTGGCCACGGAACTCTCCTTTGCGATATCTGGTTCAGGCGGCGGCGTGCGTGTCACGCGGCAGCACCGGGAATTTCTTGATGATGAACAGGAACACGGCGATCTCGGTCGCCACGGTGGCAACCGTCATGATCAGCTCGGGGAAGGCGGGGAAGTAACTGTAGCCAGGGCCCGGGTTGTAGGTGATCAGGTAGGCGTCAAAGCGATACAGCGCGCCGGCGAGCAGCAGGCTCACGGCCGCATACAGCAGGTGCTTGCCATTGCCACGTTTCTCCTCGGATGAGAGCACCACCAGAGGATAGACAAACAGCGCCGTCTCGATCCAGAACATCAGGCAGCCCAGATCAAAGGCAAACATGGCCCCCACCTTGCCCGCGACGATCAGGTAACCGAAGCGGATGACCAGGAAGGCCGCGATCAACCCGCGGATGATCTTGCCCAACCCAGAAAACAGGTGTGTCTCGGGATGACGATTGAATCCATTGGTCACCATCGATCCCTCGAAAATGACAATGGCGAAACCCATGGTGAAGGCCGAGAGCACTGCCAGCACGGGCTGGAAGTGCAGCGTCTGCCAGAGCGGGTGAATCTTGTAGCCCATGGCGATCATGAAGCTGCCCAGCGAGGACTGGTGCATGGTCGGTAGCAGGATGCCCAGGGCGATGAAGAAAAACAACAGCTTGTCGAGCTTCGCACGCCATGCGTCCGCGCGCACCTGCCAGCCCGTCTGCTTTCGCAGCCATTCCAGCACCGCCGGCGAAAACTCGATGGCCAGCACCATGACATAGGCGGCCACGCACAGGCCCACTTCGAGCATCACCGCATGCGTGTTCATCTGCCAGGGCAGGAACATGTTGTAGGCATTCCAGTAGCGGCCCATGTCAACGAAGGCACCAAACGCCGCAAAGCCGTAGCCAAGCAGGCTGGTCAGCAAGGCCGGACGGATCAGCGGGTGATACTTGCCTTTGTTGAACAGATAGACCGTAATCGCCAGCGCATAGCCACCGCAGGCAAACGCGGTGCCGACGACGATATCGTAAATCACCCAGATACCCCAAGGATAGCCGCCGCTCAGGTTTGCCACGCTACCCATGCCGGCAACGAAGCGGATGATCAGGAAGATGGTGCCGAACGCGGCGATCGCCACCATCAGCAGGAAGAACGGCGTGAGGATCTTGCGATCTTCGAGCGCCTCATAATGGTGGCTCATTCTTTTCCTCCTTCTTGGCCGCTTTCCGCATTTTCCGTATTGCGCTTGACCACCCAGGTCAAACCGCCCAGCGCGATGGCCGGCAAAGCAAGGTAGCTATACAGTGTGCTTTGCACCCCTTCCGAAATCGAGGCAAAAGAACGCTCGCCCAAGGGCGGCATTCCCAGCTTGTCGTAAGGCACGGCCGAAAGATGCAGCACATTGGTGCCGCCCGCCTCCTTCTCGCCCCAGACCTTGGGCTGGTAGGCCGGCACTTCCTTCTCGTGATAGCTGCCTGGCTTGCGCACATCGCCACGCGGATAGTTGTAGATTTCCCCGGGTTTCAAGGCCATGCGGCGCTTGGCTTCTTCCAGCAGCGCGGTGCGTGAACCGAACAGGGTCGCGCCGGTCGGGCAGGCTTCGGCGCAGCCGGTCATCAAGCCCTTGTCGATGCGTTCCACACCCTTCTGGTTGCACATCTCGCATTTGCGGATCTGGCCGAAGGCGCTGTTGTATTCATACTGCGGCACGTTGTAAGGGCAACCAGTCATGCAGGTGCGGCAGCCGATGCAGACATCCTTGTTGTAGTTGACGATGCCGGTCAGCGGATGGCGGGTCAGTGCCGTCACCGGGCATACCGAAACGCACCCCGGATCGACACAATGCATGCAGCTGCGCTTTTCGAACGCGAAACCGTCGGCCAGCGCATCCTTCACCGCCACTTTGCCTTCGGTATAGATCTTGATGACATTGAGCGTTTGCGCCGAGAGATCGAGTGCAAAATCGGCATGCGTATCCTGCCCCATCGGCACCGGCGGCATGGCATTGACTTCCTTGCACTTGCTCACACAGGCCTTGCAACCGACGCACAGGGTCGAATCGAACAGCATGCCGACCGCTTCAGGTGCTGGTTCGCGATTGGGCCGCGCCTGCACAGCCGTGCTCGCGACGGCGGCAGCCGCACCGCCCAGCGATGCTTTGAAAAAGCTGCGGCGATCCATGCTCATGCTCCCTTGTCGGTGGATGTAGTGCCAGACGCGTTATCGAGCTTCTTGCCGGCAACCGCTGTCGCACCCAGCAAAGCCCCCACTGCGGCACCCGCCACGGCAACCGCCGCGGCAACCGTCGATGAGGAGGGATTCTGGCGATCACCGATGTTCGGGAAGGCATTCGGCGGCGTATGCGTCTTCACCTCGGAGAGGCTGAACATCGGCTTGTGGAAACCGGTACCCTGCTCCGAACAGCCAAAGCACGGATGACCCACGCCAATCGGCCAGACCCCGCCGCCGACGTTGTTGTATTCCAGGCTCGGACAGTTGTTGTAGGTCTCCGGGCCCTTGCAGCCAAGCTTGTAGAGACACCAGCCTTGGCGATGGCCCTCGTCGCCAAACTGCGTGGCAAAACGCCCAGCGTCGAAATGCGGCCGGCGGTAGCAGTTTTCGTGGATGAGGCGACCATAGGCCCACTTCGGACGCCCCTTGTCATCAATCGGGGGCAGTTTGCCGTAAGTGACAAAATACAGCACCGTACCAAGGAAGTTGGCCGGGTTGGGCGGGCAGCCGGGAATCGTGACAACCGTCTTGCCCTTGAGAAATTGCGGTGCGCCAACGGCCCCGGTCGGGTTGGGTGCAGCCGACTGTACGCCCCCCCAACTGGCGCAAGAGCCGAAGGCAACGATAGCCGCTGCGTGCTCGGCAGCCTCGGTGGTGGCATCCATCATGGTCTGCCCGCCGATCTTGCAGAAGATGCCGTTCTGCGCCAAGGGGATCGCACCTTCGATAACGAGCAAATATTTGCCCTTGTGCTGTTGAATCGCTTCGCGCTTGATTTCCTCGACCCGGTGACCGGCACCGGCATCCAGCGTTTGGTGATAATCGAGCGAGATCAGGTCGAGAATCAGGTGTTCGAAGCTTGGCTGCTCGGAACGCAGCAGCGACTCGGTCGGACCGGTACATTCCTGACCGTGCAGCCAGATCACCGGCGGCCGCTGTGGACTGGCAATCGCCTTGGCCATCGCCAGGGCTGCACTGGGACCCAAGCCGAAGGAGGCGGCCACCCCGGTACAAAACTTGAGAAAGGTGCGGCGCGACACGCCAAGCCGTCGCTCGACGGCAGTGAAATCGGTCGTATCGTCAAATGCGGAAACCGGGTTCTTGATCACGAGAAACTCCTCCTATTACCCCTCGATGGCAGTTGACAGCGCAACTGGATGAAAGCGGACTCTGCCGGAGAAGACGCTATCCCGGCAGGCGCATGGAGAGCGTTAAAGCAAGTTCAATGCCATCGCACCGCAGTATTGATAACTCCCTATTTATCAATCAATTACGGAATTAAATGACAGCACAAGACGCGCAAACATGAAGAATATCTTCCACATTAAAAAAAATGTGGAAGATATTCTTCCAGTTAGTTTGCCGGCGTAGGCAGTAACGGCAGAGTCAAAACAAACACGGCCCCGTCACTCGGAGTCTCCTCGACGCTCAGCTCACCGCCGTGGCGCTGGACAATCCCGTAACTGATGGCGAGGCCAAGGCCAGTGCCTTTGCCCACCGGCTTGGTCGTAAAAAAGGGATCAAAGATACGCGGCAGATTTTCAGCGGGAATGCCCGGGCCGTTGTCCGCGAAACGCAGCAACAGTTTCCCCGCTTCAAGGCGACAGGTGATGTCCAGACGGGCCGCTGCCTGACCGGCGGTTGCATCGCAGGCGTTCTGGACCAGATTCATCGCCACCTGCTGCAACTGCCCTGCCGAACCATTCACCGGCAACGTCTCCGGCAAATCGAGCCGGACCTGAAAACTGCTCGGCGCCGCCTTGCCGACCCAATGGACCGCGCGCTCAATGACCGGCACGAGATCCATCGGTTCCAGCACATTCTGATCGACGGCCGAAAACCGCTTCAAGCCATCGACGATATCGCGCGTGCGCTCAGCCCCCTCCGCCATCCCCTCGATCAGCGAGGGCAGATCGGCCTGAAGACGATCAATCTTCAAGTCCTCGCGCAACCCCTCAATGTGTTCCCAGGGCTCCCGGCGCCTGACCGCATCGAGATAGTCACCCAGACGCTCTGCATAGCGCTTGAAGGCCAGCACATTGCCATAGACAAAGCTGATCGGATTGTTGAGCTCGTGCGCCACGCCGGCAACCAGACGGCCAAGCGAGGCCATCTTCTCCGATTGCAGCAATTGCTGCTGGGTGCGCTTGAGGTCTTCATGCGCGCGATGCAGTGCCTTGTAAGCCCGCTGCAACTCGCCGACCGGCCGGCCGGTGACCACCACGCCCAACATCTTGCCGACCGCACTGAAGCGCGGCGTGCAGTTGAGCGACACCGGAATCGGAACGCCCCCGACACCACGCAACTGCATCTCGCAATCCTGCAGCGCCTCACCGACATGGCCGGCGAAGAAGCGCTGCGCCCGCTGGTGCGAGGCCTCGTCGGCAAACAGGTCGAAGATGGATTGCCCCGTCAGGGCCGCTTCATCGAGCCCGCTAATCAACTGCAGCGCCCGATTGACCTCTTCGATCGTTCCACTGCGATTGCATACCAGCAGGATGTCCGACATCGACGCAAGGACGGATTCAATGAACTGCTGGGAATCCTCGAGCGCCGCATTTTTCGCTTCGAGCGCCACCTCGTAGTGCAGCAGGTCGTTATAGACCTCGTCCATCTTCTGGATGACGTCAAGCCAGACCTTTTCGTTGGGGTCGGCGTTGGCTGTCGGGTCGGATTGTGCGGAACTGTCGCTCATCAATGCACCGTGCAGACCATGCAAGGATCGAACGAACGCACGACATGCTGCACCGCCAGTGGCGCCTTGCCGTCCGCTGCACTGGGAATCCCGACCAGAGCGCGCTCCAGCGCCCCCGGTTGGCCGGAGGCGTCGCGGGGCGAGAAGTTCCAGGTTGTCGGGGCGATGATCTGATAGTTCTGGATGCGGCCACGACGTACCGAAAGCCAGTGGCCCAGTGAGCCGCGCGCGGCCTCGATAAGTCCGACGCCATCCACATCTTTTGGCAACTCGCCATCGACCCAGAATGGCTCGCCGGGACGAAGGCCTTCGGCCCATTGTTCCATGGCCGGGATAAGGCGTGCCACTTCGAGCAGACGCGCCACTACGCGCGCCTCGACGCCGCCGCCGGCACTGCGGTTGCGCGCCAGCAAATCTCGCACCAAGGGGTGACCAGCAATCACTTGACGAGCCAGCGCACCGGTCTCGACCACCTCGCCACTCAGTCGCGGCGCCTTGCACCAGGAATAGGCCGCCGCCTTATCTGCAGCGGGAAGCGTCGAGCCGCGCAAGGGATTCAGAGGCTCCTCTGCATCGGTATACCAGGCATGGCTGACATCCTCGGCGATGCTGCCCGGATCGAGCAATGCCGGCCCGCCAGCCCAAATGCCCGCTGGCCACCAGCGGCCTTGTGGCAACTCGTAGGCGCCGTAGCTCATCAGGGCGACACCTGCGCACCCCAGCGTGCGCAAGTTCAGCGCCGCCGAAACCAGCAGGAACAAGCCGAAATCGCTGGACGCATGCCGCCCGGCCCATGCGCTCAGTTCATCGACAGAGGCCAGCGCAGCAACGGCTTCGAGCCGGTCACCAAAGGTCGTCGTTTCCAGAAAACGGCGAAAATCGCGCAGCACGCGCAGCAGGCGCAAGCGCTCGGACGCACTCACCGGATGGGTCGTGCCGCCCGGCTGCAAACTCAGGCTGTGCGGCCACTTGCCGGCCAAAAGTCCCATGGCACGCATCAAATCGGCGCGTGCCGACAGAAAGTCGTTGGCCGCCGCGCCGGACACTGCCTTGAAGCGCGCCGCAACCGTCGGCCACCACGGCTGCCCCGCGTAGGCTTCACGGGCGAAATCCGGCATGAAAAACAGATAGAAATGCGTGACATGATCGGCGACGTTTTCCACCGCCTGCACCAGGTTCGCCACGCAGCGACCGTTGTCCGGCGCACGCACGCCCATGGCGGCGGCCAGCGCCTGCGCGGCAGCGGCCGACTGGGACACCGAACAGATGCCGCAGATGCGCGGCACGAACACCAGGGCATCCTGCGGCTGCTTGCCTTGCAGAATCTGTTCGAAGCCACGAAACAGCGAACTGGTGACGCGCGCGGATTGCACCGCCCCGTCGGCGATATCGAGCGTCACTTCGAGATCGCCCTCGACGCGATTGAACGGACCGACGATCAAACGGGTCATGATTTCTTCACCGTCTTCGGCCAAGGCAAAACGGTTTCGGATGCGGCATTCTGGCGCACGCGCTCCGGAGTTGCCGACTTTGAGAGGGCCGCCAGCGCGACGAACCAGGCTTTCGGCATGTCCAGCGGCAGGCCAATCGGAATCCCGGCAACTTTCGGCGTGCTGGTAAATGGATGCCCCGGTTCTTCAAAGCCCGGCTCGGTGCAGCGGATGCAGGCATAGCCGCCATCGATGCACGAACCACCGCCGTTCCATGGCCGCAGGTTGCAGTCGGCATGCGCCTGCGTACCCTTGCAGCCGAGATGTTCCATCAGGCAGCCTTGCTCGCCGATGTGCTGCGCACTGGCCTTGAACTCGTAGAACTCGTTGCGCTTGCAGCCGTGATGCACCAGCACATCAGAATAGAAGCGTGGTCGCGCCAATTCGTCGAGATCGTCGCGCTTGAGTTCGTTGCGTGCCAGCGCCAGCAACGTTTCCGTCACCCAGTCGGGATGCGTCGGACAACCGGCAATGTTGATGACTGGCAAGCGGTCATGAGCACGAAAATCCGCCCCCAGCAGACCGCCAAGCTCGGCATTGTCGTACTGCAGCCCGCAGGCGTCGGTCGGGTTCAAGCCGCCCGCGGTGATGCCGCCGAATGCCGCGCAGGAACCTACCGCCACTACCTGCTGGGCCTTCGCCGCAAGTCGCGCAACCCATTCGATCATCGCTCGCCCGGTGCCGGCCAGGATATGGAACCGCCCTGTCCCCTTTGGCCCGCGCAGCAGCGAACCCTCGACGCACAATACATCAAACGGGCGGGCCCCTACCGCGCAGGATTCCAGAATCTCACGTGCCTCGTCGGCACTGGCTTCGGACAGGCTGGGATGCCATAGCAATTCAATACCGACATCGGCCAGCGTCGCCACCAACGGCCCCCACTCGCTGCCCAGCCAGGATAGCGTGCAACCACCGCAACCGCCCGATTGCAGCCATAAAAGTTTCATGCCGATCCCAACCCGTAACGCGCCAGCTTGGCGCGCAAGCCAACGCGAGAGAGCCCCAGTTCTTCGGCAACCCGGCTTTTGTTGCCGTTCAGGCGGCGCATAGCCTCGCGGATCACGGCAGCTTCCAGACGTTCGACACGTTCCTGCAGCGTGCCTTCGGACAATACCGGCGGTCTTTCCTCAAGCACAGCGCCGCCGCCGTGCAGTGCGGGCGAAAGCAGTTCCGCGCCCAGCACGTCGTCGTCCGACAAGGCCAGCAGGAGCATGATTTCGTTTTGCAGTTCGCGCACATTGCCGGGCCAGGCGTACTGCGTCAGGCAGCGCAAGGCCTCGGGCGCCAGCACCCGATCCTGCCGGACGAGTTGCTTCTGGCGCAGGTCGAGCAACTCGGCGGCAATCAGCGGTATGTCCATGGGACGTTCGCGCAGCGGCGGCATGTGCAGCTTCATGCCGGCGAGCCGGTAATACAAATCCTCGCGGAAACGGCCGCTGCGCATATCGGCTTCAAGATCGCGGTTGGTCGCGGCAATCACGCGCACATCGATTGCCACCGGGCGCGGGCTGCCGAGCGGACGGATTTCCCGTTCCTGCAAGGCACGCAGCAGCTTGACCTGGAAGGCGGGAGATGTCTCGCCGATCTCGTCGAGGAAAATCGTCCCGCCATCGGCCTGCTGAAATTGTCCGAGGCGATCCTCGAAAGCACCCGTATAAGCCCCGCGCTTATGGCCGAACAGTTCGGATTCGAGCAGGGTATCGGGCAGGGCGCCGCAGTTCTCCACCACGAAGGGGCCGCTGGCGCGCCGGCTGGCGTAGTGCACCGCGCGCGCCAGCAATTCCTTCCCGGTGCCCGATTCGCCAGTGATGAGGATCGACATCTCGTGCGGCGCCACGCGCTGGGCCAGTCGGCAGACCTCATTGAGCGGACTGCCTTCCGCCCGCAACAGGCGCTCGAAAGCAGACTGCGCACGCGCACGCTCCTGCATCGCACTGACCCGCTTCTTCAGTGCATCCGGGCTGGCACGCAGTTCGAGGCTGAGGCGCTGATTGGCCTGCTGCAGCCGCCACAACTCGGCCGCACCGCGCAGGGTGAGTAGCAACTGCTCGGGATGCCAGGGCTTGAGGATGTACTGCCAGATACCGGCCTCGTTGATGCCGGCAATGATGTCTTCGGCTTCGGTAAAACCCGAGATGATGATGCGCACCGTATCGGGCCACTGCACGCGTACCTGCTTGAGAAACTCGACGCCCGAGACGCCCGGCATGCGCTGATCGCACAGCAACAGATGCACATGCTCACGTGACATCAGCGCCGCCGCTTCATCGGCCGAGGTCGCCGTCAGCACGATGAAGTCCTCGTCGAGCGTACGCCGCAAGGCTTCCAGCGAACGCACCTCGTCGTCGACCACCAATACGATCGGGCGCGTCCCGCTCATGGGTGCGAATCCGGTTCGCGGTGCCGCGCCAGATGACGCGGCGTCCATGACTGCGGCGACTTGGCGACGAAGTGCCAGCGAGCCACGTGATAACTCGGATCAAAGCCGTAGAAGTTGCGCCGCATGCGCGCGAGCTCTTCCGCGCGGTAAGCCGCCAGCGGCTTATCCTGTTCGTCGCGCGCCCGCTGCGTGTGCTTGGCCACCAGGGCCGGGGCCGCATCCCTGGTCATCTCCAGGGCACGGCGCGCCACATCCACCTTGAAAGTCGGCGCTGGCAGGACGGCGTCGTAGAAGCCCAGCTGCACCGCATCAGCCGCCAGCATCGGCAGCCGGTGCCGCATGATGGCGGCAGCGCCCTCATCTCCGACACGAGCGGGCAACAGATAGGTCCAGAACTCGGAGCCGTACAGGTTGCCCATGTTCTTGTAATGCGGGTTCAGCACCACGCCCTCCCGCGCCCAGACGCGGTCGCAGGCACGGGCCAGAAAGCAGCCGCCGGCGCCGGCATTGCCGCCGAGCGCGGCCACGGTCAGATGTGACTCGCAACGGATGATGGCCTCGGCCAGATCGTCGATGGCATTGATGTTCGCCCAGGAGTCATCCGCCGGGCTTGGGGCATTTTCGATCAGGTTGAGATGGATGCCGTTGGACCAGAAGTCTTGCCCGCCCATCAGGACAATCACTTGGGTCGGTTGCGTGGTCGCCCAGTGAAAAGCGGCAGTCAGCCGCTCGCATTGCCGCGTGCCCATCGCACCGTTGTAAAAGTCGAAATGCAGGAAGCCGACCCCTTCGGCTTCCTCATAGCGGATGTCTTGCCAGGTGGCATGGTCGGCAGTGCGCCACCCGTCCAATGCAGACTCCGGCACGGCGGCAGACTCGGCAGCGAAGGCGGTCGTTGCCGGCAGCTTGAGCCCGTTGCCATTCTCGTCTTTGCGCTTGACGTGGCCGATCCACAGTGCCCCATCCACGGTGGCACGACAGAGCGCCGTTTCGCGCCGCGCGATGATGGCGCCGGGTTGTCCTTCAAGCTTTTCCTCCGGCCAGGCATCGTAGAGATGACAGGCTTGTCCGAACAGGCTGTCCGCAACGCCGGGGAAACCATCGGCAGCATCGATCTTGCGCAAAACCGTCTGCGTGTCATCGCGCTGCCAATCGATGGCACGATCCACCTGCTTCATCAGCGGACGCAATTGACCCCGCTGATCGGGATGGTTGGCAAGCGGCACCGGCAGCGTGTGTCTCTCAAGCCTGGCCAAGGCTTCCTTAACCGCCATCACCGCCGCATCAGTGACTTCACGACGGTAGAGGCTAGCCTTTCTGCCTCGCCGCACGGGGAAGGTCGACGTCGCCCAGACAGGCCCGGCATCCATTTCCGCCTCAGCCTGCAGCACGGTCACGCCCCACGCCGTCTCGCCATGCATGATCGCCCAGTCGAGCGCCGATGGACCACGGTCACCAACGATGCCGGGATGGATCACCCAGCACAGATGGTGGCGCCAGATCGATTCCAGTATCGCCCGCTTGAGGAAAGTTGCCAGGATCAGATCGGGCCGCCACAAGGCCACCGCCTCTTCGCTGACGGCATCGGCAATATCGAGCTCGACCGACAGCTGATGGCCCATGGCCGCCAGCTCGGCGTAGAGACGCTGGGTCAGGCTATTGAAACTATGGCAGAGCAGGAGGATTTTCATGCCGGTGCCAAATGCGCATCCTTGTGGCGACCGTAGCTGTAATAGGCCGCGCAAGCCCCCTCCGACGACACCATGCAGCTGCCGATCGGATTCTCAGGCGTACAGACGGTACCGAACAGCTTGCAGTCGCGCGGCTGCTTGACGCCACGCAGGATGGCACCGCACTCGCAGGCCTTGTGATCGGCAACGGCACGATAGGTCAGGGCAAAGCGTTGTTCGGCATCGAATGTCGCATACTCCCGGCGAATCGCCAGGGCCGAATAGGGAATGCTGCCCATGCCGCGCCACTCGAAGCTGCGCCGTAACTCGAACACCTCGGCCACTAGATCCTGCGCCTTGCGATTGCCTTCGCGGGTCACCGCACGGCTGAATTCGTTCTCGACGTCACAACGTCCCTCGTTCACCTGGCGCACCAGCATCAGGATGGCCTGCATCACATCAAGCGGCTCGAAACCGGCAATCACCACCGGCTTGCGGTATTCCTCGGCAAAAAATTCGTAGGGCTGGCTGCCGATGACGGTCGACACATGGGCCGGACCGATGAAGCCGTCAAGTGGTACCGTACCCCAGCGGCGCACTTCCGGCGATTCGAGAATGCTCGAAATCGCCGAGGGCGTCAGCACATGGCAGCACAAGACGCTGAAGTTGGCGAGCCCCAGCGTGGCCGCCTGCCGTATCACCACCGCAGTGGGCGGCGTGGTGGTCTCGAAGCCGATGGCGAAGAACACCACCTGCCGCGACGGATTTTCCTGGGCGATGCGCAATGCATCGGCACCAGAATACACCATGCGGATGTCGCCGCCACGCGATTTCGCCTTGAGCAGGGAAAGCGACTCAGATGCGGGAATGCGCAGCGTATCGCCGTAGGTGCACAGGATGACCTGATGCTGCAGGGCGAGTTCGATGGCCATGTCCACGCGACCGATCGGCAGCACGCACACCGGACACCCCGGCCCATGCACCATGCGCACATTGGGGGGCAGCAGATCGGTCAGCGCATACCGCGAGATGGCGTGGGTATGGCCGCCGCAGAACTCCATGAAACTGTAGTTGCGCCCGGGGGCTGCAGCACGGGCGATCTTGCCGGCAAGTGCCTGTGCGACTTCGCCATCGCGAAACTCGTCGATGTATTTCATGCCGCCCCGAGTCCGGCATCCTCCAGCTCGGCGAACATGGTCAGGGTTTTTTCCGCCTCTTCCGCATCGAGCTTGGACAGTGCGTAGCCGACGTGCAGGATTACATAGTCACCCACTTCGACCCCATCGACCAGCGCCAGGGAAATTTCTTTTCTCACGCCGCCGAGATCGACAATCGCTGTCTCATCAGCGCCGACTTCCACGACTTTGACAGGCAAGGCCAGGCACATGGCTCAGCCCTTCACGCGCGCGTCAAGCCAGGCCAGCCAGGCGTCGAGGCCGCTGCCGCTTTTCGCCGACACCTGCAATACCTCGATGGCCGGATTGACACGCCGGGCATGTTCGATTGCCAGGGCAACGTCGAAATCGAGATGGGGCAGCAAGTCACACTTGTTGAGCAGCATCAGGCTGGCGGCACGGAACATGTCGGGATACTTGAGCGGCTTGTCTTCACCCTCGGTCACTGACAGCACCACCACCTTGTGCGCCTCGCCGAGATCGAAAGCGGCCGGGCAGACCAGGTTGCCGACGTTCTCGATCATCAGAATCGAGCGTTCCGGCGGGTCAAGCGTCTCTAGCGCATGGCCGACCATGTGGGCATCGAGATGGCAGCCCTTGCCGGTATTGATCTGGATTGCCTTGGCCCCTGTGGCACGAATGCGGTCAGCATCGTGACTGGTCTGCTGGTCGCCCTCGATCACCGTCACCGGACGACGTGCCTGCAGCTGCTCGATGGTCTTGCACAACAAGGTGGTCTTGCCCGAACCGGGGCTGGAAAGCAGGTTGAGCGCCAGCACACGGCGACCGGTAAAAAACGCACGATTCTGTGCGGCGTAAGCATTGTTCTTGGCCAGGATGTCCTGCTCGATCTGCACCATGCGCCGCGGCGACACCCCCGGGCTGTGACTGTGCGCCGGTGCATAACGCATGCCGTGGCCATGGTCGTGATCGTGTGAGTGCGTGTGGTCGTGGCTATGCGCATGACCATGCTCATGTGAGTGGTCATGACTGTGTGCGTGACGGGTGCCGTCGGCATGCACGTGCTCATGCTCATGGAGGTCATCCCCTTCGATCTTGACTTCGCCGCTACCGCATCCACAGGTGGTACACATTGTATTGTTCCTTCTCGTTACAGGTTAGGGATGCTACCGCTCAGGTGACTTCCAGTTCCTTGACGCGCATCTCGTTGCCCCCCGTGACCTGGACCCGATGGTGGCCGCAGCGGGGACACTCACCATAGACTTCTTTCAAGTGCACGCTCTCCGAGCAATCCATGCACCAGCCAATGCCCGACACGCTGATGATTTCCAGACGGGCGCCTTCGGCCATGCTGCCACGGGTTACAGCGTCGAAGCAAAAGCGCAGGGCCTCCACCTCCACGCCGGCAAGCTGGCCGATTTCCAGCCATACTGCCGAAACCTTGGAAAAGGCTTGCTCGCGCGCTGCATCCTCGATCAACTGAAGGATGCCTTCGGTCAGGGACATTTCGTGCATGGGCCCAGTTTAACCGATCAAACAGGGCAATCGCATTTACCCCCGAGGGGAGAGGCCGAGCAATTAAGCCCGGTAGTCAGGGAGGCGTTCTGCGGTTTTGCGGCGGGAGCGAAGGCTGCGCTTGGGGAACTGGGTATCCTGGCGTAGCAGGGCAAGAGCGAGCTTACGCAAGGCGGTGAAGTTGTGAGGCGCGTGATCTTTGCGCACTCGGCAGTCATCCTCGCGAAACGTGACATCGAGCACCCAATGCAAACTGTTCTCGATCCCCCAGTGACTGCGTGCCACCTTGGCAAAGGATGCAGCAGACATCACGCCTTTGCTGCCGATGTAGAAGGCACGTTCCATCGAAACCTTCCCGTTGATGTCCCGCTGGCGCTTGATCATGCCGACGCCGGCAAGCCGGGGCCAGTGTTCGCGAAGCTTCTTGTCCAGCCAGGACAGATTGGTAACCCACAACGCCTGCCGGGTTTCGATCCGGCCATGATCCTTCTCGACAGTCTGGTAGCGATCAACCCGTAAGGTACCAAAACCGGCTGCCTCCCCGTCGGCGAAGAACTCCCGCAAGGCATTGGCGAGGGTTTCCTGGTTATCCTTGACGGCCAGGAGGTAATCCCCACCCCGGTCGAGAATCTTCTGGGCAATCTCGGTCTGACAGCCAACGGCATCGATGGTGACAATGCAGCCCTTGAGCGCCAGCGTGTCGAGCAGTGCCTTGATGGCGGGAATCTCGTTGCCCTTGCCGCGTGTATGTTCCTGAGCCAGACACAACCCGCTATCGGTGGCGTAGGCGCTGATGGTGTGCAGTGCCGTGTTGTGGCCATCCCGGGAACCACAGGCGGTCTTGCCGTCAATGGCGACCACCCCCACCACAGCGCCGACGAGCCCACTGATCCAGGTACGGAAACAGACCTCGAACACCTTGGCATCCAGCAATCGAAATACCCGGCCAAAGGTGTCATGGGACGGAGTGCCCCGTTCAAGCACCAGGTAGCGATTCAGCCAGGCTTCGTTGTCCTCGGCCCACTCGGCAACATCCACCCAACCGTCCGCCCCGCACAATACCGCGCACAGCGCCATCAGGATCATTTCCGTCAAATCGTGTCGCTGCGCCGGGCCCGTCCGGGGATCTTCCAGCCCAGCAAACGCTTCCGTCAGTGTCATTCCTACCCTCGACAAAGGTCGAGAGTAGACCTGATTTCATCAGGGTCCACAAGACCCCGTCATAACCCGTTGCCTGTGAACGTCTTTCCTTCAGGGTTTACGACGTCTGCGTATGCGATAGCCCTGACCGATCAAACCCGCCGCATAACGCTGCTTGCACTTTGCTGTATGATCTTTTGAAAATCCTTCATACGCATTCAGCCAGCGAGGATCGTTATGGACCTTTCCACCGTTACCGACTGGACCACCCTGTGCCTCCTGGTGCTGGTATTGGGCATGCGCCATGGCTTCGATGCCGATCACCTGGCCACCATCGACGGCCTCACCCGCTACAACACCCGGCATGCTCCCGAGCTTGCCCGTTACTGCGGCACCCTGTTTTCAGTCGGCCATGGCGCTGTGGTGATCGGCATCGCGCTGGCGGTATCCCTGGTTTCTTCGAACTGGCAGGTGCCGGCATGGTTCGAAACCTTTGGCACGCTCATCTCGATCGGCTTCTTGTTGTTGCTGGGTTTTGCCAACCTGCATGCCGTTTTTGCCACGGCACCGTGCACGGTGGTGCAACCGGTTGGCCTCAAGGGGCGGTTGTTCCGTCGCTGCAACCAAAGCTCCAGCCCGCTGCCGATCGCCGCCGTCGGCGCCCTCTTCGCTTTTTCCTTTGACACCCTGTCGCAAGCGGCCTTGTTTGCCGTATTGGGCGTGCATTTCGGGGGCGCCGGCCCCGCCCTGCAACTGGGATTGCTGTTCATGCTCGGCATGTTGATCGTCGACGGCGTCAACGGCTGGTGGATTTCCCACCTGCTCCGGCGTTCGGATGACATGGCCGTGATCGCCTCG
This sequence comes from Pseudomonadota bacterium, assembly GCA_041694935.1. Classification (GTDB taxonomy): domain Bacteria; phylum Pseudomonadota; class Gammaproteobacteria; order Burkholderiales; family Rhodocyclaceae; genus Sulfuricystis. Next base: position 10,779 of record JBGFRW010000004.1, on the reverse strand, counting down.
CGCATCATGGGCCTGGTGGTGGCCAGCATCAGCCTGCTGGTCGCGGCATTTGCGATCGGGCGCTGGGTCGTGCCCGCCGTCGATCAGTGGAGCGAGGGTCGGGAACTGTACCTCGGCGCCAGCATCCTCATCCTGTTGGGTACCAGTTACTTTTTGGCAGCACACCTCAGCCGCAACGCGCCGCGCAATGCCTGAATAAAGCTCAGTTTTTCGGCTTCAGGTGCACGTGGCGCTTGAAGCGCCCGCGCGGTACGTAGCCATGGCTGTGACGGTGGCCATCGGCCACATCGACGGATACGAGATTGAGCTGGCCGTGACGAACACCACGCTCCGACGTAAGGGCATCGGCAAAGGCACGCACGGCGCCCGTGGCGCCCCGCAGGATGACGCTCTCAAGGCAATTGTCGTGGTCGAGATGGGCGTGCATGGTGGCAACAGTCAGATCGTGCTGGCCATGCTGCAAGGCGGTCAGCCGCTCGGCGAGGTCGCGCTCATGGTGGTTATAGACATAGGAAAGGTTGGCGACGCAATGGCCATCTTGTCCTTCGCTTGCTATCTCGGCCTCAAGGTGGGAGCGAACGAGATCGCGCACGGCTTCGGAACGGTTCTTGTAGCCACGTTTGGCGATGAGCCAATCAAATTCGGCAGCCAAGTCTTCGTCGATTGATATGGTGATGCGTTCCATCGAGGTTCTCCATCAGCGACCATAGACTTCGAATGCTACGCTTCGCCGTGCCGCAAGACTGATGATCTGGCGGCTATCTGATTATTAGACTGCCAATTGAGATGAACATGTGATCTGACAGATTTGTGTCGGGTCCGGCAGTAGCGTGGATGAGGAAGCGGCCGTTCGAAGCCATTAGAGGCTGAAGGGCGGGTTACCGCCCCAGTGCCGACCGACGCAGGCCGCTGTGCCACGGGCAGCTCAGGCCGAGTTTCAGCTCTTTGGTATATAGCGTCGGCTCGTCGGCCTTTGCGGACCTTCGACCTCTGGTCTGACTTGGGCGGCAATGACTTGTACACTTGCCGCTTAACCGCTGATGGCAGTCAATGACGGCTTACCCGGCTGATGAACGCGAACTCCCGGCCCAAGACAACTGATGATCGTGCACCCTAACTCTTAATTGGCTCCAGTACCCCACAGGAAGCAGGCTCATCCCACGAGCCGCATGTGTGAGATTCTTCCAATTTCCGACCAGCGATATCATGCTTAATCCTATCTAAACCGCCTCTTTTGGTCTTGATTCGCTCTGAAAATCACCCATTGCCAGTAATATAGATAAATTGAAGGCTCAGAATCAGGAACGAAAGATGTCAGACCGCTGGCTCTCCGTCGAAGAAATTGCCGACCACCTTGGTGTCAGCAAAGACACTGTCTACGCATGGATTTCCAAGAAGTCGATGCCTGCCCATCGCGTCGGGCGCCTCTGGAAATTCCAGAAGGCTGAAGTCGATGGATGGGTGAAGGCCGGTGGTGCCTCTGATGAACAAGAGTCAGAACACGGACGGTCATGACGATCGCTCCTTACCGACTCTCATTTACCACCGGAGGGCTCTTCATCAATGAGTCCACCATGGCGGCCGATCTCTATTCGAAATCCAGATCCAGAGATTGGCAACATGTCCGTGACCAGATCCGCTCCGAGAACCTCCTTCAGGTACGCACCGCAGCTGCAGCGCTCCGGATCAGCAAGGAGGTTGTTGCACGCCTTGAGCATCTGACCGACAACGAAATCGTTGCGTTAACGCAGGGAACGGCTCGCGAACGCGGCTACTTGCTTTGGGCTGCGGTCTGCCGCCGCTATGCCTTCATTCATGACTTCGCCACGGAGGTCCTGCGCGAATACTTCATCACTCTTCGCCAGTCTTTGGCGCTGAAAGACTTTGACGCGTTCTTCAACGGCAAGGCCATGTGGCACGAAGAACTGGACAAAACGGCCGTGACAACGCAGCTCAAGCTGCGCCAGAACCTCTTCCGGATGATGAGGGAGGCGGATCTGCTTTCCGAATCGAATGTGATTCAGCCAGCCATTCTGCCCGTCGCATTGGCCACGCTGTTGGCCGCCGATGGGCGAGACGCACTCTTGGTCTTCCCCATCTCCGACTCTGACATCGACAGGTGCCTGCAATGAGCAAGGAAATCCGCACCCAGCCTATTGCAGAGCGTTTCGAGCATCTGTTGAGCGTAATCAGTAGTTCCCGCTTTCAGCGTATGGAAGGCTTGGGCAACGAGGTGCCGTTCTTCATCTGCGACTTCAAGCCTAGCGAGGCCAACGAAATGGCCCGGATGCAGAAGCAGCTCGCGAACAGGCTTATCCAGCAGGGCTTGCGCGTTCTGGACATCAATCTCTATGACCTATCGGTTGACATCATGAAGGCCGAAGGCGATTGGGAATGGTATCTGGAAAACGAAAGCACCATGCCCAAAGCCAAGCTGATGGAAGAACTCCAGTCGATTCTGGACGTGGAGAAGGTGCTCGTTCCCGCCATGTCAGAGCGAATGGCGGAAGAAGACTTTCACGTTCTGTTCATCTCGGGCGTTGGCGAGGTTTTCCCCTTCATCCGCTCCCACAACGTTCTGAACAACCTTCAGAAGGCCGCCAAGCATCGCCCAACGGTGATGTTCTTTCCCGGCAGCTACATCCACTCGATTGCCACGGGCGCGTCCCTCGAATTGTTCGGAAGACTTCGGGACGACAAGTATTACCGGGCCTTCAACATCTACGACTACAAGGTGTGACACTCACTATGGAACTCAACCGCATCTTTGAGCGTGACGTTAGCCGGCCCATCGAAGGCGTCATCAAGGCCGATGACGAAGCCAGCCTGAAGGTCGAGCTCGACGAGTACGTCCTGACCAACGAAGTCGCCAAGCGCCTGGATCTATTCCTCGACGCCTACAACAACTATGCCGGTGCCAACGGCGTCTGGGTCTCCGGCTTCTTCGGTTCCGGCAAGTCCCATCTACTCAAGATGCTGGCCCTGGTTCTGGAAAACCGGGCGGTCGATGGTGCCAAGGCGCTGGATCTGTTTCTGCCCAAGATTCAGGACGACACCATGTTGTCGTCGGCACTGCAGAAAGCCGTCGCGATTCCGTCCAAGAGCATTCTGTTCAATATCGATCAGAAGGCAGACGTCATCAGCAAGACCCAGATCGACGCTCTGCTCGCGGTATTCGTGAAGGTATTCGACGAAGCATGCGGCTACTACGGGAAGCAAGCCTACATCGCGCAGTTCGAGCGTGAACTCGACCGTGACGGATTGCTCGTCGCCTTCAAAGAGAAATTTCAGCAAGTTGCTGGTAACGACTGGGAATGGGGGCGCGCACGACCGGCCCGCGTTGCCTCGCATGTCGATCAGGCATTCAGCGCCGTCACGGGACAGAAAGCCGATGGTGTTCTCGATAAGTTTCGTCACGATTATCGACTCTCCATTGAAGATTTTGCAGCACATATCCAGGAGTGGTTGGACAAGCAACCCCCGAATTTCCGGCTGAACTTCTTTGTCGACGAAGTCGGTCAATACATTGCCGACAACACCAAGCTGATGACCAACTTGCAGACGGTCGCCGAAAGTCTGGCGACCAAGTCAAAGGGCCGGGCATGGGTCATCGTCACGGCTCAGGAGGACATGAACGCCGTCATCGGCGAGATGAGCAAGCAGCAGAGCAACGACTTCACCAAGATCCAGGCGCGCTTTGCCAACCGGATGAAGCTCACCAGCGCCGATGTCGCCGAGGTGATCCAGAAGCGCTTGCTCGCCAAGAATCCATCGGGCGTCGAGCAACTGACCCAGATCTACGCAAAGCAGTCCAACAACTTCAAGACCCTGCTCGAATTTGCCGACGGCTCGCAGACCTATCGGAACTTCAGGGACGCCGATCACTTCGTCAGCGCCTACCCCTTCATTCCCTATCAGTTCGACCTGTTCCAGACAGCGATTCAGGGAATTTCCCAGCACAACGGGTTCGAGGGCAAGCACAGCTCCGTCGGCGAACGCTCCATGCTGGGTGTCTTTCGCGAAGTCGCCATTGCTATTGCGCCCAAGGCAGTTGGCCAACTCGCCACCTTCGACCTGATGTTCGAGGGAATCCGCACCTCATTGAAGGCGGCTATCCAGAGCGCTATTCAGCAGGCCGAGCGTAACCTGGGTGACGAATTTGCCGTGCGCCTGCTCAAGGCGTTGTTCCTGGTCAAGTACGTCAAAGGCTTCAAGGCCACGGTCCGCAACATCAGCGTGCTGATGCTCGACCGCTTCGATCAGGACATGCCGGCACTGCGCAAGAAGATCGAGGCTGCGCTCAATCTGCTCGAACAGCAAACCTACATCCAGCGCAACGGTGAGGTCTATGAATACCTGACCGATGAAGAAAAGGACATCGAGCAAGAGATCAAGAATACCGAGGTCGAAGCATCAGACGTCGCCGTAGAACTGGAAAAGCTGGTTTTCGACCACGTCATCAAGCTTCGCAAGATCCGTTACACCGACAACGGACAGGACTACCCATACTCACGGAAGATGGATGACCGCCTGCTCGGACGTGAGCAGGAATTGTCGATCCACATCGTAACCCCATTCAGCGAAAATTCCGGTAACGAAGCCTTACAGCGCATGCAAAGCATGGGGCGCGACGAGCTTCGCGTCGTGCTGCCTGAAGACTCGGCCCTGGTTCGCGACCTCCTGATGTACAAGCGCACAGAAAAATACATCCGGCAGAACGTCTCGGTGACCCAGCAGGAAGTCGTCAAGCGCATCCTCAACGACAAGGGCTTTCAGAACCGCGAGCGGCTGGCCGAGATTGAAGGACGACTGAAACAATTGATGAGCAGTGCCAAGCTGATCGTCAATGGCGGCGATGCCGATGTTTCCCTTGAAGATGCGCAGGCGCGCATCTTCAAGGGCTTTCATCTGCTGATCGAAAACAGCTACCCAAACCTGCGCATGCTGCGCGGTGTCGCGTTCAACGAAGGCGACATCGGCAATCATCTGCGGCATTCCCAGGAGGGACTTCTCGGCAATGACGTGACCAACCTGTCTGAACCCGAACAGGAACTGCTCGCCTTCATTCAGAGCAATGCTCGCGGTGGCGTGCGCAGCACGGTCAAGAGCGTGCTGGAGCGATTCGAGAAGAAGCCGTATGGCTGGTACTACGCCGCGATCATCTGCAACGTCGCCCTGTTGTGTGCACGCGGAAAGCTTGAAGTCCGAATGGACAGTAACGTCCTGGAAGATGAGGATCTGGAACGCGCCCTGCGCAACACACATGGCTACGGCAGCGTGGTGCTGGAGCCGCAAGTTGAATACACGGCGTCACAAGTCCGTGCGTTGAAGGATTTCTACTCCGAATTCTTCGATTCGCCGCCCAAGGCCACTGAGGCCAAGGCGTTGGCTCGCGAATCAGCGGAATCCTTCGACGCCATGCGGCAAGCCTTGGCCGAGATCCATGCGCAGGTCGCCATATTCCCGTTCTTGAGCGTACTCACTCCGGTGCTGACGACGCTCGCCGAGGTTGCGGCAAAGAACACCAGTTGGTTCCTGACCGAACTGCCTCGCCAGGAAGATGCCTTGCTCGACGTGAAGGAGCAAGTCATCGACCCCATTCGAAAGTTCATGGGGGGCGGACAGAAGGCGATCTACGAGCAGGCAACGGAGATCGTCGATCAGCAGGAAGACAACTTCGCCTACGTTCAAGGCGACGAAGCGTTGCAAATCAAGGCGGCGCTGGCTGACCCCAACTGCTACAAGGGGAACCGGCTGCAACAGGTCAAGGCGAATCTCGACGTGTTGCAACAAAAGATCGCCGACCAAAGAGCAAGCGAATTCGAGGTGGCCAAATCCAGCATCGACGGCTTGGAGGCCAAGCTGCGCGGGATGAGTGAATTTCCTCGCCTGAGCACCGACCAACAAGCCAAAGTGACCTCCGCCTGCGAAAAAGCCCGGCAGGGGCTATCAGAGCAAAAACGCATTGCCATGATTCGGGATCAGGCGCGACGATTCGAGGACATGGAATATCCCGGTCTGGTTGCGCAGATCGATCAGTGGTCTCGACCCGTCGATACGGGAACGAAAACGGGCACAACAACCAACGGCACGGCCACAGGCGCCGCAACGACGTCTGCTCCCCAGCCCAAGATTGTCCAGTCGCGTTCGATTGCCGTTCAGTTCGATAAAGCCTTGCTTGCGGATGAAGCAGACCTAGATCGCTATTTGAGCGCCCTGCGGCACGAGTGGCTCAAGGAAATTCAGGCAGGCAAGAAGGTACAGGTATAGGTCGCGACATGATCGAAAAGCTCGAACTTAAAAAATTCGCGAAATTCGAAAAACTGTCGATTCAGTTTTCTCCACGCATCAATATCGTCATTGGCGAGAACGGCACTGGCAAGACCCAGCTTCTCAAGGCCGCCTACGTTGCCAACGCCGCGTTGAGTGATCAACTTCAAGGCGCGGACATCACGAAGCGGCTTTACAGAGCCTACCGACCTGCCAGTGACGCTCTCAGCAAACTAGTTCGTCACGGCACCCTGGTCGGTGAATATGCCGAACTTGACGCACAGTTTGCTGGCAACCAAAGGTTGCATGCCACGTTCACGCTGGCCTCAAAAACTGTGGCGCTTCCTCAGAGTATTGCTACTCCCACACTTGGCGCTCCGATTTTCCTGCCAACCAAGGAAATCTTGTCCCTAATTCGCGGCATAAGAAGCAAGGATGCAGACCTGAAGACTGTTGAGTCGATCTTCGACAGTACCTACTTGGATCTTTGCGACAAGCTGATGGCCAGAAAACCGGTCAAAGCAGAAGAGATGATCGAAGGTGATCCGCGCTTTGGGGCTGTTTACGTAAAGCTGGTCAATGCTCTTGGTGGGAAATTCAATCTGATTGATCTCAGCGGATCAGTTTTGATGTCATTTGATCCTGGCCAATATCAAGTTGAGCGGGACAGGGTTCAGCATGATCTGAATACTCGAATGAGGGCGAAATTCATTGCGCGCAAGGGAGAAAGTGTTTCGGCCAACATGGCCGCAGAGGGTATTCGTAAGCTCGGAATCATTCAGCTCCTTCTACAAAACCACCAGCTTGACCCCGGACGATCCGGCAGCTTGTTCTGGGATGAGCCCGAAACCAACATGAACCCCAAGCTAATGCGCTTGTTGGTGGAGACTCTGTTGGAGCTGTCTAGAAATGGGCAGCAAATTGTCTTGGCAACGCATGACTATGTGCTGCTTAAATGGTTTGATCTTCTGATGGATAAGGGAAAAGAAGATCATGTGCGTTTTCATAGTCTCTATAGCGATCCAGATTCCGGCGAGATCAAAATCGCCTTCACCGACGATTATTTAACCATCACTCCAAATCCAATTGATGAAGCCTTTGGTTTCCTGATCAACCAAGAAATTGAAAACGATATGGGGAGCCTTGGCAAATGAAGGTGGTAGAGGCAGATGGTTTCGAATTCAGGTTTGAGGATGCTCTGGAGGCATTCGTTTTTGATGAGAAGGATCGAGCAAAACCCACATTTCATGGCGTCCCCATGAAGGGAGTCGATATCGTGGCCGAATTTGATGAGGCGTATGTCTATGTTGAGCTAAAAGACTATGACGACTCGTCTATCTACGACGTTCTTGGCGCGGCGAACGACAGCGAAAAGGAGTCTCGTCAAGCTAGCTTTAAATGGTTAAAAAACTATCTGAAATACAAGTTCAGGGATTCCTATCTCTACCGACATGCAGAGCAGAAGGTAGAAAAGCCTATTCACTATATTTGCCTGGTCACTTTTGATAATGCACTGAACAGTCGGATGCAGAAATCATTGAAGCAAGAATTACCGGTCGGCAAAGCTTCGCGCCGTTGGGTGCAAGCTCTAGCCGAAAGCTGCCACGTAATCAATTTATATAAGTGGAATGAAAACTTCCCCAAGTGGCCTGTGTCGCGAATCAACGCACCTGCTCCGGTGCCCGCTGGAGCCTAACAAGAATGGAAACCACCAAACTCCGCCGCTTCGCCCAATACGCTCGTCGCAACTTGCTGGAGTTGGTCGAAACCCGCCTTCAACTTGTCCTGCAACCCGATAGTGCTGCCCGGCGTGAAGCCCCGGCAGCCGTCAAACAGCTCGAAACGCAGATTCGGGAAAGCAGCCGCGAACAGGTCATCGACCGTGTTGCCTACACCTGGTTCAACCGCTTCAGCGCGTTGCGCTACATGGACGTCAACCGCGTCAATCGCATTAGCGTCGTCTCTCCGCTCGAAGGGCAGTTCCAGCCCGAGATCCTCGCCGAGGCCAAGATGGGGCATATCGACGAGGAGATGGTGCCCGCGCCGATTCAAGCCAAGGTGCGCGCATTACTCGACGGAACCGCACCCAGCCCCGACCCACAGCAGGAAGCCTATCGCCTGCTCGTCGTCGCTGCCTGCAATTACTGGCAAGGGGCCATGCCCTTCCTGTTCGAGGCCATTGCCGACTATACCGAACTGCTGATACCGGACGACCTGCTTTCCGGAAATTCCATCCTCGCCTACACCCGCGAGGCCATGACGCCAGACGCCTGCGAGGACGTGGAAGTCATCGGCTGGCTCTACCAGTTCTACATCTCGGAAAAGAAGGATGAGGTTTTCGAGGGGCTGAAGAAGAACAAGAAAATCACCCCGGAAAACATCCCCGCCGCTACGCAGTTGTTCACCCCGCACTGGATCGTGCGCTATCTGGTGGAAAACTCCCTCGGCCGCCTCTGGCTGCTTAACCGGCCTAACTCCAAGCTGGCCGCGCAGATGGACTACTACATCGCGCCGCAGGAACCGGTTACCGATTTTCTTCGCATCGCCAAACCCGAGGACATCAAGCTGTGTGACCCGGCCTGCGGTTCCGGCCACATGCTGACCTATGCCTTCGATCTGCTCTACGCCATCTATGATGAAGAAGGCACCGACCCGGTCGAGATCCCAGAGAAGATCCTCACCCACAATCTCTACGGCATCGAAATCGACGAACGCGCAGCCGAATTGGCGGCGTTCGCGCTGACCATGAAGGCGCGTGGCAAGCAACGGCGTTTTCTCAACAAGCGCATCCAGCCGGCTATCTGCGTATTACGTCCGATCAAGATCGCGCCGCAGGATCTGGATGCCTATGTGGCGGAAGTCGGCCGCGACCTGTTCACCGCCAACTTGCGCACGCTGCTGAACCAGTTCGGGGAAGCCGACAACTTCGGGTCGCTGATTCGGCCGGTTGCGATGGACTATGCCGAAATTCGTCGGGTGTTGGCCGAGAAGGGCATCGGCAATCAGCTTCTGCTGGAACATGTGCATCGGGATGTACTGCGCGTGCTGGAACAGGCGGAATATTTAAGTCAGCGCTATCAGGTAGTGGTGGCGAATCCGCCGTACATGGGTAGTGGTGGCATGAATGGCCGACTAGTGGCTTGGGCAAAGGAAAACTACCCGGCAAGCAAGTCCGATCTGTTTGCGATGTTTATCGAGCGCAATCTTGATCTTGTTGCCAAGCAGGGTGCAGTCGGCATGATCACCATGCAAAGTTGGATGTTTCTGTCGTCCTACGAAAAACTTCGTACCCATTTGCTTAACAATAAGACGCTGACGTCAATGGCACACCTTGGGCCACGTGCTTTTGACAGCATTGGCGGTGAGGTCGTGTCGACCACGGCGTTCGTTTTTGAAAACGCGCCACACCGCGAGCTGAAAGGCGACTTTATGCGCTTGGTGGATGGCGCATCCGAGTCAGAGAAGGACCGGATGATTCGAGAAGCCATTGGTAATCACGATTGTGGCTGGTATCACCGTGCCGCCAGCGCCGACTTTCAGAAAATTCCTGGGGGGCCGATTGCATACTGGGTAAGCCACGCGGTAATCAGGGCGTTCGATCACGCAAAGTATGTTGGTTCGCGTTGCGATACACGAAAAGGAATGGCTACGGGGCTAAATGCGGAATTTGTACGAGTCTGGCATGAGGTTTCACGTTCGCGTGTCGGTCTAGGAATGAACCGAGCCGCAGCCAAGAAATCAGGTCTCAAATGGTTTCCTTATGCGAACGGTGGGCCATTCAGAAAATGGTCAGGGAACTATGACGATGTAGTCAATTGGGAAAATGACGGCTATCGTCTACAGACAGAATTGCACGAATCTGGTCGCGTTCGTGCAGTAAATCTAAATTTGGAATTCATTTTTCGTGAAGGATTGTCTTGGACATCCATTGGCACGACTGGATTTTCTATTCGCAAACTACCCGTTGGCTTCGCATTTAGTTCAGCAGCGAATGCACTGTTTTCTGACGATGACCTTGCGAGCTATCTGGGCCTGTTGAATTCAAAGGTTCACGCGAGTTTGGGCAAGGTTCTCAACCCGACCGTTAACTCCAATCCAGGTGACATTGGAAAGATTCCATTACCTTATACGGAAATTGATAATGCAGAAGTCGTTCAAAGGTTGATTGCAATATCGGACGCTGACTGGGACTCCTACGAGACCTCTTGGAACTTCAAAACGTCTCCTATGCTGCTCGAGATCAATGAAGGTATCTTTCAGGTTGCCTACTGTTACCAATTGATGCAAAAGAAATGGCAGCAGACTCTTACGGAAATGCAGAGTCTTGAGGAGGAAAACAACCGCATCTTCATCGAAGCCTACGGCCTGCAAGACGAGCTAACCCCAGATGGGGAAAACAATGCTAAATAAGAATAACTGTACCAGTATTTAGGAATAATGCTCTTATTTGCTGTTCTTGACCCTTACTTTGGCTCAAGACACCTCAAAGCTGTAGCCGTTCTTCTCTAG
>JBGFRW010000001.1:0-3570 GCA_041694935.1 Pseudomonadota bacterium | reverse complement strand
GTCTGCTGTTACAGGCTCAGCGCGATGCCTCCAGGTGGCGACGCGCCTGTGCCAGCTTGCTCCACAGCGTCCGCTCGCTGATGCCGGGCCGCCCTTCATGGTGGGCCAGTAGCGCACTGATCACCGCATCCATGTTGCGGAAGGACGAGTAGGCAGAGCCCGCGGGGGACTTGCCCAACAGCAATGTCAGCAGGCCGCCAATGATGTTCAGGTAAGTCGATTCGCTGCGCAGGCCCGGTTCACTCGCATCGCCCTCACGAATGCTACTGGCATGCTCCTTCGCCAACGCTTCGTGCTGTGCCTTCAGCGCCGCATGTAGTTGTGCGAGTTCGGCAAGCTGCAGCTTGGCGGCCTCGCGATCGGCCAGCAACACGTTCAGCATGGCGACGCTCACCGAAGGATGCAGTTCGCGCTCGATGCCGTCGAACAGGAATGGAGGCCGCTCACCGGGGTAGTAATGCGACATCCACGCCTTCAGGTCGACGTGGCGCACGATCAACGCAGGATCGTCGAGTGCGGGGCGCTGAGGTTCCTGCGCCATGCCTGCCTTGCCGTAAGAAAGCTCATCGTGTGCCAATGCGTCGAAGATGCGCTCGGAGAAAAGGCGCAGCAAGGGCCAGCGCGGAAAGTCGTTCGGCTCAGGCATGGCACGTGGCCCGAGCGTTTCCAGAATCCGCGGCTCAAAGCGCAACAGTCCCGCCCAACGGACGGCCGCCTCGATCGGGCGGTAGTAGATCCTGGCGCCAAAGGCAAGGCAACTCGATTTCTCCATGTCGCGTGCGTCCCATCGTCGGATCGAACTCTGGCAGACGCGCACCGCCCAAGTGGGCGAGGCGATTGCCCAGAAATCCGGATGAAGCGCAGGACCGGCCGGGATCGTGGAAGGAAGCGTTGCATCGGCGCTGACGGCCGGCTAAGGGCGAACTACATCTTGCTACGCTTGAAACTCCTCAACCATGATGCGGGCGCTTTGCCTTTGGACCGGCACGCGGCTTGGTGGTCGCGCTCCCCTGGAGTCAAGCATGGGTGCCGCGCTTTACCCGAAACCTGGCCAAAGTTTTCCGTAGGAATTCCAACGGCGTAAAGTGCCAATACGTCAACAGGATGAGCCGGTTTGCAACCAGCAAAAGCTCATGCGTTCCGCGTCAGTGAAATGACCGCGGCGGCGAGCCCGCAGGCGAGTGCCGGAGTACGGAAGGGCGCAGCAATTGCGTCGAAACTGGAATTAGTACAGCGCATGAGCCATGCGGATCGGGTCAGCCGCAAGACCAAAGATGAATCGCGCAATCCGAGAAAACTAGCCGCGCACCTTTCGATAGATCTGCGTCAGATCGCGCGTGATGTGCTTGCGTCCTGATGACATACACGTTCGGCGCGTTCGATGAACCGCTGCAACGGCTCCGTCATGCCACCCTCGGTTCGTAGCAGATAGGTGGTTATCGATGCGCTCTGACCGGCCAACGGGCGGACAACAACATCCGCCGGCTGGCAAGTTGCCAAGTGCGCGGCAGTGGAAAAACTTAGCCCGTACCCTGCGGCCACCAACGTCAGCATCAGCCCGTGAGAAGCGGCATACTCAGCCACGATCGGTTGGACATCGACAGAGCGGAACAGTCGTTCGCTCTGCCGACCGCAACCTTGGCATGCCCGTGGATCACAAAGTACCAGCGGATAGCTCACCACTTCCTGCAACGGCACTTCCTTGAAGGCTACAAGCGGGTGCCGTGCGGGCAGGATCACTACCAAGGGGTCGGCCCACAGCGGCTCAGCAATGATCCCGTCCTCCACTTCATTGACCATTGCAAAGCCGGCGTCGAACAGATTTGCGTTCAGCCCCTGCACGAGTTCGGTCAGCGGTACTTCGGAGAGCCGGATGTTTACCTGCGGCGACTCTTCGCGGCACAGTGCAAGCAGTGCTGATAGCCTCGCCCGTCCTATGTCTCTCGACAGCGCGATTCGCAAAATGCCCTGAGAACCGGAGGCAGCAGCCTTCGCGCTGGCCACTGCCTGCTCAACGCTCAACATGATGCGGCGGGCGTCGTCGAGGAAGACTCGCCCTGCCCAAGTCAGGGTTGCGCCCCGCGGCGTGCGACTGAGCAACGTCACGCCTAGAGTTGTCTCCAACTTGCGGATCGTGCGTGATAGGGGAGATTGTTCTATATGCAGCCGCCTAGCGGCTCGACCGAAGTGCAGTTCCTCGGCTACAGCAATGAAACAGCGAAGATGACGTAAGTTCATGCGCAGTCCCTCGTGACGTGACCAGTCCTTATGATCGTAGGGAGCCGCATGCGTGCGGAGAAGAGGCCGGCATGTCTTGCAGCGGCTGCCGTCGCCGGCTCACAGCACGCGGGCAATGGTGTCCGGAGTTATTGCAACGCTGCTTGAGCGCGGGCGGCGGTCATGGCGGATGGCTAGCTAGAGCACTCGCGCCAGCGCGCCTCGGCTATCTTCTGTGGCCGCAGCGACCCGAGGAAGACAGTCGCGGCGTCTTACGTCACTCCCCGAGGGCGAGCGATTTGGTCTGTCGACACGGGCGGCGGCGCAGCGTCTGAAGTTCGCGCCAGCGGGCATCGCGCCGGATGAACTGTCGATGGGCATGTTCGGCGAATTCGAGATCGCCACCTGTAACCGCGCTGCTGAAGCACTGCGGCCGGAGCAGTCGCAGCAAGCGGTTGACGCGGGCGGACAAGCAATTCCTGTAACATGTGCCGCGCCTCTTCACTGCCTTGCAGCAAGCCCGCGACAGCGTGAGGGGAGCGGCCAGCGGCTTTCACGGTCAGCAACGCATTACGCTGTCCGATGGCATCACCCCGTCGCGCTTGCCGACCTTGCTGGCGTTAAGCTGGCAGGAGGAGCCCGACGTCGAGTTGCGCCTGTTCGAGGTGTCACTGTCGCAGCAAATCAAGGGGCTGCATGGCGATCTGTATGACCTAGGGCCCAGTCTGGTGAAGTGGGTGACGACATCGTGGCTAAGGCGCTTTGGAGCGCCCCCCCTCATGGTCGCGGCGCCGGCATGGCATCCGCTGCTCAAGCACAAACGTATCTCACTGGACGAGGTGCTGCGTTATCCGCTGGTGCTGGTGACCCACATGCATACGGGAGTCATGAACGTCAGATCCAACGAGTGCTGCCGCGGGTGAAGCAGGAACCCGTGATCGCTGCACGGGTGGCTTCCTGGGAACCTGAAACGCGTCGAGGTATATTGATTGGACAGAAGCTAGTCTTCCGTCAACAGGTGTAGCCATCCCTTGCTAGCGGCTTCCATAGAACTTTTCCACGAACGAGCGACGGTAACTCTGGTGGCAGGCTAGGCAGCTTTGCTGGGTCTTGGAGAAAGCCGCGATGACTGCTTGGCCGTCATTCCGCTGTGCAGCCTCGCCCATGGCGGTCGCGGCGTCATGGACCTGTCCATCAAGACCCCGAAACTTTCCAGCGTCTGCCCCAAGCCAAGCAAGGATGCGCATCTTTTCCGACATGGGCGGCTCGGCATGCTTGGCGATTCGTGGTGCTAGCTCGGCGACCAGCGGCCAGTCTTCTTTGGAGATCGCGCCCGTGACGGCTTGCATGTCG